>NZ_RYDU01000031.1:0-23121 GCF_003970755.1 Pantoea sp. YU22 | reverse complement strand
CGCAAGTATCAGAAGCAAAAACTGGCGGGCGACCTTGAGACGCTGCGCAGCTTCTATCTCGACCGCGGCTATGCGCGTTTCAATATCGATTCGACCCAGGTCAGCCTGACGCCGGATAAAAAAGGCATCTACATCACCGTTAACATCACCGAGGGCGATCAGTACAAAATCGCCGGTGTGATCGTCAACGGCAGCATGGCGGGCCACTCGGCAGAGATTGAACACCTGACGCAAATTCCATCGGGCGAGCTGTATAACGGCACCAAAGTCACCCAGATGGAAGATGATATCAAGAAGCTGCTGGGCCGTTATGGCTACGCCTATCCGCGCGTGATGACGCAGCCTGAAATCAACGACGCCGATAAAACGGTGAAGCTGCATATCAGCGTGGACGCCGGCAACCGTTACTACGTACGTAAAGTGCGCTTTGAGGGCAATGACACCTCGAAAGATGCGGTGCTGCGCCGTGAAATGCGCCAGATGGAAGGCGCATGGCTGGGCAGCGATCTGGTAGAGCAGGGCAAAGAGCGTCTGAACCGTACCGGCTACTTTGAAACGGTCGATGTCGATACGCAGCGCGTGCCGGGCGTGCCGGACCAGGTAGACGTGGTCTACAAGGTGAAAGAGCGCAACACCGGTACCTTTAACTTCGGCGTCGGCTACGGCACCGAAAGCGGCGTCAGCTTCCAGGTCGGCGTCACCCAGGATAACTGGCTGGGTACCGGTAACACGGTAAGCATCAGCGGCACCAAGAATGACTACCAGACCTACGCGGAATTCTCGCTGACCGATCCGTACTTTACGGTGGATGGCGTGAGCCTGGGCGGTCGCGTCTTCTACAACGACTTTAAAGCGGACGATGCGGATCTGTCGGACTACACCAACAAAAGTTACGGCGTAGACGGCACCCTGGGCTTCCCGGTCAACGAAAACAACACGCTGCGCGTTGGTCTGGGCTATGTGCACAATGACCTCTCCAACATGCAGCCGCAGGTGGCGATGTGGCGCTATCTCGACTCTGTCGGCAAGCCGCAGGAGCTTAACGACAAGGGCGACTTCTCTGCAGATGACTTCACCTTCAACTACGGCTGGACCTATAACACCCTGGATCGCGGCTTCTTCCCGACCGCGGGTAACCGTACCAACCTGAACGGTAAAGTCACTATCCCGGGCTCGGACAACAGCTTCTATAAAGCGACGCTGGATACCCAGCAGTATGTGCCGCTTAACCGCGATCGCACATGGGTGCTGTTAGGGCGCGGCCGCGTCGGTTATGGCGATGGTCTGGGCGGCAAAGAGATGCCGTTCTACGAGAACTTCTATGCGGGCGGCTCCAGTACCGTACGTGGTTTCCGCTCCAACACCATCGGTCCGAAAGCGGCTTACCTGAATGACGGCTCGTCAACCTGTACGCTGACCGATCCGAACGGCATCTGTAAGTCGAGCGACGCGGTAGGCGGCAACGCAATGGCGGTGGCCAGCCTGGAGCTGATTACCCCGACGCCGTTCCTGAGCGAGAAATACGCAAACTCGGTACGTACCTCGCTGTTCGTGGATGCGGGTACCGTCTGGGATACCAAGTGGCAGAATACGGAAGAAACCCGCGCCGCCGGCATCCCGGACTATAGCGATCCAAACAATATCCGCGTTTCGAGCGGTATTGCGCTGCAGTGGATGTCCCCGCTGGGACCGCTGGTCTTCTCTTATGCGCAGCCGGTCAAAAAAGTGGAAGGGGACAAATCAGAACAGTTCCAGTTTAACATTGGTAAAACCTGGTAAGGTTCTGAGCAAGGAAGCATAAGCTGAAGTCTTGCTACCGAACCGCGGTCTCTATAGTGGTTCGGAGCAAACACTGTGTCGCTGACACAAACGTTGATGGTAAGGAGTTTATAGTGAAAAAGTTGTTGTGTGCCGCAGGACTGGGTCTTGCTTTAGCTGTTTCCGCAGGCGCTCAGGCTGCTGACAAAATCGCAGTGGTAAACGTGTCCAGCATTTTCCAACAGTTACCGCAACGTGCGACCGTTGCTAAACAGCTGGAAAACGAGTTCAAAGGCCGCGCAACCGAGCTGCAGAGCCAGGAACGCGACCTGCAGACTAAAATGCAGCGCCTGCAGCGCGACGGTTCAACCATGAAGGCCAGCGATCGCAGCCGCATGGAAAAAGACGTTATGTCGCAGCGCGAAGCTTTCTCTTCTAAAGCCCAGGCTTTTGAGCAGGATAACCGTCGTCGTCAGATGGAAGAGCGTAACAAACTGCTGAGCCGTATTCAGGACGCCGTGAAGAAAGTGGCAAGCGATGAAGGTTATGACGTGGTGATCGACGCCAACGCTGTGGCTTACGCGTCAAACGCGAAAGACATTACTGCTGACGTGCTGAAACAGGTTAAATAATCGATGTCATCAATTCGACTGGCTGATTTAGCCCAGCAGTTGGATGCAGAATTGCACGGAGATGGCGATATCGCCATCTCCGGCATTGCTTCTATGCAATCCGCCCAAACCGGCCAAATCACATTTCTTAGCAACAGCCGCTACCGCGAGCAACTCGTCCAGTGTCAGGCATCGGCCGTGGTGCTGACGGAAGCGGATCTGGAGTGGTGTCACACGGCCGCGCTGGTGGTGAAAAATCCCTATCTGACCTATGCACGTATGGCTCAGCTGCTGGATACTACGCCGCAGCCTGCACAAAATATCGCGCCCAGCGCGGTAATCGATCCCAGCGCGAAGCTGGGGCAAAACGTCTCTGTCGGCGCTAACGCAGTAATCGAATCTGACGTAGTGCTGGGCGACAACGTGGTGATCGGCGCGGGCTGCTTCGTCGGTAAAAAGACGCGCATCGGCAACAATAGCCGTCTCTGGGCTAACGTAACCGTCTACCATGAAATCGAAATCGGTCAGGATTGTCTGATTCAGTCCGGCACCGTTATTGGCGCGGACGGTTTCGGCTACGCCAACGATCGCGGTAATTGGGTGAAAATCCCGCAGCTTGGCGCTGTAATTATCGGCGATCGAGTAGAAATCGGTGCCTGTACCACTATCGATCGTGGCGCGCTGGATAACACTCTGATCGGCAATGGTGTTATCATAGACAACCAGTGTCAGATCGCACACAACGTGGTTATTGGCGACAATACCGCGGTTGCGGGTGGTGTGATCATGGCGGGTAGTTTGAAAATTGGACGTTACTGTATGATTGGCGGCGCCAGCGTCATTAACGGCCATATGGAAATCTGTGACAAGGTGACCGTGACCGGTATGGGCATGGTTATGCGTCCTATCACAGAGCCTGGGGTATACTCGTCGGGCATTCCGCTACAACCCAATAAAACCTGGCGCAAAACTGCAGCGCTGGTGATGAACATCGATGACATGAGCAAGCGCTTAAAAGCCATCGAGCGGAAGGTCGGCAAAGACGACTAAACGCCATCCCACCTGCGACCGGCTTGCTAATAAAAATGTTAAGCAGGTAAGCCAGGCGCCATTGAACCGATTTCGGCCTGCGGAGGATCATTTTGATCTGTGCAGGCCGTGTTATTGATGTCATCAGATTTTTAGGACAGGAAGAGTATTTTGACTACTGAAACTCATACTCTGAAAATTGAAGAAATTTTAGAGCTGCTGCCGCACCGCTACCCGTTTCTGCTGGTTGATCGCGTGCTGGAGTTTGAAGAGCACAAGTATCTGCGCGCCGTTAAGAACGTCTCTGTTAATGAACCGTTTTTCCAGGGGCATTTCCCTGGTAAACCGATTTTCCCTGGCGTTCTGATCCTCGAAGCGATGGCGCAGGCTACCGGTATTCTGGCGTTCAAAAGCGTTGGTAAACTGGAGCCGGGCGAGCTCTACTATTTCGCCGGCATCGACGAAGCCCGTTTCAAGCGTCCGGTCGTACCGGGCGATCAAATGATCATGGAAGTGACTTTCGAAAAAACCCGCCGCGGTTTGACGCGCTTTAAAGGCGTTGCTACCGTTGACGGCAAGATTGTCTGTGAAGCGACCATGATGTGTGCCCGTAGCCGGGAGGCATAATCTGTGATTGATCCAACCGCCACCATCCATGCCAGTTCCGTCATCGAAGAAGGGGCCGTTATCGGTCCCAACGTTCACATTGGCCCGTTCTGCTTTATCGGCGCGCATGTGGAGATCGGTGAAGGCACGGTCCTGAAGTCGCACGTGGTCATTAATGGCCATACGCGTATCGGGAAAGATAACCAGATCTATCAGTTCGCCTCTATCGGCGAAGTGAATCAGGATCTTAAATACGCTGGCGAGCCGACCCGCGTTGAAGTGGGCGATCGCAACCGCATCCGCGAAAGCGTGACCATTCATCGCGGCACCGTGCAGGGCGGCGGCGTCACCACCATCGGCAGCGATAACCTGTTGATGGTGAATGCGCACATTGCGCATGACTGCGTGATCGGCAACCGCTGCATTTTCGCCAACAACGCCACGCTGGGCGGCCACGTTACCGTGGACGACTTCGCGATTATCGGCGGCATGACGGCGGTGCATCAGTGGTGCACTATCGGCGCGCACGTGATGGTCGGTGGTTGTTCAGGCGTCGCGCAGGATGTGCCGCCCTACGTTATCGCGCAGGGCAACCATGCGACGCCGTTCGGCATCAATATCGAAGGTCTGAAGCGTCGCGGCTTCAGCAAAGAGGCGCTGCACGCCATTCGCAACGCTTATAAACTGCTGTACCGCAGCAACAAAACGCTGGACGAAGCCAAGCCGGAAATTGAAGCGCTGGCGAAGCAGCATAGCGAAGTGCAGCCCTTCTACGACTTCTTTGCTCGTTCTACGCGTGGGTTGATTCGTTAATTCATGTCAGTGCGTCCCCTTACGATAGCCCTGGTCGCCGGAGAAACCTCCGGCGATATTCTTGGTGCCGGTCTGATCCGCGCGCTGAAAGCGCGTCATCCTGATGCCCGTTTCGTTGGTGTGGCAGGCCCACGCATGCAGGCCGAAGGCTGCGAAACCTGGTATGAGATGGAAGAGCTGGCGGTGATGGGCATAGTGGAAGTGCTGGGCCGCCTGCCGCGCCTGATGAAAATTGGCCGGGATCTGACGCAGCGCTTTACCGAACTGAAGCCGGACGTTTTCGTCGGCATTGATGCGCCCGATTTCAATATCACGCTGGAAGGGCGGCTGAAGCGCAACGGCATCCGCACCATTCACTACGTCAGCCCGTCGGTCTGGGCGTGGCGGCAAAAGCGCGTGTTTAAAATCGGCCGCAACACTAATCTGGTGCTCGCGTTTCTGCCGTTTGAAAAAGCCTTCTACGATCGTTTTAACGTGCCGTGCCGCTTTATCGGCCACACCATGGCGGATGCGATGCCGCTGCAGCCGGACAAGCCGGCCGCGCGCCGCGCGCTGGATATTAGCGACGAGGCGCTCTGCCTTGCGCTGCTGCCCGGCAGCCGACATGCGGAAGTAGAGATGCTCAGCGCCGACTTTTTACGCGCGGCGCAGCTGCTGCGCGTGCGCTATCCGGCGCTGGAGATCGTCGTGCCGCTGGTCAATGCGAAACGTCGTGCGCAGTTCGAACAGATCAAAGCCGAAGTCGCGCCTGAATTGCCGATGCACCTGCTGGATGGTAAAGGTCGCGAAGCGATGATTGCGAGCGACGCCGCGATTCTTGCATCCGGCACCGCCGCGCTGGAATGTATGCTGGCAAAATGTCCGATGGTGGTCGGCTATCGTATGAAGCCCTCGACCTTCTGGCTGGCGAAGCGGCTGGTGAAGACGCCATACGTCTCGCTGCCTAACTTGCTGGCGGGACGCGAACTGGTGAAAGAGCTGCTACAGGAAGAGTGCGAACCGCACGCGCTGGCGGCGGCGCTGGAACCGCTGCTGCACGCCGGTCCGCAACGCGATGCGCTGCTCGCGACCTTTAGCGAGCTGCATCAGCAGATCCGCTGGAACGCAGATGAACAGGCAGCGGACGCCGTACTGGAGATCGCCAATGGCTGATTTTATCTATCCCAATGCCCGCCTGATTGCGGGCGTTGACGAAGTGGGCCGCGGTCCGCTGGTCGGCGCGGTCGTCACGGCGGCGGTTATTCTCGATCCGGCCAGTCCGATTCAGGGCCTGGCTGACTCAAAAAAGCTCTCTGAAAAACGCCGCCTCGCGTTATTCGACGAGATTAAAGAAAAAGCGCTGGCGTGGAGCTTAGGCCGCGCCGAGCCGGAAGAGATCGACCAGCTCAATATTCTGCACGCCACTATGCTGGCGATGCAGCGCGCGGTGGCGGGGCTGACGATAACGCCCGATTTCGTGCTGGTAGACGGCAACCGCACTCCCGCGCTGCCGATGCCGTCGCAGGCGGTGGTGAAAGGCGACAGCCTGGTGGCTGAAATCAGCGCGGCGTCGATTATCGCTAAAGTGTCGCGCGATCGCGAAATGGCTGAGCTGGATCGGCTCTTTCCTGAGTATGGCTTTGCGCAGCACAAAGGCTATCCTACCGCGCTGCATATGGAAAAACTGACGCAACACGGCGCGACGCCGCACCATCGCCGCAGCTTTGCGCCGGTGCGCAACGCCCTGATCGACGCTGAAGTTCTGGCCGCTGGCCAGCCAGCTACGCTTTAATAGCCTGACGCTGTTTTAACCGGAAACTGATATGGCTGAACCCCGTTTTATACATCTGCGTGTCCACAGTGACTACTCGATGGTCGATGGCCTGGCGAAAACCGGGCCGCTGGTCAAAAAGGCGGCTGCGCTGGGCATGCCCGCTCTCGCTATCACGGACTTTACCAACCTTTGCGGGCTGGTGCGTTTCTATGGCAGCGCGCACGGCGCGGGGATCAAACCGATTATCGGCGCGGACTTTAAGGTTGCCAGCGAGCTGATGGGCGACGAGCTGACGCAGCTGACGGTGCTGGCCGCGAACAATACCGGCTATCAGAACCTGACGCTGCTTATCTCCCGCGCCTATCAGCGCGGCTACGGCATCGCCGGTCCGGTTATCGACCGCGACTGGCTGGTAGAGCTGGGCGAAGGGTTAATTCTGCTCTCTGGCGGACGCTGCGGCGATGTGGGCCGCAGCCTGCTGCGCGGCAACAGCGCGCTGGTCGCGCAGTGCCTGAGCTTTTATCAGACGCACTTTCCCGATCGCTACTACCTTGAGCTGGTGCGTACCGGCCGCGCCGACGAGGAGAGCTATCTCCATGCCGCGGTTGAACTCGCCATCGCCGAGGGCGTACCGGTGGTCGCCACCAACGAAGTCTGCTTCCTCAATGAGGAGGATTTCGACGCGCATGAAATCCGCGTGGCGATCCACGACGGCTATACGCTGGACGATCCCAAGCGCCCGCGCAACTACAGTCCTCAGCAATATATGCGCAGCGAAGAGGAGATGTGCGAGCTTTTCTCGGATATCCCGGAAGCGCTGGAAAACAGCGTAGAGATTGCTAAGCGCTGCAACGTCACGGTACGCCTCGGCGAATATTTCCTGCCGCAGTTCCCGACCGGCGACATGACCACCGAAGATTTCCTGGTGATGAAGTCGCGCGAAGGTCTGGAAGAGCGTCTTGAGTTCCTCTTTCCCGACCCGGAAGTGCGCGCGCAGAAGCGCCCTGAATATGATGAGCGTCTGGAGATCGAGCTCAACGTTATCAACCAGATGGGCTTCCCCGGCTACTTCCTGATCGTGATGGAGTTTATCCAGTGGTCGAAAGATAACGGCATTCCGGTAGGGCCAGGACGCGGCTCCGGCGCCGGTTCGCTGGTTGCCTACGCGCTGAAAATCACCGATCTCGATCCGCTGGAGTTTGACCTGCTGTTCGAACGTTTCCTTAACCCGGAACGCGTCTCGATGCCTGACTTCGACGTCGATTTCTGTATGGAAAAGCGCGACCAGGTCATCGATCATGTCGCCGAAATGTACGGACGTGAGGCGGTATCGCAGATCATCACTTTCGGCACCATGGCGGCGAAAGCGGTTATCCGCGACGTTGGCCGCGTGCTGGGTCATCCCTATGGCTTTGTCGATCGCATCTCTAAACTGATCCCGCCCGATCCCGGCATGACGCTGGAAAAAGCGTTCGCCGTCGAACCGCAGCTGCCGGAAATGTACGACGCGGACGAAGAGGTCAAAGCGCTGATCGATATGGCGCGCAAGCTGGAAGGCGTAACGCGTAACGCCGGTAAGCATGCCGGCGGCGTGGTGATCGCCCCGACGCAGATCACCGACTTCGCGCCGCTCTACTGCGACGAGAACGGCAACCATCCGGTCACGCAGTTCGATAAAAATGACGTGGAGTACGCCGGTCTGGTGAAGTTCGACTTCCTGGGGCTGCGTACGCTCACCATCATCGACTGGGCGCTGAAGATGATCAATCCGCGCCGGGAGAAGCAGGGCCTGCCGCCGATCGATATCGCCGCGATTCCGCTGGATGATAAAAAAAGCTTCGATATGCTGCAGCGTGCGGAAACCACGGCGGTGTTCCAGCTTGAATCGCGCGGCATGAAAGATCTTATCAAGCGTCTGAAGCCTGACTGCTTTGAAGATATGATCGCGCTGGTGGCGCTGTTTCGTCCCGGCCCGCTGCAGTCGGGCATGGTAGATAACTTTATCGACCGTAAACACGGACGCGAAGCGATCTCCTATCCCGATATCCAGTGGCAGCATGAAAGCCTGAAGCCGGTGCTTGAGCCTACCTACGGCATTATCCTTTATCAGGAACAGGTCATGCAGATCGCCCAGGTGCTCTCTGGCTATACTCTGGGCGGCGCGGATATGCTGCGCCGTGCAATGGGTAAAAAGAAGCCGGAAGAGATGGCCAAGCAGCGCTCGGTGTTTAAAGAGGGCGCGGAGCGTATGGGCATCGACGGCGAACTGTCGATGAAGATTTTCGACCTGGTGGAGAAATTCGCCGGTTATGGCTTTAACAAATCGCACTCGGCGGCCTATGCGCTGGTCTCTTACCAGACGCTGTGGCTGAAGGCGCACTATCCGGCTGAGTTTATGGCGGCGGTGATGACCGCCGATATGGACAACACCGAGAAGGTGGTCGGCCTGGTGGATGAGTGCTGGCGTATGGGCCTGAAGGTACTGCCGCCTGATATCAATTCCGGGCTCTATCAGTTCCACGTCAACGACGATGGCGAGATCGTTTACGGCATCGGCGCGATCAAAGGCGTCGGCGAAGGCCCGATCGAAGCGATCCTCGAGGCGCGCAATCAGGACGGTTATTTCCGCGAGCTGTTCGATCTCTGCGCGCGCACCGATACCAAAAAGATCAACCGCCGCGTGATGGAGAAGCTGATCATGTCCGGCGCCTTCGATCGTCTTGGCCCGCACCGCGCGGCGCTGATGAGTTCGCTCGGCGATGCGCTGAAAGCGGCGGATCAGCACGCCAAAGCGGAGGCGATAGGCCAGGCCGATATGTTCGGCGTGCTGGCGGAAGAGCCGGAGCAGGTTGAAAAATCCTACGCCAGCGTAACGCCCTGGCCAGAGCAGGTGCAGCTTGACGGCGAGCGTGAAACGCTCGGACTCTATCTCACCGGCCACCCGATTAATCAGTACCTGAAAGAGATAGAGCGCTATGTGGGCGGCATGCGCCTGAAGGACATGCATCCTACCGAGCGTGGTAAAATTACCGTCGCTGCCGGTCTGGTAGTGGCGGCCCGCGTGATGGTGACCAAGCGCGGCAACCGAATTGGTATCTGTACTCTGGACGACCGCTCCGGGCGTCTGGAGGTGATGTTATTTACCGATGCGTTAGACAAATACCAGCAGTTGCTGGAGAAAGACCGTATCCTGATCGTCAGCGGACAGGTCAGCTTTGATGACTTCAGCGGCGGCCTTAAAATGACCGCCCGTGAAGTCATGGACATTGACGAAGCGCGCGAAAAATACGCGCGCGGACTTGCTATCTCGCTGACGGACAGGCAAATTGATGACCAGCTATTAAACCGGCTCCGCCAGTCTCTTGAGCCCCATCGCTCAGGGACGATTCCGGTGAATCTCTACTATCAGAGAGCCGACGCGCGAGCGAAGCTACGCTTTGGTGCAGCGTGGCGTATTTCGCCCAGCGATCGCCTGCTCAACGAATTACGTTCGTTGATAGGGTCGGAGCAGGTTGAACTGGAGTTTGACTAAAACAGGAACATTATGAGTCTTAATTACCTGGATTTTGAACAGCCGATCGCTGAACTTGAAGCGAAAATTGATTCGCTTACGTCGATTGGTCGTCAGGATGATAAACACATTAATCTGGATGAAGAGGTGCAGCGTCTGCGCGAAAAAAGCGTCGAGCTGACCCGTAAAATCTTCGCCGATTTAGGCGCATGGCAGGTCGCGCAGCTGGCGCGTCATCCGCTGCGTCCTTATACGCTGGACTATGTTCGCAACGCTTTTGACGACTTTGACGAGCTGGCTGGCGATCGCGCCTATGCCGACGACAAAGCCATTGTCGGCGGTATCGCCCGTCTCGACGGCCGCCCGGTCATGATCATTGGTCATCAAAAAGGTCGCGAAACCAAAGAGAAAATCCGCCGCAACTTCGGTATGCCGGCGCCGGAAGGCTACCGTAAAGCGCTGCGTCTGATGGAGATGGCCGAGCGCTTCAAGATGCCGCTGATCACCTTTATCGACACACCTGGCGCCTATCCAGGCGTCGGCGCGGAAGAGCGCGGCCAGTCGGAAGCGATCGCCCGCAATCTGCGCGAAATGTCTGGTCTGAAAATCCCGGTCATCTGCACCGTGATTGGCGAAGGCGGCTCCGGCGGCGCGCTGGCGATCGGCGTTGGCGACAAAGTGAACATGCTGCAGTACAGCACCTATTCGGTGATCTCGCCGGAAGGCTGCGCCTCGATTCTGTGGAAAAGCGCGGATAAAGCCCCGCTGGCGGCAGAAGCGATGGGCATCACGGCCAACCGTCTGAAAGAGCTGAAGCTGATTGACTCAATCATCCCCGAACCGCTGGGCGGCGCGCATCGTCAGCCGGTGGATATGGCGCTGTCGCTGAAAAACCAGCTGCTGGCCGATCTCGCCGATCTTGATACGCTGAGCACCGAAGAGCTGCTCGACCGTCGTTATCAGCGTCTGATGAGCTACGGCTACGCTTAACAGCGCAAATCTTTGATAAAGCGGACTTCGGTCCGCTTTTTTTATGCCTTTCTTTTGCCAGCCATCAACAGAGGAGAGCATTCCGACAGCTCGCCGCCGCTATCCTTCGCTATGATTAGCCATGCCACATTAAAAGGGAGGTGCGCATTGAATATTCTGGCGATGATGGGTTCACACGGCATGTTTTATAAAGACGAGCCGCTGCGCGAACTGACAACGGCGCTGACGCAGCAGGGCTTTCAGCTTATTTATCCAACCAGTATCGACGACCTGCTAAAGCTGATAGAGCATAACCCACGCATCTGCGGCGTTATCTTTGACTGGGACGCGCATAACAGCCCGGCGCTCTGTGCGGATATCAACCAGCTTAATGAGTACCTGCCGCTCTACGCCTTTATCAACACCCATTCGCAGATGGATGTCAGCATCAATGAGATGCGCATGGCACTTCATTTCTTTGAATACGCGCTGAGCGCCGCGGATGATATCGCGCTCCATATTCGCCAGTACACCGACGACTACATCGACCATATTACGCCGCCGCTGACCAAAGCGCTGTTTACCTATGTGAAAGAGGGTAAGTACACCTTCTGTACTCCCGGCCACATGGGCGGCACCGCCTTTCAAAAAAGCCCGGTCGGTAGTCTCTTCTACGACTTCTTCGGCGCTAATACGCTGAAGGCGGATATTTCTATCTCGGTAACGGAGCTGGGCTCGCTGCTCGATCATACCGGTCCGCATCTGGAGGCGGAGGAGTATGTCGCCAGAACCTTCGGTGCCGAACAGAGCTATATGGTGACCAACGGCACCTCAACCTCGAATAAAATCGTCGGCATGTATGCGGCGCCGACGGGCAGCACGGTATTAATCGACCGCAACTGTCATAAATCGCTGACCCATTTGCTGATGATGAGCGATCTGGTGCCCATCTGGCTGAAGCCGACGCGTAACGCGCTGGGCATTCTCGGCGGCATCCCCAAACGAGAGTTTACCCGTGCCAGCATTGAGCAGAAGGTAGCGAATACCGCGCGCGCCAGCTGGCCGGTGCACGCCGTGATCACCAATTCCACCTACGATGGCCTGCTTTATAACACCCAGTACATCAAGCAGACGCTGGAGGTGCCGTCGATCCATTTTGATTCCGCCTGGGTGCCCTATACCAATTTTCACCCCATCTATGAGGGGAAAAGCGGTATGAGCGGCGAGCGCACGCCCGGCAAGGTGATTTATGAAACCCAGTCGACGCACAAGCTGCTGGCGGCCTTCTCGCAGGCGTCGCTGATCCATATTAAAGGCGACTACGACGAGCATACCTTTAATGAAGCCTACATGATGCACACCACCACCTCGCCCAACTATGCGATTGTATCGTCGATTGAAACAGCGGCGGCGATGCTGCGCGGCAACCCAGGCAAGCGGCTGATCAACCGCTCGGTGGAGCGCGCGCTGCATTTTCGCCGGGAGATCCAGCGCCTGCGGGAGGAGTCCGACAGCTGGTTCTTCGATATCTGGCAGCCGGAGCATGTGGACGAAGCGGAGTGCTGGCCGATCCAGCCGGGCGATGAAGCCTGGCACGGTTTTACCCAGGCGGACGCCGATCATATGTATCTCGATCCCATCAAGGTAACTATTCTGACACCAGGCATGAGCGAGCTGGGCGAGATGGCGGATGAAGGGATCCCGGCGGCGCTGGTGGCGAAATTCCTTGATGAGCGCGGCATCGTCGTAGAGAAGACCGGCCCATACAATCTGCTGTTTCTGTTCAGCATCGGCATCGATAAGACCCGGGCGATGAGCGTGCTGCGCGGCCTGACCGAGTTTAAGCGCGCCTACGATCTTAATCTGCGGGTGAAAAACATGCTGCCGGATCTCTATGCCGAAGATCCCGACTTCTACCGCAATATGCGCATCCAGACGCTGGCGCAGGGGATCCATCAGCTGATCCGCCAGCACGATCTGCCGCGCCTGATGTTAAAGGCGTTCGACGTGTTGCCTGAGATGAAAATGACGCCGTATCAGGCGTTCCAGCAGCAGGTGCAGGGCAGAGTGGAAACGGTGGATCTGAGCCAGCTGGTAGGACGCGTTTCTGCCAATATGATCCTGCCCTATCCCCCAGGCGTACCGCTGGTGATGCCGGGCGAAATGATTACCGAAGAGAGCCGCGCGGTGCTCGATTTCCTGCTGATGCTCTGCACTATTGGCCGTCACTATCCGGGCTTCGAGACCGATATTCACGGCGCGACGCTGACCGAAGAGGGGAATTATCGCGTGCGCGTGCTGAAATAACGGAAAAATGCAGCGGCTTCAGACAATTGCGCATTGCAAGCCGCTGCTGCACGTCTCAGGATAAGCAAAACAGTCAGGGAGTCTTTTTATGTTGCAGTTATCTTCTGTTCACCATATCGCCATCATCGCCACAGATTATGCGCGCAGTAAGGCCTTTTACTGCGATGTGCTCGGCTTCAGCCTGATGAGCGAGGTTTACCGCGAGGCGCGTGATTCGTGGAAAGGCGATCTGGCGCTGAACGGCCAGTACACGATCGAACTTTTCTCGTTTCCTTCTCCGCCAGCGCGCGTCAGCCATCCCGAAGCCTGCGGCCTGCGTCATCTGGCCTTTACTGTGCCCGACGTAGCGGCGGCGGTCGCGACGCTGGCAGAAAAAGGGGTGACGTGCGAGCCGATCCGCATCGACGATCTGACCGGCAAGCAGTGCACCTTCTTTGCCGATCCGGATGGTTTGCCGCTGGAGCTCTATCAGGCGTAAAATAGCGCGCGCGGAGGGCCGCATCCGGCGGCCCTGATTCTGGAACGCGTCATGTCTTTGTCTCATCTCGCCTCGCTGTTGCCCGCCGATGCCGCGCTGGTAGTGGCGTTCAGCGGCGGCCTCGATTCCACTGTGTTGTTGCATCAGCTGGTCAGCTGGCGGCAGACGCATCCGCAAGCGCGACTGCGCGCGCTGCATGTTCATCATGGATTAAGCCCCAACGCCGACAGCTGGGCGGCGCACTGCATCGCCATCTGCGAAGCCTGGCAGCTAGGCTGCGAGGTCCTGCGCGTGCAGGTTGACGCGCGTGAACAGGGCATTGAAGGCGCGGCGCGTGCGGCGCGCTATCAGGCGCTGACGGCGGCGATGCAGCCTGATGAGTGGCTGCTTACCGCGCAACACCTCGACGATCAGTGCGAGACGCTGCTGCTGGCGCTGAAGCGCGGCAGCGGGCCTGCCGGGCTGGCGGCGATGCCGGTGCGGCGGGTGCGCGATGGCCGCGTGCTGCTGCGTCCGTTGCTCGACCAGTCGCGCCAGCAGCTTGAGGCCTATGCGCAGCAGTACCAGCTTCGCTGGATCGAAGACGAAAGCAATCAGGACGCGCGCTACGATCGCAACTTCCTGCGCCAGCGCCTGCTGCCTGCGCTGCAGGCACGCTGGCCGCATTTTGCCGAAGCGTGCGCGCGCAGCGCGGCATTGTGCGGCGAGCAGGAACAACTGCTGGACGAGCTGCTGGCGGAGCAGCTGGCCGGGCTGATGCATCCTGACGGCAGCCTGCATTTTCCACCGCTTTTGCAGATGAGTGAAACGCGCGCGAATGCGCTGTTGCGGCGCTGGATTGCCCGGCAGGGAGCGGTGATGCCCTCGCGCGCCGCGCTGGCGCGTCTGCGTCAGGAAGTGATGCTGAGCCGCGAAGACGCGCAGCCATGTTTGCGCTTTGGCGATGCGGAAGCGCGCCGCTATCGCGAACGGCTCTACTGGCTGCCGCGCTGCGCATCGTTAAGGGAACTGGAGCTGCCGTGGCGCGATCGCCGCGAGCCGCTGCTGCTGCCGCAGCAGCTCGGTGTGCTCTGTGCGCAAAGCGCGCCGTCGGCGCTGCGCCAGCCTGAAGCGGATGAGCACGTCAGCGTGCGTTTCCATGCGCAGGGCTATTTTCATCTGGTAGGCCGCTCCGGCGGGCGCGAGATAAAAAAGCTGTGGCAGGAGCTGGCGATCCCGCCGTGGCAGCGTGAACGTATTCCGCTGATCTATTACAATCAGACGCTTGTCTGCGCGCCCGGCCTGTTTGTTACCCGGGAAGGCGCCGCCGTTGACGAGAATGGTTGGCAGGCGATCTGGCAAAATAACAATAATGCTGGAGAGCAAAAATGAAGAGATTACTGTCCGCTCTGCTACTGGCGGCGGCGCTGCCGGTGATGGCTGATGGCGATATTAATGCGGGCGCGCAGAAGTCAGCCGCCTGCACCGCCTGTCATGGCGCGCAGGGGAAAAGCAGCGTGCCGCTCTATCCCAACCTGGCGGGACAGAATGCCGCTTACCTCAACCATGCGCTGCAGGCCTATAAAAAAGGCGAGCGCAGCGGCGGGCAGGCCGAAGTCATGAAAGCCTTTGTGGCCGGATTGAGTGACGATGATATGGCAGATTTGTCGGCTTACTACGGGTCGCTGAAACCCTAGACGGGGAAGGGGGCGGGAAATATCCCGCCCGAGGCGTTGTCGCTACTCTTCGCTGACGACAACGGTGCCCAGCTCAGGATGGCTGAAGCTGGCGATGTGATCGAGGCGCAACTCGCGTGTTTCACCGGAAAGATCGATAGAGAGGTATTCCACGTTTTTGCGTGAAACCATATCTGTCGCTTTTGCTTTGAGCGCTTCCCCGTTTTTCAGGATCAGCTCAAGCGTCCAGCGTTTTGTGCAGGCGAGTTCCAGGTTGTCGTAATCATCACAGTTGATGGGTCTATAAGCTTCATTCGTCAACATAGTCGCTCACCAGTAAGTTTGCAGCGGCATAAGCTGCCTGTTCCCTGACAGAAGAGTTTAGCGCAGAATTTGCGGCAATATCATCGAGTGCCTTCAAAACGCATCCGATTGCATCGGGCACATATCCCAGTTCGCCGCTGCCGATCTCGGCATACTTCTGGCGAACCAATTCACAATATTTTTGCACGTTCACCTCCTCAGCAGAGCAAGAATACTCTGGTTGCCCGAGGAACTATATCACAGGCATTTCCAGGATTTCAGCCAGGGCAAAGCAGGATCAGAGTGGCGAAAGAGGCTAAAGTGACAGAATCCGCTGGCTACGCGCCATTAACAGGAAGCACAAAAGGTTAAGTCGATGAACAGGTTAAACAAGGCGATGTTGTCTCAGGTGACAGATGATTAAAGTTTCACGTACGGTCGAACTGCCCGACAGCGAAGTTGAGCTAAGCGCCATTCGCGCCCAGGGCGCGGGCGGGCAGCATGTTAATAAAACCAGCACCGCCATACATTTGCGTTTCGATATCGCTGCGTCGTCGCTGCCGCCGTTTCACAAACAGCGCATGCTGGCGGCGAAGCACCACCTGATTACGCCGGAAGGCATGGTGATTATCAAAGCGCAGGAGTACCGCAGCCAGGAGATGAACCGTGAAGCAGCGGTTCAGCGGCTGGTCAGTTTGATTCAGGAGCTGACTCGCGTAGAGAAGGCCCGTCGCGCCACACGGCCGACGCGCGCGTCGAAAGAGAGACGGCTGGAAGGGAAGGCGCGGCGTAGCTCGACAAAATCGCTGCGGGGAAAAGTGCTGTAAAAAAACGCCCCCGAAAGCGGGGGCGAGAAGGGCATTACTTGTTAAGGGCTTTCAGCAGGAAGTCGACGATTTCGCTCTGCTTGATCATCTCTTTCTCGCCGGCGCGACGCGCTTTGTACTCGATCTCTTCGTTATCGAGGTTACGGTCGCCGATGACGATAGTGTGCGGCACGCCAATCAGCTCCATATCGGCGAACATCACGCCCGGACGCTCTTTGCGGTCGTCAAGGATCACCTCGACGCCTTTCGCGCGCAGGGTGTGGTAGAGCTCTTCCGCCAGCTCTTTCACGCGGAAAGATTTGTGCATGTTCATCGGCAGAATCGCGACTTCGAACGGCGCCAGCGCCGCAGGCCAGATAATGCCGCGATCGTCGTGGTTTTGCTCAATCGCCGCTGCAACGACGCGAGTGATGCCGATGCCGTAGCAGCCCATGGTCAGCACCTGGTTGCGGCCATCTTCGCCCTGAACCGCCGCTTTCATCGCTTCCGAGTATTTGGTGCCGAGCTGGAAAATATGACCCACTTCGATACCGCGTTTGATCTGCAGCGTGCCTTTGCCGTCCGGGCTCGGATCGCCTTCCACAACGTTGCGGATATCGGCCACGATCGCCTGCGGCAGATCGCGTTCCCAGTTAATGCCGACGTAGTGCTTGCCGTCGACGTTTGCGCCAGCGCTGAAGTCGCTCATCTTGTCGACGCTGCGGTCGGCGATAATCGGCATCGCCAGACCCACCGGACCGAGTGAACCCGGACCTGCGCCAACCGCGGCGCGGATCTCTTCTTCAGTAGCGAATACCAGCGGCGAGGCGACGATATCGAGCTTCTCCGCTTTGATCTCGTTCAGCTCGTGATCGCCGCGTACCAGCAGCGCGACCAGCGTATGGCCGCTCTCTTCGCTGGCTTTAACCATCAGCGTCTTAACGGTTTTCTCGATCGGCATCTGGAACTGCTCTACCAGCTCAGCGATGGTTTTGGCGTTCGGCGTGTCGATCTGCGCCAGCGCCTGAGTCGGCTGCGGGCGGTCGCCAGCCGGCGCGACCGCTTCGGCCATCTCGATATTGGCGGCGTAGTCCGATTCGGTTGAGAAGATCACATCATCTTCGCCGCTCTGCGCCAGCACCTGGAATTCGTGCGACGCGCTGCCGCCGATAGAGCCGGTGTCTGCCTGCACCGCGCGGAAGTCGAGGCCCATACGGCTAAAGCTGTTGCTGTAGGCGCGGTACATCGCGTCGTAGGTTTCCTGCAGCGATTCCTGCGAGATATGGAAGGAGTAGGCATCCTTCATGATGAACTCGCGAGAACGCATTACGCCGAAGCGCGGACGCACCTCATCGCGGAATTTGGTCTGGATCTGATAAAGGTTAAGCGGCAGCTGCTTATAGGAGCTGAGCTCGTTACGGATCAGATCAGTAATCACTTCTTCATGCGTCGGACCGAGCACGAAAGGACGTTCGTGGCGGTCGGCAATGCGCAGCAGTTCCGGGCCGTACTGTTCCCAGCGACCGCTCTCCTGCCACAGGTCGGCAGGCTGAACCACCGGCATAGAGATCTCAATCGCGCCTGCGTTGTTCATCTCTTCGCGCACGATATTTTCGACTTTTTTCAGCACGCGTAAACCGGTCGGCAGCCAGGTATAGAGACCTGAAGCGAGTTTGCGGATCATCCCGGCGCGCAGCATCAGCTGGTGGCTGATCACTTCCGCATCGGAGGGCGTCTCCTTCAGAGTGGAGAGCAGATATTGAGTAGTACGCATTGATTAAGGTTCCAGTTGAACGGAAAGTCACTGACAAAAGTTTTGTTGGCGGCTAGTGTACCAGCGAGCTCACGGGCTCAAAAGCGCGTTTTCGCGCGGGTCGATGCCGGTCACTTCGGTGCCCGTTTCATCGACGCGCCAGCGTACGTTAAAATCAAGCAGCCAGACCGCATATTCGCGCGTCTGCGCTTCGCCTTTGCGATAGGCGGGACGCGGGTCCTGCGCCAGCACGTCCCGGATAAAACGCGCCAGATGAGGATAGCGTTTCTGCTGCTGTGCCAGCTGCTGTTCGGCCAGCGGCGAGAAGCGCACCGGCATATCGGCCGGGGGCGCCTCCTGAGCGAAACCGGCCTGCGCCTGCGGCAGCGCTTCGGCGAAGGGGAGGTAGGGTTTGATATCCACAACCGGCGTGCCGTCCACTAAATCCAGGCTGCCGAGCTGCAGGATCACCTGATTCTTTTCGCAGCGAATGCCTTTCAGCTCGACCAGCGACATGCCGATGGGATTCGGGCGAAAGGTGGAGCGCGTCGCGAATACGCCCATGCGGGCATTGCCGCCCAGGCGCGGCGGCCGCACCGTGGGACGCCAGCCGCCCGCCATGGTCTGATGAAAAACGAACAGCACCCAGAGGTGAGAGAAACACTCCAGCCCGCGCACCGCTTCCGGCTGATTATAGGGCGCAATCAGGTGCAGTTCGCCATGACCGTCCTGCACCAGACCAGGCTGACGCGGAACGGCGAATTTCTCTTTCCACGGCGAACGAATAACGCCGATCTGCTCAAAGGCGAAAGAACTCATTGATTCACTTTCAGCGCGGAGCCCTGACAGATCGCCTGACGATAGCAGCCCGGCGTGCTGCTGACGATTTCACACTTGTGCAGCAGGACGGCGTTGGCTTTCAGGTAAGAGGCTTTAACCTGCAGGCGCTTGCGCGCGGTGGCGATATTCGGCGGCGAATCCTGTCGGCTGCTCTGACAGTCATCGCCGGCAACTTCGCCCAGATCGCGGAACGGCTTGCTGACCAGATCGGCAGCGTCGGTATAGACTTTTACCGGCGTAGGACGCGGAGCAGGCTTACGCGCCGGCTCGCGGGATGGCTGCGGATGAGCGGGTGCGCTGCTTATCGGGTGGTATTCGTGAACGCACCCGGTCAGCATCAATGCTAACAAGCAGAGCGGTAATAAACGCATGGCAACATCCTCAAGGTTGTAAAAAGTGGCGTTATTGAAACAAGGACCAGGCGAAATAACAAGTCGCGCCAGGTGCGGCGCAAAAGAAAGGGCGGCTAAGCGCCGCCCTGGTCAGAAGAGTCAGTAAAGGAATTACCAGCCTTTTACTGCGCCGCCGTTAAAGATCTTGTTCGCGGCTTCCGCCACTTCATCAGACTGATAAGCCTGAACGAATTTCTTCACGTTTTCAGCGTCTTTATTATCTTCACGGCTAACAATCAGGTTAACGTAAGGTGAATCCTTATCTTCCACGAAGATGCCATCTTTTGCCGGCGTCAGACCAATCTGGCTGGCATAGGTGGTGTTGATTACCGCCAGCGCGATCTGCTGGTCATCCAGCGAACGCGGCAGCTGCGGCGCTTCCAGCTCAACAATCTTCAGGTTTTTCGGGTTTTCAACGATGTCCAGCGAGGTCGGCAGCAGACCTACGCCATCTTTCAGCTTAATCAGGCCGACTTTCTGCAGCAGCAGCAGAGAACGTCCGAGGTTAGTCGGATCGTTAGGAATAGCGACCTGTGCGCCATTCTGCAGCTCATCCAGCGATTTGATTTTTTTGGAATAGCCCGCGATCGGATAAACGAAAGAGTTACCGACCGACACCAGCTTGTAACCGCGATCTTTGATCTGCTGATCCAGGTAGGGTTTATGCTGGAACGCGTTAACGTCGATATCGCCTTTGCTCAGCGCTTCGTTCGGCAGTACGTAATCGTTAAAGGTCACCAGCTCCACATCGAGGCCATATTTGTCCTTCGCGACTTTCTGCGCCGCTTCGGCGACCTGCTGCTCTGCACCCACAATCACGCCCACTTTAATGTGGTTCGGATCTTTGGCTTTCTGATCGCATCCTGCCAGCGCAATTGCGCCAATCAGTGCACCCACAGCGGCAATCTTTTTAAATGTAAAAGTCATATCTCTTCCTTAATGGAGACGTAATGATATTGCTGACTTATTTATGGGACACGGCACGCACGATGCGGTCGCCACAAAACTGAATTAAATACACCAGAACGACCAGTAACACGAGCACCGTATTCATTACCGTCGCGTTATAGCCGATATAGCCGTACTGATAGCCGATCTGCCCCAGGCCGCCAGCGCCGACAGCGCCGCCCATGGCAGAGTAGCCGACCAGCGTAATCAGCGTAATGGTCGCGGCGTTCACCAGACCCGGCAACGCTTCCGGCAGCAGCACCTTACGCACGATCTGCAGCGGCGTCGCGCCCATAGCGCGTGACGCTTCGATCAGTCCGGTCGGCAGCTCAAGCAGCGCATTTTCCACCATACGCGCAATAAAAGGCGCGGCGCCGACGGTCAGCGGCACGATAGCCGCCTGCAGGCCGATTGAGGTGCCGACGATGGCGCGGGTAAAGGGGATCATCCAGACCAGCAGAATGATAAAAGGAATAGAGCGGAAAATATTCACCAGCGCAGAAAGGATGCGATAGAGGGTGCGGTTTTCGCGAATCTGTCCCGGACGGGTGACGTAGAGCAAAACGCCGATCGGCAGGCCCAGCACGAAACCAAAGAAGCCAGAGACAAAGGTCATCATCAGCGTTTCCCAGACGCCGCGCGCCAGTAAAGCCATCATCGCCTCAGACATAACCTAACACCTCTACTTTTACATGATTTTCCTGCAGCCACGCGATAGCGGCTTTAGTATCGCTTTCAGCGCCGTCCATTTCGGCCAGCATAATGCCGAACTTCACGCCGCCAGCGTAATCCATCTGCGCGCTGATAATATTGTTATTCACGCTGAAGCGGCGCGCGGCTTCAGAGAGCAGCGGCGCGTCAACGGATTTGCCGGTGAACTCAAGACGCAGCAGCGGCACGCGATCGGCTGCGGGCTGCGGCAACAGGCGCTGCTGATAATCTTCAGGAATATCGAGGTGCAGCGTCGACTGGATAAACTGCTGCGCCAGCGGCGTTTTCGGATGGGAGAAGACTTCGCTGACGCTGTCTTTTTCAATCAGTTCGCCCTGGCTGATAACCGCGACCTGATCGCAGATGCGCTTCACCACGTCCATCTCATGCGTAATCAGCAGAATGGTCAGGCCGAGGCGGCGGTTGATATCTTTCAGCAGTTCAAGAATGGAGCGGGTAGTTGCCGGATCGAGCGCGCTGGTGGCTTCGTCGCACAGCAGCACTTTGGGATTGCTGGCCAGCGCACGCGCGATAGCGACGCGCTGTTTCTGCCCGCCAGAGAGGTTGGCGGGCCAGGCGTCACGCTTATCGGCCAGGCCGACCAGCTCCAGTAATTCCGTTACGCGTTTCTTAATCTCTTCACGTGACAGGCTGCCCAGCTCAAGCGGCAGCGCCACGTTGCCGAATACGGTACGCGAGTTCATCAAATTAAAGTGCTGGAAGATCATGCCAATCTGACGACGCGCCTGGGTCAGCTGACGCTCGCTCAGGGCGGTTAAATCCTGGCCGTCAACCAGCACGCGGCCTGATGTTGGACGTTCAAGTAAGTTAACGCAGCGGATAAGCGTACTTTTACCAGCGCCGGACGAGCCGATAACGCCATAAATCTGTCCCGCAGGCACGTGCAGGCTAACATCAGAGAGCGCCTGAATAGTCCGTGAGCCTTGCTGGAACACTTTGGTAATATTTTCAAGTTTAATCATTAGGTTATTTATTATCGTCTTGCGTTGTCCGTGGTGTGGAACCTTTCACGCCGAACCCCGGTGCGAAAGCTGAGTGGATGGTAAGGCATCCAGACGTCTAAATCAATGAAAGTCCTCTTATCTGCCATTCTCTCTTTTATTGCAATCATGCAATACTAGGCGGCAATTTTAGTAGCATCTTTAGTAGCAGGAGTTTTCCCAGTGGCGAATAAAGTCCCGGCTGTATTTCTTGATCGTGATGGCACCCTGAACATCGATCATGGCTATGTCCATGAAATCGACAACTTCCAGTTTATCGACGGCACTATCGAGGCGCTGCAGGAGCTGAAGAAGATGGGGTTCGCGCTGGTGCTGATTACCAATCAGTCCGGCATTGCCCGCGGCATGTTCACCGAAGATCAGTTTATGCAGCTGACGGAATGGATGGACTGGTCGCTGGCGGACCGCGATGTGGATCTCGACGGCATCTATTTCTGTCCGCATCTGCCGGACGCGCCGGTTGAGGCCTATCGTCAGCAGTGCGACTGCCGTAAACCTCATCCCGGTATGCTGCTCTCTGCGCAGAAGCATCTCAATATCGACATGGCTGCTTCTTATATGGTGGGCGATAAAACCGAAGATGTACTGGCAGGCAAAGCGGCAGGCGTAGGCACGAGTGTGCTGGTGCGTAGCGGCAAACCGGTCACGCCGGAAGGGGAAGCAGCAGCAGACTGGGTGATTAACAGCCTCGCCGATCTGCCGCAGGCGATTAAGAAGCGCTAAAAACGTGCGTTTTGCGCATTATTCAGACGAACGACACAAAACTTTAAAAAAGCCCCTTGCGCTCTCTGAACGACTCCCTATAATGCGCCTCCATCGACACGGCACAACGGCTTACGGAATGCGGTGTTGAGGT
>NZ_RYDU01000030.1:0-23186 GCF_003970755.1 Pantoea sp. YU22 | reverse complement strand
AACAGATGTCACCGACAGAATATGAAAACCAGTATTATCAACGGCTCGGAAGTGTCTAGATTATCCGTGGCGATTCACAATGTGGCGCATGGAGGGACTATTGTAATGCCCAGGGTGTCTGGCTTGGTCCGCACTACCTTTTCAAAAAGAAGGAAAAAAATGATGAACTTTAAAACTTCCATTGATATCGATGAGGCAACCTGCCAGGAGATGATCCTGAAGGAGTGCACTCATGAATGGACGAGTGTTACTTATATTGTTGCCGACGTAATGACAGAGACCTTGGAGAAGTACGGGAAAATGGAAGGCGATCTCGCTATAGAGGAAAGGCTGAAATATCTCGCCTCTATCGGTCTGATTGAGATCGATGACCCCAGCCAGCGCTACGGCCGGTACAACGTCAGGCTCTCAAAAGCATACAGAACAAAGTAACCATGGACTATCTTCGCTACCAGTGATGCCCTCAATTCTTTAGCTTGCTGTTTGTATGCATGGCACTTCGGCTCTCGGTACCCTTCATTTCGGTGCAGTTCAGTATCAGGGTGGCCGGCCCCCTTACTCTTCATCTGAAGCTTTGCTGCACAGCCGCCTGTGCACTACTGGAGAATTTTATTCTATTATTTCAGTAAGTTAGCTATCTGATACTGCACTGATGAATAGTAAAAAATTTTCAGCTTTCCGCGGGGCCGCCGCCTCGTGGACAGGGTACCCCTTCGGGAGGACCCGCTCATTATTCCCTGCCCTGACACTGCCACAGTGATTTGCCATCATCAGGCTGGTAGTCGATTCAGAAAATGAAAGCCGGGCCTGAAAGGGTATTACCCAAATAGTGCAAAACCCTCAGGCAGTTGCAATGACTACCCGGTAAGGGCGGACATCCGGTCACAGCCTAAGTCTTTGAGTTATCCAAGACCGTCACATTGTCTGCCTTACGAGAGCTGGCAGTCAGATGATTAATGAATAACTTCCTGATTTTACTTCGGGTGGTCACTGTGACCTCCCGCGTCCTGATTCTTAATCCGGTCCCCCCGTTTGAGGACCGCTGGCTATTCGGCCTAGCACAGAGTACGTAAGCTGTTGTTTATCACATCCATCCTCACTTTGAGGATACAGGTCATGCTCTTCGTGAATTCATCTTTATGACGGTTGTAGATGCTCGATACTTCTCCGGCGCGCTCAGCCAGCATCTGGCTGGTTACCTGTTCTGAAGTCGATAGCTTTGTCTGAATAAGGTTTTACCCAAAAAGTGCAAAACCCCAGCAGCGGCATTGCCTCTCATTTTGCTTAGCGCTCAACTGGCACTTAAGCCGTTGATTTTTCCATTCATCGTCACTTTGGCAACCATATGAAGAGCGTATAGTGCAAAAAGGACAATATTCCGAACACTCTGTTGTCAGAGGTAGCGGCAAAATAAGTGTTAAACATCAAGAACGTGAGCCGCGACGACATGCTGGCCGCTCACCGCGTGCTGCCGCAGCTGATGGGGATCATCCCAAATAACACTGGCGGGTTTGGTGACGCGGTGAAGGCATCTCAGGTTTTTGTGCGCAATGAATTAACCCCATTGCACGAGAGGATGAAAGAAATGAATTTTTGGTTTGGTGATGAAATTATAAAATTTAAAGAATATATTTTGATTGATAAATAGAGAAAAGGCCGATTTCGGCCTTTTCTCTATTAGATACTAAACTCGGAGGGGGTTTCGGCTTCGTCTGATGAGCTATAACTATAATACTCAAGTATCCACCTCTTATAATCTCTTTCCAATCTTTTAGTAAATTCGTTTTCAGAGATCCAATCTATCCCTTTTACATTTACATTTTTTATGCTTGAAAGAGTGCTGTTGAGTCGCTCCCTTAGCTCTGGGCCATCTTCTTTTTGAAATTTTCGATATTCCATAGAACTCATTTCAGCTGGAAGACAAAAGTAAACCCAAACGTCATAAGGTTCATCTTCAGCCTGCTCTTGAAAAGGCTCAATTCTTAAGTAGAGCCCTGAGCATTTTTCAAAAGGATCACATTTCCATATTTTTTTTAGTTGCTTGTCTTTTGAAGACAACCGCTTGTTCCAGTTATCAGGGAAAGTGGGAGTTCTAAATCTTTCTGCGACCCAATTAAGCATCCTATCTAAACCAAACTTCGGCCAAACTATATTTCTTATTGGTGTATAAGTAAAAAGTTGCTCCCTGCTAAATGTCACAAGACTGGTTGCAAGGACTTCGAAAAGCCTTTCCTCACCATCAATAACCATTGGAAAATGGTATTTCCTAGGGTTTTTAGCAAACAAAAAATCTTTGCTTTGGGTTTCATACTGCCAACATAACATCCCATAAACCCAAGGCTCCGTTACAAAACAACGGTTTACTAGTGCGCAGTCGTTAAGGATGGGGAAAAGATATACATTTTCCCCATCTTTGACTTTATCTTGGGCTATAGATGGCAACTGCTCAAAAAAACAGGTGTGCTCTTCAATTTTGATGAAGGCTCCTCGCTCCCAACCATTTGCAAGCCACCCATCTCTTTCCTGTTCTGTAACCATTCTTAATAGCCCTTTCTTTATACTGAATGTTTCAATCGCTTATACAAACCGTCGATTTCAATATAACGATCATCATATAATTGCATTAATGACTCTAACGACATGTTAGTATCAGTAAAAGCATTTAAGAATGCCGCATCACTATGCTTTCCAAAAGTTAATTTAGAAATAAACATAGCGTGTTCTTGCTCGATCCCTTTATAGAATTGCTGAAGCGACATGAGTCTTTCAACAACCTTATTTTGAATCTTTGTTTCAGGATTCTTTTCCCAATTGTATAAAGTTTTTCTTTCGATTTGCAATACTGCTGCCCATTGGGCTGTTTTAAAACCAAATTGTTCTTTAAGAAACTTACTTAAAGATGGTGTTACAGCGTTTTCATTTGAGAAATTCCCAAGAGATTTTAATACTACCTCATGTGAGTTTGATGCTGACTCTCCGAATTTAATGCTAACATTTTGCTGGTTAGTTGTTACACCACCAGTTGAAAATAAAAGTGTTGCTAGTAAGGCAATTTTTGCAAATTTAGCACCAAGCCACGATGTACTTGTAACATTATTTTTTGGCATTACGTAACCGCCACATTTTCCCTCAACTGCGCCCACTCCGCTAGTCTGATTGCCTACATAGCCTTGTGACGCAGTGTAGCCTGCTTGGGGAGAAGTGTAGTATGTCATTTTCGCCTCCTTTTACCCAAGCTCAGCTTGGTTTGCATATACAATTTGAGCAAATGCATCGTTAGCAAGTTTTCTTAAGGCACTGTACTTTTGCATAATATCTTCTACAGAAAAGTCATTTAATACGTCTGGCTCACTATAAAAGCTATCAATATCAAGATGCGCCCAAACGCCCTCATGAGTTTCGCCTACTTTGAGACCTAAGTCATTAGGCAGGTCAGCGAATTCACCAGGAATTTTAGGGCCTCCGATAGAAACGCCAGAATTTATCAATATATTATTTGTATTGCTAACATAATGCGCAGCAAGATTTGAACCTGCTTTGAGAGCACCTTCCAACTCTAAGCTAGGTTGAATAAATTCTCTTTTTCTAAATACTTTTGTAAAATCATCTTGACCGTCATATGGGTACTTATTCACAAACCTGAACCCAACAAAAGCAGAATGATAAAGCCCAAATTCTTTCTCTACAATGCTTAATATTGAGGTTAACCTGCTTTTAAAGTTTTCAAACCCAGCATAAGATTTGGTATGTAATATTAAAAAACTATGTGAAATCCTAATACCCCATTCGCGATTTGAAGAGCATATATTGATTATATTTTCAGTTGACTGCTGTACTTGTTTGTCCCCTGGATTTGCAACATCAAATTGAATAGTCGTAAATGTATTATTACTATTTACGATAGGATAATCTTTACGTAAAGCTTCTTGAACCGCATCTGCACGTTCTTTGAACCTGCTTTCAGTGATGCGACCAAACTGAACTTTAGCCAGCACGTAGATCAAATTTTCGTTCATGGCGACTCCTAAGCGGCAACGTTAATTTTTCTAATTATTATGGTAGGCGATTTTTACACACTTTTCGCTGAGCCGCATCAAAAATTACACACTTTTTGATTCCTTTGATGATTTCCTTTAGATGTCAATGCTATGTATACAATCCAGTCTGCGCGCAATGCTATCCCCGCCACGCCTGCCCGCTTTATGTAGTGGTTTTCATGCCGGTGCATGACTTAAGCAAAAGCCCGCCGTTAACAGGCTTAACAAGTGTTCACAATGCTTGGACCATACTTGTTCAGGTTACAAGGCTTGCTTCTGGCACAATGCAGGCGATGAGTATGGATTTTTACTAAATGACTAGGGCCTTCAGGTAGGTATGATCAAGCACCTGACCGATCACCTGTCACTCAGTACTCCCCACTTTTTCAATCTCCCACTTGCTCCCCACCTGTTTTTTGCAAAACCCTGCTCAGGCCAGTGCTGATGCGGGTTTCAGGGGTGCTCCCCACTTTCTGGGTGTATACAGGGAAAAAGTGGGGAATGTGGGGTCCCGCTCCCCACCTTGCCCACCACCTCCCCACTTTTTTACCCACTTTTATGATGAGAATGGAGCGTAAGGTGATCACCGTTCTGGATAACCAGACCATCATCAGTCAGCTTTTGCAGCCAGCGGGTAAAGTGCTTGGTATTAATCCCCATTGCTTTAAGGTCGTCGCGTACAATCATTTTGTACATGCTCCCGGCTAGCGATACGACTACGAATAGCCTGCCAGAGTGCCATATGATTACCTGTAATATTCGGCACGCCAGCCAGTTCTGGTTCGCGCTCATCAGCCTCCCGAGCTACATCCCGCACGGCTAGAGAATGGATTTCCTCACCCTCTTCGTCGGTAAACAGCTTTACCGGCTGCAGGTCGTACGCCCGGCGTTTCGGCTCCTCGGCGTCCTTCATTTTGGTACAGGTGAGGATAAAGGTGATTTACTCATCCTCTTGATTTTCGGACACATAAAGAGCAATAATTTCTGTTTTGAAACGCACGAAAAAAAAGAATAGTACTTTAACTGTCCACCTCTCCACTTTTGGCGTTTTTTGTTTTTATTTCAGATGGTTAATGGGTGGATAGTTGTTATTCAAGTGTCCACTACTCTCCACCCATTTCTCAGACTCTCCACCTGTTCTCCTTGGCGTTTTTCAGGCAGGAAAGTGGAGACTGTCCACCCTAACTATCCACCCATTAACCCTTTGTTTTCTAATAAATATATAAATAACGGTGGAGAGTCAAAAATTAACTATCCACCCATTAAGTTATTGTTATAAAAATAAAAAACATTGGAAGTGGAGAGTAGTGGACACTTATCTTATTATTTTATTTTTCGTCTTCACCTGCAAAAGGTAGCCACGTTTCAGCTTCCTGACTGAGCGTGAGGTTAGAGCGCATATGGCCTTTGGTACTTTTCCTGCGAAGATACGCTTTACCATACTCAGCCATGGCGCCAGGCATGTCCGTGCCGAAGCGCGTCAGAGATACCGGCTTGCTCAGCCCGTTCGCCCGCATGTAAGCCATATAGGCGTGATAGAGATAATGTCGCGGACTGAACGGGATCACTTCTGCATTACCGATAAACATGCCGTCACACTGCTGTGAAGCCGTCAGGTAACCGCAGAAATCCACCAGCGAATCGCACTCGCGCTTGATGGCCAGAGCCTCCTCAGAAGACTGCTGTTCAGACAGCAGCTGACGTGCCTCCTGCTGGTCTGCAAAGCGGCTGAGAAGGTGGCGGATGATAACCGGCAGCTCAGCCTCAATTTTTACCGTCATCAGCGGATCACGTTCATGCTCCGGAATGACCCGTGAAAAGTTAAAAATAACCCGGCGCCGCGATATGCCCCCGCTGCGATCGCTGAACGACATGGCGTTATTGTTGACAGTCAGAATGACGGCCGGGATGCGCGTGGAGTACGGCGCCTTATGCTTGGGATCAATTGCCACCTTGTCCCCGCCGGTAATGGCCTTGATGCCGGCACCGTCACCAGCATAGCGGGTCATGTCCGGCATGATGATGAGCGAGTACCCCACAATGAGCGCGCGCTCACGCGGGTTCTCCAGCGCGGCCATGCTGGCTGAGACGGTGTTGCCCTTGCCCGCCAGCATGGTGCAGATTTCAGCCATCACGCTCTTCCCGCTTCCCCCTGCCCCCGTGACCTCGAGGAAAAGCTGCCAGTCGTAGCGGTTGGCCATCACCATATAGAGGGCGGCCAGTATCCGGTCAGCCTTACGCGGATGATGCCCGGCGCACCCGTTCAGCCACTGCTGAAAAACAGGCGCGTGCTCTGCCAGCGTTTCGTTCTTCACAGCCGCCGTGAAGGTGACGTCACTGGCGATAAGCAACCAGTCGTCGGGATCGTGCGGGCGAAAAATCCCCTGCCGGGTGTCAAAGACCCCGTTACGGAAACCGACAAGGTGGCGGGACGGCATCCCCATCACCGGCAGGCTCAGCTTCATGGCGTCGACGGCATTCTTCATGGCCGGCATGGAATACGCCGTTTCGCTGTCGATAAAGACAGCCGCCATCTGGCGCGCCAGCTCCCGGTCGCTCACGGGCTGCCAGACGATGCCGTTATAGTGATGCACCACGTCAGAGTCAGCATCCAGCGCCAGCTGCCCGTTATAGTGCTCAAGAAGCACCTCGCCGCGCTGGCTGGGCCCCATCTGGGAAAGAGAGAGCCCCGCCTGACGGGATGCTTTTACCTCCTTCTCTCCGGCATTAAAAAGGCGGTTGATACGTGCCGTATCACACAGCAGCGCCTTAACCGCTTCCTCGCCCGTAAAACCGGCGATCAGGTCTACCCGCTTCTGGCGCTGCTTTTTCGCGTCTGTCTGACAAAGGCCTGCCTCACACAGGGCTTCATAGCTCATGCCACTGCCAGGCACGAAGTCTTTCATTTTCTGCGCCAGCCGGCCGTAGCAGGAATGTTTATCCCGGTGCCGTGAAGCGGCCTCGCGGGCCGCTTTTTTATCAATAGGATGGCCATTCACCCACAGGTAAATGCAGCTGAACAGCGCGTCAGACAGGATTTCCGTCTCCATTTCCGTCACGCTCATTTCGGTAACCCTCCGCTCATCTGGAACTTGCCAATCAGCGGGTGATACCAGTAAGCCGAGCCGTACTTCCGTTTGGCTGCACGCAGTACCAGCCGTGCCGCTTCACGAAACTTCTCGTCCGGCACCAGATAGCCTCCAGTTTTATGCCGCACCAGCATCACCCCCGCGTTGTGCGCCAGTTCCTCGGCTTTTTTGGTGGAAATACCAAACTCAGCGGCCAGCGTGCTGACCGGCGCCATACCGGGCGGAATGGTACCGCCCTGTGAATCCACCAGCGCATTCAGGCGGGCTTCCAGGTCTCCGACGCGCGCAGTAAGCGCCTCAACCCGGCCGGCCAGTTCGTTAAACTTCACGTTACTGATCATGTTGCTTTCCTCCGTCAGCCCTGAGCGCACGGTAGACCTCAAAGTTGATATCGCAGGCCAGACTGATGAGATGCAACAGCTGGGGCGTACACTCCTCACAGGCTTTATCCATAATCACCTCATATAGGGAGGTGGCCAGTTCGGCATAGAATTCAGCCTGATCTAAATCCATGGGTTCACGCATTTTGGGCCTCCTGAACGGGAAGCTGGCCCGCAAAGGAAAGGATGAAGCAAGGGGTCAACAGGTGGCGCGCTTCCTGCTCTGAGCCGGCATCGATACAGAGACGGAACGGGGGAACAGACCGGTCCTGACGGGAAACGGCCAGGAAGCGATACTGATATTTAGGGCGAGTTTGGGTATGCTTGTTCATAGCCATGACTGTTACCTCGACTAACGGTTAGGTGAGAGGCCCGTTGGTGTTGGTAGCACCTGCGGGCTTCGCTGTTTTAAATCTTGTTTGCGCAAGCGATGGTATGTACCATCTAAAATAACATTATATGAGTGGTACATACCAATGCAAGATAAAACATCTAAGCGCAATTTTGATCGTTCGAATAGCACCGTTAAAAACATTCGGTTCGAAGATGACCTTTTAGAGCAAATCGATACTGCCGCAGGTCCTGGTAAATTCAGCTCTTGGGTTAAAGAGGCATGCCGAGAAAAACTAAAGCGCCAGGGTGTCAAATCCAAAGGCTGACCACGACTGGAAACACCAGCGAGTGCAGAAACTCCGGTTGCCATATCAAACTCATCCCGCCAGAAGCATGTGAAGGTTTGCTGAGTCAGCATGGGTAACCTCACACGGTCTGCGTACGACGCGTGGACGCCAGATAAGCGTCCAGGTCTGACTGAAAATAGATAACTTTGCGGCCAATTTTGTAATGCGGGATCTGCACCTTACCGGTACTTGCCCAGTTGGCGAGGGTCTGCGGTGTAATCCCCAGATAGAGAGCCGCCTCTGAGCGGGTCAGACGGCAGGTTATTTTCGGGCTGACAGGGTGTTGCATGATTATCACCATCGCTAGCAGTTAAAAACTGATGGTGAATATCTATCGCTGGATAGGCCGGGGGTAGTCTCAGAGCGCGCTATGATCGGATCATAACGCGCTATAAGGGGATCATAACGCGCTATGAGGGTATGATCAGACGAAAAGGAGGACACGGCCGGACGACAGAAACGGGCCCCAGCTTCTCCTCCTTAATCCAGCGCGCCAGCGTCTCTTCACTGACCTTTCCCTTCAGGTGGCCATATACCTTTTTGATCATGGCGTTTTTAGGGGTATGCGGATAATGACGCCAGGTTTCTGACATTATCGCGATCACCTCATCTGCATGCTTGTTACGCCGCCCTGAAGCATTCCTGCTGTTATGGCCGCTATACACTTCCCGGCGGAAATCATCAGACTCACGCAGCTTATTCATTGCGATATCTACAAATGACGCGGTATCGGTCTGTCCCAGAATGTCGAAAGACTTTATAACGGGGAGTAGTGAGACAGCTATGTGATAACGCTGCTCAAACAGGTGCAGAAGGTAGGATTTAAGCAATGTCAGCCGGGCACGGTCAAAGTTGTTTTTCGCGAAATGCGCGCACCAGAGTGGATCTGAGATTTCAGCAATATATGCCTTGCGAGCGGCATCACTACAGGACAACGCTAGATAATACATGTTGATGTACCCTGTTACCGGCTCCTCCATGGCCAGCTCTACCAGCTTTTTTGTCATTTCCGCTTTGATATCATCAATCATTTTCTGACCTCATTCACCTTTTCTGAGAGTGAGAAAAGCAGTCTTCGTTTCTCATCATCACTGAGGTGTTCCATCGCTTCTTTCAGCCGGGCATCAAGACCTTCGGGCTTCTCTATTCTCCCGCTGTAGCTCAGGATGGCGTGCTCAATTTTTGCTGCAGGCGCCTGCAGTTCATCCGCGCCAAAGTGCAGATACCCCTGCGTCACATCGGCACTGCGCAACGTCCGGTGGTTCATCAGCCGCTTCAGGATATAGCTTCCCACCCCGGCCAGCTCCGCCACTGTGCCGTAAGTTCGCCTCGCGTCATGCCACTTGAACGGGATAGGCTGCAGATTGTCCGGATTGGGGTCAGGAACAGTTGACCGGCTAATGCGCCCGGTGACATGGCGGTATTCTTTGATGGTGGTCTTTATCCCCGGGAAGACCAGAGGATGCTTCTCGCGGCGTGCCGCTTCGCGTCGGCGGAACAATGCCAGCAAGGTGCCGGTGACAGGCAGCTCAAGCGGATCGCCGTTTTTTGTCGTATCAATCCAGAAGTAGCGGCCTCCCAGGTTAACGCAGGACCAGGCGAGACCGAATATTTCGGACTTCCGAAGCCCTGTGAATGTGGCCATTTCCACGGCATCACATACGGTCGCGGCAAAGTCATCACGCTCCAGCTCCGCCTGCTGCCTTACCATCTCTATCGCAGATAACCAGCGGCCGAGATCATGGGTACGGATGCGGTCGCTTTTCCTGACCGTGCCATGCCATTTACGCTTGGTGCTGAGGACAAGTGTGGGTGGATCGGGAAGCAGAGTTCGCCCTACCTCATCCCGGTAGTGATCGTGTGCGAAACGGTAAACCGCCCTGAGTGCGCGAGCCCATAAATCTGCCTGAGCATGACTCCCCTGCCCTGCACCCCGTCGCAGGGAACGCTTATCCGCACCATACCAGACCGTGCCATGCGTGATGGCTTTATGACGGGCTTCAACGCGATCGCGGGTGATGTAAGCCAGAGGCTGTGAGAGCCAGTCCCCCGAATAGTTGCCCAGAATGCTCCGGTATTGTTTTGCGGTAGCCGGCTTCAGGCGATGCTCGCGGCTGAGAATATAGGTGTCCAGGGCGTCCTGCAGGGTGACGGCTGCCCGTTCGTGCGCACGCTTCTGAATATTGGGGTTCTGACCGCTGAGGGCCATGTTGCCCATGACTTCCAGTGCTTTCGCCCGGGCATTCTCCACCGACAGCGCAGGAAAACGCCCCAGCGTTGCCCGGAAAAACTTTCCGTTTTTCTTGCGGGACACACAGAAACTTTTAATGCCGCTGACTCCGACACGGATCCGTAGCCCGTTCACTACCGTGTCACCATACTCCACCTGTCCCCTGGCAGCAGGAGGCAGCTCTTCCAGCCTGGTTTTCGTGAATTTGAACGTTTCCATCCAGCCTCCTCGACCACACGATCAGGGTATCCTGCGAATCGCATGGTCCAGCCAGGATACCTATAGGATTCCCCGAGAGCGTATTTGGAATGATTTCTGGTTATTTATACAGCGGTCATTATATTGGGAAGGTATTGAAAAGCATAGAGAGGGAATTTAACGTAAGTTTTTGATTTTGCAGTCATAATCGCTTGGTCGCTGGTTCAAACCCAGCAGGGGCCACCAATTTTTTGATTAAAATCATTCACTTAATCCACCTTTCAGAGGTGGTTTTTTGTTTCTGATAGTCAGCTGCCCCCTTTTTGCCCCCCCGGGCTTAGCTACATACCAGCTGAATAGATGAAACGTGAAATGCCGAACCCTCTCATCTGAAGGGCGTATACCTTTGTTGAGGAGTGTCAAAGTTCTCTTTACCTGGTTAAACCTGCCTTTCCTACCAGATGCTCCAATATATTTTTATGCAAAAGTACTTTTCCGCTTACAATAATCCCTTTCCTTTAAACTTGTTAAAATATCGAAAAATTTTGGGGTAATTATGAGTGAAGCTTTATACATGAGGATGATTGGTGGATTTCTTGTACTCATGAACATATTCACAAAAATTGCATATTCTGACCCCACATTTTATATGGAATTCCTTGAAAAAATAATTTCCAAATTATCTTTTTATTTAGTGCTTACGACAGGTTCACTTTGGATTGGGTTATATTTAAGACACAATTATGCGGAGACTAAATTGAATCTTTCTCCTGAACAATCAAAGCTCTACTCTACAGCTTATAATAATTTTACAAATCCATTATCAATGCTTTATTTTGCCTTCTGCATTGCTTACGCTTATAGCTTCTTTCTAATTTTTGTCGCTGAAAAGAAAAAACATTCCACTCCTCGATAATAAGTTTCGTTCTATCAAAAATCACATCGAGATAAATATCACTTATACGATTCCAGCCGCTTTAGCTTGTGCTCCCAGTCAGCGTAAGCGGCCTGCCATGCCTCATTTTCATTCGCAAAAGACTTGTCTGCCACAGGAAGCTACTCCAGTTTATTGTTTTTTATATGCTTGAATCGCACATCCCAATACTTTCCACGTGGCCATAGAACGTATCTGCTGCCACGTCGGCGTCGCCGCCGGTGCAGACCAGACCGCTGATTGCCGTGCTGAGGGTGGTGATAGTTTGGGTGCTCTCGTTGACTTCCTCAATGTGCACGCCGTGGTGATAATCTTGAGTCATGTGGCGGTTCTCCTGTAAAGGGGTTCCGCTATGGTGAAAGGTGGCGGGCGCGAGAGCATCCTGCGGGCATTGTGCAGATAATCACACAAGACCCTAGCTTAAGAGCAAATCATATCCAATGGATAAACTTATTCAGTTGATATAAATCTTTGCTAATTATCAAGCTGCGGGACTAATTGTGATTGTCGAAGCTTTGTTATTGACAAACCATCCATTATGATTAAACGTATCAATACAACCGATGAAACAAATATTAATATAATCAGTATCCATCCGGAACTTTCAAATTAACTTATTGGGAACAATATGGGTAAAGAATTAAGGAATAATATCATTACAGCCATAGTAACTGCTTCGCTAACTGCTGTAGGTTTTTTTGGCAAGGAGCTTTATGACGAAAAAAATAGAAAAGAACAATTTGTAATGGAGCTTCACAAAGAACTTTATAATAAAGGCGCATCTGAGCTTGATAACTTCAATAAGGCATATTCAGAATTACATTCCCTTTTTAGCAAAGGTTATGGTTTGACTACCTATGAATTAGACCCGAAGTATGAAGATTTCAAAAAGGCTATTGAATCCTATCAAAGATACTTAGATGAGCTTGAGCGTTACGGCAACTCTAGTCAGGTTCAAGTCGCGAAAAATCTAAATGAATGGATATGGGCTATCTATGCACAATTTAAAATGCAATATGACTTAGCTGAGCAAGTTCAAAATAGATCGCGTGAATTATTGCATGCAGACGATCCTGACAGTGATTGGTTTAAGACAATAAATAAATCACTTGATGCGGATCTTGAGAGGATGATTCAAGATGAAAATCGTACTTATTATGTAACAAGTTTAAATCAGATGCCAGTAATTAGAGGTCTTGAACAATACTTCAACTACCAGTTTCGTTTATCTTTGGGCCTTGATGCTACAACAGACATGGAAAAAACAATTAAGGAGTTGCCAGAGCTAGTTAAAAGGAAATCAGATACTGAATATAAAGATAAAGCTTTACCTTTTGTTTTTGCCGAAGGAAGAGTTTTTGAAGCTCCAACACTTGAATTTAAAGGGGAGACCAGCATCCTAAAATATAAAGATGATGCGCTAAAATATCAAATAAAAATGAAGTTTCTCTCTTTGGTTATCAAAAATGATAAGCAGATACAAAGTTTTCTCGAGGAAAGGAAAAAATCAAAGTCAGCTGGTAAAAAACCTTAGTAGAAAAAGGATATTACCAGCGCAAGCCATGTTGAACGGTATGTTAAGTTATAAAAAGGTCGGCAGACCTTTTTACTCCTCGAGCGTTTCCGGCCACTTAATATTTTGGACTTCTTCCATATTGACCCGCATCAACATAACGCGATATTTCTTCCATGAAATAAGGCGGTTTGCTTCTTCATTTGTAGCCCTCCCCAAATCACAAGCATCCTGCAAGTAACAACATATGAATATCGTAAAACTCGGCCACCTATCCTTCCATCTCGTTGGCTATATATTCTTCACCTATACCTGAATTATAAGCTTATAATCAAATCATGATGAGGTAAAAAGCATATGACACATCTTTTAATCTCATCAAAAGAGAGATTTTTACTTTTGAATTAATCGTTATTGTAACTGCTCTCCCCTAGAGTACCCACCTTATTTAAGCGAAGCTGTAATTAGAATCATTCCTAATATGAATACTCCTACTAAAAAAATAAGCCATCAATATATGTTAAATTTACATTGAACCTTTTATTTGAGCGTGTATTAACATCCAAAAAAAACAATTTGCCAATTGCATTTAAACTTGACTTTAAATAATTTCCTTTTTAGAAATAGGAGTTCTGTTTATCTATCGACTAGGGCGAAAAAGGAGTTCAAATGGCTATTCCGGCTTACTTATGGATAAAGGATGATGGCGGTTCTATTATCCGAGGTTCAGTTGATGTTCATGACCGTGAAGACAGTATTGAAGTCACCGCATTTTCTCATAATTTGAGTCTTCCTGTTGATGCAATGACAGGTAAAATTACCGGAACACGTAAACATTCGCCGGTCTTAATACAAAAAGAATTTGATAGTTCCTCTCCGTATCTTTATAAAGCGGTAGCCACTGGACAAAGGCTAAAATCTGCTGAGTTCAAGTGGTACCACATCGACTATGCGGGACAAGAAGCAGAGTATTTCAATATATTGCTTGAAGGTGTCAGGATCGTGGGGGTATCACCTGTTATGCATGATACTAAGGATACAAGTAAAGAAAAGCATAACCACCTTGAATGTATTGAGCTTCGCTATGAAAAAATTACCTGGAAGCATTGCGATGGGAATTTACTTTTTGCGGATAGCTGGAATGAGCGAGCGCAAGCGTGAGATATCCAACATTAGCAGCCTCGCCACATCCTCCCTATGATGTCTCCTCTTTTGCTCCACCGGGAGTTAATATTTTACAAAATATGATGTTGGCAAGACTGCATCGTGGCCCTTCGGCATTAACTTATATCTGGTTTTATCAGCAGGTAAAAAACCATGGCCCTTGGGACTATAAGAACCAATGCGGCAAGCAATATGCTAACTTTGGTAACTTTCATTATGGGGCGGTTGGACATGCTGCCGGCATTACCACAGAAGTTCTGCTCAGGGCTGCGGGATGGGCGCAAAGCCGAGCGGGCACAAGTTCGCCAGCCTTTGGCGACTGGTATAGATCAGCCCCTTATGGCGACGATCCAGACGATCAGGCCTGGATAAGAATGGGTATCGAATATGCGAAACGTGCAGGTTTTTAAGAAACGCTATCTGCTTTTATTACTTTTGCCTGTTTTTATCTGGATAGCTTTTAAAATCATTCAGTTCTCCCCGCTAGAACAAACCTTACTGCAAAAGATCCCCGTTACCCGGCAGGTAAGCCTCTACATTACAGAAGCCAGCGCAGGCGCTACAACAGACTTCTCTTACCGCTTCTATTTATACGATGCCAGTAAAGACGAGCGCGCCGTTATGGCAGCTCTACAGCATGACAACGAACCCTTTATGATTACTAGCGATCGTAACGCCTTCCAGAGAGCTGAAAATGGCGCGATTTATCTTTCGACAAAAGGAACCCTGTACCGCTTTACCAATGCGCCCGCCTGCCGCGTTGGTGATATTATTTATACCGTCCCCGTCTATCTCACCGCATCGCCGCACTGAATATAAAACTTCAATCTTTCTTCAGGCGCTTCCCTTCATTCAGCGTGCCTGCACAGGCTTTCTCCTGCATCAGGCAGGGCCTGGCTCAATAATTTCTCAATACCCATAGCTTGTGTCGCTTCAACAGTTCACTTCTAAATCGATTCGGATTAATCTTAGCGCTTACTTTTTTGATAAGGATTTCTTCATGAAGTTACTTTTTGGGGCTGCCGTTTTACTCGTTTCCGCCACTGCAAACGCAGGCTTTATTCATCCGCTGGACTTTGATGGCTCAGAAAGCCAGAAGCAGGAAGTGATCAGCTACATTCAAGCGCGAGTAAAAGCGGATTACTGTGACGGTCAGCTTGATATGTGCCAGCCGACCACCTTGCGTATAATGGAAAAGCAAAACCTGACAGCATTTAAGAAATTAACAAAAGTGAGCGACAGGAAAATACTGGATCGCGTCATTAAAGATTACTGTCAGGGCGCGCTGGATATGTGCACCTATACCACGCTCGAAATAATGTATAAACAGAACGTTAAAGCCACTAAGCAAGAACTAAGCTGGTAGCTAAAGCAAACCACCTTTTACAGGTGGTTTTTTTATGCGCAAAGCCAGCGGGTACAGTTATTGCCAACGCGGCAAGCCACACCCTCCCCGCCAGTACACTTATTGACAGAACTCCAAGAGGCGGCGCTGCCGCCATAAAAAAACCCGCTTACGCGGGCTTTGCTCATCAGGCGCTCAGGCGCGGGCTTCGGCCTGCTTCTTGCCAGTCGCGACCTTCTCGATTTTACCGGGCGTCACGATCATCCCGGTCACGCTCTCGTGTGTTTTAAAAGTGCAGCTGCAGTTAATGTTCTGGCACTGGTTATAGCGCTCTTTGGTCTCGTTAGAGATGTAACGGCTGCTGCGGGTATGGGCAGCGCTCTGACACAGCGGGCAATGCATCATTTGTGAGTTCCTCGATGGTTAACGAGGCAATTATCGCCTCAAATACTCACAAAAAGCAAATTAATTAACTATTAGTTAGTTAATTTCTTCGTACTCAACATCTGAGATGTCTATTTCCAGCTCCAGCGTGGTGGTAAAGCCGTCTTTAACGCTCAGGTTATGCGTCACCTTGCTAATGATCCAGGCGCTGGCATCAATCACGGTTTTAAAGCCGCTGACCTGCACCGGCGTTTCAGGATAAAGATCCGCGCGTCCTGTCGCCAGCTGAAAGGTAAAGTGAACCACGCCGCGCTGTATCTCGCTCCACTTAGCCTCCGCCGCCTGCTTCGCCGCCTCTTTGCTGTCAAAGACCTCCGGCAGCACCAGCAGGCTCTCTTTTTGACCTGCGGTATATTCGCCTTCGTTATCATCCGCTTGCTTTGGCGGGCTTTTCGCATCTGGATGGGCGACAGCGCTGGCGTTCGAGACCTTTGCCTTACGCTGCATCTGGAAGATATGCGTTTTCGCCTCCTGAGTAGAGAGCCATTTCGCCTGAACGCCTTTGTAGCTGGTGCGGTCGGCAACCATAAAGTTGTGCTTGTCGCCCTGCTGGCGCGTCAGTAATACCGTTGGGATCGCTTTGCCGCTGGCTAATTCCCCGCTGCCGGGCCGCAAAAAAAGCAGGCGTCCCGCTTTGATAATCGCTGCCGCGCCATAGCGTTTCGCCAGCCGGGTAACAAAGCTGGGATCGGTTTCGTGGGTCTGATCGATATGATCGATTTTGATCCCGGCGAACCCTTCCGCCATCTGCAAAATCAGGCCGCAGCGCTGCGCTATTTGCGTCAGGATGCTGCCCAGCGTGGCGTCATGGTAGGAGACGTCACGCGCCTTGTTCAGCTCGCCGCGAAAATCGACGCTGCGCGCGGTGATAGTCAGCACGTCGGGCGCGCCGCTATGGCTCACCTGATCGACCGTATAGTCGCCCTTGTTATGCAGCTGGCCAACCCAGCCTAGGAACAGCGACACCACTGTGCCGCGCTGCGGCAGCTGAAGCAGGCCGTCGCTGTCGTCCAGCGTAATACTCAGCGTATCCGCTTCAAAGCCGCGGTTGTCGGTTAGCGACAGCGAGACCATACGCTCGCGCAGGTTAGGGGTTACGTCTTTGCTGCCGATCCACAACATAAAATCGGGTGCCAGCTGGCCGCCTGCCTTAATCGCCATCGTGCTGAGTTCACTCACAGAGATAAGCCCCCCACCGTTGCAACAGCGCTGCTGATGCCAGAAGAGAGCTTGCCCGCCGCCGCTTCCGCCTTCGTCCAGAGCTCGCTGCCCTGCTTTTGCAGGTCGCCGAACATCGAGACCAGCGAATCATCGACGCGCAGCAGCCCCAGAGTAAAAGTGATAACCCGCGCGCTGCCGTCGGCGTAGAAGTCGCTGTGCGTCGTCTTAAAACTTTCGATGACATACATGCCATAGATAGTGCCGTCGCCGCCGATCAGCGGCCAGGCGCGCCCTTCGTCAGCCAGCAGCTGAAACGCCAGCGCCTTAACCGGGCCGCCGGTAATCTCCGGGCGCAGTTCGCCGCTCAGGGAAATCTTTTCGTTGCTTTTGCCGGTGAACTGCACTGCGGCACGTTTGCCGACGCGGTTGTTGCTGGGCCAGTTCCAGCCGCTGTCATGTAACATCTGATTGTAGGGCAGCGTCTGCCGCATAAAGGGCAGCATGCCGTAGATCATCATCATGAGTACAATCCTCCTGTCATGGCGCTGCGCTGCCGGTTTTGTTGTTCAATACGATGCTGATCCATCTGCTGCTGCACTATTCGTCCAATCTCATTGCCATCCATGCTGGACTGCGTATTGACCGTGATATTGCTGGTGTAGCTGTTCTGCTGCACCGCGCCGCCGCCAGCAGCAGGCGTCACCACCGGTCGATAAGGCACGCCGCTGACGGGCAGGCTCTTTTGCAGCCCGTCGGCTGCGATCGCAGTGCCGTCCGGCGCGGCTGTCTCGTCTGGCGGCAGCTCCGCTTTCAGCTCTTTGCCTTTGTTGCTGGCGATACCGAGCTTATTCAGCACCCAGTCGATGCCGCTCATCAGCTGATCCAGCGCATGACCGGGGACCTTCAGCGCCTCGGCGAGCATATTGCCGAAGCTTTTTCCCATATTGCCTGCCGCGGTCAGCTGTTCCTGGGTCGATTTAACCGGCTCCAGCAGCTGCGTAAACGCGCTCCACACTGATTTGACCTTATCCGTGACCCAGTTAAAGACCGGCTGCAGCGGCGTGAAGGCAGCACTAATCGGTCCCATCGCATCAGAAAACCCCTGCGCGACGCCGCTGATAAAGGTGCTGATCGGCTCCCAGTAGCGCCGGATCAGCAGCGCGCCGCCAACGATAGCCGCGACGACGCCCACCACTGGCAAGCTAATGGCGCCGATGGCGGTCACGATGGCACCACCCACCCCGGTGAAAAGCCCGCCGAGTATTTCAACGCCCGCCATAATGGCGCCGACGCCACTCACTACCGGCCAGACAGCCATGCCGATGGCGCCCAGCGCGCCGACAAAGGTGAGCGCCACGGCCGCCGCCGTGGCGATGCCGCTGGCCAGCGTCGGGTTATCCTGCAGCCACTGGTCGACCGTCTGCAGGAACTGCGTCGCATCCTGAGTCAGCGTCCGCAGCGTGCCGTCGAGCGGCGCGTAGAGATCGACGCCGATAGCCGCTTTTGAGGCGTCCAGCTTTTGCACATCTCCGCCGAGATTATCCTGCTGCGCCTGCGCCATGCGCGCCGTACCGCCATCTGACTGTTGCACCGAGGTGGTGAGCGTCTCCAGCTCACCGCTGGACGCGCCCTGCGCCAGCAGCGACGCTGACGAGGCCGCCTTCTCGCCGAAAATATTTTTCAGCACGTCAGCCTGCTGTGCCGCGCCCATGCCCTTCCTGGCGAAGGCGGCCTGAATATCTTTCAGCAGCGGTAATATCTGCCGCGTGTCGCCGTTTTCATCACGGGTCTGGACGCCGAGTGCAGCGATACTATGCTGGGCGCCGGGCATCTGCAGCCGCGTCATGACCGCGCCAGCTTCTTCGCCCGCCGCCGCGCCGGTAATGTGGTTCTTCGCCAGCAGTCCCAGTATGGCGGAGGTCTGCTCAACGCCGACGCCTGCGCTTTTCGCCACTGGCGCGACGCTGCTCAGCGCGCTGCTCAGCTCTTCGAACTTCATGCCGGTCTGGTCGAGGGTGGCATTCAGCACATCGCCAAGATGGGCGATATCGCCACTGTCGAGGCCAAAAGCGGTTTTCGTTTCCATCAGCAGACCGGCGTTATCCTCCGCTGAGTGGCTGTTTACCTGTGCCATATTCAGCGCGACCGGCGTCGCGGCGGTAATGTCGTCAACCGACCCGCCCGCCCGGGCGATATTGAGCTGGGTCTGCGCAACGTCCTGCGCCGAGATGCCCGTCTGCACGCTGACGCGGCGTGCCTGTTTATCCAGCGCCGCCGCCTGCGGCGACCCCTTCTGCAGGCCGGTTTTAGCCTGCAGCGCGGCTTCGGTGCGCGCCAGCTCGTAGCCGGGACGCAGCAGCGCGGCGCCGGCGGTAAAGCCTGTTTTCGCCATGCCGAGGCCAGCTGCGCCAGCGCTGCGGATCTTGCCCGCCAGCGCCTGGCCTGCGCGATAGCGCTCCGTTACCTGATTATGGCGTGCCTGCTGCTGGCTCAGCTGCTGCAACCGCTGCTGCTGGCCATTCAGATTCAGGCTGGTCTGCGCCGTCGCCGCTTTCAGCCGCAGCTGTTCGCTACTCAGGCTGCGCGTAGCGATGCCCGCGCTGTTGAGGCTCTCACGCTGCTGCTGCACGGAAAGACGCAGGCTCTGCGCCTGGCTTTGCAGCGCGACGCTCCGCTGACGCGCCTTCTCCAGCGCGCGGCTCTGTTCGTCGGCGGGCTGGCTGCTGCTGCGCATCGCCAGCGCCAGCGAAGCCGTTTCAGCCTTCGCCTCTTTCAGCTTCTGCTGCGTGTCGCTCAGCTGGCGGCTGGTGGCGCGAAAGCTATCGATTTTCGCTGACTGCGCCTGTAACGCCGCCAGGCTCTGGCGCGTGTCGGTAATGGTGTCGGTGACTTTTTGCGTTTCGTTCTGGAGGCTCTGTAGCGGGCGCAGCGCCTGATTAACCGCTTTCAGCAGTGCCTGCAGTTTGAGGTCTTCACTCATCCGTATTTGCTCCGCTGCGGATCAGGGCTTTATGCCGCCAGTCGAGAAGCTCGGCCAGCGGCAGGTCGTTCAGTTCAGAAAGGGGCCAGTGAAAAATGGCGGCGATGTCAGCCATCAGGTCATTGACCGTCAGTCCGTCTGGCCATTCGACGGCGCCGACTTCGACTGCAAAAAACCGATCACCTTGCCGCCTAATGCAATCAAATCTACCGGGTCGAGGCTGTGGCATTCCGCCCTGGTCAGCGCAGGCAGCGTGATACGCGGCAGCACCGTCAGCAGCGCATCGACGTCGGAAGAGGCCAGATCGGCAAGACGCACGCCGCGCAGCGAACCCGCGTTCGGCTTAATCAGCTCAACCTGTGCGATCTCCGCATCGCCGCGCTTCAGCGGGGTTTCAAATTCAACGATATTCTCTTTCTGTTCCATGCTTCTCTCCGCGTTCTGACAGGATAAAAGGCCAGCGCCGGGCGCTGGCGTCAGGGTTAAGCCAGGCCGAGGTTTTTACGGCGCTGCGCAAGGCGATCGGTGCCGTTTACCTTCTCGACCATGTTGACGGTATCGATCTCAATCAGCTCTTTACCGTTCCAGGTGAGTTTGAAATAGGTGTTTTTGGTGGTGATTTTGGTTTCGGTGTCTTCGCCCTGTTTGGCATCGCCAAAGTCGAACGCCTGGTGACGGCCGCGCACCTCAATCTCTACCGCGATCTCTTCGCCAGTGTCGTCACGCTGGTAGGAGCCGGTAAAGCGCAGCGGTACGGCGGAACCGCCCCACTGCGACAGCGCCAGATCGTCCATACCGGCGATAGTCCACTCCATATCGAGCGCGTCGTCGTCCAGACCGTTGTCGATAAAGGCAGCGCCGTTCATGCCGCCGCCACGGTAGGCGTCCAGCTTGCGGGAGAGTTTCGGCAGGGTGACGGAAGAGACAACGCCCTGATAGCTGTTTGAATCATTGAAAAGGTTCAGCCCTTTCAGTTTGCGGGGTAGTGCCATTTATCCGGCTCCTCAGCTGTTAACGGATGCGGCGAAGTTCGCCAGATAGGTGTCGGTGATGCGCTGGCGCAGCGTCAGGTCTTCCAGCGGCGGCACCGGCGTGTAGTCGTAGTCGATAGCAAGCTTGCCCGCTTTCAGACTGGCGACGTCGTTAGCGCTTTCGTCATACCAGCAGGAGGCGCCCAGCAGGTAACCGGCGTTGACCAGCTCGCGGAATTTGGCGTTGATGCCCGCCACGATTTCACGTACCAGCACCGGCGTCAGCGGTTTGTCGTTGGCCCACATATGCGCTTCGGCCATGGTGTCGGCCAGTACCTGCGCGGTACGGGTGTAGTTTTCAAATGCAAAGAGCGGATCGTCGCTACAGGTGCGGTTGCCCCAGAAGCGGAAGCCATCTTTACGGATCAGGGTGGTCACGCAGGCTTCGTTCAGCAGGTCGGCGTCGGTGCCGCTCTGCTGCAAATCCCAGAATACTGAAGAGGAGATGCCGGTGACGCCGTTGACGCCAACGTTCGACAGGGTTTTATGCCAGCCGGTGTCGTTGTCGATTTTGGCGCGCAGGCCGAGCGCGCGCGCCGTCGCCCAGGCGGTATCGGCAACGCTGGTCGCGCTATTCCAGGCAATAAAGTCGGGCCAGATCACCATCAGCTCGCGCTGGCTAAAGTTTTTGCGGTAGCTCATCGCATCGCTGATGGTTTTGCAGTTCCAGGCTGACACATAGGCGAAGGCGCGCAGCTGCTGAGCGATGCTCGCCAGCGCGGTCGCCACTTCCTGCGAGTCGAGCCCCGGCACGCCGAGAATGCGCGGCTTCATGCCGAGCTGCGTCTGCGCGGTCAGCAGCGCCTTCATGCCGGTGTACTGGCCTTTTTCATCAGTGGTGCCGATGATATTGGAGATAGTCTCCGCGTCGGTTGCGCCTTTCGCGACGCGTACCACGACGGTGACCGGTTTCGCCTGATCGGCGATCGCCTGCAGCGATGCGGCCAGCGTGCCTTTACTGCCAGCCTTAGCGATAGCGGCCTGCACGTTAGTCAGCAGCACCGGGGTGTTGAGCGGGAAAGCCGTTGCGTCTGCGTCGTCTGCGGTGCAGACCAGGCCGACTACGGCGGTGGATACGGTAGAAATGGTGCGCGTGCCGTCATTAATTTCGACAACGCGTACACCGTGATGATAATCAGACATCTGATGCACTCCGTGTTGAGGGTGCGCTCAGATTGTCAGGTCAGGTAAGGGAAATCATGCGGTTGCGGTTTGCTGAGGGATGAGTGGACATTGGCTTTTCACAGATGGTTATGCGCGCTTTTTTCCGCCTCGGTCATCAGGTCAGGCTTGCGGCTTTTTGACGCTTTCGCAGGGAAGTATTTATAGAGGGTCGATAGCGCGACGTTATAGATGATGGCCAGCTGCTGACGGGTATGTCCCTTTGCCAGCAGCCGGCTAATCTGCTCAACTTCATCCGGCGTTAAAACCCTGGGTCTTCCGCCCATTCGCCCTTTCGCTCTGGCTGCAGCCAGTCCGGCCAGAGTACGTTCGACAATTAACTCACGCTCCATTTCAGCGAGCGCGGACATAACGTGAAAGAAGAAGCGTCCCATTGCGCTGCTGGTATCAATGCTGTCTGTTAGCGAACGGAAATGCGCGCCGCGCTCGTGCAGTTCTGAAATCAGCGCTATCAGGTTTTTTACGCTGCGCCCAAGCCTGTCGAGTTTCCATACAACCAGCGTGTCGCCTTTTCTGATGCGTTTGAGGGCCTGTTTAAGTCCAGGACGGCTGGCCACTTTTCCGCTGATACGATCTTCAAAAATATGGTCACAGTTTGCGCTTAGCAGCGCGTTTCGCTGTAAGTCGCAGTTCTGGTCAATTGTTGATACGCGAATATAACCAATTACGGCCATAAATTTTTCTCTTTAGCTTCCCGAAGACGGATTTTGGCGGATTTTGCCATGCGAGACGGCTTTATCAAAAACCTTGGTTTAGGAGAAGGCTCTGCGCTGCCGGTCGGCGTACCGGTTCCCTGGCCGTCAGCGACGCCTCCAAAC
>NZ_RYDU01000002.1:0-477109 GCF_003970755.1 Pantoea sp. YU22 | reverse complement strand
CGATGCGTTGAGCTAACCGGTACTAATGACCCGTGAGGCTTAACCTTACAACGCCAGAGGCGTTTTGTGAGACGCGAATTTTCAGCTTGTGACGGATAAACTCTGCGCGGCCCGGCGAGGCGGCGCGGAAACAGAATTTGCCTGGCGGCCTTAGCGCGGCGGTCCCACCTGACCCCATGCCGAACTCAGAAGTGAAACGCCGTAGCGCCGATGGTAGTGTGGGGTCTCCCCATGCGAGAGTAGGGAACTGCCAGGCATCCATACAGAAAAGCCCCCTGCTGACGCAGGGGGCTTTTTTACGTCTGTTGATCGCTGAAATTTATCTCTCAATATGCTTTAACCTGCCTTTTTATTACCTGATTTTTGCCTCTTACGCTCTGTTTGCCGTTTTTAGCTGAAACATTTTCATTTATCGCATGAAGACTCGACATCATCATGTCGCCAGGTTATGGTTGGGCATCTGGATGCCTAAACGTATATACGGTTGTGAAGAGGAAAGCCGCACATGCCAATCAGGGTTCCCGACGAATTACCGGCAGTAAATTTCTTGCGTAATGAGAACGTCTTTGTGATGACCTCATCGCGCGCCAGTGTTCAGGAAATCCGTCCGTTAAAAGTTCTGGTGCTCAATCTGATGCCGAAAAAGATCGAGACGGAAAATCAGTTCCTGCGACTGCTCTCCAACTCGCCCTTACAGATCGACATTCAGCTGCTGCGTATCGACAGCCGCGAATCGCGCAATACGCCGACGGAGCATCTCAACAACTTTTACTGCAACTTTGATGATATTCAGCACGATAACTTTGACGGGCTGATTGTCACTGGCGCGCCGCTTGGTCTGGTAGATTTTAATGATGTCGCTTACTGGCCGCAGATCCAGCGTGTGCTGCACTGGGCGAAAGAGCATGTAACCTCAACGCTTTTTGTCTGCTGGGCAGTGCAGGCGGCGCTGAATATTCTTTACGGCATTCCCAAGCAGACGCGTCAGAACAAACTGTCGGGCGTGTATGAACATCATATTTTGCATCCCCACGCGCTGCTGACGCGCGGCTTTGACGATAACTTTCTCGCGCCGCATTCGCGCTATGCCGATTTCCCGACGCAGCTGATCGCGGATTATACCGACCTGGAGCTGTTCGCCGAATCTGAGCAGACCGGCGCCTATCTGATGGCCAGTAAAGACAAACGTCTGGTTTTTGTTACCGGCCATCCTGAATATGACGCGCTCACTCTGTCTGGCGAATATCACCGGGATTACGAGGCGGGCCTGCAGCCGGAAGTGCCCTTTAACTATTTTCCCCAGGACAACCCGGAACTGCCGCCGCGCGCGACCTGGCGCAGCCACGGCAACCTGCTGTTCTCCAACTGGCTAAACTATTATGTTTACCAGATTACGCCATTCGATCTGCGCCGCATGAATCCTACGCTGGAGTAATCTGGTAGCGGGATCGTTCGCAAAAGTTTTTACGTCCCAGCCGCGTATTCGTCGCGGCTTCCTCCCTTATGAAAGTTATGCCAGTATGACGCGCTGGTATTTTAGCCAGCAGACTGAGCTGAATGAGGCAAGAGTGAGCAACAGAATCGAAGCGCTGCATCAGCAGCTCGCGCAACGCATCATGGTGCTGGACGGCGGCATGGGCACCATGATCCAGAGTTATAAACTGGACGAGCAGGATTTTCGCGGCAGTCGTTTCGGCGACTGGCCCTGCGATCTTAAAGGCAACAACGATCTTCTGGTGCTCAGCAAGCCCGAGGTGATCCGCGAGATCCACCACGCTTATCTGGAAGCGGGCGCGGATATTCTGGAAACCAATACCTTCAACGCCACCCGGATCGCCATGGCGGATTACCAGATGGAAGCGCTGTCGGCAGAGATTAACTACGAAGCCGCCCGGCTGGCGCGCGCCTGCTGCGACGAATGGACGGCGAAAACGCCGCATCGTCCACGCTACGTCGCTGGCGTGCTTGGCCCAACCAACCGCACCTGTTCGATCTCACCGGACGTGAACGATCCCGCTTACCGCAACGTCACCTTCAATCAGCTGGTAGAGGCGTATCGCGAATCGACGCGCGCGCTGGTTGAGGGCGGCGCGGATATCATCATGATCGAAACGGTGTTCGATACGCTAAACGCCAAAGCGGCGATCTTCGCCGTGCAGACCGAGATGGAAGCGCTGGGCGTCAATCTGCCGCTGATGATCTCCGGCACAATTACCGATGCCTCAGGCCGCACGCTCTCCGGTCAGACAACGGAAGCCTTCTACAACTCGCTGCGCCACGCCGAACCGCTGTCGTTTGGCCTCAACTGCGCCCTTGGCCCGGATGAGCTGCGCCAGTATGTGGCGGAGATGTCGCGTATCGCCGAATGCTACGTCACGGCGCACCCCAATGCCGGGCTGCCCAATGCCTTTGGCGAATACGATCTTGATGCCGACGTGATGGCCGACCAGATTGGCGAATGGGCGCGCGCCGGTTTCCTCAACATTATCGGCGGCTGCTGCGGCACCACACCGCAGCATATTAAGGCGATGGCGGATATTGTCGCAGGCGTTGCGCCGCGCAAACTGCCTGAGCTTCCGGTCGCCTGTCGCCTCTCCGGGCTTGAGCCGCTCAACATCAGCAGCGAGACGCTGTTCGTCAACGTAGGCGAACGCACCAACGTCACCGGCTCGGCTAAGTTCAAGCGACTGATCAAAGAAGAGAAGTACAACGAAGCGCTGGAAGTCGCGCTGCAGCAGGTACAGAGCGGCGCGCAGGTTATCGATATCAATATGGATGAGGGAATGCTCGACGCCGAAGCGGCGATGGTGCGTTTCCTTAACCTGATCGCCGGCGAGCCGGATATTGCGCGCGTACCCATTATGATCGACTCCTCCAAGTGGGAAGTGATCGAGAAAGGCCTGCAGTGTATTCAGGGCAAAGGCATCGTTAACTCGATCTCGATGAAAGAGGGCGAGGAGATCTTTATCCACCATGCGCGACTGGTACGCCGCTACGGCGCGGCGATGGTGGTAATGGCCTTTGATGAGACGGGCCAGGCGGATACGCGCGCGCGCAAAATCGAGATTTGCCGCCGCGCCTATAAAATCCTTACCGAGCAGGTCGGCTTCCCGCCGGAAGATATTATCTTCGACCCGAATATCTTTGCGGTCGCCACCGGTATCGACGAGCACAACAACTACGCGATGGACTTTATCGGCGCCTGCGAAGATATCAAGCGCGAACTGCCGCATGCGATGATCTCCGGCGGCGTCTCTAACGTCTCCTTCTCCTTCCGCGGCAACGATCCGGTGCGCGAAGCCATTCACGCCGTGTTCCTCTATTACGCTATCCGCAACGGTATGGATATGGGGATTGTCAACGCCGGGCAGCTGGCGATTTATGACGATCTGCCTGCCGAACTGCGCGACGCGGTAGAGGATGTGATTCTCAATCGCCGCGCTGATGGCACCGAGCGTCTGCTTGAGCTGGCGGAGAAATATCGCGCCAGCAAAGGCGACGGTGCAGAGGATAAGCAGCAGGCGGAATGGCGTAGCTGGGACGTGGTGAAGCGTCTGGAGTACTCGCTGGTTAAAGGCATCACCGAATTTATCGAGCAGGATACCGAAGAGGCGCGTCAGGCATCAGCGCGTCCCATTGAGGTGATTGAAGGCCCGTTAATGGCGGGAATGAATGTGGTAGGCGACCTGTTCGGGGAAGGGAAGATGTTCCTGCCGCAGGTGGTAAAGTCGGCGCGCGTCATGAAGCAGGCGGTGGCTTACCTTGAGCCCTATATTCAGGCCAGCAAAGAGGCGGGCCGCAGTAACGGCAAAATCGTGCTGGCCACGGTCAAAGGCGACGTGCACGACATTGGCAAGAATATTGTCGGCGTTGTGTTGCAGTGTAATAACTACGAGATTATCGACCTCGGCGTGATGGTGCCGAGCGACAAGATCCTGAAAACCGCCATAGAGCAGAAGGCGGATATTATCGGGCTGTCGGGTCTCATCACGCCGTCGCTGGATGAGATGGTCAACGTCGCGAAAGAGATGGAACGTCAGGGCTTTACGCTGCCGCTGCTGATTGGCGGCGCGACGACCTCAAAGGCGCATACCGCCGTGAAGATCGAGCAGAACTACAGCGGCCCGACGGTCTACGTGCAGAATGCCTCGCGCACCGTCGGCGTGGTGTCATCGCTGCTGTCACCGACGCTGAAAGAGGATTTCGTGGCGCGTACGCGTAAAGAGTACGACACCGTGCGTATTCAGCACGCGCGTAAAAAACCGCGCACGCCGCCGGTTTCGCTACAGGTGGCGCGCGATAACGCGGTCCGTATCGACTGGGAAAGCTATACGCCGCCATCGGCGCATCGTCTCGGCGTCAGCGAGATATCGGTTGGCATCGATACGCTGCGCAACTACATCGACTGGACGCCGTTCTTTATGACCTGGTCGCTGGCGGGCAAATATCCGCGCATTCTTGAAGATGAAGTGGTAGGCGAAGAGGCGAAGCGTCTTTTTGCCGACGCCAACGCTATGCTGGACAGCCTCAGCGCGCAAAAAACGCTGACGCCGCGCGGTGTGGTGGGCATCTTCCCGGCCAACCGCGTCGGGGACGATATTGAGATTTACCGCGATGAGAGCCGCCGCGAGGTGATTGCCGTCAGCCATCATTTGCGCCAGCAGACGGAGAAAACCGATTTCCCCAACTACTGTCTGGCGGATTATGTCGCGCCGAAGTCGAGCGGCAAGGCGGACTATCTGGGCGCTTTCGCCGTGACCGGCGGCCTTGAGGAGGACGCACTGGCGGAGGCGTATGACGCGCAGCACGACGATTACAACAAGATCATGGTTAAAGCGGTGGCCGATCGTCTGGCCGAAGCCTTCGCCGAGTATCTGCATGAGCGGGTGCGTAAGGTGATCTGGGGCTTCGCCGCCCATGAGAACCTGAGCAACGATGAGCTAATCCGCGAAAATTATCAGGGTATTCGTCCCGCGCCGGGCTATCCGGCCTGTCCGGAGCATACCGAGAAAGCGGCCATCTGGCAGCTGCTGGATGTGGAAACCCATACCGGCATGAAGCTCACCGAATCCTTCGCCATGTGGCCTGGCGCGTCGGTTTCAGGCTGGTACTTCAGTCATCCCGACAGCCGCTATTTCGCAGTGGCGCAGATACAGCGCGATCAGGTGGAAGATTACGCGGCGCGTAAAGGTATGGCGGTGAGCGAGGTAGAGCGCTGGCTGGCGCCGAACCTGGGGTATGACGCGGATTAAAAAGGGTGCTGGAAGCGGGCAACGGTAGCCGGTCGTAAAGTCGCTCAAGGCATTCCTGCTCGCTCCGCGCAGAGACGCACCTGAGGTGCGTCCTTGAACGGGCCAGCGCGCTGCGTTGTTCAAAACGCGCCTGGCGTTTTAGCCCTGGCGCGTTCTGCACCTTTCAGCCGCTTTAGCTGCGGTGCCCTCTGCCTGATTAGTTAAAGCGCGCGTCGCGATCGGACGTCAGGTCATAAAGCTGATATTTGCGGCCCAGCATCTGTCCGCCGTCACGCGTCAGCGGCACCCAGTTCACCTGCGCGCGGCCGCGCGTCGGCGTAACGGTAAAGAGATCCAGTGGAATCGACAGATAGAAACCTTTGGTGAAATCCCCTTCGCCATACTGCTCTGACGACACGTTGGTTTTGGTGGCATAGACGCCAACCATTACGCCGCTGTCGAAGCGCTTCGAAACGTCAAGCGTGACGCCCTTATCCTTCGCCAGATACTGTCCGACGCTCGCCTTCACCAGCAGATCCTGCATAAACCACGGCCGCCAGTAAGCCGTAACATGGCCAGTCGGCGCCTTGTAGTTGGTGAACTGCATCATGTTGTCCCAGTCGCGCTGGCGCACATAGTTGGCGTCAACGCCAAAGGCCCAGTTGCTGTCGACCGGACGGTAGAGCAGCTCGCCGCCGACGCCGCCATACATCGTCTCAAGGTAACCGCCGTACATCTGGCCGTAAAAGCCGTTGCCGAGGTAGCCCATGTAGTTGGCCTGTAGATCGTTTACGTAGACGTTATTCTCGACATAGTCGCGGATATGGGTACGCACGCGCGGCAGGGTGGAGTCGGCGGGCGCGCCGTTATAGTTGAACTTGTCGTAGTTATTGGCGAGGTTGCCGAACAGGCTGCCGCCCACCAGCAGATGATCGGTAAACCAGTAATCCAGGTTGCCCATCACGCCGACCTGATACATGTAAAAGCTTTCCGGTCCGCCGACCGACTGGTTCAGCACCGGCGACAGGCTGTAGTTGAGCCGCTCTTTACGAATAAAGAATCCCTGCTCGGTCTCGCCCGCATCGACCGGGTTTTCACGCGTCTGGCGCAGCGGCTGCTCCTGGCCGAGCGGATAACCTTCCAGCTGATTGCGCAGGCTGCTTACGTCGGTGCGCGTCGTTACCTGCGGCATATTGAAACGCGACTCGGTGACCTCGATGGTATCGATGCCTGCCGGCAGATTATTCATGATGATGCGGTTGGCGCGATCGACCCCTTCGCGCGTGTCACGATATTTGGTCTGCTCGCCGGAGACAAACAGCGTGCTGCCCCTGGTCTGAATGCGCGGCCCGTTCAGCCCGGCGTTGTACTTCAGGTCGGTCAGCTGGCTGGCGACGACGGTCGGCTCCAGCATGCGCTCCTGCGGATGAGGGCGGTAATCGGGCTTCGCGCTGTCAATATGCGCCTGATGCAGGTCGTTGAAGTTGGTGCGCACCGTCACGCCGAACATAAAGGTATTGCCGCGTTCATAGCTGGCGTTGATATCAGCCCAGTCGGTGACGCGGTAAATCGCGCCGACGTTGACCTTGCTGCGCTGGTCGAGCCTGCCAGCGAAATCATCCTGATAGTTGTTGCCTTCATACTCCAGCTTAAGGCGCAGCGGCTGCCACGGCGTCTGATACTCTACGCCGCCGAAGAGCGCCGAGGGGCCGTGAAACATCTGCGAGCCGTTGATGGAGCCCGCTTCGCCCACGCCAGGACGCTGACAGTAGCTGTCGCTGTAAGAGCAGAAGGGGTTTTTAACTGTGCCGCTGTTGCCGAGGTAGCCCCAGCCGAGTCCGAGCGTAAAGTCGAAAGGTCCCCAGGCTTTGCTCGCCACCAGATATTCACTGTCGAACAGGCCGGTGCCGCCGAGATCGCGCGTGCCGAAAGCAACTTCCGGCAGCCAGTAGCTCTCTTTCAGCAGGCGCAGCTTGAGGTCGAACGCCTTGTCTTTATAGCTCTGGTTGCCGCTGAAACTCTCTACGGCGCTGTAGCGACGCGTGCGGACGTCGGTATAACGCACCGTAGTCTCCAGCCAGGGCAAGAGCTGCAGCGAGGCGGAGTAGTAGCGGTACTGATCGTTGTCGCGGAAGTTAAGGCTGAATTCCCCCTCGCGCGCCATACGCGCGGTCGGCACCTGCAGCAGGCCGACGCCGCCGAAATCTGACTGCGACGGACCCACCGGATCGGGAAAGGTATCGGCCTGCGCCTGGCACGCGGCGGCCACGGAAACAGCCAGCAGGCTGAAAAGAAGTCGTTTATTCATCACTCTGGCACCCGGTGAGTCAGAACAGAAATCATGCGCTGGTTTAAATCGTCATACGCGTCAGGCAGGCTCCATGAGGAGAAGCCAAGCCAGATAATGCTGCCGGGCGCGACCTCGGTATGACGCTGGTTCCAGTAAGCCACCGGCACGCGCTGCGTCTCACCGGCGGGTGAGATCACCGTGGCGTAGCTGTTTTCCGCACCGGAAAGATGTTCGTGTCCCGCCAGATAGCCGCGTACCGTCTGGCCGGGCTGCCAGCTGACCTTGCCTGCGCCGCTTAGCGCGCCCAGCAGCCATACGCTGTCGGGCTGCGGCGTCAGCCAGAGATCGTAACGACCCTCAAGACGACGGTTGGCATCGGCATGCAGGCGGATCCAGTCGGGATCGAGCGAGACGAACTGGCGACCCGTTACCGCGATCGCACTGAGCTGGCGTACGACTTCGCCGATGGCAGCGGCGCGATCGCCGCTGCTTTGCGCCTGCCAGGCGCGCAGATCCGCCAGCGTTTGCTGCTGCTGTCGCTGCGCGATCGCGCTGGCGTTTCGTTCGGCAATTACCGCGCCGTCCCACCAGGCTTTGTCGATAAGCGCAGGCTGCGTCACCAGCTGCGCCAGGTTCTGTACGTTGTCGAGCGTGGCGCTGCCCTGCGCGGTATGCACCGTCACCTGTCCCGCCGCCCACGCGGCGCTGCTGCCAGCCAGCATCAGCCCGACCAGCAAAGAGAGTGTTGTTTTCATGATTTCGCCGGCTTCAGAAGGGTAGTGGCAACAGGGAAGTCGTCCGCAGCCAGCATCTGGCGCGCCTGCACCACTTCGCCGCTGCTGTTATCGATCCAGAAGGTGTTTTCCCAGGCGCGACCAGTGGCCGCGATGCGTGCCTGCTCGGTCCAGACGCGACAGGCGACGCGGCGACCCGCCAGCGTCAGCACCTCGTCTGTGCCGCGCGCGAAGTGGGAACTCACGGTAGCGGCGCGCGTCTTGCCGTTTTCGGTCCACTGCACGATACGCGTCCAGTTAGCGCCGTCGCGCAGATGCAGCGCGTCCGCCAGCGGGTCCTGTGGCAGATTACTGACCTGCTGCAGGTTATCCGGCAGGCCCAGGGTTTTCACCAGGCGGCCGTGTCGGGTCACCAGCATGGCGTTATCCTGAGTAATCCACTTCTGCTGGCCGTTTTCGTTATAGCCCAGCACGACGAAAATCTGCGGACCTGCATTAATACGGGCATAGAGGCTGGCATAGGGCAGATCGGCGATCTGCTGGTCGGTTTTAACCACGTCATCGGGGCCAGACACCGCCATCATGACGGTCTGTTCCAGCCCTTTTTGCGTCTGCGTGCATGCCTGCAGCAGCAGGCAAGCCAGCAAAAAAGGAAGTTGGCGCACTGTATGTCCCTGTAAAAGAAGCCAAAGCAAAAAATAACCACACGACTGTGTGGTTATGTTTAAAGGTGCTACATCAACGAGTGGTGCTCGTTGTCGTCGTGGTTGTTGTACCGGTATTCGCACCGTCACCACCGCCAGAGGCAGCGATGCCGACACCGACTAATGCGCCGAGCGCGCCGATACCGACAGCGGTTGAAGTGCCGGCGGAGATTGCTCCCGCCTGCGCGCCCGCTGCGGCACCCGCTTCTTCCGGAGCGGCAAAAGCCACGGAATGCGCTGCGACGTATAGTACGGCTGCTCCGGCAACCATGATTTTTTTCATACAGCTTGTCCTGCATTGAGTGAATGAAGGATGTACCCATTTCGGGCGTGTTCAGTATAGGGCAACAAATTACCAGAGTTCAGCGTGGGAAAAAGCGGTCGAAACGGCCCCCCTGTTTTGGCTAAAAAGGAGACTAAACAGCAATAACCCCTTTTTTCTTCTTAATATTTACGGCAGGACGGAATTAATTACTGTCATGGAATTACATGCAAAGCGTTTTTTACTTTTTTAGTAATAAATGGGACTAAAACGCTATTATCAGATTTTGCCTGGCGAGCTAAAAATAAAATTCCTTTTAAAAACAGGAGGAAGGGGAGAGATGAAGGGGAAATAAGGGCCATTTTAAACGCGAGAGGGGCTGGCTTTTTAACTGCATCTTCAGAGCAATCTCAACTCAATTTAAGAATTATCCCGTCTGGCTTGCGCATATTATCAGCCAAAAAGCGTTTATTTTCTTCGCCGCGGCAATAAAAAGGCGGCCGTATGGCCGCCATAAAGAGATTCAGTGCTAATTAGCGCCAGGACTTATAGCGATTAATTAAGCCATTAGTGGAACTGTCGTGGCTGTTAATCTCCGCGCTGTTTTCCAGCTCAGGCAGAATACGGTTAGCCAGCTGTTTGCCTAACTCTACGCCCCACTGATCGAAGGTGAAGATATTCAGGATAGCGCCCTGAGTGAAGATCTTATGCTCGTAGAGGGCAATCAGCGCGCCGAGGCTATAGGGCGTAATCTCGCGCAGCAGGATCGAGTTAGTCGGGCGGTTACCTTCGAACACCTTGAACGGCACAATGTGCGCGACGGACTCAGCAGATTTACCCGCATCGGTAAACTCTTTCTCTACCACGTCGCGTGACTTGCCGAACGCCAGCGCTTCGGTCTGGGCGAAGAAGTTAGAGAGCAGCTTCTGATGATGGTCCGCCAGCGCGTTATGGGTGATAGCCGGCGCGATAAAGTCGCAAGGAACCAGCTTAGTGCCCTGATGGATCAGCTGATAAAACGCGTGCTGACCATTGGTGCCCGGCTCGCCCCAGATAATGGGGCCGGTCTGGTAATCCACCGGATTGCCGTCGCGATCGACGTATTTACCGTTAGATTCCATATTGCCCTGCTGGAAGTAGGCCGCGAAACGGTGCATGTACTGATCGTAGGGCAGGATCGCTTCGGTCTCGGCGCCGAAGAAGTTGTTGTACCAGATGCCAATCAGCGCCAGCAGCACCGGCAGGTTCTGCTCAGCTGGCGTCGTGGAGAAGTGCTGGTCCATCGCATGCGCGCCGCTCAGCAGCTGTTCGAAGTTATCGAAGCCGATAGAGAGGATAATCGACAGGCCGATGGCCGACCACAGCGAGTAGCGTCCGCCGACCCAGTCCCAGAACTCAAACATATTGGCCGTGTCGATGCCAAATTCGCCCACCGCTTTCGCATTGGTCGAGAGCGCGGCGAAGTGCTTCGCGACATGCTGCTGATCGCCAGCGGTTTTCAGGAACCAGTCGCGCGCGCTATGGGCGTTGGTCATGGTTTCCTGGGTGGTAAAGGTTTTTGACGCCACTAAAAACAGCGTGGTTTCCGGGCTGAGATCTTTCAGGGTTTCCGCGATATGCGTGCCGTCCACGTTAGAGACGAAGTGCATATTCAGGTGGTTCTTATAAGGGCGCAGCGCCTCCGTCACCATAAACGGGCCGAGATCCGAACCGCCGATGCCGATATTCACTACGTCAGTGATCGCTTTGCCGGTATAGCCTTTCCATTCGCCGCCGATAATACGCTCTGAGAAGTGCTTCATCTTCTCCAGCACCGCGTTTACTTCCGGCATCACATCTTTGCCGTCTACCAGAATCGGCGTGTTGCTGCGGTTGCGCAGCGCAACGTGCAGCACGGCGCGATCTTCGGTGCGGTTGATCTTCTCACCGGAGAACATCGATTTAATTGCGCCGCTCAGGTCGGTCTCTTTCGCCAGCGCCTGCAGTTTGTCCAGCGTTTCCTGGGTGATGCGGTTTTTCGAGAAATCCACCAGCATCTGGTCGTCAAAGGTGGCGGAGAATTTAGCAAAACGATCGGCATCCTGAGCGAACAGCTCGGCGATAGTCACCGATTTCATCTGTTCAAAATGCTGTTGCAGCGCTTTCCAGGCTGCGGTTTGGGTCGGATTGATATTTTTCATGGCAACACTCTTGTTGATTTAAGAACCGTCATTCCATCGTGGGTAACCACACCCATATAGCGTTTCAGTATGACAACAGTGTCCACTGAAAGGAAAAATTTTGTCGGCGTTATCACCTTTGCGCCTGGCGTCAGCAACCTCCGTGCCTGAAAACGCGCGCCGCTTCAGCCTGTCGCTGCGGGGGTTTTTCAGACCCGGCGGCGCGTATTGTGCCGCGAACTTAGCGTCTGAACCTTGTGCCGAATCAGAATAAACTGGTCCCGGGCGGGCCATTTAACGCTCAGAGCGCAGCAAATCGCCGACAGACGTAGACAGCAAGCTTATGACCCGGTATTTTTATGCGGCTACTTGCGCACCCGTGCGCAAGCCAGAAGAGGCGCGTCGCCCAGGCAGTGTGTTGGAGGAACCGTATCCGGGGATAACACATCAGGGGGAGCGACGCCGAGGTGGTCAACACACGGAGTGTTGCCTGTCGGCTGCAGGGGCTGAATCCCCTGGGTTGTCACCAGAGGCGTCCACAGTCGGTCGCTTCGCAAGGTGAAGTGCTTCTGGGTGACTCGTCTCCTGATCTTGTCTGCCCAATTCTGCTCTTCCCTTGTGCCAAGGCTGATACAATGTCTCCCGTCCCATACACGCGGGAGAAGATAACCTGACACGAGGTCGTACATGTCTCAAACTCTGATCGTGGCGAAATTTGGCGGCACCAGCGTTGCCGATTTCGATGCTATGAACCGCAGCGCCGATGTGGTGCTGGCCAATGCTGACACGCGTCTGGTGGTGCTCTCTGCATCAGCGGGCGTGACCAACCTGCTGGTTTCGCTGGCGGAAGGCCAGGAGCAGGCGCAGCGCGCTTACCTGCTGGACGAGATTCGCCGCATCCAGTATGCGATTGTCGAGCGTCTGCAAAATCCCGCCGTTATCCGTGATGAAATCGATCGCATGATCGAAAATATCACCATGCTTTCCGACGCCGCCTCGCTGGCGACCTCTAACGCCCTAACCGACGAACTGGTCAGCCACGGCGAGCTGATGTCTACGCTGCTGTTCGTGGAGATCCTGCGCGAACGTCAGGTCGAAGCGGAGTGGTTCGACGTGCGTAAAGTGATGCGCACCAATGACCGTTTCGGTCGCGCCGAGCCGGAGATCGCGACGCTGGCCGAGCAGGCCGCCGCGCTGCTGAAGCCGCGTCTGGATCAGTCGCTGGTGATCACCCAGGGCTTTATCGGCAGCGAGCAGAAGGGCCGCACCACCACGCTGGGACGTGGCGGCAGCGACTATACCGCTGCGCTGCTGGGCGAAGCGCTGAAAGCGGCGCGCGTGGATATCTGGACCGACGTGGCGGGTATCTATACCACCGATCCACGCGTTGTCCCGTCCGCCAAGCGTATCGACGACATTACCTTCGAAGAGGCGACCGAGATGGCGATCTTCGGTGCAAAAGTGCTGCATCCGGCGACGCTGCTGCCTGCGGTGCGCAGCGACATCCCGGTGTTTGTCGGCTCCAGCAAAGATCCGGCTGCTGGCGGCACGCGCGTCCATCGCGAAACCGCCAACCCGCCGCTGTTCCGCGCGCTGGCGCTGCGTCGTCGCCAGACGTTGCTGACGCTGCACAGCCTGAACATGCTGCACTCGCGTGGTTTCCTCGTTGAAGTGTTCACTATTCTGGCGCGCCATAATATTTCCGTCGATCTGATCACCACCTCGGAAGTGAGCGTGGCGCTGACGCTCGACACCACCGGCTCGACCTCAACCGGCGACAGCCTGCTGACCCAGGCGCTGCTGACGGAGCTCTCGTCGCTCTGCCGCGTCGAGGTGGAAGAGAATCTGGCGCTGGTGGCGCTGATCGGCAATAACCTTTCCAGAGCGCGCGGCGTCGGCAAAGAGGTCTTCGGCACGCTTGAACCCTTTAACCTGCGTCTGATTTGCTACGGTGCCAGCAGCTACAATCTCTGCTTCCTGGTGCCGGGCGAAGATGCGGAAAGCGTAGTGCGCGCGCTGCATAAAAACCTGTTTGAATAACGATCCGCCCGGCGGGATCGGATCTCTCTGGTGCGATCCACCGCCTTTTAGCGCATAAGCCAGCGTATCTCCGACACTATCTTGCGGATCGGCAGCAGTCGATCCGCATTTTCCTTTCTGGCTCTTACTCCGCCTTACGCTCCGATAACGAAATGTTATGATCCCGGTCCGCCGACGCACCCGTTCCTGCGTCGCGTTTCTCTGTGGCATCTGCTTAAAAACACAACATTCGAAGAAGGAAGTCCGGCTATGCTCGCCAAATTAACCCGTCTGTTTCCGCTCTGGGCCGTGCTGCTCTCCGCCGCCGCCTGGTATTCGCCCGGCGTCTTTCTCGGCATCGGGCCCTGGGTCACCTGGCTGCTGATGCTGATTATGTTTAGCATGGGCGTAACGCTTAATATCGACGATTTTAAACGCGTGCTGGTGCGCCCGGCACCGGTGATCGCGGGCACCTTTTTGCACTATCTGGTGATGCCGCTCGCTGCCTGGGGGCTGGCGAAGCTGTTCCACATGTCGCCCGATCTCTCTGCGGGCATGATTCTGGTGGGTAGCGTGGCCAGCGGCACCGCCTCGAACGTGATGATCTATCTGGCGAAGGGCGACGTCGCGCTTTCGGTGACTATCTCCTCGGTTTCCGCGCTGGTGGGCGTTTTCGCCACGCCGCTGCTGACGCGTTTCTATGTCGATACGCATATTCAGGTGGATGTCGTGGGCATGCTGCTCAGCATTGTGAAGATCGTCGTGATCCCGATTGGCCTGGGGTTGATCATCCACCACAGCCTGACCGGTCTGGTGCGCCGCGTGGAGCCTTACCTGCCCGCTTTCTCTATGATCTGCATTCTTTTGATCATCAGCGCCGTAGTGGCAGGCAGCCAGGGTTTTATCGGATCGGTTGGGCTGGTGGTCATCGCTGCCGTGGTACTGCACAACGCCATCGGCCTGCTGGGCGGCTACTGGGGCGGCAAGCTGTTCGGCTTTGACGAGTCGACCTGCCGCACGCTGGCGCTGGAGGTAGGGATGCAGAACTCCGGCCTGGCGGCGACGCTGGGCAAACTCTACTTCTCGCCGCTGGCCGCGCTGCCGGGCGCGCTCTTTTCAGTCTGGCATAACCTTTCCGGTTCGCTGCTGGCTGGATACTGGTCAGGCAAACCGATCGACAAGAAGTAATTCAGCGGGGGCCGCGCGCCCCCGTTTCACTCATAATCCCGCTCGTCCTCCGGCTGCTCCAGCACCGTATAGGCCACGCTGCACAGCAGTGAATTCAGGCGCTTCATATCCCCCAGCAGCCCCAGATGCAGCGAGCTGGTCTCAATGCTCTGGACGTTCTTCTGATGCAGCCGCTCGACATGCGCATGCGAGAAGCGGCGAATCAGAATGCGGAAGCGATGTTTAGCGCGGCGCAGCCGTTTCGCGCTGGTGATGTCGCGGGAAAGAAAAACCGACAGGCTGAGGCGCAGGTTCGCCAGCAGCTGTTCGTGCAGCGTTTCTAATTCCTGTATGCCTTCCGGCGAGAAAGCGCGGCGCGGCATCAGCGCCTTATCCGCGACGTCGGCGCTCATGCGCTCAATAATGTCGCCCGCCTGCTCCAGATTTAACGACATTTCAATAATTTCGCCCCAGCGGCGCGAATCCTCTTCCGACAGATCCTCTTTCGGCATACGCGCCAGGTAGAGCTTGATGGCGGTATAGAGCACGTCCACATCATCATCCAGCCGCCGCACCGTACGCTCTTCACGTACTTCGCCGTGTACCACCTTGCTGAACGCCTCCAGCATCATTTCCAGCACGTCGCCGATGCGCAGCGCCTCGCGCGCGGCGTTGACCAGCGCCAGGGCAGGCGTATCCAGCGCGCTGCGGTCAAGGTGGCGCGGTTTGAGCGTCATATCCGCTTCGGCATCATCGCGGATCAGGCGAGTACAGAGCCGCGCCATCGGTTCGGCGAAGGGCACCATAACCAGGCAGCGGATCAGGTTGTAAAAGACGTGGAAGAAGATCACCAGCTCTTCGTCATTGACCGGCATCTTATCCAGCCAGGGCGCCAGCAGATTGACAAAGGGCAGCATCGCCAGCGAGCCGAGCAGCTTAAACAACAGGCTGCCGAGCGCCACCCGTTTGCCTGCGGCATTGGAGCCGCTGGCGTTGAGCATCGCCAGCAGACCGCTGCCGAGATTAGCGCCGATTACCAGACAAAGCGCCACTTTAAACGAGATGACGCCTGCAGCAGTCAGCGTAGCGGTAATCAGCACCGCCGCCAGGCTGGAGTAGCTGATAATGGCGAACAGCGCGCCGATCAGCGCATCCAGCATGATATCGCCGGTCAGGCTGGAGAAGAGCACCTGCACGCCCGCCGCCTGGGTGATAGGCCTGGCGGCGCTGACAATCAGCTGCAGCGCCAGCAGAATCAGTCCCAGCCCAATGCTGGCGCGCCCCATCTGCCCGACGCGCGTCTGCTTGCGCGACAGAAAGAAGATGACGCCGAAAAAGATAAACAGCGGTGACAGCCAGGAGAGATCGAAGGTCAGAATACGCGCCATGATGGCGGTGCCGACGTCGGCGCCCAGCACCACGACCAGTGCAGGCGCCAGGCGCATTAGCTTCTGCGCCACGAAAGAGGTGACCAGCAGCGTGGTGGCGTTACTGCTCTGCACCAGCGTCGTCACGCCGATGCCCGCCAGAAACGCCATGGGTTTCTTTTCAATGCTGCGGCTAAGCACGCGGCGCAGATCGGCACCGAAGACGCGCATAATGCCGGAGCGCACGATATGGGTGCCCCAGACCAGCAGGGCGACGGCAGAGAGAAGATTGAGCAAGGTCAACACGTCACGCCACTCCATAACCGTCAGGCTAAAAAGCAGCAGAGAGCCAGCCTGACGGTAAGAGCAATCTGCAAAGAGAGCCGTCGGGCGGGGCGCAATTTTTCCTGAGTTTTAAGGGACCTGCGCACGCTGCCGACTCTTTAACTGTAGACCAGTTCTCTGAGGCAGGAGGGGGATAAATGCTGGCTTCTTAACCGCAGCGGCAGCAAGGCCAGAGCAGGGAATCTTGTGATCTGCATCACATTACAGCATGATGGCGATCTTTTACGGAAAGCCATTATGGAGGCCAGTCATGAACGTTAAACCCACCGGCGGTCAGTACATCGCATTGGCGCTGCAATGGGTGCTGAATCTGGGACTGCTGGCGCTGGCGGTGATTCTGGCGGTGTTTCTTGGCAAAGAGACGCTGCACCTTGCTAACGTGTTGCTGAACACCGGCGAGCAGGCGTCGTCCTATCTGCTGATTGAGGGAATTGTGATCTATTTCCTCTACTTCGAATTTATCGCCCTGATCGTGAAGTACTTCCAGTCGGGCTATCACTTTCCGCTGCGCTATTTTGTCTATATCGGCATTACGGCGATTATTCGGCTGATTATCGTCGATCACAAAAATCCCTTCGATACGCTCTGCTACTCCGGCGCCATTCTGATTCTGGTCGTGACGCTGTGGCTGGCCAACAGTAACCGCCTGAAGCGCGAATAAACGTCGCCAGGTGTGCCCGCCGCGCCTCTGCGCTACACTGTTGCCCTCAAAATTGACGGGAGTGGTGATATGTCGCAAGAGGCGCTCAGCTTATTACGCGCGCTCAACTGGCTGCCATCCACGCATCCGACGCTGACCGCGCCGCTGCTGGACTGGCTGATGGAAGAGGACTCCATGACGCGCCGTTTCGAGCAGCACTGTCAGGAAGTGACGGTGCGGCCGATGCGCGAAGGTTTTATTAACGCCGATGAGCTTATCGATGAAAGGGCGCTTCTGCCTGACGATACGCGCTTCTGGCTGCGCGAGATCGTGCTGTGCGGTGACGACGAGCCCTGGCTGATTGGCCGCACGCTGGTGCCGGAGAGCACGCTCAACGGCCCGGAGCAGATGCTGCAACAGCTGGGAACGCGCCCGCTTGGCCGCTATCTCTTCTCCTCTTCGACCTTAAGCCGCGACTTTATCGAACCCGGCAGCGTCGGCGCGCTCTGGGGACGGCGCTCGCGGCTGCGGCTGTCGGGCAAGCCGCTGCTGCTGACGGAACTGTTTTTACCTGCCTCGCCGCTCTATCGCGACCTGGCCTGAGGAAGATTTAACGTGCAAAAGAGCGTAGAGATGAGCAAGTTTCAGGCCTATAGCCGCCTGATGCGTATTGATAAACCGATCGGCACGCTGCTGCTGCTGTGGCCGACGCTGTGGGCGCTGTGGCTGTCGGATATGGGCGTTCCGCCGTTCCGGGTGCTGGTAGTGTTTGTGCTTGGCGTCTTTGTGATGCGCGCGGCGGGCTGCGTCATCAACGATTTTGCCGATCGCAAGGTCGACGGTTTCGTAAAGCGTACCGCCGGTCGTCCGCTACCCAGCGGCGCGGTGAGTGAGAAAGAGGCGAAAATCCTGTTTGTGCTGCTGGGGCTGCTGGCGTTCGCGCTGGTCCTCACCATGAACCTGATGACCATCCTGCTTTCGCTGGGCGGTCTGGCGCTGGCGTGGTCTTATCCCTTTATGAAGCGCTATACTCATCTGCCGCAGGTGGTGTTGGGCGCGGCATTCGGCTGGGCGATCCCTATGGCCTGGGCGGCGGTTAGTAAGTCCTTACCGCTAGAATGCTGGCTGGTGTTTCTGGCTAATATCTGCTGGACCGTCGCCTATGATACGCAATACGCGATGGTGGATCGCGACGACGATATTAAAATCGGCGTCAAATCAACGGCGATCTTGTTTGGCCGTTACGACAAGCTGATTATCGGCCTGCTGCAGTTTGCAACCCTGGGTTTGCTGGCGCTGGTCGGTTCGCTGATGCAGCTTAACGCGCTGTTTTACTGGTCGCTGCTGGGTGCCGCCGTGCTGTTTGTTTACCAGCAAAAACTTATTGTCCACCGTGAGCGCGACGCCTGTTTTCAGGGATTCCTTAACAATAACTATGTCGGGCTGGTGATCTTTATCGGCGTGGTGCTGAATACGCCGCCGTTCAGCCAGCTGTTTTAAGTACTTTAATCCAGCGAGCAACAAGGCTGAAACGCGCGGTGGGTATGGCCCGAGGAGCAAAGCGTCCCGCGTCAGGGAAGACGCGGGCCGAGCGGGCAGGGATGCCGCTGTTGCGTCTTTGCGATCGGGCCATACTCACCGCGCAGGCACCTTACCGGCAACAAAAAGGGCGACATCTCTGTCGCCCTTTGCTTTATCTGCCTGCGGCTATTTACTCATGCGCGACTGCGCTTTCGATAGTTAACCGCACATCGCTGGTCACCAGATCGGCCAGAATGTGCCAGGCGGCCTGAGTACGCTCGACGTCGGCATCGCCGGTATCGCTGATATAGCCCTCATCACGCAGCGTCAGCACCAGCGTAGTAAATACCGCCTTATCGAAAAACTCCGGCGCGTTAATGCCGTGCAGCACCGAAAGACGCTGCGCCAGCATACGGCTCTCTTTCTCCAGCGTGCCGCGGTTGATGGTCGGCTTCGCGCTGAGGATAGAGAAAGTAATGGCGTAACGTTGCAGCGTCTCGCGGATGCCTGCGGCCAGCAGCTGCAGCGTGCGGTAGCGCGCCGCGGTGTGGCGCAGCTGTCCATCCTGCAGGGTAATCAGGCCCTGACGCGCCAGCTCCTGACACAGCGCGCTCAGCAGCGCCGGCAGCGCGTCGATTTCCCAGCGCAGGAACAGTTCGCTTTTCAGCATCGGGTAAATCAGACGGACCTGGCGCAGCAGCTCGGCTTCGCTCAGGTTCGGATGCTGCTGAATAATGGCGGCAATCAGCGACGGCATCACCAGCATATGGTGAATATTGTTGCGGTAATAGGTCATCAGCACTGCCTGCTCGCGCGGCAGAATGATGATGTCGCCGATATTATCCTGTTCGGTTTCGAACTTATTCATGCTCATGGCATGGTTCAGCAGCTCTTCCGCTGAAAGCGGCGGCACCGTCGATTCCGGAGAATAGGGCACGTTACGCAGCAGCTCAATGTAGCACTCAAGCTGCTCGATCAGCTGCTCGCGCGTCAGCGAACGCTGGCGTGAGGCAAGCAGCGCGGTAACGCACAGGTTCATGGCGTTGGCGGCGCCCGCTTCGTTGATGCGCACCATCAGGCGCGCCGCGATATCGTTCACCGTTGGCGTCAGCCAGCTGGGACGTTGCGGTTCAATCGGGTCGATAGCGTCGCGCCACTCCGGCACCTGCTTGTTCAGGTAGTTCACCAGCGGCAGCGGTTCGCCGAAGTTAACGTAGCCCTGACCCAGATTGCGCAGCTTACGCAGACCGCGCACCATCTGCATAAAGCCTTCTTTCTCTTTCGCCGCGCCGCGTAGCTCTTTGGCGTAAGTGCCCACTTCCATAACGTGCTCATAGCCGATATAGATCGGCACCAGCGTAATCGGACGTTTGCCGCCGCGCAGCATCGCCTGCAGCGTCATCGCCAGCGTGCCGGTTTTGGGGTCGAGCAGACGGCCGGTACGTGAGCGCCCACCCTCAACGAAATATTCGACCGAATAGCCGCGGCTAAACAGCTCGCCGAGATATTCGCGGAATACGGTGGCGTAGAGTTTGTTGCCTTTAAAGGTGCGACGAATAAAGAATGCGCCCAGGCGGCGGAAAATCGGCCCGGCGGGCCAGAAGTTAAGGTTGATACCTGCGGCGATATGCGGCGGCACCAGGCCCTGATGATAAAGCACATAGGAGAGCAGCAGATAATCCATGTGGCTGCGATGGCAGGGCACATAGACAATCTCATGGCCATCTTCCGCCAACTGGCGCACGCGCTCGCCGCCGTTGACGTTGATGCCCTGATAGAGACGGCTCCAGAGCCAGCCCATCACGCGATCGGTCACGCGGATCGCCTCATAAGAGAAGTCCGCGGCGATCTCTTCCATCATCTCGACAGCGTTCTGCTGCGCCTTCTCATGAGAGAGCTTTTTACTGCGCGCTTCTTCTTCCACCGCTTTTTCAATCGCTTTGGACTGCAGCAGCTTGTTGAAGAGATCCTGTCGCGCCGGCAAACGTGGGCCGACCGCCGCTAACCGCTGACGCGCAAAGTGAATGCGCGCCACGCGCGCCAGTTTCTGCGCGATAGATTTATCGGTGCCGTGCTGCGTCGCCATCCAGCGCAGCGAGACGGTCGGGGAAAAGCGCACAAAGCTGTCGCGGCCGTGCCAGACGATGGCGAAAAACTTCTCTACGCCGTTAAGCTCGCGCAGGTGCGGCGTATCGTCGCCCTGAACTTCACGACCTGGCGCACGGCCGAACATCACCGAGACCGGCAGCATCTGGATATCCAGATGTGGATTATTGCGGTGCAGATCGAGATACTCGTGGAAAATTTTCACCGATTCCGTGTTCGGCCCGAAAGCGGGGAACACGCGCGGGCCATTGTGAATAAACACGTGGCGCGGCAGCAGCGTGCCGTCAATTTCCAGCGGCACCAGCGGATCGGGCAAATTATGCTTCAGACACTGCTGACGCAGCGTCAGCAAATCCGCCTTGGAATCGTATGGCAGCACGTACATAATCGGCCGCGTCGGATCGAGTCCATGTTCGGAAACGGGATCGGCCGGAATAGCCTTAGTTTTTACCAGAACGGAAAGTGGTAAATTCAACAATTTATAATAGAGTTTACGCCAACCTGACATAGACAACATGAAGCCTCTTGTTAGCAAAGCGCCGCAAGCATATCAGAAAGTGCTGCGAAGATCTGTGTGGTGCCAAACGCACCTGGCCCAGACATTGACGTCAAACAACTAAAAGGGTTCCCTCGCAATGGCAAGTAATACCACCGGTTTGCTCAGGATTGTGAAAGCGGCAGGCTACTCCTGGCAAGGGCTGCGCGCCGCCTGGCAGCATGAGGCCGCGTTTCGTCAGGAAGCCACGGCCGCCATCATCGCCGTTATCATCGCCTGCTGGCTGGATGTCGATACCGTCGCGCGCATCCTGATGATCGGATCGGTGGTGCTGGTGATAATCGTCGAGATCCTTAACAGCGCGATTGAAGCGGTGGTCGATCGCATTGGTCAGGAGCGTCATCCGCTGGCCGGACGGGCGAAAGACATGGGCTCAGCCGCCGTCTTGCTGGCTATCATACTGGCGCTGTTTGTCTGGATCGCGCTGCTTTGGTCCCATTTGCGCTAGGCTTTCCACAATTGCCCAAATGGCTGTTATTTCCCTGGGTTTTGGTTTTCATTTCGCCAATACCTGTATATACTCACAGCGACTGTATAAACAACCAGGGGGCGGGATGAAAGCATTAACCACCAGGCAGCAACAGGTTTATGACCTGATTCGCGACCATATTAACCAGACGGGCATGCCGCCGACGCGTGCGGAAATCGCCTCGCAGCTGGGGTTCCGTTCCCCCAACGCCGCCGAAGAACATTTGAAAGCGCTGGCACGTAAAGGCGTTATCGAGATCGTCTCCGGCGCATCACGCGGCATTCGCCTGCTGATGGAAGAGGAAGAGTCTAACGGGCTGCCGTTGATCGGCCGCGTCGCCGCCGGTGAACCGCTGCTGGCGCAGGAACATATTGAAACGCATTACAAAGTTGATCCCGACCTGTTTAAGCCTTCTGCTGATTTTCTGCTGCGCGTCGCGGGAATGTCGATGAAAGATATCGGCATTATGGATGGCGATCTGCTGGCGGTACATAAAACGCAGGATGTGCGTAACGGCCAGGTCGTAGTGGCGCGCATCGATGACGAAGTCACGGTAAAGCGCTGGAAAAAGCAGGGCACCGTGGTGCATCTGCTGCCGGAAAACAACGACTTCGAGCCGATTATCGTCGATACCCGCACGCAGTCGCTGACCGTTGAAGGTCTGGCGGTGGGCGTGGTGCGCAACGGCGAGTGGCTCTGACCGGTTGCCTTCAGACGCCTGTATCGTTTCGTCAGGCGTCTGTACGATAAGCTGTTAAAGCGCTCTCAATGCGGTTAACGCCGCTCCTTTCTGTTTTACGTTTTCAGGCATGGACCGGCTGATGCGTCTCTTCTCTACAGACGACCGACACCTCTGGCGGCTGGCGCTGCCGATGATCCTTTCTAACATTACCGTGCCGCTGCTCGGCCTGGTGGATACCGCCGTTATCGGCCATCTCAACAGTCCGGTTTACCTTGGCGGCGTGGCGATTGGCACCACCGCCACCAGCTTCGTCTTTATGCTTTTCCTGTTTCTTCGCATGAGCACCACGGGCTTTACCGCTCAGGCCTTTGGCGCACGCGACCCGCAGGCGCTGGCGCGCGCGTTGACGCAGCCGCTGCTGATGGCGCTGCTTGCTGGCGGACTGTTTGTGCTGCTGCGCGATCCGTTAAGTTCGCTGGCGAGTCGGCTGGCGGGCGGCAATCCGCAGGTGCTGGAACAGGCCGCGCTCTTCATTCATATCCGCTGGCTTAGCGCGCCGGCGACGCTGGCGAACATGGTGATCCTCGGCTGGCTGCTTGGCGTGCAGTATGCCCGCGCGCCGGTTGTGCTGCTGGTGGTGGGCAACGCGGTAAATATCCTGCTCGATCTCTGGCTGGTGCCGGGGCTGAAGTGGGGCGTCGCGGGCGCGGCGACCGCAACGGCGGTGGCGGAATATGTCACGCTGGCGGTAGGGCTGGCGATGGTGTGGCGCGTACTGAAAATACGCGGCATCTCCATGGCGATGCTGAAACAGAGCTGGCGCGGCGATATTAGCCGTCTGCTGCGTCTCAATCGCGACATTATGCTGCGCTCGCTGTTGCTGCAGCTCTGCTTTGCTTCGCTCACCCTGATCGGCGCGCGTCTGGGGCCTGAGATCGTCGCCGCTAATGCCGTTCTGCTGATGTTTATCACCTTTACCGCCTATGCGCTCGACGGTTTCGCCTACGCGGTGGAAGCTGTCTCTGGCGAAGCCTACGGCGCGCGCGACGGCGACAGGCTGCTGGCTGTATGGCACGCCGCCTGTCGTCAGGCAGGAATGGTGGCGCTGGCGTTCGCGCTGATTTACGCGGCGAGCGGCGAAGCTATAGTGGCGGCGCTCACCTCGCTGGATTCGCTGCGGCAGCAGGTGGATCGCTATCTGTTCTGGCAAATCATCCTGCCGCTGGCGGGGGTGTGGTGCTATCTGCTGGATGGCCTGTTCATCGGCGCAACGCGCGGGCGAGAAATGCGTAACAGTATGGCGGTTGCCGCGCTCGGCTATTTCCTGACGCTGCTGACCTTGCCCTGGCTGGGTAACCACGGTTTATGGCTGGCGGTGACGGTCTTTCTCGCGCTGCGCGGCGTCTCGCTCTGGCTAATCTGGCGGCGTGAATGGCGTCTAAACCGCTGGTTTAGCTGCTAATTAGCCTCTGCGCTCGCGTCTGATTTACGCCTCGTTAAACAGATTATTCTGTAATTATCCCGCAGTTGCCGATTCGTCTACTATAATTACCTTACAACAGCGCGACACAGCAGCGCTTTGTATTGTCGTACTGCCATTACATGGTGGTATGTAAAACTAAGGATGACGTGGAGGTCTGAAATGAATAAAGACGAAGCGAGTGGTAACTGGAAGCAGTTCAAAGGCAAATTCAAAGAAAAATGGGGCAAGCTGACCGACGATGATATGCAGGTTATCGAAGGTAAACGCGATCAGCTTGTCGGCAAAATTCAGGAACGCTACGGTTACGCTAAGGATGAGGCAGAGAAAGAAGTCTCAGACTGGGAAACCCAGAACAAAGATTACCGCTGGTAATCTCCCCGTTCAGCTTTTGTCTGAACGCCCGGCACAGGGAGGTGCCGGTTACCCTCTTTTCCCGCGTTTTTTCCCTTCTGTCTCATGGTCATGATCGCAGCTATCGTGCTCCATGCAGGCTTCTACCTCAGCACAGTCCACACAAAGCCCATGCGCCTCAATCACGCTATGTCGCAGGACAAAGCGCGCTTCGCCAGCGAGATCGTCAATAATCTTCTCTACACCCTGCGCCTGTTTCTCCGTCACCGCCGCGCAGCGATCGCATACCAGCATCACCGAGGTATGGGCGGGCGCTTCAAAGTGATGGCAAATGACATAACTGTTGTTTGACTCTACGCGGTGAATAAAGCCCTGTTCCAGCAAAAAATCGAGCGCGCGATAGACCGTCGGCGGTTTCGCCTGCGGCTCGCTGGCGCGTAACTGGTCCAGCAGGTCATAAGCGCTAATCGATCCATGCTGCGCAGCCATCAGACGTAACACTTCGGCGCGCTGCGCTGTCAGGCGCACCCCGCGTTGCAGGCAGAGTTTCTCAGCCTGGGTCATGATTTGCTCGGGCGTCATTATCGACATGGTGCTTCTCCGCTAAAAACGAGATGTTATTTTATCACACTAAAATCGCTTGCGCTGGAGTTGCGGTTGTTATCTCTTCTTTGCTCATTTCCAATTAAATATCAATAAATTAAATAGGTATTCAGCGACCAGCTATACCGCAAAGCGGCTTAGCAGTGCCAGCCTTACTGAGATATAAAGCAACAAAATTAACGATTCGCTTTACAACTCACCAGGTTAAGCACTAATGTTCATGAGGCCTTAAGAAACCGCTGGCCTTAATACCCTTTTTTAACTATCCCGCTAAATAATAAAAGCGCCGATTTGTAGCTAAAACATCCAATCCGGCGAATAACAGTGCTGTTTCGACTGAATTCACAGCAATGAACCGTTAGCCGCCGTTCACAATAGCGCTAACGACAAATTCCGATGATGAATGTTTTCCTGATCAAGGTGATGGCAGACAAATGGCGAACAAAACCACCCGGCGCTCCGCGCTTTTATATCCTGCTGTTTTAAATGCGCTTTTTATCTCCTCTTCCGCAATGGCTGCGGGTACCTGGTATGACGCGCGTAACGACGCGATGGGCGGTACAGGTGTCGCTTCCTCTACGTGGAGCTCAGCCGTACTGGCGAACCCGGCGCTGATGACGCGCGCGCAGCCGGATGATAATGTCGGCATCATTTTCCCGTCTGCGGGCTTGCAGATTACTGATAAAGACAAGATGGTCGACAAAGTCGATGACATCAGCGATACCGTTGATCGCTATCGTGACGTGATTAATGGCCTGACCTTCCGTGACTATCTTAACGGCTACCCGCAGTTGAAGACGGCGTCAAAAGACGTAGCGAATCAGCTGCGCGATCTGCGCGGCAATAAGGCTAACGCCACGGCGGGCGTCGCGCTGGCAGTAACCGTACCCAATGAAACCTTGCCATTCGCCTTTATCACCAAGGCTTACGGCACGGTGCACCTGCGCGCCAACGTGGCGCAGAGCGACATCGCCTATCTTGACGGTGTGGCGAACGGTACAGTGATTCCCGTGCCGGGCGATCAAAATAACTTACGCTCCAGCGCAAACGGACTCGCGGCACTGGTAACTGATTACGGCATCTCCGTGGCGCATGAATTCAACGTGGCGGGCCATCCGGTTTCGCTGGGCGTTACGCCGAAGATCCAGAAAACCTGGCTCTATAACTACACCGCCAGCATCTATAACTACGATAAAAATGACCTCAACGGCAGCCGCTACCGCAACGATAATACCGGCTTCAACATCGATGCCGGTTTAGCGACGCCGCTGGGCGACAACTGGACGCTGGGCGTCACCGGGCAGAACCTGGTATCGCGCGATCTGAAGACCAAAGAGACCAACGGCTATCGCGATACCTATCAGATCCGTCCGCTGGTGACCTCTGGCCTGTCATGGACCGGCGGTCCCTTTACCGCTGCGCTGGATGTAGACCTGACCGAAACCAAGCGTTTCAAATCGGAAGAGAGCAGCCAGTACGCTGGGATTGGCGGTGAATATCGCGTGCTGGACTGGCTGGCGCTGCGCGCCGGTTACCGCGCGGATATGAAATCCAACGATGAAAACGTCTTTACCGCGGGTTTCGGCCTGGCGCCGTTCAACAACAAGGTCCATCTGGATCTGGCGGGCTCGGTGGGCGACGACAACACCTGGGGTGCGATGATGCAGCTCGGTTTTAACTTCTGATCAGCGTTTCCAGCCCTCTGTAAACCGGGCGACGCAGAGTCGCCCGGCATCCTGTTAATGTGTTATCCTTGCGCAGATTATCATCACCCTTAACGGATTTTCTGCGCTTCATGAGCAACTCTTTTTCCCCGCAACGTTTTTCCATCGCGCCAATGCTCGACTGGACCGACCGACACTGTCGGTATTTTCATCGCCAGCTGACCGGCGATGCGCTGCTGTACACCGAAATGGTGACGACCGGCGCCATTATTCACGGCAAGGGCGACTATCTGGCCTACAGCGAGGCGGAGCATCCGGTTGCGCTGCAGCTCGGCGGCAGTGACCCGGCGGCGCTGGCGCAGTGTGCGAAACTGGCGGAGGCGCGCGGCTACGATGAGGTAAACCTCAACGTCGGCTGTCCTTCCGATCGGGTGCAAAATGGTCGGTTCGGTGCCTGCCTGATGGCGGAAGCCTCGCTGGTGGCCGAATGTATCGACGCCATGCGCCAGGTCGTTTCGATTCCGGTGACGGTAAAGACCCGTATCGGCATTGACGAGCAGGACAGCTACGCCTTTCTGACTGACTTTGTCGGCACCGTGGCGCAGCGCGGCGGCTGCGACACCTTTATTATCCATGCGCGCAAAGCCTGGCTCTCCGGCCTGAGTCCTAAAGAGAACCGCGAGATCCCGCCGCTCGACTATCCGCGCGTCTACCAGCTGAAGCGTGACTTTCCGCAGCTGACTATTGCTATTAACGGCGGCGTAAAGTCACTGGAAGAGGCGAAAACCCATCTGCACTATCTCGACGGCGTGATGATGGGGCGTGAGGCCTACCAGAATCCAGGCCTGCTGGCGCAGGTAGATCGCGAGCTGTTTGGCCGCGACGCGCCGGCTGTCGATCCGGTGGCGGTGGTGCGCAGCATGTATCCCTATATTGAGGCGGAGCTGGCGAAGGGCACTTATCTGGGCCATGTCACGCGTCATATGCTGGGTTTATTCCAGGGCATCCCAGGCGCGCGCCAGTGGCGTCGCCATCTGAGCGAGAATGCGCATAAGCCGGGCGCAGACGTACGCGTGCTGGAAGCTGCGCTGGCGCTGGTGGCGGATAAAATCCCACAGGAAGCGTGACGGCTTTTCACTACATAAAAAGACCAGCCTGAGCGCTGGTTTTTTTTACGCCATAAATCGGCGAATTTCACTATGAGCAAGACTTTGTCTCAGAGGTATTTATAATAAAATCAACAGATTATATTGTGGCACGCTTCTTGAAATAACCTCATGAAATAAAAGTGTAGAACTAACAAGAGGAGTAACGAAGTGGAAATTTTATTCGTGCTGGGCTTTTTTCTGATGCTGCTGGTGACCGGCGTCTCGCTGCTGGGCGTGCTGGCGGCGCTGGTGGTTGCCACGGTGGTCATGTTTGTCGGCGGCCTGTTTGCGCTTGTAATCAAATTGTTGCCATGGCTGGTGCTGGCGCTGGTTGCCGCCTGGGCTTATCGCGCCTTTTCTGGCGATGGTCGTGAGCGTGCACGCCGCAGGCTACGCCGCAAAATCAGCAAGTTAGAGCGACGTCGCGGCTATTAATTGCGGAGGCGATCACAGACTGAAAGATTGCTTATGCCAGTTTTGCAATTAAACATATTTTTTACTTATGTTTTCTGCCAGGATGTTCGCCGTTGAGTCGACATGAATTCATCGCCGCTGTCCCTACACCAGCGCGAACGATAAAAAGAAAAGGGGCTTCCTTCGGGAAGCCCCGTTTGCATTCTGGAATCAGGGAATCAGCAGGCTGGAGCCTTGCGTGCTGCGGTTTTCCAGCGAACGATGCGCTCGCTCCGCCTCTTTCAGCGGGAATTTCTGCTGTTCCGGCACCTCAACCTTGATTGCGCCGCTGGCCAGCAGCGAGAAGAGATCGTTGCTGGCGTGCTCCAGCTCTTCGCGGTTGGTGATGTAGCCGTAAAGCGATGGGCGCGTCACAAACAGCGAGCCTTTCTGATTAAGGATGCCGAGATTCACGCCGGTGACCGGGCCGGAAGCATTACCAAAACTCACCATAAGCCCCTGACGACGCAGCGAATCCAGTGACGCTTCCCAGGTATCTTTACCCACTGAGTCATACACGACCGCCACTTTTTTGCCGTTAGTCAGCTGGCTGACGCGTTCAGCGATGTTCTCTTCACGGTAGTTAATGGTCGCCCAGGCGCCTGCCTCTTTCGCCAGCTTAGCCTTTTCCGCCGACCCGACAGTGCCGATCAGGTGCGCGCCAAGCGCTTTCGCCCACTGGCAGGCGATCAGGCCGACGCCGCCCGCCGCCGCGTGAAACAGAAACGTTTCGTCCGGCTTCACCTGATAGGTCTGGCGCAGCAGATAGTGTACGGTCAGGCCCTTCAGAAAGCTGGCGGCGGCCTGCTCAAAGCTAATGGCGTCCGGTAACGGCATCAGGCGATCTTCCGCCACGTTGTGCAGTTCGCTATAGGCGCCCAGCGCTGCCTGGCAATAGACCACGCGGTCGCCCGGCTTAAAGCGCGTCACCGCGCTGCCGACGCGCTTTACCACGCCCGCGGCTTCGGTGCCGAGACCCGAAGGCAGAGCAGGAACCGGATAAAGTCCGCTGCGCACGTAGGTGTCAATGAAGTTAATGCCGATGGCGCGATTCTCCACCTGCACTTCGTGTTCAGCAGGATCGGCAGGATCGACGTCCACCCATTGCAATACCTCAGGCCCGCCCTGCGCGGTAAACTGAATACGCTTTGCCATTTTTACTCCTGTGATTGTTCAATATGAGGCGTGAGAGGCGCGTCGCCATAAGGTATACTGGCGCGTCCCCTCAGAAGATCGGTATTGCATTCACTATGGCAGGAAATAAACCCACCAACAAATCGAACGACACGCCCGACCGGCAGCTGGAAGGTATCAAAATGCCGCCGCATTCGATTGAAGCGGAGCAGTCGGTGCTGGGTGGGTTGATGCTGGATAACGAACGCTGGGATAACGTCTCCGAGCGCGTCGTGGCGGAAGATTTTTTTAACCGTTCGCATCGTCTGATTTTTTCCGAGATGCAGCGCCTGCTGGAAGCGGGCCAGCCCATCGACCTCATCACGCTGTCGGAGTCGCTGGAAACGCGCGGCGAGCTTGAAATGGCGGGCGGATTCGCCTACCTGGCGGAACTGGCGAAAAATACCCCCAGCGCGGCGAACATCGGCGCTTATGCGGACATCGTGCGCGAACGCGCGGTAGTGCGCGAGATGATCTCGGTGGCGAATCAGATCGCCGACGCCGGTTACGATCCTCAGGGACGCAACAGCGACGAACTGCTCGACTTCGCTGAATCCAACGTCTTTAAAATCGCCGAGTCGCGCGCCAGTAAAGATGAAGGGCCGAAAAATATTCAGGAAGTGCTGGAAGCCACGGTTTCGCGCATTGAATCCCTTGTCTCGACGCCGCACGACGGCGTAACCGGCGTCGATACCGGCTATCAGGATCTGAATAAAAAGACCGCCGGCCTGCAGCCGTCAGATCTGATTATCGTTGCGGCGCGTCCGTCGATGGGTAAAACCACCTTCGCCATGAACCTGTGCGAAAACGCCGCGATGCTGCACGACAAGCCAGTGCTGATTTTCAGCCTGGAGATGCCCAGCGAGCAGATTATGATGCGTATGCTGGCGTCGCTATCGCGCGTAGACCAGACGCGCATCCGTACCGGCCAGCTTGACGATGAAGACTGGGCGCGTATCTCCGGCACCATGGGTATCCTGCTGGAGAAGAAAAATATGTATATCGACGACTCTTCCGGCCTGACGCCGACTGAAGTGCGTTCGCGCGCGCGACGCGTTTTCCGCGAGAACGGCGGGTTGAGCATGATCATGATCGACTACCTGCAGCTGATGCGCGTGCCGTCGCTCTCCGATAACCGCACGCTGGAGATCGCCGAAATCTCCCGCTCGCTCAAGGCGCTGGCGAAAGAGCTCAACGTACCGGTCGTGGCGCTGTCGCAGCTGAACCGCTCGCTGGAGCAGCGCGCCGATAAGCGCCCGGTTAACTCCGACCTGCGTGAATCAGGCTCTATCGAGCAGGACGCCGATCTGATTATGTTTATCTACCGCGACGAGGTTTATCATGAAAACAGCGACCTTAAAGGCATCGCAGAGATCATTCTGGGTAAGCAGCGTAACGGCCCTATCGGTACGGTTCGCCTGACCTTTAACGGCCAGTGGTCGCGCTTCGACAACTATGCCGGCCCGGCTTACGACGACGAATAGCCTCTCTTTTCGGCATGCACAATCTGTGCATGCCGCCTCGCATCATCAGAAAATAGTGTTGGACAACCTCGCCTTTAATCGGGTTATCTGTATCACAGCGCATGTTTAAGCACTGGAAGCAGCATGACTCACGTAGACGATTACGACCTGAAAATACTGACCTTATTACAATCCAACGGCCGCTTAACCAACCAGGAGCTGAGCGATTTAGTTGGCCTGTCGGCATCGCAATGCTCGCGACGCCGCATCAATCTTGAACAGGCGAATTTAATCCTCGGCTATCACGCGCGTCTTTCGCCCGATGCGATTGGCCTGGGCATGGTCGGTCTGATTGAGGTGCGGCTGATTAACCACACCGATGAATATGTCGATAGCTTTCACCGCATGGTAGAGCAGGAGGAGGCGATCGTCGACGCGTACAAAACCACCGGCGACGCGGATTATCTGCTGAAAGTGGCGGTAGCCGACCTCGCTTCGCTGAGCGCGCTGATAAGCCAGCTGGTGGCGGGCCATCAAAGCGTGTCTCATGTGAAAACATCGGTGGTGTTAGGTCGTTTGAAAGAGAATGGCCTGATGATGCTCCCCGAGCGCAAAGTGCGCCAAAAGAGTGCATGATGTGCTTATTTGGTGCATCCGGACGCCATTTATGCAAAAGATACGCACAATATCCTGAATTTGTGCATGGGTTGACGGCCTGGCCGTAAAACGTGCGCAAAACCACGCAACAAAAGCGCCTTAGTTATCAACTGGATAATCACTGGCACCTGCCGAAGGCAGCAACGGGCTGACGGTATGGTGCGTTTTTTGCATCTGAGCGGTACGTTTTTTTCGGCTTTGACTGCAATGAGATGACCCATGGATAACGTCGTAGAACCTACCCGAATACCTCATTCGCGCATTGAAGATGCGCTGGCGATTTTGCTCGGCACGCTGATGGTCTCTTTCGGCGTCATTATGCTAAAGCAGGCGGGCGCGCTGACCGGCAGTACCGCCGGCATCGCATTTTTAATCAGCTATCTGTCGCCGCTCTCTTTCGGCAGCGCCTTTTTTCTGATCAACCTGCCGTTTTACTGGCTGGCGGTGCGCCGCATGGGATGGGAATTCACGCTGAAAACCTTCTGCGCGGTGGGGCTGGTATCGCTGTTTACCCATCTGCACCCGCTGTTCGTCCACTTTTCCGCGCTCAATCCCTTTTATGCGACACTGTTCGGTAACGTGATCATGGGCATTGGGTTTATAGTGTTGTTTCGACACAAAGCCAGCCTGGGCGGAATAAATATTCTGGCGCTGTGGCTGCAGGATCGCATCGGGCTACGCGCCGGGAAACTGCAAATGGCCGTCGATACCTGCGTTGTGCTGGCGTCGCTGTTTGTCGTCAGCGTACCGATGCTGCTGGCGTCGGTAGCGGGCGCAGTGATCCTTAATCTGATTATCGCCATGAACCATCGTCCCGGACGGTACATGGTTTAATGCTGCATACACCTCTGTTTTTTACGACCACTCATGGAGATCTGCACCGTGTTTCAAAACGTTGATGCCTACGCCGGCGATCCGATTCTGTCGCTGATGGAAACCTTCAAACAGGATCCGCGCACAAATAAAGTGAACCTCAGCATCGGCCTCTACTACGACGAGCAGGGCATCATTCCTCAGCTCCAGGCGGTCGCCGCCGCGGAAGAGCAGCTGAAGGCTGAGCCGCAGCAGGCGTCGCTTTATCTGCCGATGGAAGGCCTCAACGCGTACCGCAACGCCATTGCGCCGCTGCTGTTCGGCGCGGAGCACCCAATGCTGAAAGCGGGCCGTATCGCGTCGATTCAGACGCTGGGCGGCTCCGGCGCGCTGAAGGTCGGTGCAGATTTCCTCAAGCGTTACTTCCCCAATTCCGGCGTCTGGGTCAGCGATCCGACCTGGGATAACCATGTGGCGATCTTTACCGGCGCGGGCTTTGACGTTAACCACTACCCGTGGTACGACGCAGAGACCAACGGCGTCAAATTCGACGCCTTCCTCGCCGCGCTGCAGGCGCTGCCGAAGCAGAGCATCGTGCTGCTGCATCCCTGCTGCCACAACCCGACCGGCGCCGATCTGACTGACGCGCAATGGGATCAAGTCGTTGAGGTGCTAAAAGCGCAGGAGCTGATCCCGTTCCTGGATATCGCCTATCAGGGTTTCGGCGCAGGGATGGAAGCGGATGCCTATGCGATCCGCGCTATCGCCGCAGCGGGTCTGCCGGCGCTGGTCAGCAACTCCTTCTCGAAAATCTTCTCGCTGTATGGCGAGCGCGTCGGCGGCCTCTCTGTGGTGTGCGACAGCGCCGACGAAGCCGGGCGCGTGCTCGGCCAGCTGAAAGCTACGGTGCGCCGCAACTACTCCAGCCCGCCGAACTTCGGCGCGCAGGTGGTGGCGCGCGTGCTGAATGACGATGCGCTGAAAGCCAACTGGCTGGCCGAAGTGGAGGCGATGCGCCTGCGTATTATCGCCATGCGTAAAACGCTGGTGGATGTGCTCAGCACCGCGCTGCCTGGCAAAAACTTCGACTATCTGCTGAAGCAGCGCGGCATGTTCAGCTATACCGGCCTTAGCGCGCAGCAGGTGGAGCGGTTGCGCAATGAGTTAGGCATCTATCTGGTGGGCAGCGGCCGTATTTGCGTCGCCGGTCTCAACAGCAATAATGTGCAGCAGGTGGCGCAGGCGTTTGCCGCGGTAATGTAATCGCGCGGATGAGATCTGCAAGCGGGTGAGCACCCGACGCGTAAAGCGTCCCGCGACTGGGACTGAAGCGCAGAACATTCGCCCGGCGACGGGCGCGCCTCAGGGATAAGAGGCGTATCTGCGCGGGTCGCGCTGGCCGGGAGGCCAGCCTTCGCGTCACTGCGGCCGACCCCCCTCTCTTCAGTAAACTGAAACCCTCAGCTCAGGCTGGCGGTTTTTTTTTGCCTTCAGGTTTACCTTTCCACGACTTATTGCACACTTAAACGGTGTAACCAATTCAGGAAAAAGGCATGTGGCATCAACAAACGCTTACGCTGGGTGAGAAACCCCGCGGCTTTCATCTGGTCACCGAAGAGATCCTCGGTCAAATCCCGGCGCTGGGGCAGGTGCAGACCGGCCTGCTGCATCTGCTGCTGCAGCACACCTCAGCATCGCTGACGCTGAATGAAAACTGCGATCCCACGGTGCGTAGCGATATGGAAAATCATTTTATGCGTCACGTTCCGGAAGAGGCGCCTTACCAGCATGATTACGAAGGCCGCGACGATATGCCGGCGCATATCAAATCTTCCATGCTGGGCGTATCGCTGCTGCTGCCGGTCCAGCGCGGCAAGCTGATGCTGGGCACCTGGCAGGGTATCTGGTTAGGGGAACACCGCATTCACGGCGGCGCGCGGCGCATTGTCGCCACTTTACAAGGGGAGTCGAAATGAACACGTCAGATCTACTGACTTACTGTATGAACAAACCGGACGCGGAGCAGAGCGTTCACAGCGACTGGAAAGCGACGCAAATCAAAAGCGGCGGCGTACTGTTCGCCATGGTGCATGAGGTAAACGGACGTCCGGCGGTGTCGCTCAAAACCACGCCTGCGCTGGCGGAGCTGCTGCGCGAGGAGCACAGCGACGTTTTCCCCAGCGAGCATCTCAATAAGACGCACTGGAGCACGCTGCTGCTGGACGGGTCGCTGAAGGATTCGCAAATCTACTATCTGGTGGATGCTTCTTATCAGCAGGCGGGCGCTACCCGGGCGGCGGGCGTCTGAGAGAAGCGCGCGGCGTTGCGCCGCGCGCCTGGTTGCCGTTACGCCGCCGCTTCGTCGCGCAGCGTATTGATATCTATAACAAAGCGATATTTCACGTCGCTTTTCAGCATACGCTCATAGGCTTCGTTGATCTGATTCATCGCGATCATTTCGATATCAGAAGTGATGCCGTGCTTGCCGCAGAAATCGAGCATCTCCTGCGTTTCGGCGATGCCGCCGATCAGCGAACCGGCAATGCTGCGGCGTTTCATGATCAGGTTAAAGACCTGCGGTGCCGGGTGATCGTGCTCCGGCGCGCCAACCAGCGTCATATTGCCATCGCGCTTCAGCAGGGCGATAAACGGGTTGAGATCGTGCTGCGCCGCCACGGTGTTAAGGATGAAATCAAAGCTGTTAACGTGCTGCGCCATCTGGTCCGCATCTTTCGATACCACAACCTCATCCGCGCCCAGGCGCTTGCCATCTTCAATTTTTGACGGCGAGGTGGTGAACAGCACGACATGCGCGCCCATCGCGTGCGCAATCTTCACGCCCATATGGCCGAGGCCGCCCAGGCCGACGATGCCCACTTTTTTGCCCGGGCCGACGTTCCAGTGGCGCAGCGGCGAATAGGTGGTGATGCCTGCGCACAGCAGCGGTGCGACGCCCGCCAGCTCCAGGTTTTCCGGCACGCGCAGCACGAAGTTCTCATCGACGACGACCGACGTTGAGTAACCGCCGTAGGTGACGTCGCCGGTTTCGCGATCCTGACCGTTATAGGTGCCGACAAAGCCGACCTCGCAATATTGCTCCAGCCCTTCCTGACAGCTCGGACAGCTGCGGCAGGAGTCGACCATACAGCCGACGCCGACCAGGTCGCCTGGTTTGTATTTGCTGGCGTGATCGCCGACTGCAGTTACGCGACCAACGATTTCATGTCCCGGCACGACCGGAAAAAGGGTGTTTTTCCACTCGTTGCGGGCCTGGTGCAGGTCAGAGTGACAAACGCCACAGAACAACACTTCAATCTGTACATCATGCGCGCGCAGCTCGCGCGGGGTGTAATCGAACGGTGCCAGTCTGGATTTCGCGTCCTGAGCGGCATAGGCGTGCGTAATATTCATGGTGTCTCCAGGTTCGTTGTGTCGTGAGAATAGTGATGAGTGCGGCGCGCAGGGCGCCCGGCAAGAGGGCGAGGCCAACGGGGCGCGCCAATGAGGAACGCTTAAAAGGATAGTCACAGAACGCCAGCGCGGCTATGCCTATACATGCCTGAATCTTGCCTGATTCTGTTTTTATCGGATGGAATATGCAGTATGAAAAAGGCCCGCTTGCAGCGGGCCTGAGAGGTTTAACGCAATGTCAGTGTAGCACTGCTGACAGCGAACTATTTCGTCAGCAACGGCTTCAGGAAGCGCGCGGTATGCGATTTTTCACACTCCGCCACGGTTTCCGGCGTGCCGGCGACAAGGATCTCGCCGCCGCCGCTGCCGCCTTCCGGACCCAGATCGACAATCCAGTCGGCAGTCTTGATCACGTCAAGGTTATGCTCAATCACCACGATGGTGTTGCCCTGATCGCGCAGCTGATGCAGCACTTCCAGCAGCTGGGCGATATCGGCGAAGTGCAGGCCGGTGGTGGGCTCATCCAGGATATAGAGCGTCTGGCCGGTGCCGCGTTTCGACAGCTCGCGCGCCAGCTTAACGCGCTGTGCTTCGCCGCCGGAAAGGGTGGTAGCCGACTGGCCGAGACGAATATAAGAGAGGCCCACATCCATCAGGGTCTGCAGCTTACGCGCCAGCGCCGGGACGGCGTCAAAGAACTCGCGCGCCTCTTCGATGGTCATCTCCAGCACTTCGTGGATGCTCTTGCCTTTGTATTTGATCTCCAGCGTCTCGCGGTTATAGCGCTTGCCTTTGCACTGATCGCAGGGAACATAGATATCGGGCAGGAAGTGCATCTCTACCTTCAGCACGCCGTCGCCCTGACAGGCTTCGCAGCGGCCGCCGCGCACGTTAAAGCTGAAGCGGCCCGGATTATAGCCGCGCGAACGCGCCTCCGGCACCCCGGCGAACAGCTCGCGCACCGGCGTAAAGATACCGGTGTAGGTCGCCGGGTTAGAGCGCGGCGTACGGCCGATCGGGCTCTGATCGATATCGATCACCTTGTCGAAGTGCTCAAGTCCATTGATCTCACGATAAGGGGCCGCTTCGCCAGTGGTTGCGCCATTCAGATGGCGCTGCGCGATCGGGAACAGCGTATCGTTAATCAGCGTCGACTTACCTGAGCCGGAGACGCCGGTGATACAGGTAAACAGACCGACCGGCAGTGTCAGCGTCACGTCTTTAAGGTTATTGCCGCGCGCGCCGCTTAGCTTCAGCGTCTTCGTCGGATCGCCTTTCACACGCTCCTTCGGCACCGCAATCTCTCGCTTGCCGCTGAGGAACTGGCCGGTCAGCGACGCTTCCACCGCCATAATCTCGTTAACCGTACCTTCCGCCACGATCTGGCCGCCGTGCACGCCCGCGCCGGGACCGATATCGATCACATGGTCGGCTGCACGGATAGCGTCTTCGTCATGTTCGACCACAATCACGGTGTTGCCGAGATCGCGTAGATGGATCAGCGTGCTGAGCAGACGTTCGTTGTCGCGCTGGTGCAGGCCGATAGACGGCTCATCCAGCACATACATCACGCCCACCAGGCCCGCGCCGATCTGGCTCGCCAGACGGATACGCTGCGCTTCACCGCCGGAAAGCGTCTCTGCGGAGCGTGACATCGACAAATAGTTCAGGCCGACATTAACCAGGAAGCTCAGGCGATCGCCGATCTCCTTCAGCACCTTTTCAGCGATTTTGGCGCGCTGGCCGCTCAGCTTGAGGTTGCGGAAGAAATCCATCGCGTGGCCGATGCTCATATCTGAGATGGTCGGCAGATTGGTGTTTTCTACAAAAACATGACGCGCTTCGCGACGCAGACGGGTGCCGTCGCAGGTGGCGCAGGCGCGATTGCTGATAAATTTCGCCAGATCTTCGCGTACCGCGGCGGATTCCGTCTCTTTGTAGCGACGCTCCATATTATGCAGCACGCCTTCAAACGGATGGCGACGCACAGAGGTGTCGCCGCGATCGTTGATGTACTTAAACTCGATGCTCTCTTTGCCGGAGCCGTACAGGATCACCTGGCGCGCTTTATCGTTCAGGGTGTTGAACGGCGCTTCGACGTCGAAATCGAGGTGCTCGGCCAGCGAGCGCAGCATCTGGAAGTAATAGAAATTACGGCGATCCCAGCCGCGGATCGCACCGCCAGCCAGCGAAAGCTCGCCGTTTTGCACCACGCGATCGGGATCGAAATATTGCTGTACGCCAAGGCCGTCGCAGGTAGGGCAGGCGCCGGCCGGGTTATTGAACGAAAAGAGACGCGGCTCCAGTTCGCGCATGCTGTAGCCGCAGATCGGGCAGGCAAAGTTAGCGGAGAAAAGCAGCTCTTCCGCGCTCGCGTCATCCATATCGGCGACGATCGCTGTCCCGCCGGAGAGATCCAGCGCGGTTTCAAAGGATTCAGCGAGGCGGGTCGCCAGATCTTCGCGTACTTTGAAGCGATCGATCACGACTTCAATGGTGTGCTTTTTCTGCAGCTCCAGCTTCGGCGGATCGGAAAGATCGCACACTTCGCCGTCGATACGCGCCCGGATGTAGCCCTGCGCCGCAAGATTTTCCAGCGTTTTGGTATGTTCGCCCTTACGGTCTTTCACCACTGGCGCCAGCAGCATCAGGCGACGGCCCTCTTCCTGGGCCAGCACATTGTCCACCATCTGGCTCACGGTCTGCGCCGCCAGCGGCACGTCATGATCCGGACAGCGCGGCTCGCCGACGCGGGCGAACAGCAGACGCAGATAGTCGTGGATCTCGGTGATGGTGCCGACCGTAGAACGCGGGTTGTGTGAAGTGGATTTCTGCTCGATAGAAATAGCGGGCGACAGACCTTCGATATGGTCGACGTCCGGCTTCTCCATCAGAGAAAGAAACTGACGCGCATAGGCAGAGAGCGACTCTACGTAGCGGCGCTGACCTTCCGCATAGAGCGTATCAAACGCCAGAGAGGACTTACCGGAGCCTGAGAGGCCGGTGACCACTATGAGTTTGTCGCGAGGGATGATCAGGTTGATGTTTTTCAAATTATGGGTGCGGGCACCACGAACTTCGATCTTATCCATTCACCTTTCCCGGATTGAGCAGCACGCCCCGTGCCTGACGGACACGATTAGCGTAAACAGGGTATTATGGCACAAAAAATAGACTGATTAAATATCCAGTATTTTTTGTGTTTTGGGTGTAAAATGAGCGCTTCTGCGAGCCGGCTCTAAAGTGGGATCGCATAGCAGGACGTGATAGAATTGATCGTTTAGACTCTTAGCATTAACTCATCGGGAGAGAGCAACATGGCCAGTCGTGGCGTAAATAAAGTGATTCTTGTCGGGAATCTGGGTCAGGATCCGGAAGTGCGCTACATGCCGAATGGTGGCGCGGTTGCCAACATTACGCTGGCCACGTCGGAAAGCTGGCGTGACAAGCAGACCGGTGAAAATAAAGAGATCACCGAATGGCACCGCGTCGTGCTGTTCGGCAAGCTGGCGGAAGTCGCTGGCGAATATCTGCGTAAAGGTTCTCAGGTTTATATCGAAGGTCAGCTGCGCACCCGCAAATGGCAGGACCAGGGCGGCCAGGATCGCTATACCACGGAAGTCGTGGTCAACGTCGGCGGCACCATGCAGATGCTGGGCGGACGTCAGCAGGGTGCTGGCGCTGGCGGCGCGCCGATGGGCGGCGGTCAGGGCGGCGGCAACAATAACGGCTGGGGTCAGCCACAGCAGCCGCAGGGCGGCAACCAGTTCAGCGGCGGCGCGCAGTCGCGTCCTCAGCCGCAGAGCGCCCCGGCGAGCAACAACAACGAACCGCCGATGGACTTCGACGACGATATTCCGTTCTGATCCTCTTTGGGTCGGCACTGTCTCTCAGGCCCCGCTCAGGCGGGGCTTTTTTTCGTCTTCCGTTCAGGCGGAGAAGCCCAGCCTGACACTATCTCCGCCGTACTGAGCACCTGCGGCACATTGCCCGGCAGCGACAGGCCTGCCCAGATCTCGTTATGCTGTCCAGTCAGTTGCTCCGCGCTGACGCAGGTGCGATTCGCCGTAGTATGCGCATCGGCGGCGACGGTAATGCGATAGCCCAAACTCGCACCGACCTTAATCGTGGTATCGACGCAGTAATCGGTCGCGCAGCCGCAAATAACAAAAGCGTCGGCTTTCAGCCGCGCCAGCGTGGCGGCCAGCCCGGTTTGCCAGAAGCTGTCGCAGGTGGTTTTAGTAACGAAAAAACTACCGGCGGGCTGATGCAGCTCCGGCAGCAGTTCAAACGCCTGCGTCCCGGGCTGCATCTCGCCTTCGCGGTGCGTAATAAAGACTGTACTGTCAGCCGCCGCGGTCAGCTGATTGATCCGCGCCGCGCATCCGGCACGATCGAAGCGCGGCGTAGCGAAAACACCGTTTTGCATATCCCACCACCACAACGGCTCGTTGGGTCATCACTTTCTTCTTTCTGTTCTGCGCTTCAGTTTCACCGCGCCGCGGCGAAATGGCAAAACTGTTTTGCAATCCGCCCGCCATCGCTGGCATGCTGAAAGCCTGTCTGATAACGAGGAGATTGAGGTGGAGGGCGTTCCGGCTATTTTTCCCTGCGAAAAAGATCGCGCGCAGTTTCGCCAGTTTGATGAGCTGCCCGGCGTCGAGCTTTATCAGGCACATATCTCCCGCTATGCCTTCGAGCCGCATACGCATGAAGCCTTCGGCATCGGCACCATCGAGTCGGGCGCGCAGCGGTTCCGCTATCGCGGTGCGCAGTACACTGCGCCGACGCATTCGCTGGTGATGATGAATCCAGATGAGCTGCACACCGGCGAGTCGGCCTGCGAAGAGGGCTGGCGTTATCAGATGATCTATATCCACCCTGACGACATGAGGCAGCTCACCGGCGATGGCGGCTGGTGGTTTAGCGAAGCGCTGCGCACCGATTCACGGCTGGCGCTGCCGTTATCGCAAACGCTGGCGGCGATGTGGCAGGCCGATAGCCCGCTGGCGCGGCAAAGTCTGTTAGGTGAAGTGCTGGCGCAGCTGCGGCCGCTGGCGCGCATGGCGGAAAGAGGCAAGGAAGAGGGAGGGCATCGCTTCGACCAGGTGCGTGATTATCTGCGCGACAATCTTGCCGAGCCGGTAAGGCTGGAGGAGCTGGCGGCGCTGGCCTCGCTTTCGCCATGGCATTTCCTGCGCGCTTTCCGCGCGCATTTTCACGTTACGCCGCATCAGATGCTGATGGCGTATCGGTTATATGAGGCCAAGCAGCTGCTGGCACGCGGCCTGCCGGCGGCCAGCGTGGCGGCGAGCGTCGGCCTGAGCGACCAGGCGCATCTGACGCGCGCCTTCGCTCAGCGTTACGGCATTACGCCGGTGCGCTATCAGAAACAGGTGCGTGGCGCTTAGGGCGAACCGCAATCTGCTACAAGATTTTTCCCCGCTTTTTCCGCCACACTTCCTTATGCACTTTAATAAAGGAAGAGACGATGTTAGCTGGCGTGTTGTTTGCCCTTGCCGCAGGGCTGATGTGGGGACTGATTTTTGTCGGGCCGCTGCTGGTGCCGGACTATCCGGGCGCGCTCCAGTCTGCCGGACGCTACGTCGCGTTTGGTTTGATCGCCTTGCCGCTGGCCTGGTTTGATCGCCACCGTCTGCGCAAGCTGCTCTCTGCCGACTGGCAGGAGGCGCTAAAGCTTTCGCTGGTGGGTAACCTCCTTTATTACACCTTTCTCGCCAGCGCGATTCAGCGCACCGGCGCGCCGGTATCCACCATGATTATCGGCACGCTGCCGGTAGTGATGGCGATTACCGCCAATCTCTGTTACGGCCACCTTGAGGGACGCCTGGCCTGGCGCCGGCTGACGCCAGCGCTGCTGGCGATCGGCGCAGGTCTGGTGTGCGTAAATATTGCCGAGCTGCGCGGGCAGAGCGGCGGCTGGGATGTGATGCGCTACCTGAGCGGCATTGCACTGGCGGTGCTGGCTGTGGCGTGCTGGACCTGGTATCCGCTGCGCAATGCGCGCTGGTTACGTACCCATCCGCAGCATAAACCGGCCACCTGGGCGACGGCGCAGGGGATTGTGACGCTGCCGCTGGCGCTGGTTATGTATGCGGTGGTAAGCGCACAGCTGGCGTGGCAGAGCCCGACCTTCGCGCTGCCGTTTGGCCCGCAGCCGCGGCTGTTTCTGCCGCTAATGCTGGTGATTGGGCTACTTTGCTCCTGGCTCGGCGCGCTCTGCTGGAATGCTGCCAGCCAGCGGCTGCCTACGGTATTTATGGGACCGCTTATCGTATTCGAAACGCTGTCAGGCCTGCTGTGGACCTTTCTCTGGCGACAAAGCTGGCCGCCGCTGTTGACGCTGACGGGCATCTTCTGCCTGATCCTCGGCGTGCTTTGGGCGATGCGTATTAAGCCTGAACCGTTGCTGACATCAATTGAGCAGTAATCTCCCACTCTGTCGCGCAATTAAATAGGTGCTGACCCGCTGATTTCACACTGTTTTAGGAATAATGCGCAGAGCGGAGCGGCAAATTTTGCCGCTCTTTAGCTAATTAGCCGCTAAAGCCGAACGGCGAATCGCCATAAAAAGCGATCAAGATCTCATTTTTTTCGCCCGCGCGTTGGCGCTCATCGACTTTGTCCGGCGGAAATTCTTCTCTCTGACGGCTTATATTCCACCTTAAAGAAGCATTAAGGCTTTGTGAGTGGCGAGCAATTCGCCACTTTACTGCATATTTATCGCGTACCGCTGCGTTTTTATTGGCGTTTGGTCCTGAGAATGGCGTCTGATAAACCACCGTTTTTTCCAGAAATGGTCAGGCTATTAAGAATAATTCCCAATGAAGGAAATTACGAAACTTTAGCCGGGGCGATCTTTAAAGTGATTTATCTTATATGTGATTAACCCGGAATAAGAAAAGCGATAAGCATTGATAAACCATTCTGCCAGGAAAATTCCTGGCATTTTTTTTACGGTTCGCTTATTTGCGGCTGATTAAATATTCTTCGCTGGATGTAAACTTAGTACCACCATTTCTTGCGGTAACCGAAGCGTGAATTAGAACGGCCGTTCAGCGCGGCTTAATAGAAAACCAGGGCTTTAGCGCCGGGCATTAACGAGTCTGATGAAAAGTAAGAAGCACCAATCTCATCGAAATGAGATTGGGCGAGAGGAGAAGTAGCGAGAAATGCGAGACTTTTGCTGGTGCTTATCAATATTACCGCAAAAAATGAAAATCGATCCGTTGGCAAACTCATCAGGAATGCATGGAGCGAAAATTAAAGCCACGAATGGTATCTTAAAGTGTCATCATCTCTTCTGGTAAGAACAATCTCAGCGCTAAGTCAGTTTAAGGCAGTATTATTGGTTTTATCGATTTTCCGATCCTGACGGGTAGTGGTAAACGCTGCGGCTAATATCGAGCAGGCGGCAGCTGCGGCGCGTGCCGATGTCGAAAGTGCTCTGCAGGAAGTTGACCGCCTGGCGCTTTTCGTTAGTGGTAAAGAAGTTCTTCAGTACGCTTTGCAGCATCTCCTTATCTGAGTTGAGCGTTTGCAGTTCACGGGTAAGTGCTTGTAGTTTATCCTCTAACTCCTTGATTCTTCTTCCTTCCTCTGAGGAAAGGCCGGAAAATTTCTTTTTCCAGCTATAGAAGGTGGCCTCAGAGATCCCCAGCTCGTCACAAATCTCCCTGACTTTAACCCCTGATTCAGAAGCTTTAATGGCATTTGTGATTTGCTCTTCGCTATATCGTGACTTTCTCATAAATGCTCTTACCTTTCTTATCGATTAATGGATGAGATGTACTGTATTAATATCTGGCACTGTAAATAATCTATTAATGCAGTATTAAAGTGCGCGATTAGAATTGCGTGGGTTAAATTAAGATATTTAGAATAAATATCATCATGGGATAAATCTTATTTTATTCTTATCGGATGGGCGCACCTTCCTGGTCAGGGATTTTTGTTATAGATTCTTCCCATCCCAAATACGAAAAATTTCTACGTACATTTGATATTTAGCATAACGTGCTTGCTAAATTCTCAGGGAAATGGCTTGTGAATGGGGTCTGTTTTCCGTGTGAAATCGATTCCAGATTAGCCCTTCTGAGCCAAATTTAATCAGAATTATCCTGAAAATATTCACCGAATCGTGTTCTGATTCTCATTTTTCGGACCAGCCTGGTTTGAAATCTTTAAATAACGCCAGGCCCACTGAGCGCTTGTTAATTCGTTACAGGGATGTTGTACCGAAGCGGTTGAAGTAAGTAATGCAAAGGATGAGTCAATGAAATTAAGCGTAATGTCTAATGCCGCCTGGATGATGTCTGAGAAGATCGTCTCGGTTTTTGGCGTCATATTTGTGACCTCCTACGTGGCGAAATCATTCGGGCCAACCGTATTCGGCCAGATGGCGTTTTCTACCTCTTTATTTTCAATGGTCCAGACCGTCGCCATCTTCGGTACCGAGACTATCTTGTTTAAGCGGATCAGCAAAAGCGCGCCGAAAGGACTGCGCCTGATGAACGTGGCGCGTACCCTGCGCATGATTTTACTGCTGCTCACCGCGGTGCCGGTGCTGGCCTGGGTGTGGTTCACCATGCCGCAAAATTTCCTCGCTTTCACTCTGGCGTCATTCGTCGCCTCGGTATTCGTTACCCAGGACACCTTCAGCGTTTACAACAACGCCCGTCTCGCTTCCCGGCTTAATACCGTGGCGAACTCGCTCGGCATGCTGTTGAGCTTCGGCATCAGCTTCACTATCGCCTGGCTGCGCCTTAATCCGGCATGGCTGACGCTCTCTATCGTGGCCGTAACGCTAGTGCCTTACGTTATCAAGCGCTACAACTTCTACCGCGAAACACAGGATGTCGCGCCGCCGCAGGAGAAACGCAGCGCTTATCTGCGCTATCTGATGTATGCCGGTCTGCCGCTGGCTATTTCCAGCATTTTTATTTCAGTGCAGGTTAAAGCCGCGCAGATGTTTTTAGCCGGCATCGCTTCGGCAAGCGATCTCGGGCTGTTTGCGGCGGCCAACACTATCGCGGCTTCGTGGATTTTTATCCCCGTGGCGCTCATAACTTCATGCTTCACTGAAATTTTCAGGGAACGCGGCGAAGTGGCTATTAAGCTGGCAGCGCGGCTCAATGGCTATGTCATGGGAGTATCACTGATGATGCTGCTGGTCATCGCGCTGTTCGGCGAGAAAATCATCATCGCTTTGTATGGTTCAGAATACACACAGTCAGGAAGTCTCATTACGTTGTTGTCAATGGCGACCTGCTTCTCCGCCATGGGCACAGTAGCCTACCGCTACATGGTGAAAGAGGGTGGTTTCAACTATCTGTTGAAGAAAATCATCTGCCTGATGGTGATCAGCCTGCCGCTTTCGTGGTGGCTGATCCAGGGCTACGGCATTATGGGCGCCGCCTGGAGCGTCTTTGTGTCGGAACTCTTGTCCCTTACCGTAATGAATTACTTCTTCAAAAACGGCGTCATTCAAAGAATTCAAGTTTCCTCACTCAACTACAAAACCTACAAATGAGGTCAGATATGTTTAAGTTGAAAGATGAACTCAGAAGAAGTGTGCAGTACTTCATTAAGAAGATGCCCTGGGCATACCAGGACCGCATTTACTACTTCCATAAGTTCAGAAAATTGCCCAATCTGCGTCAGCCCAAAGTTTTCAACGAAAAGGTGCTGTATCGCAAATTCGTCTATGGCGACTACCAGATTTACGGCCGCCTTTCAGACAAGTATTCGGTGCGCGACTATATCGCCGAAAAGATTGGCAACGAATACCTGATTCCGCTGGTGCACGAGACTACCGATCCGGCGTCGCTGAATAGCCTGCCATGCTGGAAGGGCACGGTGATCAAGCCGAATCACGCCTCCAATATGGTGGAGATTCTGCTGGAAGAGCCGGATGCGCTGCGCAAACAGCAGATTATCAACAGCTGCTATAAGTGGCTGAAGACCGACTTCGCTAACGAGGCGCGCGAGATCCACTATCGCTATATCAAGCCGCGCATTCTGGTCGAGCAATATATCGGCGACGGCAAAACGGCGCCCATCGACTACAAGTTTCATATGTTCAACAAGCGCGACGGCCGCTTTGAATATGTGTTGCAGGTGATCTACAACCGCTGCCAGCCGCAGCTGTCGATGAACTTCTACGTCAACAATCTGACCGAAGCTTTTCACAAGATTCGCGACACCGGCCTCGACGTGACGAAAATCGCCGAGTCGCTGCAGCACGCGCTCGATCTGAGCAAGAAGCTGGCGAGCGATTTCGACTATGTGCGCGTTGACTGGTATATCCATGAGGGCCACATCTACTTCGGCGAACTGACCTTTACGCCGGGCGCCGGTCTGGTGACAGGTCTGGATCGCGGGCTTAATCAGATGATGGGAGATATGTGGATTCAGGATCGCCGCGGCACGCAGAGACCGGGCGTTTCGGTGCAGGATGTTAATATTCCTGCGCTGTTGAAGAAAGTTTGAGTCACACAGCAAAATAAAAAACCCCGCTTCGCGGGGTTTTTTATTGGCTGGATATTAAGGCATCGGCCAGTCGGGCGGCGTCTGGCTCATTACCTGGATAAAGGTGTCTTTGGTAACCAGCATAAAGTGCTGCACGTTTTCCATGCTCAGCGAGATGCCCAGCAGACCCATAACAAACCAGCAGGTCATACCGAGACCGAGGCCGCCGCACATAAACGCCATCACATGATGGCTGCTCTGGCGGAATTTGATTTTAAGGGTGCTGGCAAAAAACATCATAATTGCGCTGAGCAGTTCCCAACGCATGACAATCAAGCTGGTGGTTATCGTCGCCATCGACTTAAGCCTCTGAATCTAAGTGATTATCCCTGACAGTTACTGGACATCACCGGCGACGAAAAGCGAGGTCAGGGAAAGGCTTTCCGTCGTCAAAAAGAGTGTAATGTGTGACCTGAGTCACATTATATCACTGGATTTGAATTTATGAACAAAATTTGTAACTGGTATGGTAGAGAAATTTTTATCGAAACGTCGAAGAGAAAACCGGGGCGTAAAGCGGGAAGGAAAAGAGAAAAGGTGCGCCCGTTAAGGGCGCCTGAGGCTTAGCAAATCGGGCAGCATTCGCCGGTGGTGCGCTGAGTAAAACTGGCCGCAGCTTCGCTACAGTCGAAGTTCACCCTACGCGGACGCTGGAGCGCCTGACGGCGCATAAAATGGCGATAGGCGGTCGGGGTCTGGGAAAACTGACGGCGGAACACGCGGGAAAAGGTCTGCTGCGAGTCATAGCCATACTGCATCGCGATATCAAATACCGGCCGTTGCGTCTGGCGCAGCGCTTCTGCCGCCAGCGTCAGGCGACGTTCGCGAATGTATCCACCCAGCGTCTGTTTCGTCACGGTACGGAACATACGCTGCAGGTGCCACTTTGAATAACCTGATTTAGCCGCCACTTCATCGATCGACAGCGACTTATCCAGGTTTTGATCGATCCAGTGCGTCAGGGAGTGAATGATCTCTTCTTGCATCATAATCTCGTCCTTTAGTCCTGAGGGATTCGTTATTTAACGGAGGCGAGTATAATTCCTCAAGTTAACTTGAGGTAAAGAGCCAGATGAAAAAAGATCGCAACTACCCGAAACCGGTTTTAACGCCGGGCGAAGTCGCGCGCCGTAGCGGCGTGGCGGTCTCCGCGCTGCATTTCTATGAGAGCAAAGGGCTGATTTCCAGCACGCGCAACGGTGGCAATCAGCGGCGTTACAGCCGTGACGTACTGCGGCGCGTCGCCATTATCAAGGTTGCTCAGCGCATCGGCATACCGCTCGCGACGGTCAGCGACAGCCTGATGCATATTCCCGCCAACAAGCGTATGTCGACGCAGGAGTGGAACGCCCTGACGCAGCACTGGCGCGAGGAGCTGGATAAGCGCATTGAAACCCTGACGCGCCTGCGCAACGATCTCGACGGCTGTATCGGTTGCGGCTGTCTATCGATGCGCGACTGTCCGCTGCGCAATCCCGGCGACCGGCTGGCGCAGCAGGGCTCTGGCGCGGTGCTGCTTGATCCCGAACAGGATGAGAAAGGCGAGCCGCCGCGCTAAAGATGCTGGAAGCTATACTTGCCTGAGACGCATAACAGGAGTGCTCTATGATTACCGTCCATCATCTTGAGCGGTCGCGCTCGCACCGCGTGCTGTGGCTGCTGGAAGAGCTGGAAGTGCCTTACCAAATCAAACGCTATCAGCGCGAGGCATCGATGCTGGCGCCGGAAGCCCTGAAAAAAGTGCATCCGCTGGGCAAGTCGCCGGTGATTACCGACGGTAATCAGGTGATTGCCGAATCGGGCGCCATTCTCTCTTATCTGGAAGGCAAATATGACAGCGAGCAGCGGCTGGCGCCCGCCGATGAGCAGGCGCGTCTGCAGGCAACCTACTGGCTGCACTACGCCGAAGGCTCGCTGATGCCGCTGTTGCTGATGAAGCTGGTATTCGGCCGTCTGGGGCAGGCGCCGGTGCCCTGGCTGCTGCGTCCGGCGGGTGCGGCGCTGGGCAAAGGCATTCAGAAAGCCTGGCTTGATAAGCAGCTGGTGCCGCATCGCCAGATGATTGAGCAGCATCTGGCCGCTCACCCCTGGTTTGCCGGCAAGCGCTTCAGCATTGCCGATATCCAGATGAGTTTTCCGCTGCTGGCGATGCAGGCGCGTGGCGGCCTGGCCGATATGCCTGCCACGGCAGCATGGCTGGCTACCGTTCAGCAGCGCGCCGCCTGGCAGCGCGCCATCCAGCAGGGCGGCGAAGTGCTGCCGGGCGGCTGAACAGTGGAAAACGCCAGAAATATCAAAACGTAGCGCGGCATCTGCCTTGATGCCGCCGTCGCACACGCCTTCGGGAACCGCCGCAAGCGCTCTGCTTTATCCTGAATTAAGGCGAGGAAGCGGTTGAAAATCGGCTGCCAAACGCCGGATAATCCCCTGCCTTTTTATCTGGCCGCATAGCGGACAGTTATTCGCCGCGAAGTAAACGTTTGCCTGCCGCCTGTGGCGCCTTTGCGCCAGGGTGACAACCAGGGATTTTGCGGGCAACGACGCAGGGCTTTTTACACAACAAAAATTTCTTGAGGCTCAACTATGTCATACGAATCACGCTCGTCCGCTGGCAAGCTGGACGCCTGGTTCTCTGTTTCTGCACGCGGCAGCAGCATCCGGCAGGAAATCCTGGCGGGACTGACCACCTTCCTGGCGATGGTCTACTCGGTGATCGTGGTGCCCGGCATGCTCGGCAAGGCGGGCTTTTCGCCCACCGCCGTTTTTGTCGCCACCTGCCTGGTCGCCAGCGTCGGCTCTATCGTCATGGGGCTGTGGGCCAACCTGCCGCTGGCGATTGGCTGCGCCATCTCACTGACCGCCTTTACCGCATTCAGCCTGGTGCTCGGCCAGCACATCAGCGTGCCGGTGGCGCTTGGCGCGGTCTTCCTGATGGGGCTGCTGTTCACCTTGATCTCCGTAACCGGCATCCGCGCCTGGATTCTGCGTAATCTCCCGATGGGCGTGGCCCACGGCACCGGCGTGGGGATCGGCCTGTTCCTGCTGCTGATCGCCGCTGACGGCATCGGACTGGTGGTGAAGAACCCTGCACCAGGCATGCCGGTGGCGCTGGGCCACTTCACCTCGTTTCCGGTGATGATGTCGCTGCTGGGTCTGGCGGCGATTTTCGGGCTGGAGAAGCGTCGGGTGCCGGGCGGCATCCTGCTTACCATTATCGCTATCTCGATTCTCGGCCTGCTCTTCGATCCCGCAGTAAAATTCCAGGGTCTGTTCGCCTTGCCGAGCCTGCGCGACAGTCAGGGCCAGTCGCTGCTCTTCAGCCTCGACATTATGGGCGCGCTACAGCCGATGGTGCTGCCGAGCGTGCTGGCGCTGGTCATGACGGCGGTGTTTGACGCGACCGGCACCATCCGTGCGGTTGCTGGACAGGCAAACCTGCTGGATGAGAAGGGGCAGATCATTAACGGCGGGCGCGCGCTGACCACAGACTCCGTCAGCAGCCTCTTTGCCGGTCTGGTCGGCGCATCGCCAGCGGCGGTCTATATTGAATCCGCAGCCGGCACCGCGGCAGGCGGTAAAACCGGACTGACGGCGATTGTGGTCGGCTTGCTGTTTCTGGTTATTCTGTTTATGTCGCCGCTGGCCTGGCTGGTGCCCGCCTATGCGACCGCGCCTGCGCTGATGTATGTCGGCCTGCTGATGCTCAGCAACGTGGCGAAAATCGACTTCGGCGACTTTGTGGATGCGATGTCCGGGCTGTTGACCGCGGTGTTTATCGTGCTGACCTGCAATATCGTCACCGGCATCATGCTCGGTTTCGCCACGCTGGTAGTGGGGCGCCTGTTCGCCGGAGAGTGGCGTAAGCTGAACCTCGGCACCGTCGTGATTGCCGCCGCGCTGGTGATTTTTTACGCTGGCGGCTGGGCGATCTAACTGCTAAACCGGGCGAGCGCCGTCTCGTCCGGAACTTTTTCCTGAATTTCTGCCGCGCCGCACGTGTGACTTGTCATTCTCTGCGCACTTTGCTTTACACTTTAGCGCTCACAACATTTTTTCTGACTTTACGATTCGCCTAAGGAAAGCATGGAAATCTTTTTTACTATTCTCATCATGACGCTGGTGGTATCGCTCTCGGGGGTGGCCGCGCGCATATTGCCGTTCCAGATCCCGCTGCCGCTGGTGCAAATACTCGCCGGGGCGCTGCTCGCCTGGCCGACCTTCGGCCTGCATGTCGATTTCGACCCTGAACTTTTCCTTGTGCTGTTTATTCCGCCGCTGCTGTTTGCCGATGGCTGGAAGACGCCGATCAGCGAATTCCTGCATCATGGCCGGGAAATTATCGGCCTGGCGCTGGTGCTGGTGCTGATTACCGTGGTCGGCATCGGCTATCTCATCTACTGGATGGTGCCGGGTATCCCGCTGATCCCCGCCTTCGCGCTGGCAGCCGTGCTGTCGCCGACAGACGCCGTGGCGCTCTCTGGCATTGTCGGCGAGGGACGTATCCCGAAAAAAATCATGTCGATCGTGCAGGGCGAAGCGCTGATGAACGACGCATCCGGCCTGGTTTCACTGAAGTTTGCCGTTGCGGTCGCGATGGGCACCATGGTGTTTACCTGGGGCGGCGCCAGCATCGAGTTTCTTAAGGTGGCAATCGGCGGTCTGATTGCGGGCGTTGCGGTGTGCTGGCTCTACGGGAAATCGCTGCGTCTGCTGAGCCGCTGGAGCGGCGACGATCCGGCGACGCAAACCGTGCTGCTGCTGCTGCTGCCGTTCGCCTCTTACCTTATCGCCGAACACCTCGGCGTCTCCGGCATTCTGGCGGCGGTCGCGGCGGGCATGACGATTACCCGATCCGGCATTATCCGTCAGGCGCCGCTGGCGATGCGCCTGCGCGCCAACAGCGTCTGGCAGATGCTGGAATTCGTGTTCAACGGCATGGTGTTCCTGATGCTCGGCCTGCAGCTGCCGGACATTATCGGCACCTCGATTGACGCCGCTAACGCCGATCCCAACGTCGAGCTCTGGATGCTGTTTACCGACATTATCCTGGTCTACGGTGCGCTGATGGTGGTGCGTTTTGGCTGGCTCTGGATTATGCAGCGTCTCAGCAAGCGCGTGCTGAAGAAAAAGCCGATGGAGTTCGCCAACTACTCGCTGCGCGAGCTGCTTATCGCCTCTTTCGCCGGCGTGCGCGGCGCGATTACGCTGGCGGGCGTGCTCTCTATTCCGCTGTTTCTCACTAACGGCCAGCCTTTCCCGGCGCGCTATGAGCTGGTGTTTATCGCCACCGGCGTGATCCTGTTTTCGCTGCTGGTGGGCGTGGTGGTGCTGCCGCTGCTGCTGCGCGGCGTGGACGGCATCGATAAAGCCGGGCATCGTCGCGAGCTGCAAAATGCCCGCGCGGTAATGGCGAGCGTGGCGATCGAAAGCCTGCATAAAATGGAAGCGCGGCTGGAGAACGACACCGAAGAGAACATCGATCCCGAGCTGCTTAAAGAGGTAAGCCTGCGCGTGATCGGCAACCTGCGGCGCCGTGCTGACGGCAAGAGCGATCTGGAGCAGGCGCTGTTCGCCGAGAATCTGGAGCGTCGCTTCCGTCTGACCGCGCTGCGCGCCGAACGCGCCGAGGTCTACCATCTGCGCGCGACCCAGCAGATTTCCAGTGAGAGCATGCAGCGGCTGCTGCGCGATCTCGACCTGCTGGAAGCGCTGCTGATCGAAAAAGAAGAGTAAGCCGCGCGCCGCGCCTAAACTGACAGGCGCGGCGCTTCATCCGGCCAGTGTTCGCGACAGCAGGCGATCCAGGCCTGCGCGCTGCGCGACAGATAGCTTCCCTCCCGCCAGATCAATCCCAGACTCCACTTCAGATCCGACTCCAGCGGCAGCCACAGCAGCGACTGCTTATCCAGCCGCTGACAGATCGGCTCCGGCAGAATCGCCAGCCCCATCTCCGCCTGCACCATCGCCGCAAGAAAATCCCACTGTCCGCTGCGCACCGCGATATGCGGCGTGACGCCCAGTCGCTGAAATGCCTTCATCAGCTGACGGTTCAGAGAAAACTCTTCGTTGAAGATCAGCAGCGGATGCGACGCCAGCTCCGTCAGTCCGATATGGCTGCGGTTGAGCCAGACGGGCTGACGCGGCACCAGCACGCAGAGAGGATGATGCATCAGCGGCAGCGTATTAAGCGGCAGATCGGGATCGACCGGCAGGGCGGTCAGCGCGATATCCAGACTGCCCGCCAGCACCGCCTGCTGCACCGTCAGCCCGCCAAACTCAGAAATTTTCAGCTCTACGCCGGGATAGCGGCGGCGAAACGCCGAGATCGACCCGGCGATTTGCATGCCGACCATCGGCGGAATGCCGAGGCGCAGCTCGCCAGTTTTTAGCTGGTTAATATCGCCGATTTCCGCCTCCAGCTGATGAAACTCCTGCAAAATCGCCAGGCCGCGCTGGTAGACCGCCTGGCCGCTGTCGGTAAGATGCAGCTTGCGGCCGTCGCGCAGCAGCAGCGTGCAGCCCAGCTCCTCTTCCAGCTGGCGCAGCATTTTGCTGATGGTGGGCTGCGTAACGTAGAGCTTCTCGGCGGCGCGGGTAAAGCTCTGCTGGCGCACCACCTCGGTGAAGTAGCGTAAAGCGCGAACGTCCATAACTATTCCCTTTTGGCATGACTGGAATGATTTTAATTCATTTTTTTCACCTTCTGTTGCGGATTTATACTAAGCGCCGGATTGTATTAGAGGAGAGAAGAAAATGGCGTTAGCGCTCAGCCCGCAAAGAACGGGCAGGCTGCAACGACTCTGGTTGCCGCTACAGCTGCTGCTGTATGTGGGCATGTTTATCGCCTGCGATCGCCTGGTGAGCTGGCTGCACCTGCCGCTGCCCGCCAATATCGTCGGTATGCTGCTGCTGCTGGCGCTTATCGTCACGCGCGTGCTGCCGCTGCGCTGGGTGAAAGCGGGTTCGCGCTGGCTGCTGGCGGAGATGCTGCTGTTTTTTATTCCGGCAGTAGTCGCGGTGGTGAACTACGGCGATCTGCTGCGCGTCGACGGCTGGCGTATCTGCGTGGTGATCGCGCTGAGCACTCTGCTGGTGCTGGCTTCCACTGCGCTGGTGGTCGATCGTCTCTATCGCTATGAAATGGCGCGCGCAGCGCGCAGGCAGCAACGCGATGCGTGATTTTATCCTTAGCCTGCTCTGCCTGGCGGTCACGCTGCTGATCTACTTTCTCAATAAACGTCTTTATCGCCGCTGGCGCACGCTGCTGCTGATGCCGCTGGTGGCGACTCCCTTGCTGCTGGTCGGGCTGCTGCTTATTACGCACGTCTCCTGGCAGGACTATATTGCCGAAAGCCACTGGCTGCTCTGGCTGCTTGGCCCGGCGACGCTGGCCTTTGCCGTGCCGGTGTATGAAAACATGGCGATTATTCGTCGCCACTGGCTCTCACTGAGCGCGGGGGTGCTGACCGCTACGCTGGTCGCGGTGTGCAGCTCAGTCTGGCTGGCGCGGCTGCTGACGCTGCCCGAGTCGATCCAGCGCAGCCTGGCGGTGCGCTCCATTACCACGCCGTTCGCGCTGGCGGCTGCGAAGCCCATCGGTGGCCAGCCGGATCTGGTGGCGCTGTTTGTCGTTATTACCGGTGTGTTCGGCATGGCGGTCGGGGACGTCCTGTTCCTGCGCATCGCCATTCGCCAGGGCGTGGCGAAAGGGGCGGGATTCGGCGCGGCGTCGCACGGCGCAGGTACGGCGCGCGCTTATCAGCTCGGCGAGCAGGAGGGCGTCGTCGCCAGTCTGGTAATGATGCTTTCCGGCGTGGTGACGGTGGTGCTGGCGCCGCTTATCGGCCAGCTGATGTGGAGCGTCTGAAGAACGACCGCGCGCTGACGACATGTCTGTTTACGTAAAGGTTGCCAAATAGAGTTGTCAGAGGATTTCAGGCTGTTAACCTTTGCGCCGAAATTATTGTCCTTTCACGGAGTGGAATCATGTTTAAGCAACTTGTTACCGGGAGCGCATTGGGTCTGGTGCTGCTGAGCGGCGCGGCGCAGGCTATCGAAGGCAGCGTGGATGTAGGCGAGCACAACACTAATCTGAACGTCGGTCTGGGCACCACCTCGCCGGGCCTGTTCCTTAAAGGCAACTGGCTGCGCAGCGATCACGACGGCAGCACTTACGGTCTGGGACTGGGTTACAACGTCGATATCGGCGGACTGCGTCTGGCGCCGACCGCCAAGACCATTTTCACCCATCCGGAAGATGGTAAAAATGGCTTCGCCGTGGCGCTGGGCGGCGGCGCACAGTACAGCTTTAACAATATGTGGGGCCTGTACGGCGAATACTACTACGCGCCGGAAGGTCTGACCGACCATCTCGACAGCTATCAGGAAGCCGCTGGCGGCCTGAGCTTCACCCCGATCTCCCTGGTTAACCTGCGCGTGGGTTATCAGTATATCGAGCTGAATAACAAAGGCGGCCGTAAAGATAACGTGCTGGTCGATGGCCCGTACGTCGGCGCTTCACTGCGCTTCTGATTGGGTTCAGAGAAAAGAGAAAGGCGGCTAATGAGCCGCCTTTTTTATTGTGTAGTACAGCGCAAAGGTTAGTGCGATTTGCCCTGCGAAATCCCGATGCCGGTCTGCGAGCGAATAAACTGCGCCCGGAAGCGGCCGCGCTCCTGCGCGCCCTGCGGCGAATGATCAGTTACGGAGAAGAGCCAGGTGCCGACAAAGGCGACGATCATCGAGAAGAGCGCCGGATACTCATAAGGATAAACCGGCGACGCGTGGCCCAGCACCTGTACCCAGACCGTCGGGCCAAGGATCATCAGCACTACCGCGGTGATCAGTCCGAGCCAGCCGCCGATCATTGCGCCGCGCGTGGTCAGCTTCGACCAGTACATCGACAGCAGGATAATCGGGAAGTTACAGCTGGCGGCGATAGAGAAGGCGAGGCCGACCATAAAGGCGATATTCTGCTTCTCAAACAGAATACCCAGCGCAATCGCCACTACGCCCAGCACCAGCACGGTAATCTTCGACACGCGCAGCTCTTCGCGCTCGGTCGCCTGTCCTTTGCGGATCACGCTGGCGTAGAGATCGTGCGACACCGCCGACGCGCCCGCCAGCGTCAGGCCCGCCACCACCGCCAGGATAGTGGCGAAGGCCACGGCGGAGATAAAGCCGAGGAAGGTGCTGCCGCCGACCGCATTCGCCAGATGCACCGCCGCCATATTGGTGCCGCCGATCAGCGCGCCGCTGGCGTCCTTAAAGGCGGGATTGGCGCCCACCAGCAGAATCGCGCCGAAGCCGATAATAAAGGTCAGGAAGTAGAAGTAGCCCATAAAGCCGGTGGCCCAGAAGACGCTTTTACGCGCCTCGCGCGCATCCGCCACGGTAAAGAAGCGCATCAGGATATGCGGCAAGCCAGCGGTACCGAACATCAGCCCCAGCCCGAGCGAGAGCGCGGAAACAGGGTCCTTCACCAGCCCGCCCGGTTGCATAATGGCCGCGCCTTTCGGATGGACCGCCATCGCCTGGGTAAAGAGGTTATTGAAGCTAAAGCCGACGGCCTTCATCACCATAATTGCCATAAAAGTAGCACCGAACAGCAGCAGCACCGCTTTGATAATCTGCACCCAGGTAGTCGCCAGCATGCCGCCGAACAGCACGTAGAGCACCATCAGAATGCCGACCAGCACCACAGCGACATGATAGTCGAGGCCGAAAAGCAGCTGAATGAGTTTGCCTGCGCCCACCATTTGCGCAATCAGGTAGAGCGCCACCACCACCAGCGAGCCGCAGGCGGAGAGGGTACGGATCGGCTTCTGCTGAAGGCGGTAGGAGGCGACGTCGGCGAAGGTGTAGCGGCCAAGGTTGCGCAGGCGCTCGGCGATAAGAAACAGGATCATTGGCCAGCCCACCAGGAAACCCAGCGAATAGATCAGGCCGTCGTAGCCGGAGGTGTACACCAGCGCGGAGATACCCAAAAAGGAGGCGGCGGACATAAAATCGCCTGCCATCGCCAGCCCGTTCTGGAAGCCGGTAATATTGCCACCCGCCGTATAGTAGTCGCTGCGCGACCGGGTGCGTTTCGATGCCCACCAGGTAATGCCCAGCGTAGCGGCGACGAAAACCACAAACATGATAATCGCCTGATAGTTCGTAGGCTGCTTCTGTACCGCGCCGGTCAGGGCATCCGCCAGCGCGGAGGTGGGCAGCAGTGCCAGCAGCCAGAGAGAAAGACGTTTCATGGGGTCACCTCGCTGAGGATCTGCTTCGTCAGGCGATCGAACTCGCCGTTGGCGCGCCAGACATAAACGCCGGTCAGCACAAAAGAAATAACAATCAGCCCCACGCCGATGGGAATGCCGCGCGTAACGCTGGTGCCTGCATGCAGCGGCGTGCCAAGCCAGCCGGGCGCAAAAGCGATCAGCAGAATAAAGCCGACATAGAGCACCAGCATAATCAGCGACAGCAGCAGGGCGAACCGCTGGCGTTTATGTACCAGCTCCTGAAAGCGTGGATGACGTTCAATCCGTTGATTTAGCGCCTCCTGAGTAGAAAGGGCGTCGTTCATCACAGTTTCTCCAGAGGTTATGCAGGCGGCAGCCTCACGCAGCTGCGCGAGAAAGGCCTGGACAGTTATTTTTATGTGACTTCAGAAACACACAGCGTAAGGAAAGAGGGGCGGGAAGAAGAGACTTCCCGCCGGTAAGTAAAGGTGTTTAAGGCATTCGAATCGACTGCTTCTCCTCCAGCAGTTTGTCCACTACGCCGGGATCGGCCAGCGTTGAGGTATCGCCCAGATTGCTGGTATCGCCCGCGGCGATCTTGCGCAGAATACGGCGCATAATTTTGCCGGAGCGGGTTTTCGGCAGCGAATCGGTCCAGTGCAGAATATCGGGCGTAGCGATCGGGCCGATCTCTTTACGTACCCAGCTGCGCACCTCGCTGTAGAGCTCCGGCGAGGGTTCTTCGCCGTGGTTCAGCGTGATATAGGCGTAGATCGCCTGGCCTTTAATGCTGTGCGGGATGCCCACCACCGCCGCTTCGGCGATTTTTGGATGGGAAACCAGCGCGGACTCGATCTCAGCGGTGCCGAGGCGGTGGCCGGAGACGTTAAGCACGTCATCAACGCGGCCGGTGATCCAGTAGTAGCCATCTTCGTCGCGGCGCGCGCCGTCGCCGCTGAAATAGCAGTTTTTAAAGGTAGAGAAGTAGGTCTGCTCGAAACGCTCATGATCGCCGAACAGGGTACGCGCCTGGCCCGGCCAGGAGTCGGTGATCACCAGGTTGCCCTCGGCCGCGCCCTCCTGAGGATTGCCTTCGTTATCCATCAGCGCAGGTTGTACGCCGAAGAAAGGTTTGGTCGCGGAGCCCGCTTTTAGCTCGGTAGCACCCGGCAGCGGCGTGATCATAAAGCCGCCGGTTTCTGTCTGCCACCAGGTATCGACAATGGGACAGCGGCCGTCGCCAATCTTGTTGTAGTACCACTCCCAGGCTTCCGGGTTTATCGGTTCGCCCACTGAGCCCATAATGCGCAGGCTTTTACGACTGGTGCCGGCAATCGCTTTATCGCCTTCCGCCATCAGAGCGCGGATCGCCGTCGGCGCGGTGTAGAGCAGCGTGACTTTATGCTTGTCCACCACTTCCGCCATGCGGCTCGGCTTCGGCCAGTTCGGCACGCCTTCAAACATCAGCGTCGTCGCGCCGCACGCCAGCGGCCCGTAGAGCAGATAGCTGTGGCCTGTTACCCAGCCGACATCTGCGGTACACCAGTAGACATCTTCCGGATGGTAATCGAAAACGTATTTGAAGGTGGTCGCCACATAAACCAGATAGCCGCCGGTGGTGTGCAGCACCCCTTTCGGCTTGCCGGTCGAGCCGGAGGTATAGAGGATAAAGAGCGGATCTTCAGCCTGCATCTCGGCGGGCGCGTGCTGCTCGCTCGCTTTATCCATTAAGTCAGCCCACCAGAGATCGCGGCCATCCTGCCAGTCGATCTGCTGGCCGGTGCGTTTCAGCACCACCACGTTTTTCACGCTGTTCACGCCGGGGTTTTTCAGCGCTTCATCGACGTTTTTCTTCAGCGGAATGGGACGTCCGGCGCGTACCCCTTCATCGGCGGTAATCACCAGCCTGGCGCTGGAGTCCACTACGCGTCCTGCGACCGCTTCCGGCGAGAAGCCACCAAAAATCACCGAGTGCACCGCGCCGATACGCGCGCAGGCCAGCATCGCGACCGCCGCTTCCGGCACCATCGGCATATAGATCGCCACCACGTCGCCTTTTTTCACCCCCAGCGACAGCAGCACGTTGGCGAAACGGCACACCTGGTTATGCAGCTGGCGGAAGGTCAGGGTTTTGCTTTCGCTGGCGTCGTCGCCTTCCCAGATAATGGCGGGATGATCGCCGCGCTTTTCCAGATGGCGATCGAGGCAGTTGGCCGCCAGATTAAGCGTGCCGTCTTCATACCAGCGAATAGAAATATTGCCCGGCGCGAAAGAGCTGTTTTTCACTTTGCTGTAGGGCTTGATCCAGTCGAGAATTTTTCCCTGCTCGCCCCAGAACGCATCCGGGTCGCTGACGGATTGCTGATACATTGTCTGATACTGCTCGGCAGTAATCAGCGCATTCGCAGCAATGCTGGCGGGTATCGGGTGTTTATGTTGTTGGCTCATGGCGGATCTCCTTGAAGATGTTAATAATATGTCAATCAAAGGTTAAGTGAAGCCTACGCCATCGCTTTGTTTCTTTTTTGCGCCACAGATCACGAGAGCAGACACAAGCGTGTAATCCTTTGCAAAATCGCGTGAACATTCTCCGTTATACCCCTGTCCGCCTGGTGAAAAATGCAGCAAACAAACCCGCCGCTATTTTGCGCAACGCTGCATAGCTATGCGCGCAGTGTGAGAACTATTACTTTTCAGAACAGCAAGTTAGGGTTTTGATAACTAAACAGCATTTTATGCTATAAGAGTGGCTAATCTTTAACCGAAGACGCCAGGGGTTGCATTTACCACAGTGAAAATGGTACTTATCTCGCCCCTGCTCAGCAGGACTCAACCAGACGGCGTCTGAAAAAAGTACGGGAATTTTCGCATTTTCGTAGAGGACGCTGTCCTCAATAACCCTCTAATTTACCGGGCTTTTGCTCACTTCCCTGTGTGTATCCTTCTCTGCACCTTCGCAGCGTAGCAATAGGGGTTTTGACTGAGGAAATAACGCGTTATGAAAGGTTTTAAAATAAGCCTGGCCTGGCAGATTCTGATTGCACTGGTGCTCGGCATCATCGCTGGTTCAGTGCTGCATAATCAGCCAGACGATCGTGAATGGTTAATCACCAACATTCTCAGCCCGGCGGGCGACATCTTTATTCACCTGATCAAGATGATCGTTGTGCCTATCGTGATTTCATCGTTGATTGTCGGCATTGCCGGCGTAGGCGATGCGAAGAAACTGGGACGTATTGGTGTCAAAACCATCGTCTATTTTGAAGTGATCACCACCCTTGCCATTGTGGTCGGCATTACGCTGGCTAACGTGTTTCAACCCGGCACCGGCATTGATATGTCAACGCTGGCAACGGTGGATATCTCTAAGTATGAAGCCACGACCGAAGCGGTGCAGAACGGGCCGCACAGCCTGGTCGCCACTATTCTGTCTCTGATCCCGCAGAATATTTTCGCCTCGCTGGTGAAGGGCGACATGCTGCCGATTATCTTCTTCTCGGTGCTGTTCGGCATGGGCCTGTCGGCGCTGCCGTCGGAGCAGCGCGATCCGCTGGTAAACATTTTCCGCAGCGTGTCGGAAACCATGTTTAAGGTGACGCACATGATCATGCGTTACGCGCCGGTGGGCGTCTTTGCGCTGATCGCTGTGACTATCGCCAACTTTGGTTTCGCCTCGCTGTGGCCGCTGGCGAAGCTGGTGCTGCTGGTGTATGCCGCGATTCTCTTCTTCGCTTTCGTGGTTCTCGGCGGCGTGGCGCGCTTCTGCAAGCTGCGCATCACGACCCTGATGCGCATCCTGAAAGATGAGCTGATCCTCTCCTACTCAACCTCCAGTTCGGAAACCGTCCTGCCGCGCATTATGCAGAAGATGGAGGCCTACGGCGCGCCGAAGGCGATCACCAGCTTTGTGGTGCCGACCGGCTACTCGTTTAACCTGGATGGTTCAACGCTCTATCAGAGTATCGCCGCTATCTTTATCGCGCAGCTTTACGGCATAGACCTGTCGCTGACCGATGAGATTATCCTGGTGCTGACGCTGATGGTGACGTCGAAAGGCATCGCGGGCGTGCCGGGCGTATCCTTTGTGGTGCTGCTGGCGACGCTGGGCAGCGTCGGCATTCCGCTGGAAGGGCTGGCCTTTATCGCGGGCGTCGACCGCATCATGGATATGGCGCGCACCGCGCTCAACGTTATTGGCAATGCGCTGGCGGTGCTGGTTATCGCCCGCTGGGAGAATCAGTTCGACGCCGAGCAGGCGAAAGCGTACGAGCTGACGCTGCGTACGCAAACGGCGAACTAGCCCTTCTTTTGCCCTGACCATCAGGCGGCATCTAAAGCCGACAAGCGGGAGAGAAGGGCCGCAGAGCAAAGCGTCCCGCAACATGGATGTTGCGGGACGAGCTGCCAGGGATAGCGCTTTTTGCGTCTTTGCGATCGGCTCCTCTCTCTCGCGTTAGCGCCTTGCTAACCAACGTAGGGTTCAGACAGCGTCTGAACCCTTTTTTTATCCTGCAAGTATGATAAAAACGGGCCTGAATCAACTCTTTCCCGGAGCATGCCCCATGACTATCGACCTCAGCCAGCTCATTACCGAAGGCCGCAACCCGGCCAGTCAGAACATTGACGAACTCTCTACCGACGCGATGCTGCGCGTGATTAATAACGAAGATAAAAAGGTGGCGCTGGCAGTCGAAGCGATAGTGCCGCAGATTGCGCAGGCGGTTGACGCCATCGTTGCCGCTTTCGCACAGGGCGGTCGGCTGATCTACAGCGGGGCAGGCACTTCCGGCCGTCTTGGCATTCTCGACGCCAGCGAATGCCCGCCCACCTTCGGCACGCCGCGCGGCCAGGTGGTGGGGCTGATTGCGGGCGGTCACAAGGCGATACTCCAGGCGGTGGAAAACGCAGAGGATAACCGCGAGCAGGGCGCGCAGGATCTGCGCGACATCCAGTTCAGCGCGAAAGATGTGCTGGTGGGCATCGCCGCCAGCGGCCGCACGCCCTATGTGCTGGGCGCGCTGGAGTATGCCCGTTCGCTTGGCGCCACCACGGCGGCGCTGACCTGCAACCCCAACAGCGCCATGGCGCAGGCGGCGGAGATCGCGCTCACGCCGGTGGTCGGCCCGGAGGTGGTTACCGGCTCCTCGCGTATGAAAGCGGGCACCGCCCAGAAGCTGGTGCTCAATATGCTCACTACCGGCGCGATGATCCGCAGCGGCAAAGTCTACGGCAACCTGATGGTCGACGTGGAAGCCACCAACCAGAAGCTGGTGCAGCGCCAGATCAATATTGTTATGCAGGCCACCGACTGCGACGAGGCGAGCGCCAGTCACGCGCTGGCGGCCTGCGGTGGCCACTGCAAAACCGCCATCCTGATGCTGCTGGCCGGTATCGACGCCGCCGAAGCCCGCACGCTGCTCGCCAGGCACCAGGGTTTTATCCGTCGCGCCTTACAAGGCTGAGGATCGATTATTAAAAAGAGCTAAACGATTATATGTATGCTGCTGGCGGGTTAATTGCTCGCCAGTCCGCTTTTTTAGCGGGGAAAATTAATTGCTGCCACTAAAGCCAGGGTCTTTTGCTGCCGAAAAGATAAAAAAACATAACTGATAATCACCTTACTCTCAGCAGCTCTTTCAAGGACCCGCCATGCGCAATAACCAGCCAGTCACTCAGCGCGAATTCGTGTTTGACGACCAGGCGACATTAATGTCGACCACCGATATCAACAGCTATATCACCTACGCCAACGACGCCTTTATTGAAGTCAGCGGTTTTACGCCGGAAGAGGTCAACGGACAGCCGCACAATATGGTGCGCCACCCCGATATGCCACCAGAGGCGTTTGCCGATATGTGGGCGACGCTGAAGCAGGGCGAGCCCTGGTCGGCGCTGGTCAAAAACCGCCGTAAAAACGGCGATCATTACTGGGTGCGCGCCAATGCGGTGCCGGTCGTGCGCGACGGCAAAGTGCAGGGATTTATGTCGGTGCGCACCAAGCCCGGCGAGGCGGAAATTCGCGCCACCGAGGCGCTCTATCGTGATTTCCGCGAAGGGCGGGCAAAGGGACGCCGCTTCCATAAAGGGCTGATCGTACGCACCGGCTGGCGACGCGTCGGCTCGCTGCTGAAAACGCTGCCGCTGCGCTGGCGTATTCGCCTGCCGCTGATGACGCTGCTGCCGCTGGCGGCGCTCAGCGCCGCGCTGCTCGGCATGACGCCCGCGTCGCTCGGCTGCTTTACCGGCGGCATGGCGATCCTGCTGCTGCTGACCAGCCTGTGGATGGAACAGCAAATTTCGCGGCCTGTTGAACGTATTTGCCAGCAGGCGCTAAGCGTGGCGACCGGTGCCAGCCATAAGGTCGAAGAGATGGAGCGCGTTGATGAAGTCGGAATGACGCTGCGCGCCGTCGGCCAGCTCGGCCTGATGTTTCGCTGGCTGGTGGATGACGTTAGCGGTCAGGCGATTAACGTCCTCAGCGCCAGTGACGCTATCGCCAACAGCAACAACGAGCTGAGCCGTCGTACCGAACAGGCGGCCGCCAATGTGCAACAGACCGCCGCCACCATGAATGAAATGACCGCCACGGTGAAGAGCAACACCGAAACGGCGGACGAGGTTAATACGCTTTCGGCGCATACCAGCCAGGCGGCGAGCAAGGGCGGCGAAGTCATGCAGGAGATGGTGAGCATGATGGCGGAAATCGCCGAAAGCTCGCAGCGCATCGCCAATATCACCAGCGTAATCGACGGCATCGCCTTCCAGACGAATATCCTCGCGCTTAATGCCGCGGTGGAAGCGGCGCGCGCGGGCGAACAGGGCAAAGGCTTTGCGGTGGTGGCGGGAGAAGTGCGCAGCCTGGCGCAGCGCAGCGCGAAGGCCGCCAGCGAAATTAAAAGCCTGGTGGAAACCAGCGCCAGCCGCGTCCAGCTTGGCAGCAATCATGCCGACGCGGCGGGCCGCACCATGCAGGATATTGTCGCGCAGGTGCAGAACGTCTCTTCACTGATTGCGCAGATCAGCGCCGCCACCGCCGAGCAGTCAACCGCGCTGGGCGAAATCTCTACGGCGGTCGAGGATCTCGACGATATTACCCACCGCAACGCGGCCCGGGTGCAGGAGAGCGCGGAGGCGTCGGGCCGTATGACGCATCAGGCTAACCGACTGGTGGAAGCCATCAGCGTCTTCCGCTAAGAGGCGACGCGGCTCTCATCTCGTCCGGCGCGCAGCGCGCCGGGCGGCTGGCCGACAATACGCTTAAAGGCGCGGCTAAAGGCCGCCAGCGAGCCGTAGCCGAGCTGGAACGCCACCACCTCCACCGCCTCGCCGTTATTGACGATGCGCTGCACCGCCAGCCGCATACGCAGTTCGGTCAGGTAGCGCAGCGGCGTCATGGTCGTGGCGTTCTGAAAGCGCTCGGCAAATACCGAACGCGAGCAACCCGCCACCCGCGCCAGTCTTTCAACCGTCCAGCTCTCTCCCGGCTCGCGGTGCATCGCGGCGATCGCTTTGCTCAGACGCGGATCGCGCATCGCCTGCACCAGCCCGCTGCCCTGACCGCAGCCATTCTCTACCCAGCCGCGTACGATCAGCGCCGCCACCACGTCCGCCAGCCGCGACAGGATACCGGCAAACCCGGCGTGCCGCGTGCGCGACTCGCGCTCCATCGCGTCGAGAATGGGCTGGATCTCCGGGTACTTCGACAGCAGCGTGCTGACCAGCATGATATCCGGCATGGTGTTGATCAACGGCTGCATGCCGCCCAGCTCGAATTTCATGCAGGCGCTGAATAAAATCACGCTCTCCTCATCGTCGCAGGCGTCGGCGGGCGCGCCGATGGCGCACACGCTGTCGCAGATCGGCTTGCTGACGAAGGCGGCGATGTTTTCGCTGGCGGCGTCGGGTGACGAGAGCAGGCTGTGCGGTTTGCCATGCGGGATCAGCAGCGCGTCACCGGTATTCAGGGTGAAAATCGCACCCGACGCGCCACGCACCAGCAGCGGCCCGCGTCCGACAAAGTGAAACTGCGCGCGGCCTGGCGCCTGCTCATAGCGCAGCCCGAAGGGCGCGGCGAGCTGAATGCGTTGATAGGTCACGCCGTGCAGCCGCATTCCCATCAGCAGCTCGCTGGTCAGATCTTCATAATGGCTCATGGCATTCCAGACGAATTATCAATAATGAAGGTGTCGTCATCATAGATCGTCTTGCCCGCAATCTCTATGCTCCAGCCTTAATCATTTTTTCTCTGGAGAAGCTACATGAGTCTGAGCACAGAAGTGGCTGATGAGGTTTCCGTCCCCGCGCGTCCCGCCTGGGGCGCGGTGTTTTCAATGGCGTTTGGCGTATTCGGGTTAATCACCGCTGAGTTTCTGCCGGTTAGCCTGCTGACGCCGATCGCGGCTTCGCTGCAGGTATCGGAAGGGCAGGCGGGCCAGACGGTGACGGTGACCGCGCTGGTGGCGTTACTGACCAGCCTGGTGGTGGGCAGCGTAACGCGGCGGCTGGATCGTCGCGTGGTGATGCTGGCCTTTACGCTGTTGCTGGTCGCCTCGGCACTGCTGGTGGCGCTGGCGAGTAATCTGACGCTGATCCTGCTGGCGCGCGTGCTGCTTGGTATGGCGATTGGCGGTTTCTGGACGCTCTCGACCGCGATTACCATGCGTCTGGTGCCGAGCGCTCAGGTGCCGCGCGCGCTGTCGATCGTTTTCAGCGGGATTTCGCTGGCGACCATCATCGCCGCGCCGCTCGGCAGCTATCTCGGCGGCCTGATCGGCTGGCGCAATATCTTTATGCTCACCGCAGGCCTGGGCGTGCTGGCGCTCATCTGGCAATGCTTTACGCTGCCTGCCATGCCGCCAGAGAACAAAGCGCGTAGCGGCGGGGTACTCGATCTGCTGCGCAGCGGGCTGATGCGCTGGGGCATGCTGGCGGTAATAATGATGTTTACCGGCCACTTCGCCTTCTTTACCTATCTGCGTCCTTTCCTGGAGAGCAGCGCGCAGCTGAGCCTGAATCAGCTGTCGCTGGTGCTGCTGGCGTTTGGCGTGGCTAACTTTTTCGGCACCTCGCTGGCGGGTTATCTGGTGACGCGCAGCGTATCGCTGACGCTGAGCGTGATGGCGCTGGTGATGAGCGCGACCGCGCTGCTGCTGGTGAGTTTCGCCGACGTCTCCTGGCTGGTCGCCGCGGGCGTGGCGCTGTGGGGACTCGCTTTTGGTTCGATGCCGACCGGCTGGTCCACCTGGATCTCGCGCGCGGTGCCGGACGATGCCGAATCGGGCGGCGGTCTGCTGGTGGCGACTATCCAGCTGGCGATTACCGCAGGCGCGGCGGCGGGCGGCTGGATGTTCGACTTACAGGGCGCAGGCGGCGTCTTTCTCGCCAGCGGCGTGCTGATGCTGCTCGCCTCCATCACCATCTTTACCCGAGTGCGTCATCACGGCTAAAAGCCTTGAGGGCAGCGAAATATGCTGCCCTTTTTTATTATCCCAGCAAGTTAACCTTTTTCGGCGCGGCTACACCAATTGTGCGCTTTCATCGTCAGTAAATTTGATAAAGAACGGCAATTATCTCCGCTATCCGCTGCATCAACCTCGGTCTATTATTCATATCAACAAGGCGACACGCCTTACCTTATTAAACATCTACCAAGGAATTGACCATGAAAACCATCAAAACTTTTGCTGCTGTTATCGCTCTCTCTGTTCTTCCACTGACCAGCTTCGCGCAGAGCGTAACCGCTACCGACTCGACGCTGGACGGCGCGGAAGCAAAAATCGCGGCGCAGGCGAAAGACGCGGGCGCATCATATAAAGTGACCGAAGCCTACACCAACAACGGCGTGCATATGACCGCTGAACTGCTGAAATAAGTCTGACCGGCTGTTGCTGACAGGACGCCTTCGGGCGTCCTGGCGGCGTTGTAAGCGCGGGAAACCGCTTCCCTTTCGGCGTTAAATCCTTATCATTTGCTAAAAAACATATCTTTGACGGCTTCAGGGCCGCTTCTCTTTTTGCAGGGTTTGCAATGTGAGCTTTCCAGCACTGCCTGACGGCGGTGAATCTTTACTATGGAGAGATCATGAAATCCTTATCCTTTGCGCTGCTCGCTACCGCGCTCTTTTCCGCCTCCGGCATGCTGGCGCATGCAGACGAACTCAACCAGCCCGTCAGTAAGGGCGCTTATGAACTCGCCTTCAGCCCCAGCGACAATGCGCTTTTTCTCGCCGCGTCTCAGGGCAGTGATGCGCCGGGCGGCGCGGTATTCCGCCTCGATCCGCAGACTCTGGCCGTTAAGCAAACCCTTCCTACCGAGCTGAAAAGCTTCGGCGCGGCCATTAATCCGCAAACCAACGTGCTTTACGTCGGCAATACCCTGAACGGCGCGCTCACCGCCATTGACGCCGCCAGCGGCAGGGTTATCAACACGCTGGTGCTGGATGGCCGCAAGCGCAGCGAAAACGTGCGTCCGCTGCAGCCGCGCGAGATCGCCGTCGACGTGAAAACCGACCGCGTGTACGTGACCGGGATCGGCCCGCAAAGCGTGGTCTGGGTGGTGGACGGCAAAACGTTGCGGCTGATTAGCGTGGTGCCGAATACCGGCAAAATGGGCACCGGCCTGGCGGTCGACAGCGAGCGGCAGAAACTCTATGTTACCAACGGTGATGGCGAGCTGGTCACCATCAACACCCGCACCAACGCCATTGAAAAACGCCAGAAAATCGACGGCGATAACGCGCATTTCTTCCTAAATATCGCGCTCGATACCCAGGGCCAGCGCGCCTTCCTCAGCGACGCGAAGCAGCCGCAGGTGCTGGTCATCGATCTGCGCGATCAAAAGGTGATCCAGTCGATCGCCGTTCCGGAGTCGCTGGCGGTGCTGTTTAATCCACACAGCAATGCGCTTTACGTCACGCACCGCAAAGCGGGCGAGGTAAGCATCATTGACGCTGCCAGCTATCAGGTAAAACGCACGGTTAAAACGCCGGGCCTGCCTAACAGCCTGGCGCTTTCCGCCGACGGCAGGACGCTGTTCGTTAGCGTCAAACAGCCAGGCTCGCGCAAAGAGCCGCCGAAAGATCCAGACAGCGTGATGCGCATCGCGCTTTGATTTCACTGTTAGTTTCCGGGGCGGCTGCGGGCCGCCCTTTGCATTTCTTCGGCTACCTTTAAAAGCGTGCCGCTGCCTGGCGGCATCAACACCATTGGAGAGGATGCAATGAGCCAGTTCCTGATGAATGAAAAAAATAATCTGGTCAACGAAGCGATAGAGGGCGTACTGCTGAGCACGCCCTGGCACAACCTCAGCCGCCTGGATTTAGGCGACGACATTCGGGTCGTGGTGCGCAACGACTGGGACAAAAGCAAGGTGGCGCTGATTTCGGGCGGCGGTTCAGGGCATGAGCCGGCCCATGCCGGCTTCGTCGGCAAAGGGATGCTGACCGCCGCAGTCTGCGGCGATATTTTCGCCTCGCCCAGCGTTGACGCGGTGCTGAGCGCCATCATTAACGTCACCGGCGACGCGGGCTGCTTGCTCATCGTGAAAAACTATACCGGCGACCGCCTCAATTTCGGCCTGGCGGCGGAGAAGGCGCGGGCGCAGGGCTATAAGGTCGAGATGGTAATGGTGCAGGACGATATCGCCCTGCCGGATAACCCGCAGCCGCGCGGCATCGCAGGCACCGCGCTGATCCATAAAATCGCCGGTTATGCCGCAGAGCAGGGGCAGTCGCTGGCGCAGGTAAAAACGCTGGCGCAGCGTGCCATCAAGGGTACGGCGAGCATCGGCGTCGCCTTCTCGACCTGTCATATTCCCGGCGAAAAGCGCGACAACCGCGTTAAAGAGGGCGAGAGCGAGCTGGGCATGGGCATCCACGGCGAGCCGGGCGTCATTACGCTGGACACGCAGAACAGCGAAAAGCTGGTCAGTATCATGACGGAGAAACTGGCTAACAGCCTCTCTTCCGGCACCAGAGCGGTGCTGCTGGTCAACAATCTCGGCGGCTTCTCTATGCTGGAGCTGGCGCTGGTGACGCGCGAGGTGCTGAAAAGCCCGCTGGCGGCGCAAATCAGCCATCTGATCGGCCCGGCGACGCTGGTGAGCGCGCTGGACATGAAAGGATTTTCGCTGACGGTGCTGCAGATCGAAGCAGCGTTTCTTGAAGCGCTGAAGGCACCGGTCGAGGTGCTGGGCTGGGCACCGATCCATGCGGTAGAGCCGGTGACGACGCTGAGCAGCCAGCGCGTGGTCAGCAAGCTGGAGTTTACGCCTTCGCAGGATGAGCAGACGGCGCGGGTAGTGAGCCGCGTTGCGCAGACGCTGATCGATCTTGAAGCTGAGCTGAACGCGCTGGACGCAAAAGTCGGCGATGGCGATACCGGCTCGACCTTTGCCGCGGGCGCGCGCAAGGTGAAAAGCGCGCTGGAGGCGCAGCAGCTGCCGCTGGCGGATCTGCCGTCGCTGTTCGCGTTGGTGGGCGAACAGCTGGCGACGGTGATGGGGGGGTCGAGCGGCGTGCTGATGTCGATCCTCTTTACCGCGGCGGGCCAGCAGCTGGCGCAGGGCGGCACGCTGCCGGAGGCGTTACAACAGGGGCTGGCGCAGATGAAGCACTACGGCGGCGCGCAGATTGGCCATCGCACGCTGATCGATGCGCTGGAACCGGCGCTGGAGGCGCTGGTCGCGGGCAACACCCTGGCGGAGGCGGCGGAGGCCGCGGCGCAGGGCGCTGAATCAACGGCGCAGATGCAGAGCGCCAGAGCGGGGCGCTCCTCTTACCTGAATCAGCAAACGCTGGATGGGGTGAAAGATCCTGGCGCGTACGCCGTGGAGCGGGTTTTCGCCGCGCTGGTTTAACCTTTTCCTCGCTGTCCCGCGCACCGGCTGCGCGGGACCTTTTGCTGCCGCGATCCTGCCGCGCTACTCGTTTTCCGCCGCTTCGCGCATCATCTCCTGATGCGGAATATCCTGCAGGATTTGCTCAAAGCTGCGCAGACGTTTGTAGATCGACATCAGCTCCACCAGCGTCGACCAGGAGGTGATCAGATACTGGAACGAGGAGCGCACCTGGTCGAACACGTTAGTGATCTGGTTCAGCAAACCGAGCGTAATGGTGCCCGCCACGATCGACGGGAACAGCACAAACAGACCGAAAACGTTATCGACCTGCAGATAGAGAATGCGGGTGATATTAAAGTAGAGATAGTGAAAGTAGAGGCGGAAGTAGTTAACCCGCACGCGGCTAAACAGCGCCTGCACTGTCGGCGGCGTCGCGCGATCGGGATCGTCCTCGCCATACACCAGCTCTTTACGGTAAGCCGCTTCAACCCGCTGATTGCGGAATTCCAGGCCCGGCAGCTTAATGCCCACCAGCGCCAGCAGCGCTGTGCCGAAGAGCGACCAGAGCAGCGCCGCAACCACCAGCGCGTAGGGAATATTGCCGAGAATCGGCACGTCTTTCACGTGGTGCGACAGGCTAATCAACACCGGTAAAAAGGCCACCAGCGTCATAATCGCCTGAATAAAACTCACGCCCCAGCTCTCCAGCGTACTGGCGAAGCGCATGGTGTCTTCCTGCACACGCTGCGCCGCGCCTTCCACCTCGCGCAGACGCTGCCAGTTATGCATGTAGTAGTTGTTCATCGCGGTGCGCCAGCGGAACACCCAGTGACTGATAAAGAATGAGTTCATCACGCCGATGACGACGGCAATAAGCGCGATGCCGAGAAAGGCCATCACTTCGGCGTAAAAACGGTTTATCTGCACTGAGCCCGCTTTAGTCAGCGCCTGCTGAATCAGATCGTAGAACGGGCCGTACCAGGCGTTAATCGCGACGCCGACCTGTACGCCGAACCAGGTGACGAAAATAATCAGTGCTGAGCCCCAGACCGACCAGCGCTGCCACGGATGGTTATCAATAGCGCGCCAGGCCAGGGCGAATAGCGCCACGACAATCCAGTAATAGCTGTAAAACCAGAGCTGGCTGGGCGCGATAAAGCGCGCGGCCGTGGTCGGCAGCTGCTGCTGCATCGCAGCATGTAGCGCTGACCAGCGTGACGGCAGATCGTCGGCAAAGCCGAACCAGGCAAAAATCGCGATCAGGCTCCAGATCGCCGCCGTGCTGAAAAACAGCGCTGGCCGGGGGAAAAAAGACTTAAACATAGGCTCTCCGCTGTTGTATGCATCCTTTTATAACGTTTTTTAGCGTTATTTGTCTGCTGAGTGTTGTTTCTGAAGGTGACAGCGTTCGCCCACGTCAGGTAAAGCATTCCGACGAGATGTTAATGAATTTGTGCGAATTTGTTTTGACGAACTAAATGTTTCGCCACAACGGTGTTACACTAGCGCCCGCTGTTACCGGTAACAGTGCTGCTGTAACCCTTAATCCGCATAAAAAAATCATTACAACGCAACTGTTTAACTTTCATGCCGCATTATAAGCGGTACTGAGGCAATGTCATGTCAGAACAAAAACGTGGCCAGACACGCAGGGATTTTCTGTTAAAGACCATTGCGCTGGCACCCGCCATGGCGGCAGGTAGCGCCGTCGTAGGGGGCTTCAGCGTGGCGCCTGCGGTACAGGCCGCCGATCCCGCTGCTGCGCAACCCGCGCGCGACTATCAGCCGAGCTGGTTTACCGCAGAAGAGTTCGCCTTTATCAAAGCAGCCGTTGCACGCCTGATCCCAAATGACGAGCGTGGCCCCGGCGCGCTGGAAGCGGGCGTGCCGGAGTTTATCGACCGCCAGATGAATACCCCTTACGCCACCGGCGCTAACTGGTATATGCAGGGACCGTTCAATCCGGATCTGCCTAAAGAGCTGGGCTATCAGCTGCCGCTGGTGCCGCAGCAGATCTACCGTCTGGGTCTGGCGGACGCCGACGACTACAGCAAGCGTCAGCACGGCAAGGTGTTCGCCGATCTCAGCGGCGAGCAGCAGGATGCGCTGCTGCAGGCGATGGAGAGCGGCCAGGCCGATTTCCGCCAGCTGCCAGCGAAAACCTTTTTCGCCTTCCTGATCCAGAATACTCGCGAAGGCTTCTTTAGCGACCCGATTCACGGCGGCAACCAGAATATGGTGGGCTGGAAGCTGATCGGCTTTCCCGGCGCGCGCGCCGACTTTATGGACTGGGTTGAACGCGGTGAGCGTTATCCCTTCCCGTCAGTTTCTATTCGCGGGGAGCGCGCGTAACCATGGCAAACGAAATGAAAAAAGCAGATGCGGTGATCGTAGGTTTCGGCTGGGCCGGCGCGATCATGGCCAAAGAGCTGACCGAAGCCGGACTTAACGTGGTGGCGCTGGAGCGCGGCCCGCATCGCGATACCTATCCTGACGGTTCCTATCCGCAGTCGATTGACGAGCTGACCTATAACATCCGCAAAAAGCTGTTCCAGGATCTGTCGAAAAGCACCGTGACTATCCGCCACGACGCCTCGCAGACGGCGGTTCCCTATCGTCAGCTGGCGGCATTTTTGCCGGGCACCGGCACCGGGGGCGCAGGACTGCACTGGTCCGGCGTACACTTCCGCGTCGATCCCACCGAGCTGCGCCAGCGCAGCCATTACGAAGAGCGCTACGGCAAAAACTTTATTCCGGAAGGGATGACGATTCAGGACTTCGGCGTCACCTATGACGAACTGGAGCCGTTCTTCGACAAGGCGGAGAAGGTCTTCGGCACCTCCGGTACCCCCTGGAGCATCAAAGGCCAGGTGATCGGCAAGGACAGCGGCGGCAACCCGTTCGCGCCGGATCGCTCTGATAAATTCCCGCTGCCTGCGCAGAAACGCACCTGGTCGGCGCAGCTGTTTGCCGAGGCGGCGAAATCGGTGGGCTATCACCCCTACGATCTGCCATCGGCCAACACGTCCGGCCCGTACACCAACCCCTACGGCGCGCAGATGGGGCCGTGCAACTTCTGCGGCTACTGCAGCGGCTACGCCTGCTACATGTACTCGAAAGCGTCACCGAACGTAAACATTCTGCCTGCGCTGCGTCAGGAGCCGAAGTTCGAACTGCGCAACAACGCCTATGTGCTGCGCGTTAACCTGACTGAGGATAAAAAGCGCGCTACCGGCGTGACTTACGTCGATGCGCAGGGGCGTGAAGTGGTGCAGCCAGCGGATCTGGTGATTCTCTCAGCGTTCCAGTTCCATAATGTGCACCTGATGCTGCTCTCCGGCATCGGCAAGCCTTACAACCCGATTACCAACGAAGGTACCATCGGCCGCAACTTCGCCTACCAGAATATTTCGACCCTGAAGGCGCTGTTCGATAAAAACACCACCACTAACCCGTTTATTGGTGCGGGCGGCGCGGGCGTTGGCGTAGATGATTTCAACGCCGACAACTTCGACCACGGGCCGCACGGCTTTGTCGGTGGTTCGCCGTTCTGGGTCAACCAGGCGGGTACCAAGCCGATCTCTGGCCTGCCGACCCCAACGGGCACGCCGAACTGGGGCAGCAAGTGGAAAGCGGCGGTCGCGGATACCTATACGCACCATATCTCCATGGACGCCCACGGCGCGCATCAGTCTTACCGCGTCAACTATCTCGACCTCGATCCTAACTACAAAGATGCCTACGGCCAGCCGCTGCTGCGCATGACCTTTGACTGGCAGGATAACGACATCAAAATGGCGCAGTTTATGGTCGGCAAGATGCGTAAAATCGCCGAAGCGATGAGCCCGAAGATGATTATCGGCGGCGCGAAAGGGCCGGGTACCCACTTCGACACCACGGTGTACCAGACTACGCATATCAGCGGCGGCGCCATTATGGGCGACAATCCCGCCACCAGCGCGGTGAACCGTTACCTGCAAAGCTGGGACGTGCCGAACGTCTTTGTGCCGGGCGCATCCGCGTTCCCGCAGGGGCTCGGCTATAACCCGACGGGGATGGTGGCGGCGCTGACCTACTGGTCGGCGAAAGCGATCCGCGAGCAGTATCTGAAAAACCCGGGTCCACTGGTGCAGGCATAAGGAAATGGCGATGAAAAACGGCTTACTGGCCCTGATTCTGGGCACGATGACCTTTGCCGCGCTGGCGGACGATAACGGCGGCGATCGGGTAAAACGCGGTGAGTATCTGGCGCGCGCGGGCGATTGCGTCGCCTGTCACACCAGCAAGGATGGCAAACCTTTTGCGGGTGGCCTGCCGATGGCGACGCCGATCGGCACCATCTACTCCACCAATATCACGCCCGATAAGGCGACCGGCATTGGCGACTACAGCTACGACGACTTCCAGAAGGCGGTGCGTCACGGCGTGGCGAAAAATGGCGATACCCTCTATCCGGCGATGCCTTACCCTTCCTATGCGGTGGTGAGCGACGACGATATGCAGGCGCTTTACGCCTACTTTATGCATGGCGTTGCGCCCGTTGAGCAGGCTAATAAAGAGAGCGCGATTCCCTGGCCGCTGTCGATGCGCTGGCCGCTGGCGATCTGGCGTTCACTATTCGCGCCGGACGTAAAAGCGTTCCAGCCTGCGGCGCAGGAGGATCCTGAACTGGCGCGCGGTCGCTATCTGGTAGAGGGGCTGGGCCACTGCGGTGCCTGCCATACGCCGCGTAGCATCACCATGCAGGAAAAAGCGCTGAACAACGGCGAAGGCAGCGACTATCTGGCGGGCAGCAGCGCGCCGATTGACGGCTGGACCGCCAGCAACCTGCGCGGCGACAACCGCGACGGGCTGGGGCGCTGGAGCGAGAACGACTTGCGCCAGTTCCTGCGCTACGGCCGTAACGATCATACCGCCGCGTTTGGCGGCATGACCGAGGTGGTGGAGCATAGCCTGCAGCATCTCAGCGATGAAGATATCGCCGCGATTGCGCGCTACCTGAAGTCGCTCGGCGCGAAAGATCCGAGCCAGGCGGCTTTTAGTCAGGACGACGCCACAGCGAAAGCGTTATGGAAAGGCGACGACAGCGCGACCGGCGCATCGGTCTATGTCGATAGCTGCGCGGCCTGCCATAAAACCGACGGCAGCGGCTACCAGCGCTTTTTCCCGGCGCTGCGCGGCAACCCGGTGGTGATGACTGACGATCCCACCTCGCTGATCCATATCGTGCTGGCGGGCGGTACCTTGCCTGGCGTAAAAGGCGCGCCGTCGGCCATCACCATGCCGGCGTTCGGCTGGCGGCTCAACGATCAGCAGGTCGCGGACGTGGTGAACTTTATCCGCACCAGCTGGGGCAACGGCAGTCAGTCGAAGGTCACGGCGAAGGATGTGGCGAAGCTGCGTGAAGATAAGACGATAAAACCTTATCAGGGCAGCGCGGATATTCATCAGCTCGAAAACCCGTAATGCTCAAAGGCGCCCGGCTGACACCGGGCGCCTTTTCCCGCCTCTTTAGCCTTTCATCGCGCACCGGCGCTTAAATATTCTCCAGATCGATGCCACGCGTCTTCGGCCCGTAAATCCCTACCGAGAGCATCACAATCAGCATACTTGCCACAATAAAGGCGATAACGCCCTGACTGCCCGCATACTGCAAGATCAGACCGATCAGAATACTGCTGAATACTGTCGAGAGGCGGCTGAAGGAGTAACAAAAGCCGACCGCGCGGGCGCGGATATGGGTCGGGAAAATCTCTGTCTGATAGGCGTGATAGCTAAAGGTCAGCCAGGCGTTGGACCAGGTGATCAGGAAGCCGCAGACAATCAGCAGCGCCGGGCTGGTCTGAAAGGCGAACAGCGTGCCGAATACCACGGTCATCAGACAGGACAAAACGATCTGCCATTTGTTTTCCAGCTTATCGGCGTAGCGGCTGGAGATCAGCGAGCCGAGCGGGTAGGCAAGGGTGATGAAGAAGGCGTAGAGCAGGCTGTGGGTGACGGTGGCCCCTTTGCCCGACAGCAGCGCCGGCAGCCAGTTGCCGAAGCCGAAAAAGCCGATCGCCTGAAAGAGGTTCATCACCACCAGCATCAGGGTGCGCTTGCGGTAAGCTGGCGCCCAGATCTCGCTGAACCGGCCGCGTTTCGGCAGCTGTGCCGCCGCATCATCCGGCGGAAAATCCGCGCCGGGAGCAACGCCGCAGCGTTTTTCCATGGCGCTCAACATCTGATGCGCCTCCTGATGGCGTCCCTGCTGCGCCAGCCAGCGCGCCGACTCCGGCAGATCCTTACGGATAAACCAGATCGCCAGCGAACAGATCGCGCCCGCGATCACCACCCAGCGCCAGCCCTCAAGACTCAGCACTGTCTGCGGCACCAGCCACCATGACATCAGCGCCACCGCAGGCACGGAAAGGAACTGCACAAAGAAAGAGAAGGCGAAGGCGCGGCTGCGCAGATGCGTCGGCACCCATTCCGAGAGATAGGTATCGATAGTGACCAGTTCGATGCCGAGGCCGATGCCCACCAGAAAACGGAACAGAATAATCATCTCCGCGCTCTGTTGAAAAGCCATCAGCAGGGAGAAAATGCCATACCACGCCAGCGCACACATAAAGGTCAGGCGGCGGCCGAAGCGGTCAGCATAGGGCGCCAGCAGGCTGGCGCCGACAAACAAGCCGAGAAAGGTCGCGGAAGCGAAGGCGGCCTGATCGGCAATGCCGAACACGCCTGCGCTGCCGGTGTGGAAAACGCCAGCGGCCAGCAGGCCCGAGCTGATATAGCCGGTCTCGAACAAGTCGTAGAGTTCAAAGAAGCCGCCGAGCGCGAGCAGCGTAATAAAACGCCACAGGCCTCGCGATGACGGCAGGGCGTCGATGCGCCCCGCTAAACTGTTGTTATGCGGCGTCGGCGCAGCGAGCGCCGGCGCTATCCCTGAAGGGCAGGTTGTTGTCATTATTTTATGAACCTCGGTGTGACGGTGTTTGCCTGTCCTGCTAACGGCGTGGCGACGTTGTAAAAATAATTAACCGTTAGCAAGCGAAGAGATAGCAGAATAATCAATTCGGCGATCCTTGCCGAGAGGGTTGTTGGTGAGTTTTTAGCAACGTACGTTGCAGTTTTAGCCGTCCCTGGCAAGCCCGCTACGGCATCTGCGGATAGACCCCGGGACCGACAGGCAATCCCAGCGCATACCAGGCGAGCAGCAGCGCGATCCAGGTGATAAAGAAGAGCACCGGATAGGGGAAAATCAGCACGTAATAGGTGCCGAGCTGCGCATCTTTCTGGTATCGCTGCAGGAAGGAGAGGAACAGCGGCAGAAAGGGCGACATCGGCGCCAGCGGCAACACTGCCGAATCGGCGATGCGGAAGATCATCTGGGCGAAGGCGGGATGGAAGCCGAGCAGCATAAACATCGGCACGAATACTGGCGCAAGAATCGACCAGATCGCCGAACCGCTGGCGATAAACATACAGAGAAACGCTGACAGGAACATCAGGCCGAGGAAGGCTGGCGCGCCGCTGATGCCCGCGCTCTCCAGCACATCGGTCAGCCCGATGGCCATAAATTTGCCCATGTTGCTCCAGTTAAAAAAAGCCACGAACTGCGACAGCGGAAACACCATCACAATAAAGCCCGCCATGCTTTTCATCGGCTCCACCAGCAGCTGCGGAATATCATCTGGACGGCGGATCTGCTTCGTGACCGCGCCATAGACGATCGCCACGACAAAGAAGAACAGGATGATGATCGGTACGATGCCTTTGATAAAGGGCGACGGCACGATACCGCCGGTTACTGGATCGCGCAGCGGTGCATGTTCCGGCACCACCAGCAGCGCCATCACGCCGATAAACAGCAGCGCCGCGATGCCCGCCGCGCGCAGGCCGCGATTCTCCAGCGGCGTCAGGGCCGCCAGCCGCTCGCTGCTGCCTTCTTTCCACTGCGGCAGGCGCGGCTCGATAAACTTGTCGGTCAGAAGGGCGCCCGCCACGGTCAGCACCAGCACGGAGGTGGCCATAAAGAACCAGTTGTCGATCACGCTCACGTGTACCGTATCGCTCACCGCCTTCGCCGCCTCAGTGCTGATGCCGGAAAGCAGCACGTCGGTGGTGACGATCAGCAGGTTGGCGGTAAAGCCGGACGCGACGCCCGCAATCGCCGCCAGCAGGCCCGCGACCGGATGGCGGCCCACGGCGAGAAAAATCAGCGCGCCGAGCGGCGGCATCACCACCAGCGCGGCATCAGAGGAGATATGGCTGAAAAAGGCGATAAACAGCACCATATAGCTGGCGTAGCGGCGGCTGACGCGCGACGCCATCTTCACCATCAGCGACTGCAGCAGGCCAACTTTTTCCGCCAGGCCCGCGCCGAGCACCAGCGCCAGAATCGAACCGAGCGGCGTAAAGCCGCTGAAATTTTTGATGATGTTGGGCAGGATCCACTGCAGACCCGCGACGCTCAGTAAATTGTTGACGCGCACCAGCTCGCCGCTGACAGGGTTTTTCACCGCCAGATCGAGGCTGCTGATAATGGCGGTCGCCACCATCAGCACCAGGATCAGATAAACAAACAGCAGGAAGGGATTGGGGACTTTATTGCCGACCCGCTCAATCCAGCCGAACACTTTCCCAGGGCTGCGATTCTCCGACATTACGGTCATGTTATTCCTCGTCTTGTATGGTCGTGTTTGCGTTTTTTATTGTGTTATCGGTCCGCGCCTGAGGCGCGGCCGTGGCTCAGTTGGCCAGTTTTGAAGGCGTGACGCCTTCAGGTATCGGACAGCGATAGGGCTGGGCGCGGCGCGCGCGCTCAAATTCGGCGCGACAGCGTGCCAGCGCCTGGTCATCGTTCAGTAGCTCCAGTACGGTGGCGGCCATCACTTTGGCTGCCAGCAACATGCCTTTATGCGCGATAGAGGTGCGGCCCTGCGCCACCAACTGCCACGTATGAAGCGGGGTGCCAAAGGTAAAGCAGGGCGCGAAGCACTGTGCGACAGGCGTGACCCAACTGACATCGCCGACGTCGGTAGAGCCGTAGAGCAGCTCGCGCGTCGCCGCGCAGGGCGCTACCTCGTCCATCAGCTGCTTGTCGCCGTGCGCCTCGATCCAGACCGCACCCGCCTCGCCGCCGGTGCGCGCCGCATTGAGTCGGGCATTGCGCAGATCGTCCTCGCTGAGCGTGGCGCGGATCTCGGCGGCGAAGGCGCGCTCTTCGTCGCTGTAGTGCGGCAGACCGAAGTGATGCAAATAACGCTCCATCACCGCCTCCAGCGCGCGATTCGGCACGTAGTTAGAGCACGCCTTGTCGAAGCGAACGGTGACGTGTGTGTCAGTCATCAGCGCCGCGCCCTGGGCGATATTGATAACGCGCTGGTAGATCTCCTGCGCCTGCGGCAGCTCCGGCGCGCGGATCAGGTAGAGCACTTCAGCATCGGCCTGCACGACGTTAGGCGAGACGCCGCCGCTGTTGGTGACTGCATAGTGCAGCCGCGCCTCCTGCACGATATGCTCACGCAGAAAGTTCGCGCCGGTATTCATCAGCGTCACGGCGTCCAGCGCGCTGCGTCCGAGGTGCGGCGAATTAGCGGCGTGCGCCGCCACTCCTTTAAAGTGAAACGCCGCCTGGATATTCGCCAGCGTGCTGAGGTTAAACAGGCCACTGAAGCCTTCGGGATGCCAGGTCACGGCGGCGTCGACATCATCGAACAGCCCCTCGCGCACCATAAAGGTTTTGCCGGAACCGCCCTCTTCGCCGGGGCAGCCGTAAAAGCGAATCGTACCGCGCCCGCCGTGCTGCTCCCTCCACGCCTTAAGCGCGAACGCCCCTGCCAGCCCTGCGGTGCCGAGCAGGTTATGGCCGCAGCCGTGGCCGTTGCCATTCTCCTCCAGCGGGTCAGGCTGCGCACAGCCCGCTCGCTGGCTCAGCCCCGCCAGCGCGTCGAACTCGCCGAGAATGGCGATAACCGGTTTGCCTTCGCCCACGCTGGCGATAAAGGCGGTTTCAATGTTGCCGACGCCGCGCGTCACGGTGAAGCCTTCCTGCTCCAGCGCATCGGCCAGCAGCGCGCTGGAGCGGGTTTCGGCGAAGCGCGTTTCCGGCGTGTCCCAGATGGCGTCGCTGAGAGCGGTAAAGCGCGCCTGGTTAGCGTCGATATAATCGCCGAGGAAATCAGCGTTCATCGCCCGCCTCCAAACTGCGACTGATTGAGCGCCAGCGTCGCCAGCATCTGCACCGCTTTACCCATTACGCTTTCGTCAAAATCGAACTTCGCGTTATGGTGGCCTGCTGCCAGCTCGCAGCCGAAAATCGCGTAGGTCGCCTGACCGCCGCGCTGTTTCACCCGCTCCATCATACAGGTGGCGTCTTCCGATCCGGCGGCCTGCGCTTTGCTATCCACCACCGAGTCGAAGATGCCCAGCGCCTCCGCCTGCTGATGAAGGAAATCGACCCAGGGCTGCGTCGGCGTGCAGCTGCGCGCCGCGCCCATCAGTTTGACCTCATACTCCACGCCGTACATCGCCGCCGCGCCAGCGATAATACGCAGCGCCTGCTGGTAGATATCGTCGTTGACCTCATTGCTGACGCCGCGCGTCTCCACCTTCATCAGCGCCGTATCGGCCACCACGTTGCGGCCCGTTCCCGCCTGCAGTACGCCGACGTTGACGCGCGCTACGCCACCGCTGTGCTGCGGTAGTCCATGCAGACCCAGCGTGGCCTGCGCCGCCGCCAGTAAGGCGTTGCGACCCTCTTCAGGCTTGCCGCCCGCGTGCGCGCCGACGCCGGTAAAATGCACGTCCAGCTTGGTGGTGGCGAGGAAGCTGTCGCTGCCGCACACCAGCTCGCCAGCGGGCACGCCGGTGCCGAGATGGATGGCGGTAAAGAGATCGACATCGTCCACCACGCCTGCTTCCACCATCGCCTTCGCGCCGCGCACGCCCTCTTCGGCAGGCTGAAAGATCAGCTTAATGGTGCCGCTCAGCTGCGACTTCATCGCCATCAGCACGCTGGCGAGCCCGAGCCCGATAGTGGTATGGCCGTCGTGGCCGCAGGCGTGCATCATGCCGGCGTTGCAGGAGGCGAAGCCTTCGCGCTGCGGCAGATGGTCGGCCGCCTGGCTCTCATTGAGATCCAGCGCGTCCATATCGACGCGGAAACCCATTACCGGGCCGGGGCGACCGGTCTCCAGCGTGGCGACGATGCCGCAAAAGCCGCCGGAAAAAGCGGGCATCCACTGCGCCAGCGCGCCCTGCTGCAGCGCGCGCGCCTCCTGCTGCTTCAGGGTGTCGGCGTCGGGCAGCCCCATACGCGCCTCGGCATTGATTACCTCGCGGCCGAGCTGCAGCTGATAACCCAGCTTATGCAGCGCATCGGCCACCCGCGTCGCGGTGCGGAATTCCAGCCAGCCGGATTCGGCGAACTGATGAAGATCGCGCCGCCAGTTTTGCATTTGCGGCGCCAGCGCCTGGACCTGTTCAGAGAGGGTTGTCATAGGAAATCCTTATTGTTGGTTTTTTATGCACAGTCCCGAATTTACACAAGCCTCTCTGGCCGCATAAGATGCAAATATCTTTCTCCTGATAAACAGTGGTTATCATGCCGTCACAGCTTAAGCTGCATCAGCTGCGCGCCTTCGTTGAGGTCGCGCGCCAGGGAAGCATTCGCGCTGCAAGCCGTCTTTCCGGGCTTTCCCAGCCTGCGCTGACTAAATCGATTCAGGAACTTGAGCAGGTATTAGGCGCGCGGCTCTTTATTCGCCGTCAGCAGGGCGTGGTGATGACCGACGTGGGTGATAACTTTTTTCGCCATGCCAGCCTGGTTTTAGAAGAATTACGTGTGGCGCAGGAGGATATTCAGCAGCGGCTTGGACTGGCGGGCGGACGAGTCAATATCGGCGTCGGCGGCAGCGTGGCGCGCACCATCATGCCGCAGGTGATCACGCAGTTTCACCGCGAATACCCGCTGGTCAAAGTGCGTATCGTGGAGGGACAGCTGGTGTCGATGATCCCAGAGCTGCGCCAGGGCGAGCTTGATTTCACCATCAACACCTACGATCAAAGCCATCTCGATCAGGAGTTGAGCTTTGAGAAAATGATGCAGCGCGAATATCGGGTGGTGGTGCGTAAAGGGCATCCTATGGAGAAGGCGCGTTCGCTGGCGGCGCTACAGCAGTGCAACTGGACCATGCCGACGCCGAAAGGCAGCTACTACCGCCTGCTGCACGATCTCTTTAGCGAGCGCGGCATGGCGCCAAAAATTGTGGTCTCCTGCGAGACGTTTATGGCCTGTACCAGCCTGGTGGCGCAGAGCGATTTCGTCAGCATTTTATCGGTGGACGTGATCAACGATCCGGTGCTGGGCCATCAGCTGGTGGCGCTGGAGCTGGACGATCCGCTGCCGAAAGCGACCTTCTATTTGATCCAGCGAAAGGATACCGCGCTGACGCCGATGAGCGCCTATATGGCGCAGCTGTTCCGCCGTTATTGCCAGTAAAAACAGCAGGTAAGCCCTGTCGTCTACACTATTAAGGTGCTGTAAAAAATCCAACCGACAAATGGAGGTGAAGATGCAAGTCAGTCCTTATCTGTTTCTCTACGGCCGCTGTGAAGAGGCTATCGACTTTTACCTGAAGGCCACCGAGGGAGAGCTGCTCTATAAAATGACGTTCGGCGATATGCCGGATCAGGGCGAACAGGTGGGCGACCAGTCTGCGCCGCCGCTGCCGCCGGAGAAGATTATGCATGCTCATCTGCGTATCGGTCAGGGCGAGTTGATGCTGAGCGATGGCAATACCGATCAGCCCCCGGCATCGGAGCACGCCGGTTATGCGGTAAGCCTTTCGACTACCGATGCGGAGCAGGGTAAAGCCTGGTTTGAGAAACTGTCGGCTGGCGGGAAAGTGACGACGCCGTGGCAGGAAACCTTCTGGTCGAACGGATTCGCCATGTTTATTGATAAATTCGGCATCCCGTGGCGTATTAACGTGGTGAAGCCGCAGCATTAAGCGGGCGTTTGCACGGCCGTTGCTGTCAGAGAGCGACCAAAGCCTGCAGGCGGGAGGGCTGGACCGAAGAGCAAAGCGTCCCGCCCCAGGGAAGGGGCGGGCCGAGCTGGCATGGATGCCGCTTTTTGCGTCTTTGCGATCGGGCCAGCTCTCCCGCGATAGCACATTTTCACAACGGGCGACATTCAGGTCGCCCGTTTTTATCAGAAGTTATAGCCCGCCACCAGGTAGTAACCCCAGCCGGTCGATTTCACTTCAAAGGGTCCGCGACCGAAATTCAGCTCCTGGCCGTCCGCCCACTGTCCGCCGTTATGGAAATAACGCGCCACGGCGGAGATATGCCAGTGATCGTAACCCAGCGACAGAATATGGCTGGAGGCGATGGAGTTGCTGGTACGCGAAGCGTCTGACTTGTCGCGCAGGTCAGAACCCCAGTCAAAGTTGGTAAAGCCGATATAGCTCAGGTTGCCGCCCCACAGCGTGGTGATCGGCACCATGTATTTCACCTTGAAGCGATAGCCATCCCAGCTGTTCTCATTCGCCGCGCCGTAGTTTTCCCACTGGTATTTGGCGTAAACGTTAAGCGACAGGCCGACGTCGCTGTGCGTATCGATGTCGGTGCCGAGACCCATATACCAGGTGTTCTGGCGGTTATCGCTGTTACGGCCCATATCGTAGATATAGTTGTTAGCGAAATACCACTCTTTGAACGGACCGAAAGCCAGGCTGGTGCCAGTCAGCTTATCAATAGAGAAACGCGGCTCAATTTCCATGAACATCGGCGAGCCGTGGTCGAAAATACCGTTGGCGTTACTGTTGCCCATGCCGAAGAAATTGGTCAGGTCGAGATAGCCGTAAAAATCGAACCAGTCTTTTTTGGCAAAGGCTTCATATTCCAGATAGACATCATTATTGAACTGCGGTCCGAAGCGGGTGTGATAGCTACCTACCACGTTAACGCTCTGGTGCCACCAGTCGGAAAGATATTGCGGATCGCTTTCGGCGGCTTGCGCGCTGCCAGCCAGAGAGGTCGCCAGCAAGGCTCCTGCTATCAAGGTTTTAAATGTCATTCTCATTAACCACATGCTTTCGACCACGCCTGGACGCAGTCAAGGTGAAATCAATCCCAGAGTAGGGCGGCGAAGATGTAACCGTTTTTTACTGCCGGTTTCTAGCCTGCGTAGCCTGACCGTTACAGGGCGATAGAAAATAGATTTTGCTCACGTTTGTCAAAATGTGTTGCATTGCATTTACGTGAAAATGTGAAGCGTGTCACGAAAATAAGCGGCAGCGAACGGAACGCCGCAACCGTTTACGTTGTCGGCATCGCGCTCGAACGTGAAATTCAGGGTAGGGTGACGCGAACCTGCAAACCGCAGATAACGCCTTGTGGGTTGAGACAGTTGGAGAGGGCTACCTGGATATGGTGTTTCTGCGCCACGCTGCGCACTATTGATAACCCTAAACCGCTGCCCTGCGCCTTCACCGTGGGGGCACGGGTAAAGCGATCAAAGGCGCGATCGATAAAGGCTTCTGGCATGCCGGGTCCGTTATCGACGATATCGACCACGGTGCGATCGCCGACGCGGTGCAGCAGCACGTCTACCAGACTGCCTTCCGGCGTGTGCAGCATGGCGTTGCCGATCAGGTTATCGAACAGGCTGCGCAGCTCGGAGCGGCTCGCCTGCAGACGATAGTGGGTCGAGCCATTAAAACCGATATCAATGCCGCGCTTATCGGCCACCACCATCAGCTGCTCAATGCTCTCTTTCAGCAGATCTTCCAGCTCAATATGCTCGATCGAGGCAACGACGGTTTTATCCTCCTGGCGAGAGATATTAAGCAGCTGCGTCACCAGATGGCGCGTGCGCGTGACGCCCGCCTCCAACTGATCGAACTGGCGGCTCGCTTCGCCGGGCTGAATATGCTGACGCAGGTTCTCCAGCTGCAGCGTTACCGCGGTCACCGGCGTACGCAGCTCGTGCGCGGCGTCCTCAAGAAACTGGCGCTGCGACGACCAGGCGGCGCGCAGCTTATTGAGCAGCGAGTTGTACGCCTCTACCAGCGGCAGGATCTCGTCCGGCAGTCCCTCCGGCGAGACGAGATGAGGATGCAGCGTCTCCTGCGCCGCGATTTCACGCGACGCGACGCGCAGATCGCGGGTGATTTTGCGCACCACCAGCCAGATGACCAGCAGTGAGAGCGGCATCATTAAAATCATAGGGATAATGGCCGACAGCGCGCGCTGCACCATTACGGAACGCATATAGCTCAGGTTATGCATAACCTGGATGGTCTTGATCTCACTGCCCGGCTCGCCGGGGCGCGTATAGATACGCCAGGCGCACTCGTTGCAGTCGCCGACGTCGATATCATGCCACCCTTTTTCCGCCTGCAGCGGCGCATGCAGCTCCGGCCAGGAGCTGGCGCGCAGTTTGCCGTTGCTGTCCCACAGCTGCACCACATAGGCGCTTTTGACCTTGTCGGCGTGCAGCATCAGCGGCATCAGCGCCGGGATCTCTTTATTGGTCGCCCAGGCGTCGGCGATTTTCGACAGCTGGTCATCCTTCATGGTGCCAATCATCTCGCCGTAGCAGCTGAAGAAGTACCAGGTGACGCCGCCAATCATCAGCAGATGAATAATCAGCAGCGTACTCAGCAACTTATTACGCAGGGAGCGCATAAAGGTAAAAGGTTTCATAATGCAGGCACGCGCCAGCCGAGTCCGCGCACGTTGCGGATGGCGTCATTGTCGAGTTTGCGGCGCATGCCGTGGATCAGCACATCGACCGCATTGCTGGTTACCTCTTCGCCCCAGCCGTAGATGCGGTTCTCCAGCTGTTCCCGCGACAGGATCGCGCCGGGACGCTCCAGCAGAGCGTAAAGCAGCGCATATTCGCGCGCGGTAAGCTGCTCGCGCTGCCCCTTATAGAGCACTTCGCGCGTCATCATATCCAGCTGTACGTCGCCGCTGCCGAGCAGCGAGTCCGCTGCGCCGTGGCGACGCCGGGTGATGGCGCGCATGCGCGCCAGGACCTCTTGCAGATCGAAAGGCTTCAGAAGGTAGTCATCGGCGCCGCTGTCGAGCCCCTGCACGCGCTGCGCCACGGTATCGCGCGCCGTTAAAATCAGCACCGGCGTGGTATCGCCGCGTCCACGCGCGCGCTTCAGCACCTGCAGGCCGTCGTCGCGCGGCAGGCCGAGATCGAGCAGCACGCAGGTATAGTCGCCTTCGCTCCAGGCGTGATGCGCGAAAACGCCGTCGCGCACCCAGTCAACCGACCAGCCTGTGGCTTCCAGCGCCTGCTGCAGGTTGGCGCCGATCATTTCATCATCCTCCACCAGTAGCACGCGCATGGAAAATCTCCTCGTTGATAAGTAGCCGCAGTTTACGCCGGGATTATTAGCACAGAATTAAAGCTGCCGCACAGGACGCCCTGCGGCGCGCCATGCTAATTCTGCGCTAATTTTCCGCTAATTAAGGGATAAATTTCCTGCGTTAAAGTGGGTTCACTGAAGATCATGCCGTATCAGGAGGAACTCATGAATCAGCGCGAATTTATTCGTAGTTTGCTGCAGTGGATTGAAAACAACTTAGGTCAGGATCTGCATCTGGATGAGGTCTCGCGCCGCTCGGGCTATTCCCGCTGGCACCTGCAGCGTCTGTTTCGTCAGCATACCGGCTTTTCGCTGGCGGAGTATATTCGCCAGCGCCGGCTGACCGAATCCGCTCTGCTGCTGCTGAACAGCAACGAAGCGATTCTGCAGGTGGCGATGAACTACGGTTTCGATACCCAGCAGGCCTATACGCGCACCTTTAAAAATTATTTTCGCGTCACTCCCGGGCAGCTGCGACGTCAACGGCGCGTCGAGCCGGACCGGCTGCTGTTCCCGCTGGCGATGGCGGGCTAAGTCAGCAAACAGGTGTAACAGATGGCTGAATTGTTTAGTCTGCTTTTTTCCGGCGGACAAAGACAATCATGGATAACAGCGAAAACTTAACGGCGATGATGATGTTCGCCCGCGTGGTGGAGTGCAGGAGCTTCAGCGAGGCCGCACGCGCGCTCGGCCTGTCAAAATCCCACGTCAGTCGGGAGATCGCCCGGCTTGAGGTGCGGCTGGGATTTAAGCTGCTGCAGCGCACTACACGCAAACTGGCGCTGACCGAGCTGGGTCAGGCCTACTATCCTTTCTGCACCCGTATGCTGGCGGAGATGCATCGCGCCGACGCCTTTGTCCAGCAGCTGCATCAGAACGTTGCGGGCAATGTGCGGCTGCAGGCGCCGGTCACCTACGGCTGCCAGTGCGTGGTGCCAGCGCTTAATCCTTTTCTGCGGCGCCATATCCATATCAATGTCGATCTTGACCTGACCGATCGCGGCAGCGATCGGCTGGAAGAGCAGGTCGATATCGCCATCGTTATTCGCGCCCGCGCGCCACAGGGAGCGCACGTTCGGGTGTTAGGTAATATCGACTGGGGGCTCTACGCCGCGCCGGACTATCTGGCGCAGCGCCCGCCCGTTACCCATCCCGATATGCTGCCGCGCCACGATTTGCTGATGTTTCACGGTCCGGCGCATACCGCCGCGCTCCCTTTTCGCCGCGATAAGCAACGACTGGCGATCGACGTGCGCAGCCGCTTTCGCGCCAACAACAGCATGGCCTTGCTCAACGCCGCGCAGGCGGGCAGCGGCATCGCCTATCTGCCTTCCTATATGGCGCAGGCGGCGCTGGCGCGCGGCGAAATCACCCAGCTACTGGCGGAGTGGCAGATGGATCGCCTGCAAAGCTATCTGCTGCTGAAGGAGGCGCAGCCCGCCGCGCCGGTCAGCCTGCTATGTGACACGCTTATCGCCGCGCTGAACGGTTGATTGTTGCTGTCTGGCAACAGCGGGCGGCGCTGAGTAATTATCGCGGCGGGACTGTTGTTCACGCATCAACGCCGCTAGCCTGAAGGTCAAATAAGACGGAGGGCTTTATGGAAGCGATCGCCGCGCCAGATGCGCAAATCTGGAAACGTAACTTATGGGTCTGCGTGCTGGGCTCGTTCAGCACTATCGTGGCGATGACGCTACTGCTGCCGTTTCTGCCGCTCTATGTGCGTCAGCTCGGCGTGACGGAACCGGCGGCGATTGCGCGCTGGTCCGGGCTGGCCTATGGCGCGACTTTCTTCAGCGCCGCGCTGACCGCGCCGCTCTGGGGCAGGCTGGCGGATCGCTATGGCCGCAAGCTGATGCTGATCCGCGCCAGTCTCGGCATGGCGATCGCGATGGCTCTGATCGGTATGGCGAGCGCGCCCTGGCAGCTGGTGGCGCTGCGCCTGCTGGCGGGGCTGCTTGGCGGCTACGCCTCCGGCTCAACCATTCTGGTGGCGTCCCAGACGCCGAAGGCGCAGACCGGCTGGGCGCTCGGCGTGCTCTCATCCGGAATTATGGCGGGCAATGTCGTCGGCCCGCTGCTGGGCGGCGTGCTGCCGCCGCTGATTGGCATCCGCCATACCTTCTGGCTGACCGGCGGCGTGATTTTTCTCGCCTTCCTGGCGACCGCGTTTCTGCTTAAAGAGCTGCCGCGTCAGCCTGCGGCGACGCATCGCGCCGACAGCGAGTCGGGCCACCTCAATCACGGCGTAGTAAGGCTGATGTGGCTGTCGGGGATGCTGCTGATTTTCGCCAATATGTCGATTGAGCCGATTATCACGCTCTATGTCGGGCAGTTTGTTCAGGGGGATCACGCCGTCACCGTTACCGCCGGGCTGGTGATGGCCGCAGCCGCGCTGGGCAGCATTCTTTCTGCGCCGCGGCTGGGCAAACTGGCTGACCGTATCGGCCACTGGCGCGTGCTGAGCGCCGGGCTGCTGGTCTGCGCGATGCTGCTTATTCCTCAGGCGTTTATTACCGCCGCGTGGCAGCTGGTGGCGCTGCGCTTTTTAATGGGGATGGCGCTGGGCGGCCTGTTGCCCTGCATCACGGCGATTATTCGGCACAGCGTGCCGGAAGGGCAGGTCGGCCGTATGCTTGGCTACTCCACCTCGGCGCAGTATATCGGTCAGGTAAGCGGCCCGCTGTTCGGCGGCGTTATTGGCGGGGCGTACGGCATGCGGCCGGTGTTTTTGCTGACGGCGGCGGTGATGGTGCTGTGCGGGGCAGTGAACGGGTGGAAAAGCCGGAAGGAACAGCAATAAAAAAAGCGGACCGAAGTCCGCTTTTTTAATCACCTCAACGAGGCTTATTTCTCATCGGGCAACGCATAGGCAATAACGTAGTCGCCCAGCTTGGTGCCGAAGGAGCCATGACCGCCTGCAGCGATGACAATGTACTGCTTGCCGTTCGCTTCATAGGTCATCGGCGTCGCCTGGCCGCCAGCCGGCAGACGCGCCTGCCACAGCTGCTCACCGGTTTCGGTGCTGAAAGCGCGCAGATAGTTATCTGCGGTCGCACCGATAAAGAATACCTTACCGGCAGTGGCGATCGGGCCGCCCAGCATCGGCATACCCATCTTGAACGGCAGCGGAACCGGCGCGCTGTCGCGCGTGGTGCCGATACGTTTCTTCCAGACGACTTCATTAGTTTTCAGGTCGACGGCAGAAACGTAGCCCCAGGCCGGCTGTTTACACGGCAGACCAAACGGTGACAGGAACGGGTTCAGCTCAACGCCGTACGGCACGCCGTACTGCGGCTGGATACCGGTTTCGGTGCCTGAACCACCGTTCGCGCCTTCTGGCGGCTCGATCGGGTTGCCCGGACCGCGCGGCACCAGTTTAGAAACAAACGGCAGCGCCATCGGGTTGGCAATAGCGATCTGGCGATGCGGATCGACCGCAATACCGCCCCATTCGAACATGCCCAGGTTGCCCGGGAACACCAGCGTGCCCTGCTCGGACGGCGGAGTGAACGGACCTTCGTAGCGCAGGCGCTTAAAGATCACGCGGCACACCAGCTGGTCATACAGGGTCGCGCCCCACATATCCTTGTCCGTCAGATTCTGCTTCGGACGGAAGGTAAGCTCGGAGTAAGGCTGCGTCGGCGAAACGTGGTCGCCTTTCGCTGCGCCCTGCGGAACCGGGGTCTCCGGCGCAGGCACAACCGGCTTGCCGGTACGGCGATCCAGCACAAAGATGTTGCCGGTTTTCGCCGGGGCGTAGATCACCGGAACGGTATTGCCGTCTTTATCGGTGATATCGGCCAGCGTCGGCTGCGACGGCAGGTCCATGTCCCACAGATCGTGGTGTACGGTCTGATAGGACCATACCAGCTTACCGGTGGTGGCGTTCAACGCCAGCACGCTGCTCGCATAACGCTCCTGCTCCGGCGTACGGTTGCCGCCCCAGATATCCGGGGTAGAAACGCCCATCGGCAGGTAAACGGTATCCAGTTTCGGATCGTAAACCGCCGGCGCCCAGGAGTTCGGCGAGTTCATGGTGAAGGTGTGTTCGTCAGACGGGATCGCGTTAGGATCTTTCGCGCCCGGATCGAAGACCCACAGCAGTTTGCCGGTGTTAACGTCGAAGCCGCGGATCGCGCCTGACGGCTCGCGGGTCGAGTAGTTATCAGTTACCGCGCCCGCAATCACAATAGTGGTATCGGTGATAACCGGCGGCGAAGTCGGCTCATACTGACCTGAGGTAGTGACCGGCTGCTTGTGCTGCAGATCCAGCTCGCCGTTGTTGCCGAAGGCAGGGCAGCGTGCGCCAGTTTCCGCATCCAGCGCGAACAGGCGACCATCGTTTACCGGCAGGTAAATACGGCGCGAGCAGAGCGCAGGCTGGCTGTTAGCGGCATCGGCCGCAGCAGGCACTTCGTGGTAAGAGACGCCACGACAGGTGACATGCTGGAAGGTCGGGTTCGGTTTCAGGCCCGGATCGAATTTCCACTTCTGCTTGCCGGTGGTCGCGTCGAGCGCGAACAGGATCTGGTGCGGCGAGCAGAGGTAGAGGGTGTCGCGAACCTTAATCGGCGTCACTTCGTCGGTGATTTCACCCGGATCGTTCGGGGTTTTCAGATCGCCGGTCTGGAACTGCCAGGCAACCTGCAGGTTCTTCACGTTCCCTTCGTTGATCTGCTTCAACGGCGAGAAGCGAGTACCCTGCTGGTCACGCGCATAGGCGGGCCAGTCGGCATCGTCGATATTGCTCAGCGGCTGTGCTGGCGTGGCGTTCTGCGCGGTTTCCGGCAGCTTGCCATTCACCGTCTGCGGATCGTTAAACACCGCATAGGCCAGCACGAGAGCGCTGGCGATCAGCGCGACAGCCATGCTGCCCAGCGCGGCTTTGCTGCCAGCGTTTACGCTACGGTAAACGAAGGGCAGGATCAGCCAGACGCCGAAGATCACCAGCACGTCGGTGCGCGGCGCCAGGGCCCAGAAGTCAGTGCCGACTTCCCACACGCCCCAAATCAGGGTGCCGATCAGCAGCAGCGCATAGAGAACCAGCGCGGTGCTTTTGCGACGTGACAGCAGATAAGCGGTGATAAGCATAACCACACCGCCGATAACGTAATACCAGGAACCTCCGATAGCGGCTAACCAACCACCGCCAATCAGCATAAACGCGCCCGTCAGGAATGCGAACAGCACCGTCAGGAAACGAATTACGCCAAAAGATGAGGAACTTTTCCCCATAATGTCGACCTCGTTTTTTTGCCATAAAAACACAGAAAACAACGAATTAGGCTGTTTTCACGTCATAAAGTACGTAAGAAAGCAGGTGTTCAATGCCGCTCTTTCCGTGAGCAACGCTGTCCATGTGAGTTAAATTTTATAGCAAAAACGTTAAGAGGTTTGATTTTTTTAGCGCTTTGCGCTTGAGCGCGTAATTAGGACGACATTTTATGGGGTTTTACGCTGCGTTATGGCGCGAAGCCTGCGCCCATAACGCCAGCGGTTGGGTTTTTCCTCGGCGATTCAGCTAAACAGAGAGCCTGCGCATCGCTGCTGCTGCCAGCCAGATATATTCAACGCCTTCATCACCTCGGCGGGCGGCGCGGGCTGAGCGCTGCGGACAATAACCTTAATTTCTCTTTCAGCAAATGAAGATAATAAAAAGGGGAAGGTGAATTTTTGATAATTAGCGTTAAAGAAATCTTCGCTTAACACGATGCCGGAAAAAGGAAAAGAGTCAATCAGCCGCCAGTCAGCGCCGGGCGGGGCGAAATCGAGTAGCCAGAAGTGGAAAATATTTGTTATTTCAGGCAAAGCGAGGCGGCACTCTTTCAGGGCGTCATAGTTAATGGCAAGACGGATCCGTGAATTTTGCCAGAAGCGATATTGCTCCGGTGCGGCAATGATTTGTTTAAGCTGCTTTACCGTGACGGGAATAATCATTAAGGCTGCTTCATTTGCAGAATGATTCGTCCACGCAACTATGTCGGTATTATTATTGATTCCCTCAACATCATCCAGTAAGTAAGGTTTGGAATAACAAAAACCCAGCAGCGTACCTGCAGGGCAGAGAATATTTTCAGTAACATATGGATTGTACAAGCTATTTTCCATGCATCTCTGGTTAAAAGAAAAAGTCGGACAAAAATGAAAATTGATTTTCAAGGTAACGCTCAGGTTACTGCTGGACTCAATATAAAACGGAATTATTAAAGGCGTCACCCTTTTTATGCGCCTTGTTGCGCGGCAATTAGCAGCCATTATAATGAAACCTTTAATAATTTACTGGTCCTGATTTTGGCTTTCTGGAAATAAATAGTCTGATAATAGTCAGTAATTAACCCAATAACAGGCGTGCCATTTTACCCGCCTGACAAAGCACATCCCGACATTGCCAGGCGACGGGAAATCAAGCACGCTGTGCTACGCATTCGCCTGCGCGGATAAAAAAGAGAGGCTCATGCTATGACGTGAGTCGGCAGAGTGATCAACGGGATATATTATGGATTCTATGGCATCGACAGCGGATGATTCGCTGTTAAAACACCGGGCGTTTGTCGCTTTCTGGCTGGCACGCACCTGCTCATCGTTTGGCTTTCAGATGTTCTCCGTCGCCATTAGCTGGCAGATCTACGCCCTTACCAGCAGCGCTATGGCGCTGGGCATTATTGGCCTGATGCAGTTTCTGCCGTCGGTGCTGCTGGCGCTGCCCGCCGGTCATCTGGCCGATCAGTACGACCGTCGCCGCATCGTCCTGCTGGGTCAGCTGATAGAGTTTGTCGCGCTGGGCGCACTGGTGTTGTTAACCCTGTTTCAGTGGGCAGGCAAAATCGAAATCTGGGGGCTGGTGTTCCTTATCTCCGTGGCAAAAGCGCTGGAGTGGCCCGCGATTACCTCGATGCTGCCTTCGCTGGTGCCGCCCGCTATTCTCGCGCGCGCCATGGCCTCGACGTCAGTCGGCAGCCAGGCGGCGGTTATCGTCGGCCCCACGCTGGGCGGTCTGCTCTATGTCGCCGGACCGGACGTGGTCTATGGCGTCTCTGCCGCCTTTTATCTGCTGTCGCTTTTTCTGGTGGCCCGCCTGCACTATGAGCGTCCGCCGCAGACGCGTCTGCCGATGAATCTGCCGAACCTTTTTGCCGGCGTGCGCTTTATCCGCGATCGTAAAGATGTGCTCGGCGTGATTTCGCTGGATCTTTTCGCTGTGCTGCTCGGCGGCGCGACGGCGCTGCTGCCGATTTTCGCTCAGGATATTCTTCACACGGGTCCCTGGGGGCTTGGTCTGCTGCGCGGCGCGCCTTCAGTAGGCGCGCTGCTGGTGGGATTGTGGCTGAGCCGCAATAAGCTGGAGAAACATGTCGGTATAATCATGTTCGGCTCGGTGGCGGGATTCGGCATCGCGACGCTGGTGTTTGCGCTCTCCACCCAGCTCTGGCTGTCGCTGCTGGCGCTGGCCGCGCTTGGCGGATTCGATATGGTGAGCATGGTAATCCGCGGCGCGCTGGTGCAGCTCGATACGCCGGATGATATGCGCGGCCGCGTTAACGCGGTCAACGCCATTTTTATCAACACCTCAAACCAGCTCGGCGAGTTCGAGTCAGGGATGCTGGCCGCCTGGTTCGGCGCGGTACCTGCTGCGGCGATTGGCGGTATCGGCACGCTGGTGGTGGTGGGTCTGTGGATGGCGCTGTTCCCGCATTTACGCAAGCGCCAGAAGCTGGAGAACGATGTCGATGCTGCATAAAAAAACCGGCCCATGGGCCGGCGACAGTGAGCTTCCAGTCATACCGCTAATCACAGACTAAGGCGCGACGGGGGACGGCGCGCCTCAGGAGAGGGCCATCAGGCCCCTGTTTTTCCCAGGTTGGCGTCAAAGGTTTGCCAGCTTTCGCGCATATCCACTACGCTGCGGGTTTTGCGCGCCTCATCGATTTTTATGGCGGTGAGGCCCGCTTCCAGCGCGTCCACAACTGAAACTTTCAGCGGTGTTCCCTGTTTAATGTGTTTTACAATCTCTTCCGCCATCAGCGCGTCGGCACCGTAGTGGCCATCGTAAGCGTTGCCGCTGTAGGCGGTATCGACTTCTTTCTCGCCGCTGCGCGCATTGTGGACGCGGAAATAGTTGCGAACGAAATCCCCTTCCGCCATCCCGTCGGTACCGATGACGCAGAAGCGACGGAACTCATCCGGCACGTTCAGATTGGCGTGAAAGGCGAGGGTCGCTCCGCCCGCGTATTCAATCAGGGCGGTCTGGTAGTCGACAATATCCGCATCGCTGTCAAACACCGCATCAGTACTCGACCAGCCGCTTGGCTTGATATGGTAGACCTCGGAGTCAGCAGTTACCGTCCCCTGCGGGGCATGCGCCGGGGTAAAGGATTTACGGCCGCCAAAGCTGGCCACCCGCACCGGTCGTTGCTGCATCAGCCCCTGATAAAGATCGATGTCGTGGCAGCATTTTTCCAGAATGTAGGGACCGGCATATTTTTCCAGCCGCCGCCAGTCGCGCTGGAAGAATGCGCCATGGTAAGGCTTGATATGCTCTGTCGCCTCAATTGACGTGATTTCGCCCAGTTGACCGGCGTCGCGTGCGGCCAGCAGATCGTGATAGAGCGGCGAATAGCGCAGTACCAGCCCAACCAGAATGCGCGCCTCGCCATATTGACGCACCAGCTTCGCCATCTCCATGGTCTGCTGTTCGTTGATCACCACCGGTTTTTCGGTAAAGACGGTATAGCCCGCCGCCAGCGCCTGGCCCACATGCTCAAGGTGGAGAAAATTAGGTGAACCCACCAGCACCACATCCATACCGCCGTGCTGCAGTAATGCCTCAGCCGAGTCAAACGCCTCTCCCGGATCGATACCAAAACTATGCAGATTAGGCAGCCCGGCGGGAGCCGGGTCGTAATAGCCCACCACTGAGAAGGCGTCGTCAGCGTTATTGAACTCTTTGATGACGTGGGACAGACGAAAGCCAAGACCGATAATGCCTACTTTCATGTTAAACCCCTGATCCTGAAATCGGATAGCGCAGAGCCCGCTCATAGCCAGGCGCGACTGTTGATAATCTGAACGCCAACTTATTACGGTAGAAAAACTAATGTCAATATCGCGCTGCAATATTTGCAAAGGAGGTTTTATTTATCTTTATGTAAACTAAGATGAAAATCCGGATATTTTTTTGCGATATTTATTTGTTATTGCGATTTAAGTTTTTTTACCCTATCGTTCGCTCATTATGGCTACAACTCTTAACCAGTGGAGGCGGGAGGAAACGCGTGCAATCACACTATCTTCTTGGCATTGATGGTGGCGGCACCCAGTGTCGCGCGCGGTTAACCGACCTTCAGGGTACGGTACTGGCGGAAGCCGCTGGCGGGCCTGCTAACGTCTGGTCACAGTATGAGGCCGCTCTGTCCAGCGTCGGGCAGCTGATCGACACGGTATTTGTACAGGCCGGACTGTCACCAAAGATGCTGGCACAGACCTCGCTGGTCGCCGGATTAGCTGGCGCTAACGTCGCGTCGGTACAGGCGCGGCTGGCCAGCTGGCAGCCAGTATGTGCGGCTTTACAGGTTGTCAGCGATGTAGAGATCGCCTGCGCGGGCGCCCACGGCGGGCAGCCTGGTGCGGTGTTCATTACCGGCACCGGTAGCCAGGGCGCCGCCTGGGATGGCGCACGCTTCACGCTGCTGGGCGGCTGGGGCTTTGCCCTCTCCGATCACGGATCGGGCGCGGAGCTGGGTCGCCGTGCGCTGCGCCTGGCACTGCTGGCTCACGAAGCGATTGTCGGGCAAAGCGATTTTACTTATCAGCTGATGGCGCAATTTGATCACAGTCCGGAAACCATGCTGTTGTGGACCCGTACGGCCGCGCCCGCTGACTGGGCGCGAGTGGTGCCGCAGGTTTTCGCCGCCGCTGCTGGCGGTGACCATCATGCGCAGGACCTGTTGCGGCAGACGGCTGAAGATATCGGCCTGATGGTGCGTCGACTTACGGCGCTAAGCTCCGGTCGCGTGGCGCTGATGGGCGGCCTGGCGGCGCCGATTCATCGCTGGCTGGCCGCCGATATCCAGGCCCGGCTGGTGATGCCGCAGGGTGACGCGCTAAGCGGAGCGCTGACGCTTGCCCGCGCGCATCCTGCTTTATCGTCCGATAACGTCACTCCGGCACAGCTACCCAGTCACTGACCGGAAGCCTGCTGGTTAACGACAGGGATATAACCCGAGGAATTTATGACCGCTCCCAACGTGACCGCGCGCATTCTGCGGTTGATTGTTGAAAACGCGCCGATTAGCCAGTCCGATCTTAAAGTCCGCAGCGGCCTGAGCATGTCGACGGTCTCGCAGGCGACCAATCGCCTGCTGGCACAAGAGATTGTGCAGGAGCTGGGGCTGCGTCGCGTGTCGATGGGACGGCCCAAAACGCTGCTGGGGCTCAACCCCGATCGCGCCAGCGTAATCGGCATCCAGCTCAACGCTGAACGTAACCTCATCGTGATGACCGATCTCAGCGGTAATTTGCTGGGCGAACAGCAGATGCCTTCTGGTCCCCTGACGCCGCGCCAGCTCGGCGATGCGCTGGCAAAATTCCTGCGCGGCGTTGAAGAGAAGCGGGTCGGCGCCATCGGTCTGGCGTTATCGGGGCTGGTAGACGCTGAAAACGGCTACTGCATCCGCTCGAAAGTACTCGACTGGGAGAACGTGCCGGTCGCGCGTCAGCTGGAGGAACGCTTCTCGCTGCCGGTCTTTATTGAGAATGATGCCAACGCGATGGCGATGGCGGCGCTGGTATTTGGCCAGCTCGGCACGGCTCAGTCGGCGGTTATCGCCACCTACGGCAAGGGCATTGGTGCCGGGATCATCCTCAATCGCCAGCTCTACCGGGGGCGCCACGGCAAAGCGGGCGAGATTGGTAACGGGCTGGTCGGCGACGGCTCGCTGCGGTTGCTGGAGGACGTGGCCTCCTCCCGCGCTATTTTGCAGCGGGTGGCGGAGCACGAGCCAACTGCGCTAACCACACTGCAGTCGCTGGATCAGCGTCCGACGCCAGAGGTGCTGGCAGCGCTGGAAGAGGCGGGGCGTGAGCTGGGGATCTCGCTGGCAAATCTGTCGGTGGCCTACGATCCCGATGTGGTGTATCTGGCGATGGAGCCGCATATGGCGTCGCGCATTCTCCTCGATCACATCACCCAGAGCTTCCAGGCTTACCGGCTGAAGCTGACGCCGCATATGACGCCATTGCAGTTCCTGACCGAGTCAAACCGCATGTGGGCGCTGGGGGCGGCGGGCTTTGCCGTTAACCGCCTGCTTGACCTGCTGGCGGCGCAGGCCGATGAAGAGCCGGTAACCTGATACCGGCTGTCAAAGAAAACGGGCGCCGCAGCGCCCGAAAATCCTGTTCGCTTCTCTTAACGTAGCCGTTCTCCGCGCTCGTCAAACAGCAGGCAATGAGCGGCGGAAATGCCCAGTTCTACCTGTGCGCCCAGCTCGCGCGCATGCGCTTCGCGCTCCTCAACCACCAGCATCTGTTCACGCCCAATGTCGAGATAGAGATAGTTGGTGTGGCCGAGCATTTCGCTAAACGACAGCTCACCCTGAAAGCGCAACGCCTCTGGCGTCTGCATCACCGGCTGAAAATGCTCCGGCCGAATGCCCAGCGTTACCGCTTGCCCCTCGCGGCAGGGCGCAGCAACGCGCAGCACCAGGCTGTTAATCTTCAGCTCCGGCACCCGCAGCTGCACTTCGCCTTTGCCAACCGCGCTGATTTCAGCGTGCAGGAAGTTCATCCTGGGCGAACCGATGAAGCCGGCGACGAAAAGGTTATCGGGATCGTGATAGAGCGTTAACGGCGCGCCAACCTGTTCAATGCGACCCTGACGCAGCACCACAATGCGGTCAGCCAGGGTCATCGCCTCCAGCTGATCGTGGGTGACATATATCATGGTGTTGCCTAGCGAGGCGTGCAGCCGGGCAATCTCAATCCGCATCTGCAACCGCAGCTCCGCATCGAGATTAGAGAGCGGCTCATCGAACAGGAAAATCCGCGGACGGCGAATGATCGCCCGACCAATCGCCACGCGCTGCCGCTGCCCGCCAGAGAGCGCGCGCGGCAGGCGGTCAAGGAGTTCGGTCAGGTGCAGACGCGCCGCCGTCCGCTCAATCGCCTCGGCAATCTCCGCCTTTGATTTTTTCATCACCTCAAGCGGATAGGCCAGATTTCCGCGCACCGTCATATTGGGGTAGAGCGCATAAGACTGAAAGACCATGGCGATGCCGCGTTCGGTGGCGGGCTGCTGCGTCATGTCCTGCTCCTCAATCAGCAGCTGCCCGCTGCTGATCTCCTCCAGCCCGGCGATCATGCGTAGCAGCGTTGATTTACCGCAGCCGGAAGGCCCGACAAATACGACAAACTCACCGCTGTTGATCGTCAGATCGATGCCATGAATGACACTGACGTGCTCGTAAGACTTCTTCACATTCTGCAAGCGCAGGCTGGTCATCGGCTACCTCACTCAGAGTATCTGGCCCATGTAAATGGCGTTGCTGCGCATGATCGGCGTGAATCCCATGCGCTGATAGAAAGCGCAGACCTGCTCGTTTTGCAGGCTCACGCCAAGGTGTACGCCGCTGACGCCTGCCGCCCGTAACGCTTCCAGTTCATGCTCAATCATTTTGCGTCCCCAGCCCCCTTTTTGCGCCGCTGGCAGCAGGTTAATGTGCAGATGCGCTGGCCACTGCGCCACCAGCGCGTCAGCTGCACTGTCGGGCTGACGGATAGCGTCGAGCACTTTATTATCGAGCGGCGCGCTGGCGGTACGCTGGCGATATTTCTCCTGCCATAACGGCCACCATTCCGCCTGCAGTTGCGCCTCAAAGGCACGCGTATCGGGCGCGGCTACCACATAACCCATTACCTCGCCGCCGATCTCCAGCACAAAGGCAAAATCAGGCGCGAAGCGCGCATAGGGCACGGCAAACCGCTGGCCGGGATAGTCCGGATCAGAGTAAAGCGCGCGGGCATCGCCTCCGGCATCGGCTGTCTCCAGGCAGATGCGGTAGAGCGCCGGATAGTCCGCCGGGGTGGCCGGACGAATGACACCTTGATTCGCCATAATGCATTCTCATAAGTGGGTGAGAGGGGCAGTCGATGAACCGGCCCGCAGATGAAAAGTTACGTTAGTGAAAGCGGACTTAGTTTTCAAGATAGAATAATTATCTTATCGCACTAACGCATCGGGTTCGGCAATCTTTACCGGTATCACCTTTCACAACTGTGATCGCCAACACGCACGACACGCGGCGTCTGAGGCTGGCTTTCAGAACTGGAAAAACGGAAAAATGTGAGCGTGATAGGATTTTCATATGTTTTATCATGGGGTTATTTTGCAATGGTGACGTTGATATTTTGTGCTGAGGAAAGACGTTCGGGTGGCGTTCCGCTGCGGTCAGGTCGCGGATAGCCAGCGCGGCATGCTGATTTTGCCGCCACAATGCTGTTTATTTGCGCGTGCTCACAGCGTTGCAATTTCACCGGCTGGCTGTTTGACTTTATTTTTCTATTAAAGTAAGTATGGATAAGCGTGTGATGTAAAAGGCTTCAGCCTGCGGGATGGCGGGCGGTGAGATGAAAGGATGCCGACCCTGGTCTGGAGAAGGTGAGCATAATGTCTGTTTCCTCAGTTCGTTCGTTCCGTATTCGCAATGTGGGTCGGCTATTGGCGGCGGGCTTGCTGGCGGGCAGCGTTGCGCACGTTGCGCAGGCCGCCGTCACCCTCAATGAGTGGGATATCTATAACTATCCGCAGCAGACAGCCGCCGTGGACGAGGGCATTAAAGCCTTTTCGCAGCAGAATCCAGGCATTGTGATTAACCGGTCGGTACACTCGTTTGAAGATACGCGTATTCCGCTCAAGCTGGCGCTCACCGCTGGCGACGGGCCGCAGATCGCCCAGGTGAATCAGGGCGGCGGCGATATGGGCTCCCTCGTGAAAGATAAACTGCTGGTGCCGCTGGATAGCTATGCCAGCGCCGACGGCTGGACCACACGCTTCCCCGACTCGATTCTTAAACGTAACCGCTGGTCAGACAGCGGCGAATTCGGCAGCGGCAAACTGTACGGCGTCGCCAGCCTCGGTGAAATGGTCGGGCTTTACTACAACAAAGCGCTGCTGGATAAAGCGGGCATTGCGGTTCCCAAAACCCTGGCTGAGCTGGAGAGCGCCATGGCGAAGCTGAAACAGCAGGGCACCGCGCCGATGATGCTCGGTCTGCTGGATGGCAACATGGGCCAACAGCTGCTCAGCACCCTGTGGCAGGCGCAAATAGAAAGCCACGATCGTAAGGCGCTGGACAATCTGATTTACGATGTCGGCGGCAGCTTTAAGGATGACAAGCTGGTGAAGGCCGCCACCATGATGAAGCGCTGGACAGACAACGGCTACTTTTTCCCGGGCTTCCAGGGGATCGGTCACGATGACGCCGCGACGCTGTTCCAGAACAATCAGGCGGCCTTCCTGGTGAGCGGCACCTGGTACCTCGGCCAGTTTAAAGACAATAAAGATATTCACTTTGCCGCCATGCCCGCCGGTGACGGCGTGAAGCAGCCGCTGATGGTGGGCGGTACCGATCTGGCCTTCTCACTCACCAGCACCGCGAAGGGTAAAGAGCAGCAGGATGCGGCGGCGAAATTCATTAACTATATGGTGTCGGATGAGATGGCTGACCGCTGGCTGAAGATCGGCTTCCTGCCTGCCAGCACCAACAAGACGGCCAAAATGCCGACGGACAATCCGCTGCTGGCGGAGGCGTATCAGGTGTGGCTGACGCTCAACGACTATGACGGCCTGGGCCACTACGTTGACTGGGCGACGCCGACCATGAATGCCGAGCTGAATCAGAACGTTCAGCTGCTGCTGGCCGGCCGGCAGACAGCCGACCAGATGATCGCTAATTTTGACGACAACTATCAGCGTTACCTGAAAACCCTGAAACATTAAGCCGGTGGCCCGGCCTATTGCCGGGCCTGAGTGTCGTTCTGAGCCACGAGTACGGTTATGTTGAATCTAAGCGGTTGGCGTAATTTTCTCTATGTTCTGCCTGCAGTGCTGGTCTACGCGGTATTTCTGCTCTTTCCATTGCTGGCCTCGCTGGGCATCAGCTTTACCGAGTGGGACGGCACCTCGCTGCCGCTGTTTAGCGGTGTCAGCAACTATCTGCGCATGTTCAGCGATCCGGTATTCTGGATTGCGCTGGGTAATAACGCCATCCTGATGCTGTTCTATACCCTGTTGCCCATTAGCGTGGGTCTGCTGCTGTGCAGCTTTTTGTATGACACGCGCAGTAACAGCGAACGAAGCGTGCTGCGTATTCTCTTCTTTCTGCCCTATATCATGCCGATGGCGGTGCTGGGGGTCGTATGGCGCTGGCTGTATAACCCGGCGTTTGGCCCGATCGATCAGGTACTGCGTGCTATCGGCTTGCCGCAGCTGGCGATGTCGTGGCTCGGTGACTTTACCTGGGCGCTGCCCGCCGTCGGCTTAGTCGCTACCTGGTACTTCTTCGGCTTCTGTCTGGTGCTGTTTATGGCGGGGTTGCAGCGGATGGATCCTTCTCTGCTGGAGGCGGCCGATCTGGATGGCTCCTCGCGTCGCCAGAAGTTTATGCGAATCACCCTGCCGGGCCTGCGGCCTGAGTTGCGGATCGCGCTGCTGTTGACGGTTATCGCCAGCCTGAAGGCGTTTGATCTGGTCTATGTGATGACCCAGGGCGGGCCGGGCACCTCGACCATGGTCACCAATATCTTCATGTATAAGCAGGGCTTTGACCTGCACTACTTTGGCTATGCTTCATCGGTAGCGGTGTTCAGCATGCTGATCGTGTTAGGGATTAACTACCTGATACACCTGGCTTTAAAGGAGCGTTACTGATGCGAAGTACGCTGGTGATTTCACGCGCGCTGATCTGGATTGTTGCGCTGATGACCATCCTGCCGTTTCTGATGGCGCTGATGACCTCCTTCAAAACCCAGATGGAGCTGTTTCAGGGCGTGTTCACGCTGCCCGCCTCGTTTAGCATCAGAAACTACGTTACCGCCTGGCAGCAGGGGCATTTTAACATCTACTTCCTTAACTCAGTGCTGGTGGTCATTCCTGTTGTGCTGTGCAGCGTGCTGCTTGGGATTCTGGCGGGGTTTGGCTTCGCCTGGCTGAAAATTCCCGGTAAAAAAGGGATTGCGGCGCTGCTGGCGCTCGGTATGGTGCTGCCGAGCGAGGCGTTTATCATTCCGCTCTATCATGAACTGCGCTGGATGGGGCTGACGAATACCTACCTGGCGCTGATCCTGCCGCAAATCGCTTTGTCGCTGCCGTTTACCACGCTGATGATCGCCAGCGCCTTTCAGCAGGTGCCGAAAGAGCTGATAGAAGCTGCGGTGATGGATGGCGCGTCGCGGGTCAAAATCCTGTGGGGTATTCTGGTACCGGCGATCTGGCCGACGTTGTCGACGCTTGGTCTATTACTCTTTATCTGGACCTGGAACGAATTCCTTATTCCCCTCATTCTGGTCAACAAAGATGAACTGCGCACTCTGCCGATTGGCATGATGTTCTTTCAGAACAAAAACACCATCGATATTCCGGTACTGATGGCGGGCGCGATGATTGTCATTATGCCGCTGATAGCGGTGTTCCTGATTTTCCAGCGGAAATTTATCAGTGGCGTGACCGAAGGCGCCGTGAAGTAATGCGAAAGATGTCATATGGCGCGGCGCAGTGGCGGCCAGACAAAGGTTTGCAACGCCAGAACGTGCTGCAATTCTTCCTCCTCACTGTTGCGGGAGCCGCATAATGCACCTTTCCCTTGCTGATTTTCATCCTGCCGCCGATGGCGAAACCCTGGATACGGCGGTGCTGCAATACGCCATGGATCAGATCGCTGCCGCGGGCGGAGGACGCCTGACGGTGCCTGCCGGGCGTTACCGCAGCGGCTGCCTGAACCTGCCTTCTGATTTTGAACTGCACCTTGAAGCGGGCGCAGTGCTGATCGCCAGTCAGCGGCTGGCCGATTACCAGCCGTTCCAGGCGCTGAGCAGCGCCGAGAAGTCGCACAATGTGCTGCTCTACGCCCTTGGCCAGCGCAATCTCACCATCAGCGGCACTGGCCGCATTGACGGCGACGGCGAAGCCTGGTTCGCCGCCGGGCGTGACGAGCAGGGCTACCGGCTGCCGCGCGCCGACAGGCCGCGCATCATTGTGTTTGAAGATTGCGAACAGGTGCGGCTAGAGGACGTTACCATTGTGCAGGCCCCGATGTGGACCGTGCATCTGGTGAGCTGCCGGCATGTGCATATCGACCATCTCACCATCGACAACGCCATGACTATGCCGAATACCGACGCGCTGGATATCGACAGCTGCGAGACGGTGTTTGTCAGCAACTGCTACCTCAGCGCTGCCGATGACGCAATCTGTATTAAAACCACCCACAAACCAGCGGCGCTGCGGCGTCCGGCACGGCAGATTATGATTACCAATTGCCAGCTGCGCAGTTACAGCTGCGCCTTTAAGATCGGCACCGAAACCTGGGATGATGTGGAAGATGTGACGGTCACCGGCTGCACCATATTTGACTCCAATCGCGCCGTAGGCATCCTGTCTCGCGACGGCGGCACCCTGCGGCGTCTGCTGTTCAGCCAGCTGACCTTTGTCTGCCATTATGCGCCGCCGTGCCACTGGGGAAAGGCCGACCCGCTGTTTATTTCAGTACGCAGCCGTCGCCCTGACATTATGCCTGGCAGGGTTGAGCAGGTGCAGTTCAGCAATATCGTCGGCGTGGCGGAAGGGGCGATCAACCTGCATGCGGCGCGGCCGGGCGATATCCGCGACGTGCTGATCGCCAGTGTGCAGCTGCGCCAGACGCTGAGCCATGATAGCGCGCAGGGACAGTATGATATTCGGCCGCCGTGCAACCCGGACGCGCCGACCGGCATGGGACTGGATAATGCGTATAAGCTCGACCCCAGAACCGGCGAAGCGTACGGCGTAGAGCGTTATCCTGACGGCCTGCCCGCGCTGTTCGCGCGCGGCGTTGAGAACCTGCGCTGGCATCACCTGGCGGTTGAGCGGCCTGAGCCGCTGCCGCCAGGCTGGCATGCAGAGCTGTTCGACGTGGATTAAGCGTTGAGCGCGGCGGCGATCGCGGCGCCAAGCGCTTCGGTGCCTGCGTCGCCGCCAAGATCGCGCGTCAGGCATTCGCCCTGCGCCAGCGTGCGTTCGATAGCGTCGAGCACCGCGTCGCCCGCCTCTTTATAACCCAGGTGTTCCAGCATCATCGCGCCGCACCAGATCTGGCCGATGGGATTCGCCACGCCTTTACCGGCGATATCGGGCGCGGAGCCGTGTACCGGTTCGAACAGGCTGGGGAAGATGCGGTCAGGGTTGATGTTAGCGGAGGGCGCAATGCCGATAGTGCCGGTACAGGCCGGGCCGAGATCGGAAAGGATATCGCCGAACAGGTTGCTGGCGACTACCACGTCGAACCAGTCAGGATGCAGCACGAAATTGGCGGTAAGAATATCGATATGATACTTATCGACTTTGACCTGCGGATAGTGCTCACCCATCGCCTCAACCCGCTTGTCCCAGTAAGGCATAGTGATGGCGATGCCGTTGGATTTCGTGGCGGAGGTCAGGTGCTTTTTCGGGCGGCTGTTTGCCAGCTCGTAGGCAAATTTCAGGATGCGATCGACGCCGGTGCGCGTCATCACGGTTTCCTGGATCACCACTTCACGCTCGGTGCCGGGGAACATCGTGCCGCCGACGCTGGAGTATTCGCCCTCGGTATTTTCACGCACCACATAAAAGTCGATATCGCCCGGTTTGCGGTTCGCCAGCGGTGCCTTAACGCCGGGCATCAGGCGCACCGGCCGCAGGTTAACGTACTGGTCAAACTCGCGGCGGAACTGCAGCAGCGATCCCCACAGCGAGACGTGATCCGGCACGATCTCAGGCCATCCCACCGCGCCGAAGTAGATCGCATCGAAGGTTTTCAGCTGCGCAAACCAGTCATCGGGCAGCATCTTGCCGTGCTGCTGCCAGTATTCGGCGCTGGCGAAATCGAACCACTCCCAGCGCAGCGCGATACCAAACTTCTCTGCCGCCGCATTCATCACACGGATGCCTTCCGGCATCACCTCTTTACCGATACCGTCGCCGGGGATCACGGCAATACGATGGATTTTTTCAGTCACAGGGCACCTCGCAGGGTTGATGTTCGAATTGTCTCCGCAGTATAACTTTGCATCACCGGGAAATAATTAGCCTGAAACGCAAGCCAATGTTGAATCAAAGTAAAGAATCCCGCACTTCGACCGACGATCTCGCCTTCTTTGTGCGTATCGCTACCCTTGGCAGCCTGACGGCGGCGGCGCGCGATCTCGGTTTATCGCTGGCGGCGGTCAGCAAGCGCCTCAGCCAGCTTGAGCGACGGCTCGGCGTGCAGCTGCTCAGGCGCACCACGCGGCGTCTGGAGCTGACGGCAGAAGGACGCCGCTATCTGGACGGCGCGCGTCCGCTGCTCGATCAGCTGGCGGCGCTGGAGGAGGCGGTGAGCGGCCAGACGCAGACGCTGCGCGGCACGCTGAATATCAACGCCTCGTTCGGCTTTGGCCGCCGCCACGTCGCCGCCTGCGTCTCGGCGTTCGCAGCTCTGCATCCTGACCTGTCGCTTTCGCTGCAGCTCAGCAGCCAGCCGCTCAATTTTCTCGACGCTAACGTGGATATCGATGTGCGCGTCGGCGAACCGCCCGATTCGCGGCTGGTGGCGCGTCGGCTGCGCACCAATCCGCGCATCCTTTGCTGCTCACCCGCTTACGCGGCCCGCTGCGGACTGCCCGCCGATATTCATGGACTGGCGCAGCACAACTGCATTCTGCTGCGCCAGCATGAAGGGGATTTTACCCTGTGGCGCTTTGTTAAGGGGGATGAGAGCGTCAGCCAGAAGGTTCGTGGCAGCCTGCTCACTAATGACGGCGAGGTGGCGATGCGCATGGCGCTGGACGGCCACGGCATCCTGCTGCGCTCGTGGTGGGATGCGCAGCACGCCATTGAACGGGGCGAGCTGCTGCACGTTCTGCCGGAATGGCAGGCGCCTGACGGTGATATTTTTGCGGTATGGCAGGCGCAGCGTCAGCTTCCGGCGCGTATTACCGCCTTTGTCGATTTTTTACAGGCGCGTTTACAGCAGGAGGCGTAACGCTGTCGCCGCGGCGGGTTAATATTTACACATTGAGTGTTAATGAGTATGATTCTCATTCTTTTTGAGCGCTAACCGCTGCGGATTAACCGGGCGGAGGCGACTCATTTGCTAAGGGAGTCATGCATGAAACCTCTGTTCAGTCCGCGCAACGCCGCGCTTGCTCTGGCGATTGCCGCCGCTTTCGGCCTGACAGCCTGTCAGGCCCCGGCGAAAAAAGTCGAAGCCCCAACCGTCGCCGCGCAGCCCGCCGCTTCTCAGATGAAACAGCGCGAACTCGCCTTCGGCCTCTATGAGATGGCTTACGCGCCGGGCGCCAAAGCGCTTTACGTCGCCAGCGCTGACGCCTTTAAGGATGTCAGCGGCGGCGTCATCTATCGCCTCGATCCCGCCACGCTGGAGACCACCGGCAAAGGCTATACCGATCTGAAAAACTTCGGTATGACCATGAATGATGACGGCAGCCTGCTCTACGTGACCAACACGCTGGATGGCGGCGTCTCGAAGATCGATCCGGTGAAGGGCAAGGTGCTGGCGCGCACGCTGTTCAGCGAGCGCAACGAGAAGGGATCCCCGTTCGGCGCGCGCGAGATCTTTCTGCATGACGGCCTGCTCTATATCGGTGGCGTGGGCGATCCCGGCGTGATCTGGGTGGTAGACGCGCAGACCATGAAGCTGAAAACCCGTATTAAAAACGCAGGCAAGTGGGTCACTGGCATTATCTATTCCCCGGTCACCGATCGTATTTACGCTGCGAACGGCGGCGGAGAGATCTTGGCGATCAACCCGCGCAGCCATAAGATCGAGAAGCGCCTGACCGCAGGCGACGGCAAAGAGTATCTGCTGCTGAATATGGCGGAAGATCCGGCGACGGGCCGTCTGTTTGTCACGGACAACTCCAAAGCGAAGACCACGCTGGTGTTCGATGAGCGTACGGGCAAGGTGATCAAACGTATCGACGGCGACGCGCTGGGGATTAAATTCAACGCGAAACGCAACGAGATCTATATCAGCCAGCGCGAATCGAAAAAGGTGCTGCAGCTTGACGCCACCACCTATGCGGTGAAAAACAGCTGGTCGTTCGAGGGACATCCCAACAGCCTGCTGGTCACGCCGGATGGTCAGACGCTCTATGTCACCGTCAAGCAGGGCTTTAATAAGGACCACAGCAGCAAAGGTCCGGACAGCGTGGCGCGTATTCAGCTGAACTAAAGCAAAGCGTCGTACGGAATAGCCATGGCGGGCGCAGCGGGTGCCCGAAAACAAAGCGTCCCACGCTATGGATAACGCGGGACGCGCTGACATCAAGGCTGACTTTGGCCGCTTTGCGACGGGATCATGCAACCCGCGTCGGCACGCTGTCAGCTTTTAAGGGGACGCCGTCAGGCGTCCCTTTTTACTTCTCGACGCCCTGCACCAGCACCACGCGATACTCCGCACCTTTCAGGCGGTGCGCTTTGGCTTCCTGGTATTCCGGGCTGTCATACCAGCCGTGTGCCGCTTCTACCGTCGGGAATTCTAGCACCACAACGCCGTCCGCTTTTGGCCCTTCCAGCGTCTCCAGCTCACCATAAAACGCCAGCGGCGTAACAGGGTGATCGCCGCGCGCTTTGCCCGCCTTTTCGCCGTAGATAGCGAACTCTTCAGGGTTGGTAATTTTGTCGCGAATAAAGATTACATATGCGCTCATTGTCGGCTCCTTTACGCCTGGCGTTTATCTTCGGTGTTGGTATCAAAATCGGATGCGTCGTGACGCTCGTGCAGCTGATCGGCCGGTTCGCCCATCACGCGGTTTACTTTGCGCCCGCGGATCACCGCTGGACGTTCCGCAATCTCCTGCGCCCAGCGCGCCACGTTTTTATAGGATTTCGCATCGAGGAACTCGGTCGCGCCATACTGGTTGTTCAGCACCAGCCCACCGAACCACGGCCAGGTCGCGATATCGGCAATGGTATAGGCGTCGCCGCCGAGGAAGCGGCTCTCCGCCAGACGGCGATCCAGCACGTCGAGCAGGCGCTTGGTCTCAAGCGTATAGCGGTTAATGGCGTATTCGATTTTCTCCGGCGCGTAGTGATAGAAGTGGCCGAAGCCGCCGCCGACGAAGGGCGCTGCGCCCTGTAGCCAGAAGAGCCAGTTCAGCGCTTCGGTACGGCCTGCCAGGTCTTCAGGCAGGAAATGGCCGAACTTATCCGCCAGGTAAAGCAGGATATTGCCGGACTCGAACACGCGCAGCGGCGGGTTCACCGAATGGTCGCTGAGCGCCGGAATTTTTGAGTTCGGGTTGATATCAACAAAGCCGCTACCGAACTGATCGCCTTCGCCGATGCGGATCAGCCAGGCGTCATACTCAGCTTCCCTGACGCCGACCGCCAGCAACTCTTCCAGCAGGATGGTTACTTTCTGGCCGTTCGGCGTGCCGAGCGAGTAGAGCTGCAGTGGATGTTTGCCGACCGGCAGCGCTTTTTCATGGGTCGCGCCTGCGATGGGACGGTTGGTTTTCGCGCCGTTGCCTTTGGCTTCCGGATCCCATTTCCAGACTGTTGCGGGCTGATAACTGTTTTCCGACATAGTGTGGGTTCGCCTTGTTGATGAGAGTTTGTCAGACGTCTCTGAGTGTAGCAGGGCGGATAATTGCGGTTTAACTCTGCTGGCGTTCGCTAATCGACGTTCTCCTGGGTATAGAGCATAAAGTCGACGCGGCCCTCCTCATAAGTAGAAAAATTTCCGCCTTTTTCCAGCTGCTGCAAAAGCAGGTTAAGCGCCAGTTGGGCGTGACGCTGGGTGTTCTGATCGAGCGTTAAGGTGAGGATGCGCTGCTGCAAAAGGCGGCGCGTCGTGGCGTAAAGTTCATGCGTAATGTAAACCACGTCGCGTTCGCGGCGGTGGCGCGCCAGCGCCTGCGAAATCTCGCTGTTGCCGAGACCGGTATTATAGATGCCGACAATCGCGGTCGACTCCACCAGCGCCTTCTCCAGCAGTTTGCTGATGCGCTCGCGCTCCTCCTGTCCGGCCAGCACTTCGCGCAGCGCCAGATGCGGGAAGCGCTGCTGTAAAACGTCGCGAAAGCCTTCAATACGCTGGCGATGCGCGCGATAGTCGACGCGGCCGCTGATCATCAGCACTTCGCCCGCCCGGGCCAGCATGCTGCCCATCATCAGCCCGGCGGTGCGTCCGGCTTTAAGCTGATTGATGCCTACATGCAGCAGCCGCTCGGCATCGGGCAGATCGGAAACCAGCGTAATCACCGGCACGTTGCGCGCTTTGCAGTCGCGTAGCGCCTGATAAATCGCAGGATGTTCATGAGCGAAGACCATCAGCCCATCCATCCTGCGGCTGCTGACGAGAATATGCGCCGCCAGCTTCTCCGGCGCGTTTTCGGCGATAAAGGTGCGCTGCAGGCGCAGGCGGCGATAGCCGAGCGCGTCGGCTAACTGCTGAAAATCCTGCGCCAGCTGCTGAAAGAAAAAGGAGTCGTTGCCGCTGAGGATCACTTCGATTTGCCACGGCTGGCGGTGCTCTTCCGGCAGGATGCGGTTAAGGCCCGCCGCGCGCGCTGCGTCCAGTACCTTTTTCGTCATCGCTGGCGACACGCCGCCGCGTTCGTTGAGCACCCTGTCCACGGTCGCCACGCCAACGCCTGCGGCGCGCGCCAGGTTGCTGAGCGTCATTCGCTTCATGCTGAGTGAATTCCATCAATTTCTGCGTTCAGCCAGCCTGACAGAACGGGCTATTTTGACAAGGCCAACCATCCTGAACTGTGAAGAGGAAACCGAAAATGTTGCCAGTAACTCAACGCGTTGCCCTGATTGGCAGCGGCTTTATCGGCCAGGTTCACGCTGCGAATCTGGCGGCGCACCCTGGCGCGCATCTGGCGCTGGTGTGTGACCTCGACGCGACGCGCGCCGACGCGCTGGCGCAGCGGTATGGCGCGCGTGCTGGCCGCGTCAGCGAGGCGCTTAGTCGCGACGATATCGACGCGGTGCTGATCGCCAGCTCGACGCCGACCCACGCCGACTTTCTGGCGCAGGCGGTGAATGCGGGCAAGGCGGTCTATTGCGAAAAGCCTATCGACCTGTCGCTGGCGAAGGCGCGCGCGGTAGTGGAAAGCATCACGCCGCTGAAGGTGCCAGTTACCGTCGGCTTCAATCGCCGTTTCGACCGCAGTCACCAGCAGCTTAAGCAGCAGATTCAGCAGGGCGCGATTGGCGTGCCGGAGCTGATCCAGATGGCGTGCCGCGCGTCTGAAATGCCGTCGCTAGAATACCTGCGCGCGTCGGGCGGTCAGATGCGCGACCAGGCGATACACTTTTTCGATCTGCTGCGTTTTCTCACCGGCGATGAGGTAGAGGCCATCGGCGCGCTGGGTGCGACGCTGGCGCAGCCTGTGCTGCGCGAACTGGGCGATGTCGATACCTCGGTGCTGATTATGCGGCTTGAACGCGGCGCGCTGGCGCAGCTCGACAACACGCGGCGCACCGCTTACGGCTATGACGAGCGCATCAGCGTGGTGGGATCGAAAGGGATGCTGGCGTCTGAGCCGCAGGCGACGCGCGGCGCGACGCTTTATCAGGCAAGCGGCATCACTCAGCCCGGCCTGTTCCCGGACTGGTTTAGCCGCGTGCGCGACACCTACTACGCCCAGCTGGATGCGTTTCTGCGCCATCTCGGTGGCGAAACAGTGGCGGATCTGCCTGGCCTGATGGATGGCCTTCAGGCGCAGGCGATTGCCGAAGCGGCCTGTGAATCGCTGGCCAGCGGGCGTTTCGTTCAGGTGGAGCGGCTGGTGTAAAGCGATTACCGGCTCAGCAGCTCGCGTTCGATCAGCTCACGCGTTTCTACCGCCTGCACCTTCATCTTCTCCGGGTAGCCGAACAGCGCGGAGGCGATAATGGATTCGCCGCCCACTTTATAGGTGCGGTTGGCGAAGTCCATCTCGCGCAGCGTCTGGAACAGGGTATCAAAGTCGACTTCGCCTTCGCCGACGCCGACGTGCTGGTGGATCGTGGCGTCCACGCCTGGCGGGTTAACGATATAGCGGCAGTGCTTGGTATGGTTCATGGTATCGGCGATCAGCACGTGAGAAAGATCGTCACCGGCATACTCCAGCATCGGCCTGACGTCGCCTTTACCGTTGTCGTAGAAAAAGGTGTGCGGCACGCTGTAGACATATTTCACGTTGTCGCTGCGGAACGATTTCACCATATCGGCGGTTTCGTTGCTGTTCTCGCAGAAATCCCACGGATGCGACTGGATTTCGACGCGAATATTCTCGCGTTCAAAAATCGGCAGCAGCTCTTCCATCGAGCGGTAGAACATCTCTTCGCAAATCTCCGGCTCGTTAGGGTTGCCGGACAGTTCGGTGTTGATCACCTGCACGCCCATTTCAACAGCGATTTCGATCATGCGCTTCCAGTTTTTCACCGCCGCCTGACGACGCAGCTCATCCGGGCCGGACCAGCGATAAACCACGATAAACGAGGAGATCTCTACCCCGGTGGCGTTTAGCGCGTTCTTATATTCGCGCATGATTTCGCGGCTGGCCTTCGGGTGCTTATAGAACGGGTTGATCTGCGGATGGGGCGATTGCTCGATATATTTATATCCCCACTCCGCCACCTGGTGCACCATGCGGGTGATGCCCATATCCCTGATTACATCCACATCAAAAGCGATTTTCATCTTAACTACTCCAGGCTTAAGTTAGCGTTCTTCGTTAAATACCACACCGATCTGCCGACGCGCCTCATCCATCGCGCGGAGCGTCAACAGCGACGTCGCCAGCGAGCGAACCGGCGAATCAGCGAGGCCCTGGCCGACGCACCAGGCGAAATGGTTGATTTCATGGCAGAGCTGCTGGTAGCGGTTAGCGGGTTCTTCCCAGTGCAGCGTGTGACGCCTGTCGCTGGAAACCAGACGGAAGTTGCCAGGCGCGTAGAACTGGCCGTCGAGGTAGAGCGTGGCGTCGCGTCCGGCGATCACCGCCGTGCCCGGCGTGTTGCTGAACAGCGTGGTGTGCAGCACTGACTGCATGCCCTGCGCCTGGGTAAAGATCATCGCGGTCTGGCCGTTGACGCCGCCCGGCGCGGGTTCGCCCTGCGCAATAATGCGCTCGGGCGCGCCGCCGACCAGAATGCTCAGGGCGACAAGATAGCTGCCGAGATCGAGCATTGGCCCGCCAGCGAGATCGGCGTTGAAAATACGATGATCCGGGGTAAAAAATTCGCCGTGGTCGGCGATCAGGCTGTGAACTTCGCCCAGCGCGCCATCCGCCAGCAGCTGACGGATAACGTCATATTTCGGCGCGAAGTCGCACCACATCGCCTCCATACAGAGCAGCTGCGCCCGCCGCGCCGCCTGCTGCAGCTCTTCGCCCTGACGCGCGTTGAGCGCCAGCGGTTTTTCAATCAGGACATGTTTTCCTGCCTGCAGCACGCGCAGGCCATCGGGAAAATGGTGGTTATGCGGCGTGGCGATATAGACCGCGTCGACATCATCGCGCGCCAGCAGCGCATCGATGCCGCCGCACGCATGAGGAATGGACCATTTATCGGCGAACGCCTGCGCTTTCTCACGGCTGCGTGATGAAACAGCAATCAGCTGCTGGCCGGTGTGGTGGCGCAGCGCGCTGGCAAAGTGATCGGCAATCCAGCCGGGGCCGACAATGCCCCAGCGCAGCGCAGGGATCTGTTGCGCATCGGGCAGTCGCGGAACAGGTAAGGTAGAGGGAAACATAATATCTCCAGATTTATTCGCATGTTAATGGAGCGCGGCGGCTAACCGCTTCGTCCGCCAGGCTTTCACTATAGAAAGCCTGCTGCTGCCCTCTCTAACCCTTTGCTGATGGAATCCCATCAACCCTTCTGCTGGCAGAACGGGGAAATTTTTAACAAATGTATTTTCCAAATGAAACACGTTTAGAAATAAATATTTCATTATGCGAAGAGGATCAAATTTATAAGCGCTTTTTTATTAAAGAAGAGGCAGCGGCCGCCGCGTAGAGAGGAGAGCAACAGCGAAATTTCAGCGTCAGCCGGGCGGGGGAGATCGCTGTCACAAGGGATACCAGCGATGAAAATTGTCATGCGCGCAAGGGGCGCGACGCTGGGCCGGTCGTGCCGACAGCGGCCCGCATGTTGACGTCGGGAAAAGAGTTAAATCAGTTAGTTAATGATTTAAATGGAAAATTTCTGTCATAGTGATGTTAAAAATAACTATGACCGCTATCAAAGAATAAAATTTCCACAGTTGTTAGTTGCGGAAAAAATATTCGATACTCCTGGCAAAGCTACCAGCCCGGAGAGTGAGCATGACCATTCATATCGCCAATGCGCCCTGTAGCTGGGGCGTCGATAACCCTGATAATCCCTTTCTGCCGCCGTGGCAGACCGTACTACGTGAAGCAGCGCAGGCGGGCTACCGCAGCATTGAGCTGGGCCCCTGGCGCTATCTGCCCAGCGATCCTGAGCAACTCAGCCGCGCGTTGAACCAGCACGGCTTGTCGATCGTCGCCGCTACGCTGTTTGACGATCTGGTCAGCGAGGCGAATTTCCCCGCGATGGTCGACCTGACGCATAAGCTGTGTCGAACCCTGTCCCAGATCCCTACCGCAGAGAAGACCCACGGCGACAACGCGCCCGCGCCCTATCTGGTGATAATCGACTTCGGCAACCCTGAACGCGCCAGGCTGGCCGGGCAGTTTGAGCGCGCCCCGCGGCTCGGCGCGGCGGAGTGGCAGCGCCTGATGCGCCATATCAGGGAAATCAGCGAGATCGCCTGGCGCGACTACGGCGTGCGGCCGGTGATCCATCCGCACGCTGGCGGCTGCATTGAGTTCGCCGACGAGCTGGCGCAGCTGGAACAGGACATTCCGCACCAGGTCGCGGGGCTCTGCCTCGATACCGGCCACCTCTATTATGCGGGCATGGACCCCATCGCCGCGCTGCGGCGCTACTGGCATCGCATCGACTATCTCCATTTTAAAGACGTCAACCACGCGGTGTGGCGCGATGTGCTGGCGCGCGGTATCGATTTTTTCAGCGCCTGCGCCGAAGGAGTGATGTGTCCCATCGGGCAGGGCGCTATCGACTATCCGGCAGTGCGCGCTTTTCTGGCCGAGCAGGGCTATCAGGGCTGGATTACCCTGGAGCAGGAACGCGATCCACGCCAGTCCGACACCAGCCTGCGCGACGTCAGCGCCAGCCTGAGCTATCTCAAATCCGTGGGTTTTTAAGGAGCAGAGGATGATTAACGGTACAAAAGCAGTGGATCGCGCCCTGCGCTGGGGCATGGTTGGCGGCGGCGGCACCAGCCAGATTGGCTATATTCATCGCTCCGCAGCGCTGCGCGACGGCAACTTCAGGCTACTGGCGGGCGCGTTCGATATCGATGCCGAGCGGGGCCGCGCTTTCGGCACCTCGCTGGGCGTTGTGGCCGAACGCTGCTATCCCGACTATGAAACGCTGTTCGCCGCGGAAGCGGCGCGCGAGGATGGCATTGAAGCGGTCTCTGTCGCCACGCCCAATAACACCCACTTCGCCATCTGCCGCGCAGCGCTCAATGCCGGACTGCATGTCGTCTGCGAAAAGCCGCTCTGCTTTACCACGCAGGAGGCGGACGAGCTGGAGCGGCTATGCAAAGCGAAAAACAAGCTGATCGGCGTGACCTATGGCTATGCAGGGCACCAGCTGATCCAGCAGGCGCGGGAGATGATCGCGCAGGGAATGCTGGGAGAGATCCGCATCGTCAATATGCAGTTCGCCCACGGCTTTCATCATGAAGCCGTGGAGTTGCAAAATCCCAGCACGCGCTGGCGCGTCGATCCCCGATTTGTCGGGCCCAGCTATGTACTGGGCGATCTGGCGACCCATCCGCTGTTTCTCGCTGAAACCATGGCACCGCAGCTGAAAGTCAAACGGCTGCTCTGCTCGCGGCAGAGCTTTATCGCCTCGCGCGCGCCGCTGGAAGATAACGCCTTTGTAATGATGGAGTACGACAATGGCGCGGTCGGCACGCTCTGGGCGTCGGCAGTAAACTGCGGGTCGATGCATGGCCAGAAGATCCGTATTGTCGGCGCGAAGGCGAGTCTGGAGTGGTGGGACGAACAGCCTAATCAGCTGCGCTATGAAGTGCAGGGCGAACCGGTGCGTATTCTTGAGCGCGGCATGCCGTACCTGACGCCGCGCGCGCTGGAAGAGGACCGCATTGGCGGCGGCCATCCTGAAGGTCTTTTTGAGGCCTGGTCGAATCTCTATCGCCGTTTTGCCCAGGCATTCGCCGCCAGCGATCGCGGTGACGCCGCTTTTCTGCAAACCTTCTGGTATCCCGATGTTCATGCAGGTTTAGCGGGCGTGCGCTGGGTCGAGCAGTGCGTTAAATCAGCGGATGCGGGCGCGGTCTGGGTTGAGTGTTAGCGGCTCTCTGGCGCGCGCCGTTATGCTGACGCCCGATGCGGCGAGGATATTTCGATAACGGGTTCCGCACAAAAGCAAAAACCCAGCCATAAGGCTGGGTTCTTTAATTCGTGGTGCCCGAACCCGGACAAAAATGCCGGGAGCATTTTTGCTTTGTCGCGCCCGCGCGGCAAACCCGCAAGGGCGAGCCGCAGGGAGGCGGCGAGGAGATCGAACCTGTTCGATAACGGGTTCCGCACAAAAGCAAAAACCCAGCCATAAGGCTGGGTTCTTTAATTCGTGGTGCCCGAACCCGGACAAAAATGCCGGGAGCATTTTTGCTTTGTCGCGCCCGCGCGGCAAACCCGCAAGGGCGAGCCGCAGGGAGGCGGCGAGGAGATCGAACCTGTTCGATAACGGGTTCCGCACAAAAGCAAAAACCCAGCCATAAGGCTGGGTTCTTTAATTCGTGGTGCCCGAACCCGGAATCGAACCAGGGACACGGGGATTTTCAATCCCCTGCTCTACCGACTGAGCTATTCGGGCAACGGGGCGCATTAAACCGTAATGGCCGCTTCGCGTCAACGCCTTTCCGGTAAAAAAGCGGGAAAACGTGACTGATTGCCTGATTTTCAGGCAGAAGCGGCAAAACCCTAAGCCAGCGCGCCGTTGGCGCGGCACAGCGCGATGCGCAGTACATCTTCCGCCAGCCGTTTGGCTGTCGCGACATCCTGTACATTACGCTTCACCAGCAGCTTGCTGAGACAGCCTTCCAGGATAAGCTCCAGCTGATCCGCCACCATCGTCGGATTATCCAGCCCCAGCTCCACCAGAATGTTATGGGTGAAGTGCCAGGAGGCCAGTTTCTGCTGTTCGGCAATCTGATGCACCGGCTGGTCCGGCTGCGGATAAAAGCTACAGGCCGCAATAAACAAGCAGCCAGGATAGCGCCCCTTTTGCACCTGTTCGCTCAGCACCTGATAGCGCGCCAGCAACTTCTGCTCGCCGTCGAACTTATCGCTGAGCAAAACCTGGCGCCGCCAGCTGTCGATCTGCTGGCCGTGATAGCGCAGCGCATCGTAGAGCAGGGCATCGCTATCGGGCCAGAATTTCTCTAGCTGCGCCAGCGACAGTTCGCTGTTGGCAGACAGCTGCGGTAGTAATGACGTCGTCGCCGCCAGTCCATTTTTTTCGAGCACATTCAACGTATGCTCGAGTATCTGTTCACGCTGCAAGTGACGTCTCCTCTCTGTACGAGTCCGCCTGTGGCGGAGTTACTCCAGTGTCGTTTAGCGCGTCCGATTCTGCAAATGCGCGCGGAAATCCTCTGCGTTGAGGAAGCCCGTCACGCGAGAATCCGGGATCTCACGGCCCTGCGCATCAAAAAACAGAATAGTCGGCAGGCCGAGCACCTGAAGATGCTGCAACAGGGCGTTATCTGTGGCGTTATTCGCGGTTACGTTAGCCTGCAACAGCTGAAAACGGCTCAGCGCTTCGCGCACGCCCGGATCGCTAAAGGTGTATTTTTCAAACTCTTTGCATGCCACGCACCAGTCAGCATAGAGATCGACCATGGTGACGCGGCCGTTAGCCTGCCGCAGCGCCTCGTCCAGCTGCGGCGCAGAGGCGATGCGCTGAAAGGGTAGCTGCGCTGCCGTCTGCGAGGCAGCAGGCGCGCTCCAGACCCACTCCTGTAACGGGCGGGCGCTGAGTAGCGCCGCAGCCAGCATCACCATCTGCACAATACGCCATTTGCCGCCGTGGCCGCGCAGGCTGCTGCAAAACGCCCAGGCGAAGCCAGCGACGCCCAGCGCGCTCCAGAGCCGCGCTCCCCAGAGATCGCCCAGTACGCGCTCCAGTAAAAAGACCGGCAGCGCAAGAATAACGAAGCCAAAGCCCTGCTTGACCGTCTGCATCCAGGGGCCGCTTTTCGGCAGCAGGCGGTTGCCGAACACCGTCACCGCAATCAGCGGCAGGCCCATGCCCATCGCGTAGAGCCACAGCGTGCCCGCACCGGCCCAGAGATTGCCGCTCTGGGCGATATAGAGCAGGATGGCGCTGAGCGGCGCAGTGGTGCAGGGCGAGCAGATCAGCCCCGCCAGCGCGCCCATCAGGAAGACGCCGGGCAGCGAACCGCCCTGCTGGCGATTGCTCCAGAGCGTCAGGCGCGTCTGGACGCTGGCGGGAAGCTGCAGCTGAAACAGACCAAACATCGAAAGCGCCAGCAGGGTGAAAATCAGCGACAGACCGATCAGGACATAAGGATGCTGCAGCGCCGCCTGAAAGCGCAGGCCCGCCGCCGCAACCACCACGCCCAGCAGCGTATAGGTGAGCGCCATGCCCAAGACATAGACTAACGCCAGGCTAAACAGTCGCAGCAGAGAGCCGCTGCGCTGGCCGCCGAGGATAATCCCGGCGATCAGGGGATACATCGGCAGCACGCAGGGGGTAAAGGCGACGCCGATGCCGATCAACAGCGCCCAGAGCGGCGAGAAGGGCAGCGGCGTTGCGGGAGCGGGCGGGACGCTGACCGCTGGCGTCGCCGCGTCGGCGGCCACCGGCGTTAGCGGAATGGTGCGCGTTTCAGGCGGATAGCAGAAGCCTGCCGCCGCGCAGCCCTGATAGGTCACGACAAGGCTGGCGCCGCTGGCGGCCTGCTGTAGCTGTACCGGCACGCGGAGATCCTGCGGATAGATTTCGCTTTTGCCGTAGAACTCATCCTCATGCGGCTGGCCTGGCGGCAGCGCCACTGGCGCTATCTGCGCCTGGCGCGCGCTGACATGAATCTGCTGTCGGTAAAGGTAGTAACCCTCTTTGACTTTCCAGCTGAGGGTCAGCTGATGGCCCTGCTGGCTGAAATCGAAGGCAAACGCCTGCTCCACAGGAACAAAGCGGCTATTGCCGTTAGAGGTGAAAATCGACGCCTGCGTCGGCAGCGCAATAAACAGCGCCAGCACAAAGGCGATCAGGCAAGAGATGCGTGCAGCCATGACAAGTATTCACTGTCTCCATGTTGAACCGGTAGCGCCAGCAGCTCAGGCACATCATAAGGATGTTCGCGCTTAAGCAGATCCATCAGCGCCTGCTGGTGCGTCGTATCGCTTTTTAACAGCAGCTGAACTTCGCTAGCCTGCTCAAGTTTGCCTTGCCAGACGTAAAGTGAAGTTGCGCCGGGCAGCAGCGTAACGCAGGCGGCAAGCTTCGCTTCCAGCGCCTGGGCGGCGAGCCGACGCGCGCAGGCTTCATCCGGCGCGGTACAAAGAATCACAACGGCGTTCATTGCGTCGCTCCTGTTGCGGAAAGCGAGGATGATAGCACGCTAGCGGCGCTTCAGGCTTTACAGGTTGTAACGGCGCTACAGCACCAGACCGCCAATCAAAAAGCCAAACAGCACTGAAAGCGCAATCGCCAGCACGCCGGGCACGATAAAGGCGTGATTGAAAACATAGTTGCCGATCCGCGTTGAGCCGGTATCGTCCATCTCGACGGCGGCGAGCAGCGTCGGATAGGTCGGCAGCACGAACAGCGCGGAAACGGCGGCGAAGGAAGCGATAGCGGTATGCGGCGAAACGCCCAGCAGCAGCGCGGCGGGCATCAGCGCTTTGGCGGTCGCCGCCTGCGAATAGAGCAGCATTGAGGCGAAAAAGAGCGCCACCGCCAGCAGCCAGGGCGCCTGTTGCAACAGACCACCCGCCAGCTGCTGGATCTCACCGATATGCGCTTTGACGAAGGTGTCGCCGAGCCAGGCGACGCCCATCACGCAGACGCAGGCGCTCATGCCCGACTTAAAAGTGCTGGCGCTGAGGATGGCGCTGGTGTCGATTTTGCAGCTCAGCGAAATGAGCGTTGCGATGGTCAGCATAAACACCACTATCGCTTCGTTGCGCGGCAGCGGCGGATTGGCAATTAATCCCACCCCATCGCTGATAGCGGTGGCGTAGAGCACCACGGCGACGATACCGACCAGAAATAGCAGCACCGACCGTTTTGCGCCCGGCTTCTTTTCATAACGGCTGGCCCCACGCAGGCGCACTTCGCCTTTGGCGAGGCGCGCCTGGTAAACCTCATCTTCATGCAGTTCTTTGCCGAGGAAGTTGGTCACCAGCGCCGCGAGAAACAGGCCGATCATCGTCGAGGGGATCGCGACCGCCAGCAGGGAGATATAGCCGACGCCGCGTGGCTCCAGCAGGGAGGCGAAGAAGACCACCGCGGCAGAGAGCGGCGAAGCGGTAATGGCGATCTGCGAGGCGACCACGGCGATAGAAAGCGGACGCGACGGGCGAACGCCTTGCTCTTTCGCGACTTCGGCAATGACCGGCAGCGTCGAGAAGGCGGTATGGCCGGTGCCAGCCAGCAGCGTCATCATATAAGTTACCAGCGGCGCCAGCAGGGTGACGTAGCGCGGATGACGGCGCAGCAGCCTTTCTGCCAGGCTGACCAGATAATCCATACCGCCCGCTACCTGCATCGCGGCGATAGCAGCGATCACCGCCATAATAATTTCAATGACATCAAAAGGGATCGCGCCCGGCTTCAGCCCACAGACCAGCGTCAGCGCCAGCACGCCCAGACCGCCCGCGAAGCCGATTCCGATCCCGCCCAGACGCGCGCCCAACCAGATCGCCAGCAGGACGATCGCTAATTCAACGACGATCATTCGTCACCTCATCAGAGTGAAAAGAGCCGGTTATGTACCAAATAAAAAGGCGCGCCGTGTTGATCGCGGCGCGCCTTTCTTATTATTACGTAAAAGAGTTACTGTTCGTTTTCGTCAGTGTAGCGACGGGCTTTATAAACCGGGTACATCAGGTTCTGCACCGAGAAAATGTCGTCCAGTTCGCTTTCGGTCAACAGACCGCGCTCCAGCACGACTTCGCGCACGCTTTTACCTGTCTCCGCGCAGATCTTGCCGACGATATCGCCGTTGTGATGACCAATATACGGGTTGAGGTAGGTCACGATGCCGATAGAGTTGAAGACGTAGGCTTCGCACACCGCTTTGTTGGCGGTAATGCCGTTAACGCATTTTTCCAGCAGGTTGTAGCAGGCGTTGGTCAGAATGCTGATTGATTCAAACAGCGCCTGGCCGATCACCGGCTCCATTACGTTGAGCTGTAGCTGACCCGCTTCCGCTGCCATGGTCAACGTGGTGTCGTTGCCGATCACCTTGAAGCAAACCTGGTTAACCACTTCTGGCACTACCGGGTTGACCTTCGCGGGCATGATCGAGGAGCCAGCCTGCAGCTCTGGCAGATTGATCTCGTTAAGGCCCGCGCGCGGACCGGAAGAGAGCAGGCGCAGGTCGTTACAGATCTTCGACAGCTTCACCGCCAGACGCTTCAGCGAAGAGTGCACCATCACGTAGGCGCCGCAGTCCGAGGTCGCTTCGATCAGATCTTCCGCCGGCACCACCGGCAGGTTGCTGACTTCGGCGAGACGCTGGACCGCCAGTTGCTGATAGCCGTCCGGCGTGTTCAGACGCGTGCCGATCGCCGTAGCGCCGAGGTTCACTTCCAGCAGCAGCTCGGCAGTGCGCAGAATGCTGCGCGTCTCTTCGTTCAGCAGGACGTGAAAAGCGTGAAACTCCTGGCCCAGCGTCATCGGCACCGCGTCCTGCAGCTGCGTGCGGCCCATCTTGAGAATGGTCTCGAACTCCGCCGCTTTGCGCTCGAAGCCTTCGCCCAGCTCTTTAATGGCGTCCAGCAGCTTCAGGATCGAGCTGTAGACCGCGATGCGAAAACCGGTGGGGTAGGCGTCGTTGGTGGACTGGCACTTATTGACGTGATCGTTCGGGTTAAGGAACTGGTATTCGCCTTTCTGATGGCCCATCAGCTCCAGCCCGATATTAGCCAGCACTTCGTTGGTGTTCATATTGACCGAGGTGCCCGCGCCGCCCTGATAGACGTCGACCGGAAATTGATCCATGCACTTGCCGTTGTTCAGCACCTCGTCACAGGCCTGAATAATGGTATTGGCGATATTGCGCGGGATGGTCTGCAGCTCTTTATTGGCGAGCGCGGCGGCCTTTTTCACCATCACCATGCCGCGCACGAATTCGGGAATATCGCTGATTTTACTGTTGCTGATACGGAAATTTTCAATCGCACGCAGAGTATGAACGCCATAGTAGGCATCGGCGGGGACTTCACGCATGCCTAGCAGGTCTTCTTCGATACGAATGTTGTTCGCCATGATAACCTTCTTGTTATTGGCCGCTTGCGCTGGCGCCATCCATCACAGGTGATGTATTGATTTGTCGTGGAAAGCCGGAGCGGACAGTGTATCCGCCTCGCCACCGGCGCGCACGATCATATGCTGCCGTCGGGCTAAAGCGCGAGCCTGGATACGTATCCGTGCACCAATTATCGTTGCAATAACCGCGATATGTGATATCGCGCACAAATTTAACCCTACTGTAAATATTTGAAAACAGCGGTTGAATTCGCCGCGCCACAGGCCCATCTCATGGCTATGCCGTTTAACAGGGCATTTTTCGCTGTCTGCCTGACGCAGAGCAGCCCGACTAAAAGGAGAATACGGTGCGCTGGTTACCGTTAATCATTATTTTTGCGCTCGCCTGGATTGAGATCACGCTGTTTATTCAGGTGGCTCACGCGCTGGGCGTGTTGCTGACCATGCTGCTGGTGATTTTCACCTCGGCGATTGGCGTGTCGCTGGTGAAAAACCAGGGCATGAAAAACTTTATGCTGATGCAGGAGAAGCTGGCGCGCAACGAGAGTCCGGCTGAAGAGATGATCAAAAGCGTATCGCTGATTATCGCCGGTTTCCTGCTGTTGCTGCCCGGTTTCTTTACCGATTTTCTCGGCCTGCTGCTGCTGTTGCCGCCAGTGCAGAAACATCTGACGCTTAAGCTGATGCCGCACCTGCGCGTCTGGCGCGGGCCGGGCGCTGGCCCTGACGGCGGATTTACCGTTGATGGCGAATATGAACGTAAGGAGAGCGATCGTATCGGCCATGACGATCGTCGCGATCGTTAAAGGCGCCCTAAAGAGAAGCGTGACCTGCGGGCCACGCTTTTTTTATGCGCGGCGCTAAAAGCGCCGCTGTTGCGCAAAAAACAGGCAGTTGTCATAACCAGGTAAAAAAAATTGTCCTGCCGCCCCTTGAAAGCGATTTTGTCCGACCCTATCTCTTGCACCACGAGGCCGGAAGCCCTGCAGCCCGGCGTTCAACCCAAAAATGAATGATTGGACTTCTCAAAGGAGAGCTATCTAATGAAAATTCGTCCGTTGCACGATCGCGTTATCGTCAAGCGTAAAGAAGTTGAAGCTAAATCTGCTGGCGGCATCGTTCTGACCGGCTCTGCAGCAGGCAAATCAACCCGTGGCGAAGTACTGGCCGTGGGCAATGGTCGCATCCTGGAAAATGGCGATGTGAAGCCGCTGGACGTCAAAGTGGGCGACCTGGTGATCTTTAGCGAAGGTTACGGCGCAAAAACCGAAAAGATCGACAACGAAGAAGTGCTGATCATCTCTGAAAGCGACATTCTGGCGATTGTTGAAGCGTAATTACGCGAAATTCACTGAACGAAACGAATTTAAGGGACAATTGAAATGGCAGCTAAAGACGTAAAATTCGGTAATGACGCTCGCGTAAAAATGCTGCGCGGCGTGAACGTACTGGCAGATGCAGTAAAAGTTACCCTGGGCCCGAAAGGCCGTAACGTGGTTCTGGATAAATCTTTTGGTGCACCGACCATCACTAAAGATGGCGTGTCCGTAGCGCGTGAAATCGAGCTGGAAGACAAGTTCGAAAACATGGGCGCGCAGATGGTGAAAGAAGTCGCTTCTAAAGCTAACGACGCAGCGGGCGACGGTACCACCACCGCAACCGTACTGGCGCAGTCTATCGTTAACGAAGGTCTGAAAGCTGTAGCTGCAGGCATGAACCCGATGGATCTGAAGCGCGGTATCGACAAAGCGGTTATCGCCGCTGTTGAGCAGCTGAAAGCGCTGTCCGTACCTTGCTCTGACTCTAAAGCTATCGCTCAGGTCGGCACCATTTCCGCTAACTCCGATGAAAGCGTCGGCACCCTGATCGCGCAGGCGATGGAAAAAGTGGGTAAAGAAGGCGTGATCACCGTTGAAGAAGGCACCGGTCTGCAGGACGAGCTGGACGTGGTTGAAGGTATGCAGTTCGATCGCGGCTACCTCTCTCCGTACTTCATCAACAAGCCGGAAACCGGCGCCGTTGAGCTGGAATCACCGTTCATCCTGCTGGCTGACAAAAAAATCTCCAACATCCGCGAAATGCTGCCGGTGCTGGAAGCCGTTGCTAAAGCAGGCAAACCGCTGCTGATCGTCGCTGAAGACGTAGAAGGCGAAGCGCTGGCAACGCTGGTGGTCAACACCATGCGCGGCATCGTGAAAGTGGCTGCAGTGAAAGCGCCGGGCTTCGGCGACCGTCGTAAAGCCATGCTGCAGGATATCGCTATTCTGACCGGCGGTACCGTTATCTCTGAAGAGATCGGTATGGAGCTGGAAAAAGCGGCGCTGGAGGATCTGGGCCAGGCGAAGCGTGTAGTGATCAACAAAGACACCACTACCATCATCGATGGCGTGGGCGAAGAGTCTGCTATTTCTGGCCGCGTGACGCAGATTCGTCAGCAGATCGAAGAAGCGACCTCTGACTACGACAAAGAAAAACTGCAGGAGCGCGTAGCGAAACTGGCAGGCGGCGTTGCCGTTCTGAAAGTGGGCGCAGCAACTGAAGTTGAAATGAAAGAGAAGAAAGCGCGCGTTGAAGATGCCCTGCACGCAACCCGTGCTGCGGTAGAAGAAGGCGTGGTAGCTGGCGGCGGCGTAGCGCTGGTGCGCGTAGCGGCACAGCTTGCTGACCTGACTGGCCAGAACGAAGATCAGAACGTCGGTATCAAAGTCGCGCTGCGCGCGATGGAAGCACCGCTGCGTCAGATCGTTTCCAACGCAGGCGAAGAGCCGTCTGTTGTTGCCAACAACGTGAAAAACGGCGACGGCAACTACGGTTACAACGCGCAGACCGAAGAGTATGGCAACATGATCGACTTCGGTATCCTGGATCCGACCAAAGTGACCCGTTCTGCGCTGCAGTACGCGGCCTCTGTTGCCGGTCTGATGATCACCACCGAGTGCATGGTGACCGACCTGCCGAAAGGCGACGCGCCTGATTTAGGTGCTGGCGCTGGCGGCATGGGCGGCATGGGCGGTATGGGCGGCATGATGTAATTGCCCTGACGCTTTCGTCATCTGAAAAACCCCCGATCGGAAACGGTCGGGGGTTTTTCTTTTGCAGATGAAAAGGGTATAAGTAAGGGCGCAATACTTCGGCTTTGCGGGTTCAGGGCAATGAATGTTCAGAAAAAAGAGACATTTTTCTGCTACGCTGCCGCCCGATACTGATGATAATAAATGGGGATTACAATGCGGATTAACCTCTTGCTCGGACTGGCGGTCGGTACTTTATTGCTGGCTGGATGCAGCAGCTCTCACCAGTTGAGCGCTGGCGGCGAACGTGTCACCTTCACCGACCAACAACCGGGCAGCGAATGTCAGCTTCTGGGAAATGTCACCGGTTCACAAAGTAACTGGCTGAGCGGCTCCGGCGGCGAGGGCAGCTCTCTGCGCGGCGCGGCCAACGATCTGCGCAACCGCGCGGCGGAAATGGGCGGCAACGTGATTTATGGCGCGACCAGCCCGACGCAAAACCTGTGGTCCGCTTTCGCGCCGCTGGACAGCAAAATGAATGGGCAGGTCTATAAGTGCCCGGCGAAAGGCTAATCGCGTTCGCAAGCTTATTGATAACGGCCGGTCTTACCGGCCGTAAATTTTTAGAAGGCGCAAAGCCCGGCTTGAGATAGCGGCTTTGCCCTTCGCGCCGTTTCACCTGGCCTGAAAAGGGGACGGCAGCCCGATATCCCTTCTCCTCTACTCCTGACGCAACTGCAAATCGAGCGGCGTTTTGCTCGGCTCGCCGCCGATCTCGCGCGCCAGCTTCGGCACCATATATCCGGACACCTGCGTCAGCAGCTCGCGTACCAGCGCGCGCGCCTCTTCGTCGGAGACAAAGAAGTGCGCCGCTCCCTGCACCTTATCCAGAACGTGCAGGTAGTAGGGCAGGATGCCCGCGTCGAACAGGGCGTTGCTGAGGTTAGCGAGCGTCTGCGCGTTGTCATTGACGCCGCGCAGCAGGACGCTCTGGTTCAGCAAGGTGACCCCGCCGCGCTTAAGCTGCTGCATCGCGGCCGCCAGCGGTTCGTCAATCTCCTGCGCATGGTTGATATGCGTCACCATCAATACCTGTAAACGCGTTTCGGCGAGGATTTGGCACAACCCGTCGGTAATACGCGCCGGGATGACGACCGGCAGACGGCTGTGGATACGCAGGCGTTTCAGGTGCGGGATCTGCGCCAGCGCGTCGATCAGCCACGCCAGCTCATGATCCTTCGCCATCAGCGGATCGCCGCCGGAGAAGATGATTTCGTCCAGCTCGGGATGGGCCGCGATATAGTCGATAGCCGTCTGCCAGTTGCGTTTATTGCCCTGGTTATCCTGATAGGGAAAGTGACGGCGGAAGCAGTAGCGACAGTTGACCGCGCAGCCGCCTTTGACGAGCAGCAGCGCGCGGTTTCTATACTTATGCAATAAGCCCGGCACCACGCTGCTCTGTTCGTCGAGCGGATCGGCGCTGTAGCCTGGCGCCTGAATAAACTCCTGGCGCTGGGTGAGCACCTGCAGCAGCAAAGGATCCTGCGCATCGCCTGGTTTCATGCGGGCGATAAAGGCGCGCGGCACGCGCAGCGCGAAAAGCCGGCGGGCATCATGACCAGCTGCCAGTTCCGCATGCCGTTCGAGGCCTAAAAGTTGCAGTAATTCATCAGGTTCGGTGACAACATCAGCAAGTTGCTGCAACCAATCTTCTCTGGAAGGGGTTTTTAGGGTTACAATGTGTGCCATTTTTTTGGCTATTACCAGTTCAATATTTACAGAGGGCCTTTATGGCGACTTATCTTAGCAACGATTTTCGTTCCGGTCTTAAAATCATGTTCGAAGGCGAACCTTATGCCATCGAATCCAGTGAATTCGTTAAGCCAGGTAAAGGCCAGGCATTCGCACGCGTTAAAATGCGTCGTCTGCTGACCGGTACGCGCGTTGAGAAAACCTTCAAGTCTACCGACTCAGCTGAAGGTGCGGATGTTGTTGATATGACGCTGCAATATTCTTACAACGACGGCGACTTCTTCTACTTTATGCACCCGGAAACCTTCGAACAGTACCAGGTCGAAGCGAAGATCCTGGAAGACGTGCAGAAGTGGCTGCAGGACAACTCAGAGTGTATCGTCACGCTGTGGAACAACAAAGCCATCGCCGTTCAGCCGCCGAACTTTATCGAAGCGGAAGTCATTGAAACCGATCCAGGCCTGAAAGGCGACACTGCTGGTACTGGCGGCAAGCCTGCCAAACTGGCGACCGGCGCCGTGGTGAAAGTGCCGCTGTTCGTACAGATCGGCGAAGTGGTTAAAGTTGATACCCGCTCCGGCGAATACGTGTCACGCGTAAAATAAGTGCGAAGGCGCATCCTGGGATGCGCCTTTTTCTTTGGTGAGTAAAGAAGAATGAAAAAACAGCTAACGCTTTTCACTCTTGTGCTGCTGGCCTGTTCCGCGCTCAGCGCCTGTAATACTTTTCATGGCTTCGGCGAAGATGTTTCCCACCTTGGCGGCGCCATCTCGCGCGCGGCAAAATAGACCCGGTAGATAACCTTTTTCTGTGCGTTTCAGTACGTTTGGCCATAAGCAGTCTATGCTTAAAGCGCTGTACTTGACTGCAACCACAAAAAGGACATTGCCATGTTAAAGAAAAGTATTGTTGCGATTTTCTCAGTGCTGGTGCTCTCTTCTCTGCTGTCCGCCTGTAACACCACCCGTGGTGTCGGCGAGGACGTAGAAGCGGGCGGCCAGGCTATTCAGCGTACTGCGCAGTAATTCCTTCAAGCCGGTACGATCTCTTCGTACCGGTTATTTCTGTTTGACCCAGATAAGCTCATCCACCGGGAAACCGGCCTGCCGCGCCTGATCTACCAGCTTCTGCTTCACGCCCTCTTCCAGCTGCGGCGTGCGCGATAATATCCAGAGATAGTGATGATTGGGACCGCACACCAGCGCGTAGCGGTAATCCTTATCCAGCGCGATAACGTTGTATCCGGCGTAGAAAGGACCAAAGAACGAGACTTTCAGGGCGGCACGCTGCGGATCGCCGGTAAAGTACGCCTTGCCTTCGCTCTCCTGCCATTTCTGCTTCTGCGGCTTGTAGCCGCGGTTAACCACCTTGATACCGCCGTCATCGCGCGGGCTATAGGTTGCGGTAACCTGTTCCAGGCCGCGCTCGAAGCGGTGGTCGAGACGCGCTATTTCATACCAGGTCCCGAGATAACGCTGACTGTCGAACCCTTCGACAACGGTAACGTTTTTCGGCGGCGTGGTAGAGCAGGCTACTGACAGCACTGAACTCAGGCCTGCGATAAAGGTTTTCCATGGGGACATACGCGATTCCTTTTTAGCTGAACAGATTAAGTATAGTTGCCGCTGCGATTTTTCTCTGGGTTCGGACGGCTCATTGTCTGCGGAGGGCATTGCAGGTAGACTTCCACCCCTTATTTGTATACGGAGTCATCACCATGAGCGAAACGGCAAGCTGGCAGCCGAGCGCACCCATTGCCAATTTGTTGAAACGTGCGGCTATCCTCGCGGAAATTCGACGTTTCTTTGCCGATCGCGGCGTGCTTGAGGTCGATACGCCGGCGATGAGCCAGGCGACCGTCACCGATATCCATCTGGTGCCCTTTCAGACGCGCTTTGTTGGCCCCGGCGCGACGCAGGGACGCGATCTCTGGCTGATGACCAGCCCGGAATACCATATGAAGCGCCTGCTGGCCGCGGGCAGCGGACCCATTTATCAGATGGCGCGCTGCTTTCGTAACGAGGAGGCGGGTCGTCACCACAATCCTGAATTCACCATGCTGGAGTGGTATCGTCCGCATTACGATATGTACCGCCTGATGAATGAGGTCGACGATCTGCTGCAGCAGGTGCTGGAGTGCGACAGCGCTGAGTCGCTCTCCTACCAGCAGGCGTTTATTCGCCATCTCGATCTCGATCCCTTGTCTGCCGATAAAGCGCAGCTGCGCGAAGCGGCGGAGAAGCTGGGCGAAGGCGAGCTGGCAAACCGCGAAGAGGATCGTGATACGCTGCTGATGCTGCTGTTTATGCTGGGCGTAGAGCCGAAGATTGGTATCGATAAGCCGACCTTCGTTTACCATTTTCCAGCCAGTCAGGCGGCGCTGGCCGAGATCAGCACTGAAGATCACCGCGTCGCGGAGCGTTTTGAGGTCTATTACAAAGGCGTGGAGCTGGCGAACGGTTTCCGTGAACTGACCGATAGCCGCGAGCAGCGCCAGCGTTTCGAGCAGGATAATCGTCGGCGCGCGGCGCGCGGGCTGCCGCAGCATCCGGTCGATAATTTTCTGCTGGATGCGCTGGCGCATGGCATGCCTGACTGTTCCGGCGTGGCGCTCGGTGTAGATCGTCTGATTATGCTGGCGCTGAAGGCGGATTCGCTGAGCGAGGTTATCGCTTTCCCGGTGGATCGCAGTTAGAAGCAGAAGGGCCTTGCTGGCTGTAGCTTCTGGGCCTGAGCGGGTAGCGGGAACCGATCGCAAAGTCGCTCAAGGCATCCTTGCTCGCTCGGCCCGCGCCTTCCCTGGCGCGGGACGCTTTGCTCTTCGGCTCCCGCTACCCGCTTCTCAACGCTGAAGCCGTCTGAAAGAGGCAACTGCCCTCAGAATCAGTTCTCGCTGTCAGGAAACTCCTGAATAGTGACCGGCAGCGTCAGCTTCTGATCGTTGCGTAATACGTCGACTTTAATCACCGAGCCCGGGCGGATCTCCGCGACCTGATCCATCGTCTCCTGAGCGGAAACGGCCGGTTTGCCGTTGACGCTCAGCAGCACGTCATTCACCTGAATGCCCGCTTTCTCCGCCGGTCCGCCTGGCGTTACCACGCTAACGATAATGCCCTGAACGTGATCGATGCCGCTGCCCTGATTATGCAGCGCAGGCAGCTCGCGCCCGGTGATGCCGATATAGCCGCGAATAACGCGACCGTCGCGGATGAGCTTATCCATAATCTTGCTCGCCAGCGCGGTAGGGATGGCGAAACCAATGCCTTCCGGCGTCTCGCCGTCATTGCTTTTATCAAAGGTCAGGGTGTTGATGCCCATTAGCTCGCCCAGCGAGTTAATCAGCGCGCCGCCGGAGTTGCCCTGATTGATGGAGGCGTCCGTTTGCAGGAAGTTCTGGCGCCCCGATGAACTCAGCCCGATGCGGCCAGTGGCGCTGATAATGCCCTGCGTAACGGTTTGTCCTAAGTTATAGGGGTTGCCGATCGCCATCACCACATCGCCGATATGCGGCACGCGGTGCGGGTTAATCGGGATAACCGGCAGACTGGAGGCGGTGATTTTCAGCACCGCCAGATCGGTCATCGCATCCGAGCCCACCAGGTTGGCTTCAAAGAAGCGGCCATCCTGCAGCGCGACGATAATTTGATCGGCATTGTTGATAACGTGCTTGTTGGTAAGGATGTAGCCTTTGGCGTTCATGATCACGCCGGAACCCAGCGTGGTAATACCGCGGTTGTTATTGCCGTGGGCGCTGCGGTTGTAGACGTTGACTACCGCGGGCACGGCGCGGCGGACGCCGGCATTAAAGCTGAATGGCGTCTTATCGTTGCTGTCGTCATGGTCGAGAAGGGCACTGGTGCCGCCCATACGCAGTGCGGGCAGCGCCGCAAGCAAAATGCCCGCGACTATCAGGCCCAACACCACTGAACGCAAAAGTTTAGGAAACATGGTGTTAACTTACGCCAGGGGGAGATCGCAGGGCAGAATAGCACGAGAAAGGCGAACAAACACGCGATCGTGTTGTTCGCCTGTAGAGAAGATTAACGCAGCAGCAGGTAGATAGATTCGCCGCCACGTACGACGTTCAGCGCCAGCACCGGCGGTTTGCCTTCCAGCACCTTGCGCATCTCGGCAAGGCTGGTAACGCGCGTGCGGTTAACACCGACAATCACGTCCTCTTTTTGCAGACCGACCTGCTCAGCAGGCGTGCCTTTTTCAATGCTGTCGATCTTCACGCCTTTGTCGCCGGTTTTCGTCGCGCCGTCGCTCAGCATTGCGCCCTGGAGCGCAGGTGACATTAACTGGGCGCTCGCAGTGCTCTGCGCGCTTTGCTCCAGCGTTACCTCGACCGAGAGCGGCTTGCCGTCGCGCAGCAGGCCGAGCTTCACTTTTTCGCCCGGCGCGGTGGTACCCACCTTCACGCGCAGTTCAGCAAAGCTGGTGATCGGCTTGTCGTTAATCGAGGTAATAATATCGCCTGACTTAATCCCCGCTTTCTGGGCGGCGGACTGCGGCAGCACCTCGGAGACGAACGCGCCGCGCTGCGCATCGACGTTAAACGCCTTGGCGATATCCGCTGTCATTTCGGTACCTTTGATACCGAGCTGGCCGCGTTTCACTTCGCCATATTTGATCAGCTGCTGCGCCAGATTCATCGCCATATCGCTGGGGATAGCGAAGCCGATACCAATATTGCCGCCGCTTGAGGCCAGGATCGCCGTGTTGATGCCGATCAGCTCGCCATTAAGATTGACCAGCGCGCCGCCGGAGTTGCCGCGGTTAATGGCGGCGTCGGTCTGGATAAAGTTTTCCAGGCCTTCCAGATTAAGCCCGCTGCGGCCCAACGCGGAAATAATGCCGGAGGTGGCAGTCTGACCCAGACCAAACGGGTTGCCGATCGCCACGGCGAAGTCGCCGACTTTCAGCTGATCGGAGTCGGCGATTTTCACCTGGGTCAGGTTCTTCGCGCCTTCAACCTGAATCAGGGCAATGTCGGTCTGTTCGTCGTGTCCAATCAGCTTCGCATCATATTCGCTGCCGTCGCCAAGCTGAACGCTGATTTTGTCCGCGCCGTTAACCACGTGGTTATTGGTGAGGATATAGCCTTTAGCGGCGTCGATAATCACGCCGGAGCCCAGGCCTTCAAACGGCTGCGCCTGATCGCCGCCCGGTCCCTGACCGAAGAAGCGTTTTAACGGTTCGGGAATATCCTGCGCCTGGCTAGCCGCTTCCGTACCTTCAACGTGGACGCTGACTACCGCCGGCAACACTTTTTCCAGCATCGGCGCCAGGCTGGGTAACGGCTGGCCCTGAATCTGCGCGGGCAATGTCGCCATCGCAGCAGGCGCTGCGGCAAGGCTCATCCCAATACTCAAGGCTAATGCGCTTAACAGTCGTGCTTGTTTTTTCATTGCTACAACGCTCTCGCTGCGAAAAGTGGGGGAGTAAACGTATGTGACAGCTGATTCAGGGTCGGGTTCGCAAAAATGCGGGGCGCAACGTGATTGCGCCCCAATAAGATTAGTCGCGCGCGGCGCGTTCGCCACGCAGCAGGCCGGAAGCGCCTTCAGAATAGTCGCGCGGGATCTGAACCGGCGCCTGATCGTTATCCGCTTCCGCTTCAGTCAGCTGATAGGCAAAAGGATTTTTTTCGCCCGGCAGGTTCGGCAGCAGATCGTTCGATCCTTTCGCCATATGCTGATAAAGCTGGCGATAGTCGCGCGCCATATTATCCAGCAGCTCTGCGCTCTGTGCGAAGTGGTTGGTGAGCTCTTCGCGGTAATCCGCCAGCTCCGCTTTGGACTTCTCCAGCTCGTACTGCATGCTGCGCTGCTCACGCAGCTTTTTGTTACCGAAACGCATGGCAACCGCGCCGATAATAATGCCAATTACTAAACCAATTAGCCCGTATTCCCAGGTCATAATGACTCCCATGTAATTTCCGTTGCTTGTAGGGCATCCACCATTTCAATAATAGCCACTATACCCGTTAATCTTATGGATGTGGAACTCTGAGGCGGCATGCCTTAGTGTAGAGCGGCCTTTTTTTCATCAACCGAACTGTGAATAAGACCTTATCAGGGATTCTGAGAGAACCATGCAAACCTCATCTCCGCTTGCGCGCTATGAGCAGGCGCTGTCGCAGGGCGACTTTAAACCCGATGATGTACAACGCGAAGCGATCACCCGACTGGACGCTGTTCAGCGGGCGCTGATGGCGCGTCAGCCTGAGCAACCTGCGAGCGGCAAAGGATTATTCGGCCGCCTGTCCCGACTGATGGGCAAAGAGAAAAGCGAAACGCAGGCGCCGGTACGCGGCCTCTATATGTGGGGCGGCGTAGGGCGCGGCAAAACCTGGGTCATGGATTTGTTTTTTCAGTCTATTCCTGGCAACCGCAAGCTGCGCCTGCACTTCCATCGTTTTATGCTGCGCGTGCATGAAGAGCTGACCCAACTGCAGGGACAGAGCGATCCTTTACTGACGATCGCCGACCGTTTTAAAGCTGAAACGGATATTCTCTGCTTCGATGAATTCTTCGTCTCCGATATTACCGACGCTATGCTGCTCGGCACGCTGATGGAGGCGCTCTTCGCGCGCGGCATCACGCTGGTGGCGACGTCGAATATTCCGCCAGACGATCTCTATCGCAACGGCCTGCAGCGCGCGCGCTTTTTGCCGGCGATTGAGCAGATCAAACAGCACTGCGACGTGATGAACGTCGACGCTGGCATCGACTACCGGCTACGCACGCTGACCTCGGCGCACCTGTGGAACGCGCCGCTGAATGAGGCGACGCACGCCGAGATGGAACGCATGTTTAAGGCGCTGGCGGGCAGCGCGCGCGACGACGCGCCGGTGCTGGAGATTAACCATCGCCAGATGGCGACGCTGGGCGTCAGCGAAGGGGTGCTGGCAATCGACTTCCTGACGCTGTGCGGGGAAGGGCGCAGCCAGCATGACTACATCGAACTGTCGCGCCGCTTCCACAGCGTGCTGCTCTATGACGTGCCGGTGATGATTTATAAAACCGAAGATCAGGCGCGACGCTTCCTCGCGCTGGTGGATGAGTTCTACGAGCGCCACGTCAAACTGGTGGTCGCGGCGGAGACCTCGCTGTACGAAATCTATCAGGGCACGCGGCTGAAATTTGAGTATCAGCGCTGCCTGTCGCGCCTGCAGGAGATGCAGAGCGAAGAGTATCTGCGGCTGCCGCATCTGCCCTGATCGCGCCCAATAAAAAGATCAAATAGAGTTCGATTTTTGTAATCGACTTCTCTATAATCTTGCGACCCCACGTTACAGCAACTGGATTTATTTCCCGAATCCGTTGTGCTCCGGTAACTCTATCCGAAGGGGTGGGCTTGCTGGTCAAAATGGTCGTGTGAGCCTCAACCGTTTACTTAAGCGTTTGGGTTTTCACCAACGTGTAACTTAATTTGGGTAAGCTTTTCGATGAAAACTTTTACAGCTAAACCAGAAACCGTACAGCGTGACTGGTATGTTGTTGACGCAACTGGCAAAACCTTGGGTCGCCTGGCGACTGAACTGGCGCGCCGTCTGCGTGGTAAGCATAAAGCGGAGTACACTCCGCACGTTGATACTGGTGATTACATCATCGTTCTGAACGCTGACAAAGTCGCCGTTACCGGCAACAAGCGTACTGACAAGATTTACTATCACCACACCGGCCACATCGGTGGTATCAAACAGGCGACCTTTGAAGAGATGATTGCTCGCCGTCCTGAGCGTGTGATTGAAATCGCGGTTAAAGGCATGCTGCCGAAGGGCCCGCTGGGCCGTGCAATGTTCCGTAAGCTGAAAGTTTACGCGGGCAACGAGCACACCCATGCGGCACAGCAACCGCAAGTTCTTGACATTTAATCGGGATTACAGGCAATGGCTGAAACTCAAAACTACGGCACTGGTCGCCGCAAAAGCTCCACCGCTCGCGTATTCATTAAGCCGGGCAGTGGCAACATCGTTATCAACCAACGTTCTCTGGAACAGTATTTCGGTCGCGAAACTGCCCGCATGGTAGTTCGTCAGCCGCTTGAGCTGCTGGACCTGGTTGGTAAATTCGATCTGTACGTCACCGTTAAAGGTGGTGGTATTTCTGGTCAGGCAGGTGCGATCCGTCACGGCATCACCCGCGCTCTGATGGAGTACGACGAATCTCTGCGTGCTGAACTGCGTAAAGCGGGCTTCGTTACCCGTGACGCACGTCAGGTTGAACGTAAGAAAGTCGGTCTGCGTAAAGCACGCCGTCGTCCGCAGTTCTCCAAGCGTTAATTGTTTGCGGCTCCGGCTGCTACGATTGGCACAAAAAACCCGCTTCGGCGGGTTTTTTATTTTCTTCTCCGGCGCGTTTGAATAGCGATAAAATCTCTGCGCTGCTCGCAAATTCCCCGCAAATCTTGAATCCTCGCCCACAAGCTGCCCAAAATCTGGTAAACTCTGTGTCACTTTGCGCCCATAAGTCGGCGTGTTATGTCGGTCAACCGTCGGGATGTCGGAGAGACAAGGCTAGCGCAGGCTGTGAGCGAACGATTGAGCAGGTGAGTCGCCGTGTGGTTGGCTATTCGCAGTAACTTTTTGTGAACAAACTTGGAGGTTTTCATGGCTGTCGCTGCCAACAAACGTTCGGTAATGACGCTGTTTTCCGGTCCTACTGACATTTTCAGTCATCAGGTACGCATCGTACTGGCTGAAAAGGGCGTTAGTGTAGAGATCGAGCAGGTCGAAATGGATAACCTGCCGCAGGATCTGATTGACCTCAACCCGTATCGCACTGTGCCGACGCTGGTAGATCGCGAACTGACGCTGTATGAATCCCGCATCATTATGGAATACCTGGACGAGCGCTTCCCGCATCCGCCGCTGATGCCGGTCTATCCGGTTGCGCGCGGCGAAAGCCGTCTGATGATGCACCGCGTCGAGCAGGACTGGTACAGCCTGATGCACACTATTGAAAAAAGCAGCGGTCAGGAAGCTGAAGCCGCGCGTAAACAGCTGCGTGAAGAGCTGCTGGCGATTGCGCCGCTGTTCGCCCGCACCCCGTTCTTTATGAGCGAAGAGTTTAGCCTGGTGGATTGCTATCTGGCGCCGCTGCTGTGGCGTCTGCCGTCTATGGGCATCGATCTTGCCGGTGCCGGTTCGAAAGAACTGAAAGGCTATATGAATCGCGTATTCGAGCGTGACTCTTTCCTCGCTTCACTGACGGAAGCGGAACGTGAAATGCGCCTGCAAGCCCGGGGCTAATCTATGGAAATGTCGCAACTCTCAGCCCGTCGTCCTTACCTGTTGCGTGCGTTTTACGACTGGCTGCTCGACAACCAGCTAACGCCGCATCTGGTGGTCGACATCAATCTGCAAGGCGTTCAGGTGCCGCTCGAGTACGCGCGTGATGGCCAGATTGTGCTGAACATTGCGCCGCGCGCGGTCGGCAATCTGGAACTCGGCAACGACGAAGTGCGTTTCAATGCGCGTTTCGGCGGCGTGCCGCGTCAGGTTTCCGTACCCATGGCCGCCATTCTGGCGATCTACGCGCGTGAAAATGGCGCGGGCACTATGTTCGAGCCGGAACCGGCCTATGAGCTGGGTGGCCAGGACGCAGAAGAGACCTCGGCCGATCCTGTGATGTCAGTGATTGATGGCGATCGTCCGGACGACGCCACCGAAGAAGATAACTCGCCGGATGACGATCCGCCGCCGCGCGGCAATCGCCCGTCGCTGCGCGTGGTGAAATAAAAGATAAAAAAAGCCGGCTGCGATAGCCGGCTTTTTTGTCGCTGTTGAATCTTACACTTCCAGATAGTCCATAATGCCTTCTGCGGCTTTACGGCCTTCGGCAATCGCTGTCACCACCAGATCTGAACCGCGCACCGCATCGCCGCCGGCGAAGATTTTAGGATTGCTGGTCTGAAAGGCGCTCTCCGCGTGTTCCGGCGCGATAATGCGTCCCTGTCCATCCAGCTCTACGCTAAAGTCGGCAAGCCATTCCATTTTGTGCGGACGGAAACCGAACGCCATAACCACTGCATCTGCGGGCAGAACATGCTCGGAGCCGGGCACGATCTCAGCGCGACGACGTCCTGCCGCATCGGGCTGGCCCATCTCGGTACGCGCCACTTTCACGCCGCTGACGCGACCGCTGGCGTTGATTTCGACGCCCAGCGGCTGCACGTTGAACTGAAACTCTACACCCTCTTCACGTGCGTTTTTCACCTCACGTTTCGAGCCCGGCATATTCGCTTCATCACGACGATAGGCGCAGGTCACGTGCGTCGCGCCCTGACGGATAGAGGTACGTACGCAGTCCATCGCGGTATCGCCGCCACCCAGCACCACGACGCGCTTGCCTTCCATATTGACGTAAGGCTGGTCGTCCTGCTGTGCAAAGCCCATGGTATGTTTGGTGTTGGCGATCAGGAACGGCAGCGCGTCATAGACGCCTGGCGCATCCTCATTCTCCAGTCCGCCGCGCATCGACTGATAGGTGCCGACGCCAAGGAAAACCGCATCATAGGCGTTCACCAGGTCGCTCATCTGTACATCGCGGCCCACTTCGGTATTCAGCTGGAACTCAATGCCCATTTCGGTAAAGAGCTTACGGCGTTTGACCATCACCTCTTTTTCCAGCTTGAACGACGGAATGCCGAAGGTCAGCAGGCCGCCGATTTCCGGATGGCGATCGTAGACCACCGCTTTCACGCCGTTACGCGTCAGCACGTCGGCGCAGGCGAGGCCCGCCGGGCCAGCGCCGATGATCGCCACCCGCTTGCCGGTCGGTTTAACGTGCGACATATCCGGCTTCCAGCCCATCTCCATCGCTTTATCGTTGATGTAGCGCTCGATATTGCCGATAGTGACTGCGCCGAACTCGTCGTTCAGGGTGCAGGAGCCTTCGCACAGACGATCCTGTGGGCAAACGCGTCCGCACACTTCCGGCAGGCTGTTGGTCTGATGCGACAGATCCGCCGCTTCCATAATGCGGCCTTCGTTCGCCAGCTTCAGCCAGTTAGGAATGTAGTTGTGAACCGGACACTTCCACTCGCAGTAAGGGTTACCGCAGGAGAGACAGCGATCGGCCTGCGCCTTCGCCTGGCTCTCGGAAAAGGGCTCATAGATTTCCACAAACTCAATTTTACGAATTTTCAGCGGCTTCTTTGGCGGGTCAACGCGCTGCAAGTCGATAAATTGATAGACGTTTTGACTCATCGTAACCTCTTACGGCTATCCCGTCCGGCGCGGCGCGCCAGACGGGGCGAACTATTACTGTGCCTGCACACGCAGCTCGGCTGCGGAACGACTGCGGTGACCCAGCAACGCTTTAACATCACTGGACTTGGGTTTAACCAGGGCGAAGCGCGACGACCAGAGCGGCCAGTTGGCAAGGATCTCCTCGCCGCGGCTGGAGCCGGTGTGTTGCACATGCTCGGTGATTAAGCCGCGCAGGTGCTCCTCGTGGATCGCCAGCTCGTCGACGTTAAGCACTTCCACCAGCTCCGGGTTGACGCGCTTGCGGAACTCGCCATCTTCATCCAGCACGTAGGCGAAGCCGCCCGTCATGCCAGCGCCAAAGTTCACGCCGGTGCGGCCCAGTACGCAGACAATGCCCCCGGTCATATATTCACAACCGTTGTCGCCGATCCCTTCAACGACCGTAATCGCGCCAGAGTTACGCACTGCGAAACGCTCGCCTGCGCGGCCTGCGGCGAACAGCTTGCCGCCCGTCGCGCCATAGAGGCAGGTATTGCCCGCAATGGTCGCTTCGTGGCTGCGGAACGCGGAGCCGACCGGCGGACGGATCGCCAGCATACCGCCAGCCATCCCTTTGCCGACGTAGTCGTTGGCGTCGCCGGTCAGCGTCAGTTCGACGCCGCCTGCGTTCCACACGCCGAAGCTCTGACCGGCGGTGCCGGAGAAGTGCGCGCGGATCGGATCCGCCGCCAGCCCCTGGTCGCCGTGGATCGCCGCGATAGCGCCAGAAAGCGTCGCGCCTACGGAGCGGTCGGTGTTGCGGATGTCGAAGAAGAAGGTCTTACTCTGTCTTGCTTCCACAAACGGCATCGCCTGGTCATGCAGCGCCTTATTCAGCTCGCCTTTGTCGAACGGCGGGTTGCTGCCTTCGGTGCAGTGCAGCGCTTTGCCCGGCATCGGCGTTGCCGTTTTCAGCAGCGACGAGAGATCCAGGTTCTGCTGCTTGGCGGTGAAGCCATCCAGCTCTTTCAGCAGATCGGTGCGGCCAATCAGGTCGGTCAGGCGTTTTACGCCCAGGCTGGCCATCAGCTCGCGGGTTTCACGCGCGATGAACTCAAAGTAGTTAGTTACCTTGAAGGGCAGGCCGTGATAGTGGTTCTTACGCAGCTTGTCATCCTGGGTCGCTACGCCGGTCGCGCAGTTGTTAAGGTGACAGATACGCAGGTATTTACAGCCCAGCGCCACCATCGGGCCGGTGCCGAAGCCGAAGCTTTCTGCGCCCAGGATCGCCGCCTTGATAATGTCGCGGCCGGTCTTCAGGCCGCCATCTACCTGCAGACGGATCTTGTGGCGCAGACCGTTGGAGACCAGCGCCTGCTGCGTCTCCACCAGGCCAAGCTCCCACGGACAGCCCGCATATTTGACCGAACTTAACGGGCTGGCACCGGTGCCGCCGTCATAGCCTGCGATAGTGATCAGGTCGGCATAGGCTTTCGCCACGCCGGTAGCGATGGTGCCGACGCCCGGTTCAGAGACCAGCTTCACCGAAATCATCGCCTTCGGGTTCACCTGCTTCAGGTCGAAAATCAGCTGCGCCAGATCTTCAATCGAGTAGATGTCGTGATGCGGCGGCGGCGAAATCAGCGTAACGCCCGGTACGGAGTAGCGCAGCTTCGCGATGTAAGGCGTTACTTTATCGCCCGGCAGCTGACCGCCCTCGCCAGGCTTGGCGCCCTGCGCCACTTTAATCTGAATCACGTCGGCATTGGCCAGATAGGCTGGCGTAACGCCGAAGCGGCCCGATGCGACCTGTTTGATGCGCGATACTTTATTGGTGCCGTAGCGCGCCGGATCTTCGCCGCCTTCGCCGGAGTTAGAGTAGCCGCCGAGCGAGTTCATCGCTTCGGCCAGCGCCTCATGCGCCTCCGGGCTGAGCGCGCCGATTGACATCGCTGCGGTATCAAAGCGTTTAAACAGCTCGCTGGCCGGCTCGACATCGTCGATATGGATCGATTCGGTGCCCGGCTGCAGCTCCAGCAGATCGCGCAGCGTCGCTACCGGACGCTCGTTCACCAGCTTCGCGTACTCCTGATAGTCGCTGTATTCGCCGCTCTGTACGGCGCGCTGCAGCGTAGCGACCACATCCGGGTTGTAGGCATGGTATTCGCCGCCGTGCACGTACTTCAGCAGGCCGCCCTGGTCCAGCGGTTTACGCTGCAGCCAGGCGCGCTTCGCCAGATTGGTCAGATCCTGCTGGAAGTCGGCGAAGTTCGCGCCGCTGATGCGGCTGACGACGCCCTGAAAGCAGAGACTCGACACATCGGCATGCAGGCCCACCGCTTCGAACAGTTTCGAGCAGCGATAGGAGGCGATAGTCGAGATGCCCATTTTGGACATGATCTTGTAGAGACCTTTGTTGATGCCGTTACGGTAGTTCAGCATCACCGCGCGATAATCTTTCTCAATGACGTTGCTGTCGACCATCTTCGCCAGCGATTCATAGGCGAGGTAAGGATAGATAGCGGTCGCGCCGAAGCCGAGCAGCACGGCGAAGTGGTGCGGATCGCGCGCGCTGGCGGTCTCGACGATGATATTGGCGTCGCAGCGCAGGTTTTTCTCAACCAGGCGCGTCTGCACCGCGCCGACGATCATCGGCGCCGGAACCGGCAGACGGTTTTCGCTGATAGCGCGATCGGAGAGCACCAGCAGCACAGTGCCGTTGCGTACCATACGCTCTGCCTCGTCGCACAGAGCATGCATCGCCTGCTCCAGCGTCTGCGTCGCCGGGTCGAAGGTGCAATCCAGCGTATCGGCGCGATAATATTCGCCTTCCATCGTGGTCAGCTGATTGAAATCGGACCACAGCAGGATAGGGGACTTAAAGCTGACGCGATGCGCCTGGCCTTCCGCCTCGCAGAATACGTTCATCTCGCGGCCGATGCTGGTAGCCAGCGACATCACATGGTTTTCACGCAGCGGATCGATTGGCGGGTTAGTCACCTGCGCGAACTGCTGGCGGAAATAGTCATAAATGATGCGCGGACGGCTGGAGAGCACGGCGAACGGCGTATCGTCGCCCATTGAGCCGACCGCTTCCTGGCCGTTCTCGCCCAGCACGCGGATAATGGTGTCGAGCTCTTCGCTGCTGTAGCCGAACTGCTTCTGGTATGTCGCCAGCAGCGGGTCGTTAAGCTCGCGGCTGCCGACCTGGTTGTCGGGCAAATCTTCGAACGGCACCAGACGCTTAACGTTTTTCTCCATCCACTCTTTATAGGGGTGGCGGCTCTTGAGATCGTTATCGGTTTCCGCCGAATGCAGAATGCGTCCGATACGGGTGTCGATCACCATCAGTTCACCAGGCCCAACGCGGCCTTTCTCCACCACTTCGTCCGGCTGGTAATCCCAGATGCCAACTTCGGAGGCGCAGGTGATCAGTTTGTCTTTGGTGATCACGTAGCGCGCTGGGCGCAGGCCGTTACGGTCAAGGTTACAGGCGGCATAGCGGCCGTCGGACATTACGATGCCTGCCGGGCCGTCCCACGGCTCCATATGCATCGAGTTAAAGTCGAAGAAGGCGCGCAGCTCCGGATCCATATCCGGGTTGTTCTGCCAGGCGGGCGGCACCAGCAGGCGCATAGCGCGCACTAAATCCATGCCGCCGTTCAGGAACAGCTCCAGCATGTTATCCATTGAGCTGGAGTCGGAGCCGGTTTCGTTAACGAACGGTCCGGCGTTCTGCAGATCGGGGATCAGCGGCGTATTGAATTTGTAGGCGCGCGCGCGCGCCCATTGCCGATTGCCAGCGATGGTGTTGATTTCGCCGTTGTGCGCCATATAGCGGAACGGCTGCGCCAGCGGCCAGCGCGGCACGGTGTTGGTGGAGAAGCGCTGATGGAACAGGCAAATCGCCGACTCCAGACGCAGATCCGCCAGATCGAGATAAAAGCGCGGCAGGTCGGCCGGCATACACAGGCCTTTATAGATATTGACCTGGTTTGAGAAGCTACAGATGTAGAACGCTTTATCGTCGCTCTGCTCAATGCGCTTTTCCGCGCGGCGGCGAGCCATATAGAGACGACGCTCCATATCGCGCGGACGCCAGCCAGCCGGCGCATTGATAAAAAGTTGCTGAATGCGCGGCATAGAAGAGAGAGCAATCTCTCCCAGCACATCCTGATTGACGGGCACGTCGCGCCAGCCGACCACAGAGAGGGTTTCACGGACCACTTCCTCTTCCACGATGCGGCGGCTCGCCTGAGCCTCTTCCTCATCGTGGCTGAGGAAAAGCATGCCCACGGCGTAATTTTTCGCCAGGCGCCAGCCTTTCTCTTCCGCCACTACACGGAAAAAGCGGTCAGGTTTTTGTAATAACAGACCACAGCCGTCGCCGGTCTTGCCGTCGGCAAGGATCGCGCCGCGGTGTTGCATACGGGCCAGTGCATGAATGGCGGTACGCACTACCTTGTGGCTAGGTTCGCCTTCTATATGGGCGATGAGGCCGAAACCACAGTTATCCTTTTCAAGGGATTTGTCATACAACATTTCAGTGAACCTCCCCAGGCTCTGTGGATTCCCTTTGGTCGGGCTACGGGCGCAGAAAGAGCTAAGCGACAGGCTGATGCGCATCGTGCGCTGCACTCCTGTGTCGCCCCATCTGTCTGGCCGTTGGCGTCGTTGTCACAAGCGTCGTGGTCTTGTTACAGGGGGAATCTCTGTTACTGCATAAATATGACGAGTTGAGCACCCGTCCAGAAAGCTTCCAGCGGATTTCCAACTTATCGGGAAAGCGGAATTACGTCAAATAGCGTTCCTGGTCGTCTTTTTATCAAGGTTAAATGAATTAACTTATTGAATTTAATTGAATTTAACCCTAAAAAACTGTCGGTTGGCCATTTAGCAGGACCGGCGGAAATGTGAACTGTCTCACTGTCATGAAGCGGTCATATCCCATTCCCGTGCTGGCTGGAAGGGCTTTAACAGCAGAATCTGCTACATAGCAGATTACCCGCACATCATGTATCTGTTTTTCTTATAACGGCATATTTGAATCAAACGCGGGGTCGCCATAAGTAAAATTAATCAGAACAGGTTCGATTATCCACGCAGTTAAAATGAATTTCTATTCAAAAGAATAAAGAGGTGCCGGGACAACGGAACGCTGTCGGCAAATAGAGAAATGAAAGACTTAGATCACAATCGCCGGTAAACAGGCGGCCCTCCAGATTATTCGGTTGGCACAATTAGTCAAGTGATTTAGCGTCTGCGCGGACATCGTCGCCGATCGTGGCGTCAGATGCACCATAACAGGGCATAACGCGCGCTTTCCTGCGCGTCGTCGCGCCAACGGTAGGGTAATTACGCTATGATGAGCCTGTTCTTTTCCAGGGAGTTCGTATGAAACAGATTCGCCTGCTGGCGCAGTATTACGTTGATTTAATGGTTAAGCTGGGACTGGTGCGTTTTTCGCTGTTGCTGGCGTCGGCGCTGGTGGTGCTGGCGATGGTCGTGCAGATGGCGGTGACCATGGTGCTGCGCGGACATGTCGAGAGCATTGACGTCGTCCGCTCGGTTTTCTTCGGGCTGCTGATTACGCCCTGGGCGGTCTACTTTCTCTCCGTGGTGGTCGATCAGCTGGAAGAGTCACGCCAGCGTCTGTCGCGGCTGGTGGATAAGCTGGAGGAGATGCGCACCCGCGATTTAGAGCTAAACCAGCAGATGAAAGAGACCATTACACAGCTCAACCAGGAAATTAGCGATCGTATTAAAGCGGAGCAGGCGCGCGAGCAGGTGATGGATAAGCTGCGCGAAGAGATGGCCCGCCGTGAACAGGCGCAGATCGAGCTGGAACAGCAATCCTCATTTCTGCGCTCTTTCCTCGATGCTTCCCCCGATCTGGTGTTCTACCGCAACATCGACAAGCAATTCTCCGGCTGTAACCGCGCTATGGAGCTGCTGACCGGAAAAAGCGAAAAACAGCTGATTGGCCTGACGCCGCGCGATATTTACGACGAGGATGCCGCTACCAAAGTGCTGGAGACGGATGAGAAGGTCTTCCGTCATAACGTCTCGCTTACCTACGAACAGTGGCTGCAATACCCTGACGGGCGCAAAGCCTGTTTTGAAATCCGCAAAGTGCCTTACTACGACCGCGTAGGCAAACGCAGCGGACTGATGGGCTTCGGCCGCGATATAACCGAGCGTAAACGCTATCAGGACGCACTGGAGAACGCCAGCCGGGAGAAAACCACCTTTATCTCTACTATCAGCCATGAGCTGCGTACGCCGCTTAACGGCATTGTCGGCCTGAGCCGTATTCTGCTTGATACCGATCTCAATCAGGAGCAGTTGAAATACCTGAAAACTATCCACGTTTCCGCTATTACGCTGGGCAATATCTTTAACGACGTCATTGAGGTGGACAAGATCGAGCGCCGCAAGGTGCAGCTGGATAACCAGCCGCTCGACTTCACCGGCTTCCTCGCGGATCTGGAGAACCTCTCTGGACTGCTGGCGCAGCCGAAGGGACTGAAGTTCGTTATGGCACCGAACCTGCCGCTGCCGCATAAGATTTGCGCGGACGGCACGCGCCTGCGTCAGATTCTGTGGAACCTCATCGGCAACGCAGTGAAGTTTACCCAGCATGGGGAGATCGTAGTGCGCGTCGCCTATGAGCAGAACGAGACGCTGCGCTTTGAGGTTGAGGACTCCGGGCAGGGGATTCCGCAGGAGGAGCAGGACAAGATCTTCGCCATGTACTATCAGGTGAAAGATCAGCACGGCGGCAAACCGGCGACCGGCACCGGCATCGGACTGGCGGTATCGCGTCGACTGGCGCAGGCGATGGGCGGTGATATCAGCGTGCGCAGCGCGCCGGGACAAGGCTCCTGCTTTACCGTGCTGATCAAAGCGCCACGCGTGGCGGAAGAGGTGGAGGATGACGACAGAGACGACAGCATGCCGCTGCCGGCGCTGCACGTCTTGCTGGTAGAAGATATCGAGCTGAACGTGATCGTGGCGCGCTCGGTGCTGGAGAAGCTTGGCTGTAGCGTTGAAGTCGCCATGACCGGCCAGGCCGCGCTGGAGATGTTCGACCCGCTGGAGTTCGATCTCGCCCTGCTGGATATCCAGCTGCCGGATATGACCGGTCTCGACGTCTCGCGCGCTATTCATCAGCGCTACCCAGGCGCCAGCCTGCCGCCGCTGGTGGCGCTGACCGCCAACGTGCTCAAGGATAAGAAAGAGTATCTGGATGCCGGCATGGACGATGTGCTCAGCAAGCCGCTATCCGTGCCGGCGCTGACCGCCATGATTAAAAAGTTCTGGGATCATCAGAGCGAAGAGAGCGAGGCTGACCGTCCCGAAAGCGATGACAAGACGCGCACGCTGCTTGATGTGCCGATGCTGGAGCAATATATCGAGCTGGTGGGCCCCAGCCTGATTACGCAGAGCCTGACGATGTTTGAACAGATGATGCCTGGCTATCTTGAGGTGCTGGATTCAAATCTGATGGCGCGCGATCAGAAAGGCATTGCGGAAGAGGGGCACAAAATCAAAGGCGCGGCGGGATCGGTCGGGTTACAGCATCTACAGCAGGTGGCTAAGCAGATCCAGAGCCCGGAACTGCCGGCATGGTGGGACAACGTAGGCGAATGGATTGAAGAGCTAAAACAGGAGTGGCGTCATGACGTTCAGGTGCTGCGTGACTGGGTAGCGGAAAGAGAAAAGCCAGGGGCTTAAAAAAAATGACCCCAGTCGAAGACCGGGGTGCGCGAATACTGCGCCAACACCAGGGAAAAAGGCGCTGTTGCTATACTTAGAGGAGTTAAAGTGCAGCAGCGTGGTATTGGTTAACGTCTGTCATCACCTTAGCAAATTCATTAATGACCAGGGAAAGATTCATTAAAATGTGTGATGTTGAGCAGCGTTTAAATACAGAAAACATTAATTTGGCAACACAGTCAAGCAAGGAATTAATTTCTGCGTTGCATTGCGCTTATTTTGACCAATTGTTCTATTTTTTGTGCGGTTTTTGTTTGCCTGAACGATCGGAACATGGTCTCAAACACGGGAAAAAGGGTCTGACCCGCCAGGGCCGCTTTTTATCAATGTAACACAATGAAATTTATGGGATAACAGGGTATTAACCTCACTTTATCCAAAACGTTTTGGAAAGCATGACCCTAAAGTTCCAGATTTGATTTAAGTCCTGTTGATTTGCAGGGTTTCAGCCGGGCAACTGAGCGCCTGAGAGGTCACCAGAAAGATCAAATTAGCAGCCTGACGGTGTATATTGTGTAACCATCATGGTCAAATGGTGAAAAGCAGAACAGCGCGCCAAAAGGCACAGTTTAGAAAGGTGAATGATTCAAAACGATCCTTATCACAAATGGTTAAGTATATGGTGTGGAAAGGGATAAGCGATAAACAAGTATGGAACCGATTCCTTTTTGATGGAAGTGCTTGATGTCATTCGATCTGTCTTAATATTTAGAGGGTAGAATGTCGCTGCTGAGATTAAAAAAAACGCATCTTATTGCGCTTCTTCAGCGATTTTGACCAAGACGGGGCTTTCATCACGCTGGTAATTGATTAATGCAGGGAACAGGTAAGAGAACATTGCATGAGCAAGAATAAAGGGAGCCGCTGGCGTCGCATTAAACGAGCCGGTATCGGCGCTGTTGTCGTTATATTGGGTATCTGGGCGGCTGGAATTGCCCTGTTTGCCTTTCTTCCCGTGCCGTTTTCAGCGGTGATGGCGGAACGGCAGATTGGCGCCTGGCTGCGCGGCGATTTTCATTACGTAGCGCATTCCGACTGGGTGGGGCACGACGAGATCTCTCCCTGGATGGGGCTGGCGGTTATCGCCTCGGAAGACCAGAAATTCCCAGAGCACTGGGGCTTTGACGTCAATGCGATTGAAACGGCGCTGGGCAGCGAAAGCGAGCGCATGCGCGGCGCTTCGACGCTGTCGCAGCAAACGGCAAAGAATCTTTTTCTCTGGGATGGACGCAGCTGGGTGCGAAAGGGGCTGGAAGCGGGATTAACGGTCGGCATTGAAACCGTCTGGACCAAACGGCGCATTCTGACGGTCTACCTTAATATTGCCGAATTTGGTCAGGGAACCTTTGGCGTAGAAGCGGCGGCGCAGCGTTATTTTCATAAACCGGCCAGCCGCCTGACGATAGCAGAAGCCGCGCTGCTGGCGGCCGTGCTGCCTAATCCCATCCGGTTTCGCGCCGATGCGCCCTCAGGCTACATACGCCAGCGTCAGCAGTGGATTATGCGCCAGATGCGCCAGCTGGGCGGTGAAGGCTTCCTGCTGCGTAATCATCTTAACTAGCGATTAGTCTTCGTCGAAGCCAGCCTCGAAAAGCTCAATAACGGCAGCCAGCGCCTGCTGTTCTTCCGGGCCGCTGGCTTCGATTTCAATATGCCCGCCTTTTGCCGAATCGAGCATCAGCAGCGCGATAACGCTGCTGGCCTCCGCCTCGGTCCCGGCCTCATTACGCAGCAGAACCTCAGCGTTAAAGCTCTGCACCAGTTCAAACAGCTTCATGGCCGGACGCGCATGCATGCCCAGCTTATTTTTAATTTCTACAGTTTGTTTGACGGTCATGATTTGCGTTTTTCCAGCGTGCGATGGCGAGACTGTACGTTTTTGCCGCGTGAGCGGAAGTAGTCCGCCAGCTGCTCAGCGATATAAACCGAACGGTGTTTACCGCCCGTACAACCGATAGCGACGGTGAGATAGCTGCGGTTGTTGGTTTCCAGCATCGGCAGCCACAGCTCGAGGTAGCTGCGCGTCTGGTAGATAAAGTTGTGCACTTCGGTATGGCGATCGAGAAACGCCGCTACGGGGCGATCGAGGCCGGTCATTGGGCGCAGCTTGGGATCCCAGTGCGGGTTAGGCAGAAAGCGCACGTCGAAAACGTAGTCGGCATCGATAGGGATGCCATGCTTGAAGCCAAATGATTCAAACACCATCGTCAGCTCGCGTTCGCGCTTGCCCAGCAGCCGCGTGCGCAGCATCTCCGCCAGCTCGTGAACCGACATCTCAGACGTATCGATAATCAAATCGGCCCGTGAGCGCAGCGGCTCCAGCAGATCGTTCTCTTCGTCGATAGCGCTTTCCAGCGACAGGTTTTTACTGGAGAGCGGATGCAGGCGGCGCGTGTCGCTGTAGCGGCGGATCAGCGTATTGCGATCGGCGTCCAGAAACAGCAGCTGCGGTGAAAAGGCGTCCGGCAGATTGTTCAGCGCATTTTCAAAAATTTCCGGCGACTCCGGCATGTTGCGCACGTCGATGCTGACGGCAGCCGAAATATTACGCTCCACCAGCGAGTTCGCCAGCTCGGGCAACAGCACCACGGGCAGGTTATCGACGCAGTAGAAACCCATATCTTCAAGCGCGCGTAGCGCCACCGATTTTCCTGAGCCTGACCGACCGCTAACGATCATCAGCACCATGACCTTCTCTCCCGTTTTAAACCGGCACGCACGCCGGTAAAAGCGCAGCGCGCGTTACTGCTCCTCTGGAGCTTCTGTAATAATGGCGTAGAGTTCTTCATCGCTTTGTGCCGCGCGCAGGCGGCGACACACGGTCTTGTCCGCCAGACGTTTCGCGACCAGAGACAGGGTGTGCAGGTGGGTTTTGCACTGGTCCGCGGGCACCAGCAGCGCAAACAGCAGATCAACCGGCTGGTTGTCCACCGCGTCGAATGCGATAGGCTGGTCAAGGCTGATAAAGACGCCTACGGCGCGCAGCGTGTCCTCTTCCAGCTTGCCGTGCGGAATAGCGATACCGTTGCCGATACCGGTACTGCCCATGCGCTCACGGGTCAGGATCGCTTCAAACAGCGTTTGATGCGGCAGATTAAGCTGCTTCGCTGCCAGTTCGCTGATAATTTCCAGCGCGCGCTTTTTACTCTGGCAGTGTACGCCGTTGCGCGTACAGTCCGGCGTCAGCACGGTGCTCAGTTCCAGTGTCAGATCGTTGTTCATTGTCGTTTCACTTGCGAGTTCACAGAGCCGCGGGCCTGCCGCGCTTAACGACCGCGCGGTATCCCGTGGCGCTTGCACAGATGGCAAAACGGGGCGGTAAATCCGCCCCATCCAGACCGCCCTGAGCGCGCGGCGCGCGCTCTGCAAGCGTGAAGGTTAGTGTTTTTTCAGTTTGTCTTTATGCCGGGTTAGCTGACGGGCGAGTTTATCGACCAGCCCGTCAAGCGCCGCATACATATCTTCCGCTTCCGCCGTGGCGTGCAGCTCGCCGCCGTTGACATGCAAGGTCGCTTCCGCAACCTGGGTGACCTTTTCCACTTTCAGAACAATATAAACCTGATTGATACGATCGAAATAGTGTTCCAGTTTGGCAAATTTGTTGCTGATGAATTCACGCAGCGCTTCGGTGATTTCAACATTTTGCCCAGTGAGGTTTAGCTGCATAGGTCTTCCTTCTCATTTCTGTCAAACCAGCTGTTTACGCTGGTTGGAGGGCGGGATAGATAAAGACTCGCGATATTTAGCGACGGTTCGGCGCGCCACCATGATGCCTTGTTCAGATAACATGGAGGTAAGCTTACTGTCACTCAAGGGTTTAGCGGGATTCTCCGCCGAGATTAATTTTTTCACCAGCGCGCGGATAGCCGTTGAGGAGGCTTCGCCGCCGCCTTCGGTATTGACGTGGCTGGAGAAAAAATATTTAAGTTCAAAGATGCCGCGCGGGCTGTGCAGATATTTCTGCGTGGTCACGCGCGAAATGGTGGACTCATGCATATCGACGGCCTGCGCGATATCCGCCAGCACCATCGGACGCATAAATTCTTCGCCCTGCTCGAAAAAAGCCTGCTGCTGCTCAACGATGCAGCGCGTTACTTTCAGCAGCGTATCGTTGCGGCTTTCCAGGCTTTTAATCAGCCATCGCGCCTCCTGCAGGTTGCTGCGGATAAACTGGCTGTCGCTGTCGTTACGCGCGGCGCCGCCCATGGCGGCGTAGTGTTGATTGATCTTCAGACGCGGCACGCTGTCGGCATTCAGTTCAACCGTCCAGCGCGTGCCGATCTTGCGTACCAGCACGTCGGGAATGACATATTCCGGCTCGCCGGTCTGTACCGACTGGCCAGGACGCGGATCCAGCGACTGGATCAGCAGCATCGCCTCTTTCAGCACATCTTCTTTGAAACGGGTTACGCGCATCAGGCTGCGGAAATCGTGGTTAGCCAGCAGATCGAGGTGGTTGCTGACAATCAGGCGCGCTTCGGCCAGCATTGGCGTGGTCGGCGCAAACTGAGAAAGCTGCACCAGCAGGCAGTCGCGCAGATCGCGCGCGCCGACGCCGACGGGATCGAAGCGCTGAATGCGCTTCAGCACCGCCTCGACTTCATCCAGCCCCAGTTCGTCATTACCCATGCTGTCGAGGATCTCGTCAAGCGAAACGGTAAGGTATCCGGTATCGTCGATAGCATCGACGATCGAGGTGGCGATAGCGCGATCGGTATCGGTGAAAGGGGTCAGATCCACCTGCCACATCAGGTAATCCTGCAGCGACTGGGTCGTTTCGCCCTGATAGATCGGCAGCTCGTCATCCTGATAGTCAGTGCCGGTGCCGGAAGGCGTGCCTGCGGTGTACATTTCGTCCCAGGTGGCGTCGAGCGGCAGATCGTCCGGCATCTCTTTCTGTTCAAGCGCCTCGCGCGTGTCCAGCACCTCATCTTCCTGATAGTCGCGGCTGTCGATCTCTTCATGCACTTCAGCCTGCTCCAGCAGCGGATTGCTCTCCAGCGCCAGCTGCAGCTCTTGCTGCAGCTCAAGCGTAGAGAGCTGCAGCAGCCGGATTGCCTGCTGCAACTGCGGAGTCATTGCCAGCTGTTGGCTGAACCTGAGTTGCAAACCTTGCTTCATATTCAGGACGGAATTTCCTAAGCAAACATCGTATTAACGACACCTTATCAGAGTCTGAACTCTTCGCCCAAATAAACCCGTTTAACCTGCTCATCTGCAAGAATTTCGTTCGGCGTGCCGTGAGCGATAAGGCGCCCCTGGCTGACGATATAAGCGCGTTCGCAAACCGCCAGGGTTTCACGCACGTTGTGGTCGGTGATCAATACGCCGAGGCCGCTGTCGCGCAGGTGCTCGATGATCTTTTTGATGTCGATAACCGAGATGGGATCGACGCCGGCAAAAGGCTCATCAAGCAGGATAAATTTAGGGTTAGCGGCCAGCGCGCGGGCAATTTCTACGCGGCGGCGTTCGCCGCCCGACAGCGCCTGACCCATGCTGTCGCGCAGATGGGCGATATGAAACTCATCCATCAGCTCGTTGGCGCGATCCTGGCGCTGCTCTTCGGTAAGATCGTCGCGGATTTGCAGTACCGCCATCAGGTTGTCATAGACGCTCAGGCGGCGGAAAATCGACGCTTCCTGCGGCAGATAGCCGATACCGCGCCGCGCGCGCGCGTGCAGCGGCAGAATGCTGATATCTTCCTGGTCGATCACGATGCGGCCAGCGTCGCGCGGCACGATGCCGACGACCATATAGAAGGTGGTGGTCTTACCCGCGCCGTTGGGGCCGAGCAGGCCGACGATCTCGCCGGATTTCACCTGCAGGCTGACATCTTCCACCACGCGACGGCCTTTATAGGCCTTCGCCAGGTTTTCTGCGATTAATGTGGCCATAGCGATCAGTTACTCTTTTTCGGGCTGTTAGCGTTCTTGTCCTGCAGCTGCGACGGCACCAGCACGGTGGTGACGCGTTTGCTCTGGCCCTGGCTGTAGGCCTGCATTTTCTGCTCTTTGACCAGATAGGTGATGCGGTCGCCTTTAATATTGCTGTCCTGCTGCTCAATGTAGGCGTTGCCGGTCAGCTCAACGAAATCTTTCGCCAGCTCATAGTGCAGTTTGGCGGCGTGGCCCTGAACCGGCTTGCCGCTGTCCTGCATCTGATAGAAGGTGGCAGGATTGCCGTAGGCATCGACGATGGTTTTGTTGCTGTCGCCGCCGGGACGCGTCACCACCACTTTATCGGCGGTGATTTTGATCGTTCCCTGGGTCACGATGACGTTGCCGGTAAAGGTCGCCACATTGCCTTGCAGGTCAAGCGCCTGGTTCTCGGAATCGATGTTGACGGGTTTGTCCGAGTCGCCGGTCACCGCCAGCGCGGGCAAACTGGCCGCCAGCAGCGCGCCGACCAGGAAAAACTTAAGGCTGTTGTTGTGCATTTTGGATTTCATAATAAGTTTTGACCTTTTCAATCAACTCGGCGTTTTTCGTCCGTAAATTTCCGCGCATCTTCATGCCGGTAGAGTTAAAACCGCGCCCGAATAAGGTCACCTGATCGTCGGACGTCACATCCTGCGAGACGAGGTTGACCTGCGCGTTGTCAGTTTTGATGCGCTGAAGCTGCGAATCCTGCGTCAGGGTATTCACCTCGACATGGCCATACAGATACAGCATACGATCTTTCGTTAATTTGGCTTTATCGGCGCGCACGGACCAGGTCGGCACCTTATTTTCGTCGTAGGTGGTCATGACCGGTTTATCGAACCAGCTCACCTCATCCGCCGAGAAATAGGTCACTTTTTCCGACACCAGTTTGTAGGCCAGCGCCCCTTGCGGGTTGTAGACCACGGTATTCGAATTCGCGCTGGTATAGGTCGGCTCCTGATCGTTGGCGGCGACCGGCGCACTATTGTCATCCTGGCTGGTCAGGTTCCAGCCGATCAGCACCAGCGCAATCAAGGCCAGAATCAGCGTTATCCAACGCCTGCTTTTATTCATACTGATTGCCCTTTGGCATCCTCAAATTTGTTCTGCGCCATTAAAATCAGGTCGCACAGTTCGCGCACTGCGCCGCGTCCGCCTGCGATGCGCGTGACGTAATGGGCGCGCGGCAGCAATACCGGATGCGCATCCGCTACCGCCACGCTCAGCCCTACGCGGGCCATCACCGGCCAGTCGATAAGGTCATCGCCGATATAGGCGACCTGTTCGTCGGAAAGCGACAGTTTATCCAGAAGTTCGCGATAGGCCAAAAGCTTATCCGACTGTCCCTGGTAAAGATGACGAATGCCTAAAGTTTTGCAGCGATCCTCCATCAGGCGCGCATTGCGCCCGGTAATAATCGCCACCTCTATATCAGAGGTTAGCAAACAGCGGATGCCGTAGCCGTCGCGCACGTTAAAGGCTTTTAGCTCTTCGCCATTATTACCCATATAGATCACGCCGTCCGACATAACGCCGTCGACGTCGCAAATCAGCAGACGGATCTGGCTGGCACGCGCCATCACCTCCGCGCTGACCGGGCCGTAGCAGGTTTCCACCAGGGAAGTATTTACCGACATTCTCGTTTCCTGTTCAGACTACGCCGGCGCGCAGCATGTCATGCATATGTACCACACCGAGCAGACGATCGTCATCGGCCACCAGCAGCGCGGTAATGTTTTTGTTTTGCATCAGGTTCAGCGCTTCTACCGCCAGCATATTGGGACGAACCCGAATGCCACCGCGCGTCATCACTTCTGAAATAGTGGCTTTCTGGAAGTCGATGCCCATATCGAAGATGCGGCGCAGGTCGCCGTCGGTAAAGATGCCTTCGATCTTCATCAGATCGTCGACAATTACCGTCAGCCCTAAATTTTTACGCGTGATCTCCAGCAGCGCGTCGCGCAGCGAGGCGTCGCGCGTAACGTGCGGGATCTCGTCGCCGCTGTGCATAATGTCGCTGACGTGCAGCAGCAGCTTGCGTCCCAGCGCGCCGCCCGGATGCGACAGCGCGAAATCTTCTGCGGTAAAGCCGCGCGCTTCCAGCAGCGCGACCGCCAGCGCATCGCCCATCACCAGCGTCGCAGTAGTGCTGCTGGTGGGAGCGAGTCCGAGCGGGCAGGCCTCCTGCGGCACTTTCACGCACAGGTGCACGTCCGCGACGCGGCCCATCGCGCTGTCGGGGCGGCTGGTAAGGCAGATAAGCTTCACATGCTGTCGCTTCAGCACCGGGATCAGCGCCAGAATCTCATTGGACTCGCCGCTGTTGGAGATGGCGAGCACGATATCGCTGCGGCCGACCATGCCGAGATCGCCGTGGCTGGCTTCGCCGGGATGCACGAAAAAAGCGGGCGTGCCGGTACTGGCGAAGGTGGCGGCCATCTTTTTGCCGATATGGCCCGATTTGCCCATGCCCATGACGACGACTTTGCCCTGACAGCGATAGATCATCTCGCAGGCGCGCGTGAAGTCGTCGTTAATATACTGGTCCAGCTGCTCCAGACCTTCACGCTCTATGCGCAGTACCGCTTTTCCCGCCGTCTGAAAGTCGAAATTCGCAATTGAAAGCTGAGTTGACATGGCAAATCGGTCCTTTGTTATCCGTCGATGAAAGCGGGCTGAATCCACAAAAGCGCGCCCCAGACGATGAAACCACAGAGTAAGAATGCACCCGCAACGCGGCCGATACGGCGGCTGCGCTGCAGGCAGAGCAGGGCGAACAGCACGCTGACTCCCAGCATCACCCAGTAATCGCGCGCAAAAGCGTGTTCATCGACGCTGCCGGGATTTATCAGCGCCGGTAAGCCCAGCACGATGGCGATATTATAAATATTGGCGCCGATTAAATTACCGATAGCGATATCATCTTCGCCTTTCAGCGCGCCTGCCAGCACGGTCGCCAGCTCCGGCAGACTGGTGCCTACCGCGATCAGCGTCCCGCCCATCACCAGTTCGCTGACGCCGAAATAATCGGCAAAGGCGGTAGCGTTATCGATGACCATGCGCGTCGCCATCGGCAAAATAATCAGCGCGACCGCCAGCCAGAGAAAGGCTACTGTATTGCCGCTCTCTTCACGCGGCAGCTCCGCAAGCTGTTCGCGCGTCAGGGTGTCGCTATTGTCGCGTTCGGCGCGGCGGGCAAAGCGGATCGCCACCAGCAAATAGACGATGGCGATAGCGATCAGGCCAAGACCGTCAAGACGGCTCAGGTAGTTGTCGAACAGCATCAGGCCGCTGAGTAGCGAAACCAGCAGCATCAGCGGCAGCTCGCGTCGTACCAGGTTGGAGTATATGTTCAGAGGGTGCAGCAGCGCCGCGCCGCCGAGTATCAGTAAAATATTGGTAATGTTGGAGCCCAGCGCCGTGCCTACGGCGAGATCCATCTGGCCATGCTGCGCTGCTGAAAAAGAGAGGATCATCTCCGGCAGCGATGTGCCGATGCTGACGACCGTCATGCCGATAATCAGAGGCGGGATACCAAAGGATCGACACAGGATCGCGGCGCTAAACACCAGGCGATCGGCACCATAAGCCAGTAAAATCAAACCGATGATCAGCAGGGCAGAGGCTACGAACATGGAAAATCCTTGGATGAAATGCGTTGCCGGCACGTCTTGTGCGGCAGGTTTCAGGTTCTGTCATCATAAACAGGCGCTGATTTTGACCGTCTGAGCGGCAAAAGTAAATTTTATGCCCGCTTTAGCCAAATGAAGGCGGTAAGTTTCTGTAAAGCTATCGTGCACTGGCGTGTTACAGGCTACCATCGTACGCTTTATAACGCCCGCTCCACAGAAGAGGTAATAATGGACCAACAGGAAACGAACCTGGTTGAGGTTCGTGGCGTCAGTTTTTCACGCGGCGATCGTCCGATTTTCGACGATATTTCGTTGACGGTGCCAAAGGGAAAAGTCACGGCCATTATGGGACCGTCGGGCATAGGTAAAACTACGCTGCTGCGTCTGATTGGCGGCCAGCTGCAGCCCGATCGGGGCGAGATCTGGTTTCGCGGCGAAAACATTCCTCGGCTGTCCCGCGCGAAACTCTATGAAACCCGTAAAAAGATGAGCATGCTGTTCCAGTCCGGCGCGCTGTTCACCGATCTGACCGTCTATGAAAACGTGGCCTGGCCGCTGCGTGAGCATACTCAGCTTCCTGCGCCGCTGCTGCACAGCACGGTGATGATGAAGCTGGAAGCGGTGGGATTACGCGGCGCGGCGCAGCTAAAGCCGGCGGAGCTCTCCGGCGGTATGGCGCGGCGTGCGGCGCTGGCCCGCGCTATCGCGCTTGAGCCAGAGCTGATTATGTTTGACGAACCGTTCGTCGGCCAGGATCCCATTACCATGGGCGTGCTGGTAAAGCTGATCGACGAACTGAACCACTCGCTGGGTCTGACCTGCATTGTGGTATCGCACGATGTGCCTGAGGTACTCAGCATCGCCGACAGGGCCTATATCGTAGCCGGGCAGAAAATCATCGCTCAGGGCAGCACGCCGGAGCTGCGGGAAAACCCCGATCCGCGCGTGCGTCAGTTTCTGGATGGGATTGCGGACGGACCTGTCCCGTTCCGGTTTGCCGCCGGAGACTATCTTGCCGATTTAACCGGCTCAGGGAGAATGTAAGCCAATGTTGTTAAAGGCGCTGGCGTCATTGGGACGTCGGGGAATCAATACCTGTTCCACCTTTGGCCGGGCAGGCTTAATGCTGTTTCACGCACTGGTGGGCAAACCTGCCTTTCGTAAACACGCGCCGCTGCTTATCAGGCAGCTTTACAGCGTCGGCGTTTTGTCGCTGCTGATCATCGTGGTTTCCGGGCTGTTTATCGGCATGGTGCTGGGGCTGCAAGGCTATCTGGTGCTGACGACCTACAGTGCGGAAACCAGTCTCGGCATGCTGGTGGCGCTGTCGCTGCTGCGCGAGCTGGGACCGGTGGTCACGGCGCTGCTGTTTGCTGGCCGCGCCGGATCGGCGCTGACGGCGGAGATTGGCCTGATGAAGGCGACCGAGCAGCTCTCCAGCATGGAAATGATGGCGGTAGATCCGCTGCGTCGCGTTGTTTCGCCGCGCTTCTGGGCGGGTTTTATCAGCATGCCGCTGCTGGCGCTGATCTTCACCGCCGTCGGTATCGCAGGCGGCGCGCTGGTAGGCGTGAGCTGGAAGGGCATCGATCCTGGCTTTTTCTGGTCGGCGATGCAAAACGCGGTCGATTTCCGCACGGACGTAATCAACTGCATTATCAAAAGCGCCGTTTTTGCCGTGACGGTCACCTGGATCGCGCTGTTTAACGGTTACGACGCGATTCCGACCTCTGAAGGGATCAGCCGCGCGACGACGCGCACCGTGGTGCACGCCTCACTGGCGGTGCTCGGTCTGGATTTTGTGCTGACAGCACTGATGTTTGGGAACTAAAGCAATGCAAAGCAAAAAAAGCGAAATTTGGGTTGGCGTGTTTATGCTTCTGGCGCTGGTGGCGATGCTGTTTCTCTGCCTGCGCGTAGCGGATCTTAAGTCGCTCGGCACGCAGCCGACCTGGCAGCTCTATGCTACCTTCGATAACATCGGCGGGCTGAAAGTGAGCTCGCCGGTCAAAATTGGCGGCGTGGTCATTGGCCGCGTTACCGACATCTCTCTTGAACCTAAAACCCTGCTGCCGCGCGTTACTATGGCGATCAGCGATGAGTACGCCAATAAGATTTCCGACACCAGCTCGCTGGCGATCCGCACGCAAGGCTTACTCGGCGAGCAGTTTTTAGCGTTGAATTTAGGTTTCGACGATCCCGAGCTGGGTTCGGCGATGCTGAAAGACGGCGATACGCTCCGCGATACCAAGTCGGCTATCGTGCTTGAAGACCTGATTGGTCAGTTCCTGTATAAGAGCGGCGGCGACAATAAAAATGGCACGAATAACAAGGATCCGCAGAGCGCCGACAGCGCGCCTGCGGCCCCGGCCCAACCCTGAGAGGTAAAAATTGATGTTTAAGCGTTTACTAATGGTTGCCATGCTGGTCATCGCGCCGCTGGCTGCGGCGAATGCAGCCGATCAAACCAACCCCTATAAGCTGATGAACGAGGCGGCGGCGAAAACCTTCACCCGCCTGAAAAACGAGCAGCCGAAAATCAAGCAGAACCCCAACTACCTGCGCGACGTGGTGCGCCAGGAGCTGCTGCCTTACGTGCAGATCAAATATGCCGGCGCGTTAGTGCTGGGCCGCTACTACCGGGAAGCGACGCCGGCGCAGCGTGAAGCCTATTTCAGCGCGTTCGGCGATTATCTGGCGCAGGCTTACGGCCAGGCGCTGGCGCTCTATCACGGCCAGACTTATCAGATCCAGCCGGAGCAGCCGCTGGGCAACGCCAATATCATCGCGATTCGCGTGACCATTATCGATCCCAACGGTCGCCCGCCGGTACGTCTGGATTTCCAGTGGCGTAAGAACAGCCAGACCGGAAACTGGCAGGCTTACGATATGGTGGCGGAAGGGGTCAGCATGATCACCACCAAACAGAACGAATGGAGCGACCTGCTGCGCACCAAAGGCATCGACGGCCTGACCGCACAGCTTAAAACCTACGCGGCGCAGCCGATTACGCTGGATAAACAGTAACGATGCATGAGTCATTACGCTGGCAGCGTGACGCCAGCACGCTGTCGCTGTACGGCGAACTGAACCGCGATACGCTGCTGGCGCTGTGGCAGCAGCGCGACACGCTGATCGACAAAGCGGAGATTATTGATGTCTCTGGACTGGCGCGCGTCGATTCAGCCGGTCTGGCTTTGCTGGTGCATCTGCGGGAAATCGCGCGCGCGCAGGGCGTCACGCCGCGTTTTAGCGGCATCAGCGATAAATTGCAGTCGCTGATTACTCTCTACAATCTTCAGCAGATTATTGTTTCTGCGGAAAAAAGCAGCTGATCGCTTTCTGCTCTGTTAAGCCCCTGTTTTTCGCAGGGGCTTTTCCATGTTTAAGAGTCCGCCGCTTTCCTCTAAGATGTTACCCTTTATCATTTTCAACTTAAGTAATGAGCAATGGAAAACAGTGAAATTCAGGCCGTGCTGATGAAAGCGCTGCCGCTGGAAGAAGTGCATGTGATGAGCAACGACGGCAGCCACTTTCAGGTGATTGCCGTAGGTGAAATGTTTGGCGAGCTGAGCCGTGTGAAGAAACAGCAGGCCGTTTACGCGCCGCTGATGGAATACATTGCCGACAACCGCATTCATGCCGTCTCCATTAAAACCTATACCCCTGCTGAATGGGCGCGTGACCGTAAACTCAACGGTTTCTGAGCCTTCACCATGGGCGCTCGCCGCTGGCGAGCTCTACCCGTCTTTAGTTAATTGAGAGCCGTGTTAATGGACAAATTTCGTGTGCAAGGCCCCACCCGTCTGAGTGGTGAAGTGACCATTTCCGGGGCGAAAAATGCCGCGCTGCCGATTCTGTTTGCTGCGTTGCTGGCTGAAGAGCCGGTCGAGATCCAGAACGTGCCGAAGCTGCGCGATATCGATACCACTATGAAGCTGCTGAGCCAGCTGGGTGCGAAGGTTGAGCGCAACGGTTCCGTCCACGTTGATGCCAGCCAGGTCGATATCTACTGCGCGCCGTATGAGCTGGTGAAAACCATGCGCGCATCTATCTGGGCGCTGGGCCCGCTGGTGGCGCGCTTTGGCCAGGGACAGGTTTCTCTGCCGGGCGGCTGCGCGATTGGCGCGCGTCCGGTCGATCTGCATATTACGGGTCTGGAGCAGCTGGGCGCGGAGATCAAGCTGGAAGAGGGCTACGTTAAAGCCTCTGTCAACGGCCGTCTGAAAGGCGCGCATATCGTGATGGATAAAGTGAGCGTCGGCGCGACGGTCACTATCATGAGCGCGGCGACGCTGGCAACCGGCGTCACCATCATTGAGAACGCGGCGCGTGAGCCGGAAATTGTCGATACCGCCAACTTCCTGATTACGCTGGGCGCGAAGATCAGCGGTGCAGGCACCGATAAGATCACCATTGAAGGCGTAGAGCGTCTGGGCGGCGGCGTCTATCGCGTGCTGCCGGATCGTATCGAAACCGGCACCTTCCTGGTGGCGGCGGCGATCTCGGGCGGTAAAGTGCTGTGCCGCAACACCCAGCCGGACACGCTGGACGCCGTACTGGCGAAGCTGCGCGATGCGGGCGCCGACATTGAAACCGGCGACGACTGGATCAGCCTGGATATGCACGGCAAACGCCCTAAAGCGGTAAACGTGCGTACCGCACCGCACCCTGGCTTCCCGACGGATATGCAGGCGCAGTTCACCCTGCTTAACCTGGTCGCGGAAGGGACGGGCGTGATCACTGAAACGATTTTCGAAAACCGCTTTATGCATATCCCTGAGCTGATCCGCATGGGCGCGCACGCAGAGATCGAGAGCAACACCGCTATCTGTCACGGCGTGGAAAAACTCTCCGGCGCGCAGGTGATGGCGACCGACCTGCGCGCATCGGCGAGCCTGGTGCTGGCGGGCTGCATTGCTGAAGGCACGACGCTGGTGGATCGCATCTACCATATCGATCGCGGCTATGAGCACATCGAAGACAAGCTGAAGGCGATGGGCGCACAGATTGAGCGCGTAAGCGGCGAGTAAGCGCGTCTTTTATCGTTACTGAAACCAGCCACGTTCGCGCGGCTGGTTTTTTTGTGGCTGAACGATCTTCAGGTGCTGGTGGGATCCTGCTTGCACTTCTCACTCCCTGCGGGGGATCGAATACGCTTTTTACGATCCAGCAGCAGGTGCGTTTTCGGATCGTAGTAGCGGCTTGGCCAGATCTCTGCGGGATGGACGTTAATCGCGTCGGCAATCAGCCATTCACCTTTTGGCCAGGGACGCGACAGGGCATTCGCCAGCGTGGATGAACTCAACCCTGCCTGGCGTGATAATGCCGCCAGCGTCGTACCGCGTCTGCGCAGCGCGGCTATCACATCGGCGGGATGCCAGTCTTTATTCCTTTTTTGCATATCGCATTCTCCTTGTTCCTTGCATGTCTGTTCCCTGTAGAGCCAGGGGGCGTTATCGGTTTCTCTTATCTGGAAATTTATAGAAATTTTATAACAGAAACGTTCCATTTCTTTCCAGTAATTTTTGGATCAGTCCCGAGAAGTGCGCACCACTACGCAAAAGTACGGCAACAGGCAGAATGTATTGCTGAAAAAGTCGAGGCAGAGAGGAAAGAAGAGAGCGGAGCTGCGCAGGCAGCTCCGGGAGATATCAGAAATCGCGCTGTACAGACATATGCGCCAGCGCTTCAAGCGCGCTGCGCCAGGGGGATTCCGGCAGCGCGCTGAGCGCCTCAATCGCTTTGTCCGCTTCCTGTTCGGCGCGCTTGCGCGTCCACTCCAGCGAGCCGCACTGCTGCATCGCGGCCAGCACCGGTTCGAGAAGATGACGGCCATTGCCCTGTTCGATCGCTTCGCGGATCATTTTCGTCTGTTCCGGCGTGCCGTTATGCATCGCATGCAGCAGCGGCAGCGTCGGCTTGCCCTCGCTCAGATCGTCGCCGGTATTTTTGCCCAGCGTGGCGCCGTCGGCGCTGTAGTCGAGCAGATCGTCGATTAACTGGAAAGCCGTGCCGAGAAAGCGACCGTAATCCTGCATCGCTTTTTCCTGCGCCGGAGTCGCTTCGGCGAGAATGGCGGATGCCTGCGACGCCGCCTCGAACAAACGCGCGGTTTTGCTGTAAATCACGCGCATATAGCTCTCTTCGGTGATGTCAGGGTCATTGACGTTCATCAGCTGCAGCACTTCGCCTTCGGCAATCACGTTCACCGCTTCGGACATCAGCGCCAGGATACGCAGCGAACCCATGCTGGTCATCATCTGGAAAGCGCGGGTGTAGATAAAATCGCCGACCAGCACGCTGGCCGCATTGCCGAACGCTGCGTTCGCGGTGGCTTTGCCGCGACGCATATCGGATTCATCCACCACGTCGTCATGCAGCAGCGTCGCGGTGTGGATAAATTCGATCAGCGCCGCGTTAGTGACGTGCAGTTCGCCCTGATAGCCCAGCGCGCGTGCTGAGAGCACGGCGATCATCGGACGGATGCGCTTACCGCCGCCGCTGATGATGTAATAGCCCAGCTGATTAATCAGCGAGACCTCGGAATTCAGCTGGTCGAGGATGGTCTGGTTGACGGCCGCCATATCCTGCGCGGTTAATTCATTAATTTGTTCTAAGTTCATTCGTCTGTTCAGCTTTGACTCGTTTCAACGGCTCATGGTACGTGCTTTAACCAGCCTGAGTTCAGGTAATCTGTTACTGATTGTACTTGAATTTTCCGGATGAGAAACGTTTGCGATCGGCCTGTGTTTTTTTTCTGCAAGAGAGTGCAAAGTGCACTTGTCTTCTGCTGGAGTTTTGCGTAGAATTCGCGCCCTATTGTGAATATTTATCGCGCCGCCTGATGAACGAAAGGCATGCGCAGAAGCGGAGTTTTATATGTACGCGGTTTTCCAAAGTGGTGGTAAACAACACCGAGTAAGCGAAGGTCAGACCGTTCGCCTGGAAAAGCTGGACATCGCAACCGGTGAAACCATTGAGTTTGACCAGGTGCTGATGATCGCAAATGGCGAAGACGTGAAAATCGGCGCGCCACTGGTTTCAGGCGGCGTGATCAAGGCTGAAATCGTTGCTCACGGTCGTGGCGAGAAAGTTAAAATCGTTAAGTTTCGTCGTCGTAAGCACTACCGTAAGCAGGCTGGCCACCGTCAGTGGTTCACTGATGTGAAAATTACTGGCATCAGCGCTTAAGAGGAGATCTGACAAATGGCACATAAAAAGGCTGGTGGCTCGACTCGTAACGGTCGTGACTCCAATGCAAAACGTCTGGGTGTAAAACGTTTCGGTGGCGAATCTGTTCTGGCAGGTAGCATCATCGTTCGTCAGCGTGGCACTAAATTCCACGCCGGTAACAACGTAGGTTGTGGTCGTGACCACACTCTGTTCGCTACCGCAGACGGCAAAGTAAAATTCGAAGTGAAAGGTCCGAACAACCGTAAATACATCAGCATCGTTGCTGAGTAAGGTTGTCGTGACGCAGACAGCGACTGTCTGAACGCACGAATAAAAGCCCCGCAGCCATTGCGGGGCTTTTTACATTCTGCGACCTGTCGTTCTGTATTGCTGTACACTTTATGTACGCCTGATGCAAATCAGTCCTGATTTATCCGCCGCCGGTCAGCGCAGACAGACCCTGGCGGACCCGTCCGCTGCTCTCTCAGGAGCGTGGACGACTGTGTGACGGAGAAATAAAATGAAGTTTGTTGATGAAGCGACAATCCTGGTGGTTGCCGGCGATGGCGGCAATGGCTGCGTCAGCTTCCGCCGTGAGAAATATATTCCTAAAGGCGGTCCGGACGGCGGCGACGGCGGCGACGGCGGCGACGTTTATCTGGTTGCCGACGAAAACCTGAATACCCTGATTGACTACCGCTTTGAAAAATCTTTCCGCGCCGAACGCGGTCAGAACGGCCAGAGCCGGGACTGTACCGGCAAGCGCGGTCAGGACATCATCGTTAAGGTGCCGGTCGGCACGCGCGTGATCGATCAGGGTACCGGCGAAACGCTGGGAGACATGACGCGCCATGAGCAAAAGCTGATGGTCGCCAAAGGCGGCTGGCACGGGCTGGGCAACACCCGCTTTAAATCTTCAGTAAACCGTACGCCGCGTCAGAAAACCATGGGTACACCGGGCGAGAAGCGCGATTTACAGCTGGAGCTGATGCTGCTGGCTGACGTCGGCATGCTGGGCCTGCCGAACGCCGGCAAATCGACCTTTATCCGCGCCGTATCGGCAGCTAAACCAAAAGTGGCAGACTATCCGTTTACCACGCTGGTGCCGAGCCTGGGCGTGGTGCGCATGGATAGCGAGCAGAGCTTTGTGGTTGCCGATATCCCGGGCCTGATTGAAGGCGCCGCCGAAGGCGCAGGCCTCGGCATCCGCTTCCTGAAGCACCTGGAGCGCTGCCGCGTGCTGCTGCACCTGATCGATATCGCGCCGATTGATGAGTCCGATCCGGTGGAAAACGCGCGTATTATTCTCGGCGAGCTGGAGAAGTACAGCGACAAGCTTTTCAACAAGCCGCGCTGGCTGGTGTTCAACAAAGTTGACCTGATCAGCGAAGAGGAAGCGCAGGCGCGCGCCAAAACGATTGCTGATGCGCTGGGCTGGGAAGGGAAGTATTACCTGATCTCTGCGGCAAGCCGCCAGGGCGTTCAGGATCTCTGCTGGGACGTGATGAGTTTCATCAACGCCAACCCGAAAGAAGCGGAAGAAGAAGAGAAGAAACCCGAGAAAGTCGAATTCATGTGGGATGATTACCACCGTGAAGCGATGGAAAGCGTGGTTGAAGAAGAAGATGAAGAGTGGGATGACGACTGGGACGAAGATGACGACGAAGGCGTCGAAATCATCTACCAGCGTTAATGCCGGAAAAAAAGGGACAGCGAAAGCTGTCCCTTTTTGTTTATCCCAGCACCGCCACCGTCAGACGCGACGAGCAGCAGAGCTGGCCGCGCGCGTTGCGGATCTCTATCTGCCACACCTGATTGCGTGAGCCGATATGCAGCGGACGGCAGACGCCGCGCACGTCGCCGCTGGAGACCGAGCGGTGGTGGCTGGCGTTCACCTCAATGCCGACCACGCTCTTTCCCTCTTCGGTGCAGAGGTAGCCGGCGATCGATCCCATCGACTCCGCCAGCACCACCGACGCGCCGCCGTGCAGCAGGCCGAAAGGCTGATGAGTGCGCGCGTCAACCGGCATCACCGCTTCCAGATAATCGTCGCCAATCGCGGTAAAGCGGATGCCGATATGTGCCACCAGTGAGTTCTCGCCGATAGCGTTCAGCGCGTCGAGATCGGTTTCGCGTTTCCAGATCGCCATCGGTCAGGCTCCCAGCGTCGCGCCGCCGTCGACCACGATATCTTGCAGCACGACATGGCTGGCGAGGTCCGAGGCGAGGAACAGCACGTTATGGGCGATCTCCTGCGGTCTGGCGATCTTACGCAGCGGGATCCCGAGCTTATATTGATCCGGGAAGCCGTCGATCATCTCCTGTTCGGCGGTCGGCGTATGCCACAGGCTGCGCTGCATCTCGGTATCGGTCGAACCGGGCGAGACGATATTGCACCGGACACCATAAGGCGCCATCTCCAGGCCCACCGTCAGGGCGAGACTGCGCAGCGCGGCTTTCGACGCGCCGTAAGCTGACATACCGATACGCGGCGCGTGCGCCGAGTTAGAGGCGATAGTGACGATCGCACCCGCCCGCTGCTGGCGAAAGCGCGGCAGCGTCTGCTGAAACATATTAAAGGCGCCGCCGACATTGACCGCCAGACAGGCCTGGAAATCTTCAAATGAAATTTCGTCGGTCGCGCCGATGCGCAGGATGCCTGCGCCGTTCACCAGCACGTCGAGCCGCGGCTGCTGCGCCAGCAGAGGCTGGCACGTCGCTTTCACCTGCTCCGGGTCCGCAACGTCCAGCCTGTGGCAGGCGAAAGGGTATTCATGGTCATGAAAGCGCAGGTCGAAGCCCTGAACCTGCGCGCCCGCCGCATGGAAAGCGAGCGCGGTGTGATAGCCGATGCCCTGGCCTGCGCCGGTTACCCAGACGATTTTCCCGCTGAAGTCGAAGTGCTGGCTCATTGCGCAGGCTCCCGCGACAGCAGCGTCCACCAGCCGTCGATGGTGGGGTTCTTCGCCAGGCTGACGAAGTCGATATCGCCGTGCACCTGACGCCAGCGCGCCGCCAGCGCCATCATGCGTACGGAATCCAGACCGTAGTCGATCAGGTTCTCGCTATCTTCCGGCACGTCATCATCCTCCAGCAGCGGCAGGATCAACGCGCGCAGATCGTCTTTGCTGAGCGGCAGCGATATCAGATCGGCGGTCATCACCACTTTGCCGCTGCGTCCGGCGGTATAGGTCAGCGCCATCATATGCTCTTCGCGGCTAAAGTCAGCCAGCGCATCCGCCACCATAAAGGGCTGAATATTACGCATAAAGGCGTCGGTGGCAGTAGTGAGACAGCCGATGTGCGCATAAACGCCGGTGATGATCAGCTGGTCGCGACCCATCTCCTGCAGGATCGACTCCAGCGGCGAGCGTACAAAGGCGCTGTAACGCCACTTGGTCAGCACCTGATCGTCCGCATCGGGCGCCAGCGCATCCACGATCTTCTGCTGATCCGGATGTTTGTTCAGGCCCGGCCCCCACATATCGTTGAGCAGCGCGCGATCTTCATCGCTCTGCTGGTTGGGCTGCGCGGTATAGAACACCGGAATGCCCTGCGCCTTGCACCAGGCGCGCAGGCGGGCGATGTTCTCCACCACCTGATTAACCAGCGGGCTGTTTTCGCCCCAGAAGTTAAGGAAATAGGCCTGCATATCATGAATAAGCAGCGCGGCGCGCTGCGGCTCCAGCGTCCATGTCACCTTGTTGGCGGGCAGTTCAGCGGCAGTGGGCAGCGGATATGAGGTCAGTTTTGGAATAGCCATAAAATCTCCGGAACAGGTCAGGCTTGTGCTTGCTGAGCGGCAAGCTGTTGGCGCAGGCGTTTCTTGTCTACTTTGCCGACGGGCGTCAGCGGCAGTTCATCCACGCAGGTAATACGGTCGGGCAATTTATAGTCGGCGACGCCCAGTTCGCGCAGGTGGCGTCGCAGCACCACCGGTTTGATCGGCTGACGGGAAACGATAAAGGCGCAGCTCTTTTCGCCCATCAGCTCGTCCTGCATCGACACCAGCGCCGCATGGATCACATCGGCATGGCGCTGCAGGAGGTTTTCAATCTCCTCTGCGGCGATCTTTTCGCCGCCGCGGTTGATCTGATCTTTTTCACGGCCCTGTACGGTGATGTAGCCCTGCGGGTTAATCTCGATCAGATCGCCCGAGCAGTAAAAACCCTCGGCGTCGAAGCTGGCCGCGTTGTGCTCCGGGCTTTTGTAATAGCCGCGAAAGGTATAGGGGCCACGCGTCATCAGTCGGCCGATAGCGCCGGTTGGCAGCGGATTGCCGTTTTCGTCTGCCACCCAGACCTCATCGTCCGGTGAAATCGGACGGCCCTGCGTGGTGAGTATGGTTTTCTCGTCGTCATCGAAGCGGGTGTAGTTCACCAGGCCTTCAGCCATGCCGAACACCTGCTGCAGCCTGCAGCCGATCTCGCTCTGAATACGCGCCGCGATGGTTTCGCTCAGCTTCGCTCCGCCGACCTGCATACGCTGCAAAGATGCCAGCGCCTTATTGCTGCCCCACTCATTGATCGCCTGCAGCCAGAGGCTGACGGCGGGCGGCACCAGGCCGGTGTCGGTCACCTGATGCTTTTCGATCAGCAGGAAGCAGTTCGTCGCGCTGGGATCTTCGGCCAGAATCACCTGGCCGCCCGCATAGAAGACGCCCAGCGAGCCGGGCGAACTCATTGCAAAGTTATGCGGCGCGGGCAGGGCGATCAGGTAACGCGTTTCGGCCGTGACTGCGCAGATCTCGTCGCTGGCGCGAATGCTGTAGTAGTAGTCATTATGAGTACGCGGGATAAGCTTTGGCGTTCCGGTGCTGCCGCCGGAGAGCTGGAAAAGAGCCACGTCGTCGGCGGCGGTCGGCGTTGGCCGGTAGTCGCCCGCCGCTTCGGCCATCAGCGCTTCCAGGGTATTTTCCGGCTGGCTGTCATTGCGCAGGATCACCTGCCGCAGCGAGGGCTGGGCGGCGCACAGCGCGTCGATAAAGCTATCGTCGGCGAACAGCGCATGGCGACGATCGGCGATCAGCAGCGCGGGTTCGATCTGCGCGGCGTAGGCCTGCAGCTCGGTGCGCTGGTGGCTGAACAGCGCATAGACCGACACGACGCCCAGCTTAAACAGGGCGAAAACGGTGACGTAGAAGTCGGCGACATTGCCGAGCTGCACCAGCGCGGTATCGCCGTTTTTCAACCCGCGGCGCTGTAGCGCGGCAGCCAGGTTGTCGCTGCGCTGCGCCAGCTGACGGTAGCTCAGCTGCAGATCGCCCTCGATAATGGCGATGGCGTCGCTGTTTTTATGACGCTCCAGGATATCGGTCATCGGCACATCCAGCCAGTAACCTTTCTCGCGGTAGCGCGCCGCCAGATCGTCTGGCCAGCGGTGGTAGGGGATCGACATGGTATTTCCTTTATTGCAGTCCAAAAGCGCGCAGCATGGTGTCGAGCTTGACACCGGTCTCGCGCCATTCTGATTCCGGTTGCGAATCCGCCACGATGCCCGCGCCAGCGAACAGGCGCACCCGCGCGCCCTGTACGGTGCCGCAGCGGATGGTCACGACCCATTCGCCGTTGCCCTGATCGTCGCACCAGCCAACGATTCCGCCGAACAGCCGACGGTCAAACGGCTCCAGCGTCTGGATCAGCTGCTGCGCGCGCTGATGCGGGAAGCCGCTCAGGGCTGGTGTCGGATGCAGCAGACAGGCGAGCGACAGCGCGTTCTCCTGTTCGTCGAGCGCTTCGCCGTCGATCTGCGTCGCCAGATGCCACAGCGTGGCGGTCGTCAGCAGAGAAGGGGTGGCGGGAACCGAGAGCAGGCGGCTGCGCGGCTGCAGCACCTCACGCATCGCATCTGTCACCAGCTTATGCTCGTGGCGATCTTTCGCCGACTGCATCAGAGCGTCGCCGGCGGCCCGGTCGCGCGCTGCGACGGCGTCGCGACGCGCAGATCCGGCGAGCGGACAGGAGCTGAAATCGCGCCCCTCTTTGCGCAGCATCAGCTCCGGGCTGGCGCCGACCAGCGAGCCGCCCTGCGGCAGCGGCAGGTGAAAGTGATAGCTGTCAGGGTTTTGCGCCACGATGCGCTGCATCAGTGCGGCGATATCCACCGGCTGTTCCGTCACGATATCCATCAGGCGCGACAGCACCACTTTATCCAGCTCGCCGCGCTGCGTGGCCGTAACGGCCTGCGCCACCATCGCGGTAAAAGCATCGTGCTCCGGCACGGCGGCGCGGCGACGCACCTGCGGCAGCGGCGCCTGAACCGCCGTCAGCGCACCTTGTAAATCGGCGCGGTCAAAGGTCTGATGCGATTCAGGAATAAACAGCGCGGCGGGCTGCGTGACGTCGAAAGGGATAGCGCCGACCAGGATCGGATGGGCAATACCCTGTTTTTTTGCCGCGGCGAAGTGGCGGCGCAACTGCTGTTGAAAATCGCCGTTTAGCGCATCGCCATCGGTCACCGGGGTGGTGACGGTGGTGTAGCAGCCTTGCGTAGCGATACTGCGCCACGGAGATGTGAAGATAAAACCCCGACACAGCGCGGAGAAATCCTGAAGCTGGGGATTTCCAAACGTCAACGTTTCAACCATAATTTTCACCTATAAATGATAAGATAATTAATAATGATTATCATTTGTATTGTGGTTCTGTAACCTACGTTGATTGGGCCGGAGTGTCAATAAATTCGCGGCGTTCAGCGCGCGATCTCAGCGTGTTTCAGAAAGGTGGCAGGGCTTTGTCTTACAGTAAAAGGTGGACTGAATCTTATGTTTAAGCGGACTTTTATGACGGTGGCCGCGCTGCTTTTCGTCACGTTGCTGGCTAACCCGGACGCGCGGGCCGACGGCGGCTGGCCGCGCACGCTGCAAAGCGCCCACGGCAGCGTGACGCTGCCAAAAGCGCCGCAGCGTATCGTCTCGACCAGCATGACGCTGACCGGCTCGCTGCTGGCGATCGACGCGCCGGTAATCGCCAGCGGCGCAACCGCTCCAGGCAGCCGTCTGGCCGACGATCAGGGTTTTTTTCGTCAGTGGGGCGACGTAGCGAAGCGTAAAAACGTTAAGCGCCTCTATATCGGCGAACCCAGCGCCGAAGCAGTGGCCGCCGAAGCGCCGGACCTGATTATCGTCAGCGCCACCGGCAACGATTCCGCCATTAAGCTGGTGGATCAGTTCTCGGCCATTGCGCCGACGCTGGTGGTGAACTATGACGACAAAAGCTGGCAGCAGCTGGTGACGCTGCTTGGCGAAGCGACCGGCCACGAAGCTGATGCGGCGGCGCGCGTTAAGGCGTTTGATGAGCAGGAGGCGGCGCTGAAGCAGAAAATCACGCTGCCGCCGCAGCCCGTTTCCGCGATGGTATTTAACGGCGATGGCCGCGCGGTGAACCTCTGGACCAGCGAATCGGCGCAGGGCAAGCTGCTGGAGCAGCTCGGCTTTACGCTCGCCGTGCCGCCCGCCAACCTGCAGCAGATGCACAGCATGGGCCAGCGCAAAGATATTATTCAGCTCTCTGGCGAAAATGTCGCCAGCGGCCTGAACGGCAATAGCTTCCTGCTGTTCGCCGCAGAAGATCAGACCGCGCAGCAGCTGATGCAAAACCCTTTCCTGGCGCAGACCGCAGCGGTGAAACAGCGGCAGGTTTATGCGCTGGGCGCGGATACTTTCCGTCTTGACTACTACAGCGCCAGCCATCTGCTGGCGCGTCTGGAGCAGCTGTTCGTTAAGTCATAACGCCTCGTCCGCCAGCGTCGACGCTGGCGGCTGATAGCGTCGTAGCCTCGCCATCAGGATCCACATCGCTAACCCCAGCAGCGCCGCGCCGAAACCGAAAAGCGCGGCGGCCTGCTGCGGCAGCAGCCATGTCCCCATCGCGCCGATCAGCGCCGCGCCGACTGCATCGCCGGTAACATTCTGCGCCGTCCAGAGGCTATTGATGCGCCCCAGCAGCGCATCAGGCGTCAGCGACTGGATCAGCGTGTATTGCACCAGGCTGTTAATGGCGCTGAAGTAGCCGAACGCCGCCAGACACGCCAGGCTGAGCGCGAACAGCGGCATCAGGCTAAACAGCCCAAGCGCGAGAAAGGCGGCGATGGCGCTGCCCAGGATCAATCTCCCAGGCTGCGGCGACTGCGTCAGGCGTCCGCTGGTCAATGCGCCCAGCGCCGCGCCGAGCGGCACGGCGGCATACATCAGGCCCAGCTCATCGAGACTGACTTGCCAGTGCGGCGCCAGCGCCGGATAGAGCACGCGCACCGCGCTCGCCAGCGTTACCAGCGCGCCGATCAGCGCAGCCATACCGACCACCGGCGCGGCGAAAAGAAACTGCACGCCGCTGGCAAGCGCCCTGAGCGGATGCTCGCGCTGCTGGGGCGGCGGCGGCATCACGGGCAGCCTGAGCAGGGTTAACACGGTGAGCAGCGTACCGAAGGCGGCGAGCGCGTAGTTCCATGCCGCGCCGCCGTGCGCCAGCACCACGCCACCGATGGCGGGCGAGAGGATCGCGCCGAAGCGTACCGTCAGCATGGTAATGGCGCCCGCCTGCATCAGATTTTCGCGTCCCACCAGCGCCGGGGTCGCCGCCAGCAGCGCGGTGACGCCGAGCGCGCCGAAAAAACCGTCCCATAAACCCAGCAGGAAAACCGCGCTGACCGAAGGCGTCGGCAGCGAAGCGTTAATGGCCAGCGCCACGAAGCCGAGGCCGCAGGTGGAGCGCGCCATCAGGATCAGACGCTTGCGTTCATAGCGATCCGCCAGCACGCCGCCGGTCAACAGCCCGATAAACATGCCTGCGCCCGCCAGGGTGACCGCCAGCCCGACCAGCGCAGGAGAGCGGGTCAGCTGCTGAATTTGCACCGGAACGGCAATGGCCAGCATGCCGAGCGCGACAATAGAGATAAAGCGGGCGATAAAAACCGCGCGAAAAGCGGGGTGGGTCTTCAACAGGCTGAGGTCGATCAGATGGGAGGGTTTGGTCATTTCTGTGCCTTTTGCTGCGGTTTTCCTCGTTATGGTCGAGGAGAATCATGGTAACATACAAAATACGAGTAATAACGATAACAAGTATCATTATCAAATTGATGCGCCAGACGCGTCAGTGAACAGTGAAGGTTCGGAACGTTATGCGCCAACTCACCGCAATAGCCGCCTCAGGGATGCTGCTGTTGCTCTTGCTCGCGCTCAGCCTGATGCTCGGCGCCAAATCGATCGCCATCCATGATGTTTATCTTGCCCTGACCACCCGCTGCGACAGCGCCGACTGCATAATTGTGCGCGAAGCGCGCCTGCCGCGTACTCTCGCAGGTTTAATGGCGGGTTGCGCGCTGGGGCTGGCGGGCGCGCTGATGCAGAGCCTGACGCGTAACCCGCTCGCCGATCCCGGCATCCTGGGCGTTAATGCGGGCGCAGGTTTCGCCGTGGTGCTCGGCATCGCTCTGTTTGGCGCGGATTCGCCCGCCGACTGGCTCGGCTTCGCCTTTAGCGGCGCGCTGCTGGCGTCGCTGCTGGTGGCGCTGACCGGCGCGCTCGGCGGCGGTCGTGTCAATCCTGTGCGCCTGACCCTGGCGGGCGTGGCGCTGGGCGCGGTGCTGGAAGGGCTGACCTCCGGCCTTTCTCTCCTGAACCCCGATATTTATGATCATCTGCGCTTCTGGCACAGCGGCTCGCTGGATATTCGCAGCGTTGCCGTACTGCGCGTGACGTATCCGGCTGTGGCTGTGGGCGTGCTGATTGCGCTGCTGCTGTCGCGCTCGCTCAACAGCCTGAGCATGGGCGGCGATCTGGCGACGGCGCTCGGCACGCGCGTGGCGCGAACGCAGATTCTGGGACTGCTGGCTATCGCCCTGCTGAGCGGCGCCGCAACGGCCGCCGTTGGCCCCATCGCCTTTGTCGGGCTGATGACGCCGCATCTGGCCCGCTGGCTGTGGGGCAACGATCATCGCTGGATGCTGCCTGGCACGCTGCTGATTACGCCCTGTCTACTGCTGGCCGCCGATATTCTCGGGCGTCTGATGGTGCCCGGCGAGCTGCGCGTCGCCGTCGTTACCGCGCTGCTCGGCGCGCCGATGTTGATTGTGCTGGTGCGCCGCAAGCTGGGAAGAGGGCAGGTATGAGCCGGACGATGAGGCATACAATCTGGCTGCTGGCAGCCTGCGCGCTGCTGGCTTTTTTTGGCGTCACCCGCGGCGCGCTGCCGATTACGGGCGCGCAGCTCTGGCAGTTAATCACCGGTGAGGCGGCGCGCAACGTTCAGCTGATTGTGCTGGAGTGGCGCCTGCCGCGCGTGACAATGGCGTTGCTGATCGGCGCAGCGCTGGGCGTCAGCGGCGCGATTTTTCAGTCTTTGCTGCGTAACCCGCTCGGCAGCCCCGACATACTCGGCTTCAATACCGGCGCCTACAGCGGTGTGCTGGTGGCGCTGGTGCTGTTTCACCAGCACAGCGAAACGATAACGCTGGCGGCGCTGCTGGGCGGCGTACTTACTGCAGGCGTGGTCTATCTTTTCGCCTGGCGCAACGGCGTCGAGACCTTCCGGCTGATTATCGTCGGTATCAGCGTGCGTGCGCTGCTGATGGCGCTCAACGGCTGGCTGATTATCAGCGCCTCGCTGGAGGCGGCGCTCAGCGCAGGGCTATGGAACGCCGGATCGCTCAACGGCATCACCTGGGCGAAAACGACGCCGGTGATCGTCGTGCTGCTGGCGGCGCTGCTGATGACCGCGCTAATGGCGCGGCGTATGCGTCTGATGGAGATGGGCGACGATACCGCCTGCGCGCTGGGCGTGCCGGTGGAGCGCAGTCGGCTGTGGCTGATGCTGCTCGGCGTGGTGCTGACCGCCGCCTCGACCGCGCTGGCTGGCCCCATTTCGTTCGTCGCGCTGCTGGCACCGCAGATCGCCCGTCGCCTGTGCGGCGGCATCAAAGGCGCGCTGCCGCTGGCGGCGCTGTGCGGCGCGCTGCTGCTGCTGGCGGCGGACTACGCGGCGCAGCACCTTTTCCTGCCTTATCAGCTGCCGGTCGGCGTGATTACCGTCAGCCTCGGCGGGCTTTATCTGATTACACTACTGGTTCGGGAGGCACGACGCCAATGACAGAGAAGATTGCCCGCCTGCAGGGCGATGCGCTGACGCTGGGCTACGAGAAAAAAATTGTGGCGGAGGCGCTGTCGGTAACAATTCCGGATGGCGAACTGACGGTGATTATCGGCCCCAACGCCTGCGGCAAATCGACGCTGCTGCGGGCACTGAGTCGCCTGGCGCCGCCGCTCAAGGGGCAGGTGCTGCTCGACGGCGAGGCGATTTCGCGTTTCTCTACCAAAGAGGTGGCGCGGCGTCTCGGTCTGCTGCCGCAAAGCTCGCAGGCGCCGTCGGGCATCAGCGTCAGCGAACTGGTGGCGCGCGGCCGCTATCCGCATCAGCCTTTGTTTGGTCGCTGGCGCGATGAGGATGAAGCGGCGGTACAGCAGGCGATGCAGGCGACCGGCATGGCGGATATCGCTGCGCAGCCGGTGGATCAGCTCTCCGGCGGGCAGCGTCAGCGCGTCTGGATCGCTATGGTGCTGGCGCAGCAAACGCCGCTGCTGCTGCTGGACGAACCCACGACCTGGCTCGATATTACCCATCAAATTGAACTGCTGGAGCTGATGCAGGATCTTAATCAGCAGCATGGCCGCACGCTGGTGGTGGTGCTGCACGATCTCAATCAGGCGTGTCGCTACGCCACCCACCTGATTGCGATGCGCAGCGGCCAGATTGTCGCCGAGGGCAAGCCGTCTGAGATTATTACGCCGGAGCTGATTGAGGCGGTGTATGGGCTGCGCTGCATGATCGTGCAGGACCCGGTGGCACACACGCCGATGATTGTGCCGCTGGGGCGCGGCGGAAGCGGAAGGACGAATCAAAAACCGCACTAAACATGGCAGAGCGGGTAGTCTGGTCCGAAGAGCAAAGCGTCCCGCGCCATGGATGGCGCGGGCCGAGCGGGCATGGATGCCTTGAGCGACTTTGCGATCGGACCAGACTACCCGTGACCGCACCTTACTCTGGAATCAGGCAAACTTTGCCAGCAACTGCTGCAACTGCGGACCGATCTGCGCGAACATGCGCGGCGAGATAATCTCTACGTGGGCGCACGCCAGCGGCCACACCTCAAGCTCGCCTACATAGGGCGCCCAGGCGCGGCGCGCATCCTGACCCGGCTGCTGCGTCTGGGTGGCGAGGAACAGCGTGGCGCGGCCGTTGAAGCGCGCGCTGCGCGCCGTCGCCAGCAGGCGTACCGAACTGGCGTAGTTGGCCTCAATCGCATCGAACATCGCCTCCAGCCCTTCGCCCGCCTGCTGACGCTGCGCGGCGACAAACTGTTCGCGTTCGCGGTTAACCTCATCCAGCACCGCTGGATCCAGCTGGTTCTTGCCACGTTTCTCGTCCCAGTTTTGCGTCTCAGGCGGCCAGGTATCAAGCAGGCCGAGGAACGCCACCTCTTCGCCAAGCGCCTCCAGCCGCGCGGCGATGCCCTGCGCCAGGGTGCCGCCCAGCGAATAGCCGAGGAAGTAGTAAGGACCGTGCGGCTGCTGCTGGCGCAGCGTGGCGAGGTGCGCGTCGCAGACCGCGTCCAGATGCGCCGCCTGACTGAGCGGGCCGCTGGCGTCGGGCGACTGGATGCCGACGATTGACCAGCGTGCGTCAAGATAGCGCTGCAGAACACTGAACTGCCAGGCGAAGCCCGACGCCGGATGGAAGCAGAAGAGCGTCGGCCCGCTGCCCTGGCGCAGCGGCAGTACCGGCTCGAAGCCAGCGTTTTGCGCCGCCTGCGCGTCGCTCAGCAGGGCCGCCAGCTTCTCAACCGTAGCGGCGACCATAATCTGACCGACGGAAACCGGCAGTTGCAGTTCGCGCCGCAGCTGCGCTGCCAGGCGCATCGCCAGCAGTGAATGACCGCCCAGCGCAAAGAAGTCCTCCTGCGCGCCGACGCTGTCGCGCGCCAGCAGCGTGGCGAACGCCTCCGCCAGCTGCGTCTCCAGTCCCGGCAGCGGCGCGCGGCCCGCGTCGTTCGCGCGGCTTTGCGGCAGCGGCAGGGCTTTGCGGTCCAGCTTACCGTTGCTGCTGAGCGGCAGTGCCTCCAGCTCGACGATCGCGACTGGCACCATATGCGCGGGCAGCTGTTGCGCCAGCGCGGCGCGTATCGCCTCGGCATCAACCGGCCGATCTGCCACGACATAGCCTACCAGCTGGCGCGCATCGCCCTGCTGCGCGCCAGCGTTGCCCAGCACCACCGCATGCGTCACCGCCTGCAGAACGCCTGGCTGTGACGCCAGCGCATGGTCAATCTCATTCAGTTCAATTCGCTGGCCGCGGATCTTCAGCTGATCGTCGCTGCGGCCAAGGTATTCCACCGCACCGTTAGCGAGCCAGCGCGCTACGTCGCCGGTACGGTACATGCGCGTGCCGTTGCCAAAGGGATCGGCGACAAAGCGGCTGGCGGTCAGGTCGGGGCGGTCGAGGTAGCCGTGCGCCAGCTGCACGCCGGTGAGATAGAGATCGCCAGCGACACCCGGCGGAACCGGCTGCAGGCGCGCATCAAGAATGCGTAAGCCGGTATTCCAGACCGGGAAACCGATCGGCACGCTGGCGCCTTCTACCGCCGCCAGCTCGGGGCCGAAAGCGGGATAGTAACTGACGTCTACCGCCGCCTCGGTCGGGCCGTAGAGGTTGTGTAGCGGCACCCGGGTCAGGGCTTCCCACTGACGAGACAGCCCGGCAGGCAGCGCTTCGCCGCTGCAGAAGACGCGGCGCAGGCTGGCGCAGCGCGTAACGGCTTCGTCGTCCTGCAATGAGGCGACGAACGCCGCCAGCATCGAGGGAACAAAGTGCGTAGTGGTGACGCGCCAGCGCGCGAAGAGCTGCTGCAGCGCGTCGGGATCGCGGTGCGCGTCCGGCGGCGCCATTACCAGCTGCGCGCCCGTCAGCAGCGGCCAGAAAAACTCCCAGACGGAGACGTCGAAACTGCTGGGGGTCTTTTGCAAGACCACGTCGTCGGCGGAGAGCGGATAGCTCTGCTGCATCCACAGCAGCCGGTTGACGATCGCCTCATGGCTGACCAGCACCCCTTTCGGTCGTCCGGTCGAGCCGGAGGTATAGATAATGTAGGCGCCGTCCTGCGGACGCGGATGCTGAGCATGCTCGCTCGCGGCCGCCGCTGGCAGCAGCGCGTCATAAAAGAGCGGGGCGACAGACGAAAGCACGGCGAAACGCGCTGCCAGCTCGCGGCTGGTGATTAACCTCTTCGGCGCGGCGTCCTCCAGCATCATTCGCAGGCGATCGTCAGGATAGCCGGTATCAAGCGGCAGATATGCTGCGCCGACGCTAACGATCGCCTGCAGCGCCAGCGACAGAAAGATCGATCGCGGCAGCGCCACGGCGACGATATCGCCGCGTTGCACGCCGCTGGCGATCAGCTGCTGCGCCAGCGCCTCGACCTGCTGACGCATCTCGCGGTAGCTCAGCTGGTGACGGCTGTCCGCCAGCGCGGGCGCGTCCGGCGTGCGCAGCGCCTGCGCCTGCAGCAGGCTGCTGAGCGTCGCTTCCGGCAGCATTAGGGCGGTCTGGTTGATGCGATCCAATTGCTGATGCTCCGCCTCGGTGAGCAGATCCAGCTCGCCGCAGGGACGCTCGGGCTGCGCCGCCAGCTGGCGCAGCAGCAGATCGAAACGGCTGGCGTGCTGCGCCAGTACGCTCTCCTGATAACGTTCAGCGTTGGCCAGCAGCTCCAGCGTAAGCTCGCCCTGTTCGCTGATATAGATAGCGATCTCCAGATCGCGCACCGGCCCGGAAGCGAGCTGATGCGTTATGCCCTCAATGCCGTTGAAATCGAGCTGATAGTCAAACATCTTCAGGTTGATAACCGGACCGTAGAGCGGATCGCTATCGCCGAGGCGGCCTGCGTCGCGCTGAACCTGCTCGGCGTCGAAGCGCTGATGGCGGCGCATCTTTTTCACTTCGGCGGCCAGCTGGCGCGCCAGCGCGCTGAGCGGCTGAGCGGGATCGTAATGCACCGCCATCGGCAGCACGTTAATCACCGGGCCGGTGGCGCACAGCGCCGCTGAGCCGATGCGGCGCATAAAAATAAAGCCTGCGGCGAAATCATTCTGGCCACTCAGGCGCGCCAGCCAGAGCGCCACCAGTGCAAAGGCGGCATCGGCGGGGCTGACGGCCATCTGCTGCGCCAGCGTCTGGAAAAGCGCGCGGTCCGGCGAAATAGCATGGCGCAGCAGCGCGGTGCTGGCGCTCTGTCCAGCCAGCGGCAGCGGGGAGAGGGTGGCGGGCGGCGGCAGCTGCGCGCTCTTCTCGCGCCAGAAGTCGCGGTCCCGCTGCCAGGTCGGCGACGCCTGATAGCGCTGGTACTCCTCTACCACGTCGCTAAAGGGGACAAACGGGGTCGGCTCCGGCGTTTCGTTGCGCATCCATGCGCTGTAGAGGTTGGCGATGCGGCGCGTCAGGGCGGTAAAGCTAAAGCCGTCTACCACCAGGTGATGATAACGCTGATACCAGAACCAGTGCTGTTCGCCGAGGCGCATCAGCTGGTGATGCCACAGCGGCGCGCCGCTCAGCACGCGCAGGTCGCCGGACATATCGGCGTGCATCAGGGCGCGCGCGGCGGCTTCCGGATCCGCCTCCTGACGCAGATCGACAACCTCAGGCAGCGTAAAGGTCTGCGGCGACAGCCACTGCACCGCTTCGCCCTCACGTTCACCAAAGGCCATATTCAGCGTGTCGGCCTCCTGCATTCCGGCGACGATCGCCTTGCGCAGCAGCGCGCTGTCCAGCTCGCCGCGCAGCTCGACAAAATGCGCGACCGCATAGGCGTTAGCCTGTTGCGACAGCTGATCGGCCATCCAGATGCCGGGCTGCGCCGCAACCAGCGGCAGGATTTTCTGGTCGGTATGAAGGGAATTCATCAGGGTCTCAGACATGGTCGCTCCGGTTCGCAGTCGGGTGAGCGGGGCGAATATCGCGCCAGTTCGCATTGAGCCAGTTCAGACATTCCGCCTGCGGCCGGGGGCCGAATACGCTGCGCCAGCCGGCGGGCAGCGCGCGGAAAGCAGGCCAGAGGCTGTATTGCTGATAAGCGTTTATCAGCACGAGACAATCCTGCTGCGGATCGTCAAAGGGATTAGGTTGCATATCGGTCTCCTGCCCGCACCAGCCGGGCTAGCCAGGCGATTTAAAGAAGATGTTGCCACATTGCTTTCAGTCCGTTGAGCAGGCCGCCGCGCCAGCAGAGCGCGTCGTGGCCGCCGTCGACCGGGTGGAAAATGACCTGATGTCCCGCTGCGGAGAGGTCTTGTTTAAGCTGTTGGTTTGCTTTGAAGATCAGATGCTCGCGACGTCCGGCTTCCAGATAGAAGCGCGACGGCGAAAGACGGTAGTCGCCCTGCTGCAGCTGCTGGATCAGCCTGCCGTTGGCCTGGCCGCGCTCCGGCCACCAGAACGAGCCGGAAAGGCTGATGGCGCCGCCGAAATGGTGCGGCCAGTTAAGCGCCGCCCAGACGGAGGAGAGCCCGCCAAAACTCTGCCCGCTCACCAGCGTCTCGGCGGCGCTGGCGCGATGTGGCGCCCAACCCTGCAGCTGCGGCAGCAGCTCTTCCTGCAGGGCCAGCCAGAAATCGGGATTGCATGTCAGTTCGCGGCTGCGATGTTCGCGATCGATGATATCGACCATGACATAGACCGCCGGCGGCAGTTCGCCCGCGTCGGTAAGCTGTTGTAATGGCCAGGCGATCGGCATGCTGTTGGCCCAGAACTGACCGTCCAGCAGCAGCGCCAGCGGACGCGCGCTCGGCTGTGCGTCGCCGGTCGCGTAAACCCACACCGAACGACGATTGCCGAGGCGCGCGCTCTGCCAGATATGGTGCTGCAGCGGCAGCACCGGCGCGCAGCCGCTGTCGACCGCCTGCCAGACACGCTGATCGGGTGCCTCAGGGAGATGCAGCGGCGACACGCGCATGCCGCGTCCGCCCGCCCAGCCGCGCAGCGGGTTTAGCGGATCGTTCTGCGCGGTGGGAAATTTTTTGCTCCACCAGGCGCGCAGGGTCTGCATATCTGGTTCGCCCGCAAATGAGGCGGGATCGCTGTCGGGCATCAGGCAGTAGCTGCCGCGCCAGCTGGCAGGCAGCTGCGTGCGCCAGAACCAGACGTCGGTGCCTGCAATGCGGCTGAGCGAGCGGGGCGCGGCGCGCTGATGATGGTCAGTGACGCCGGTTATATTGATCCAGACACGGCGGATGGGAGAGGTGGCTTCGCTCCCCTGCGGATCGCGCCAGAAAAAGGTCACGCCGCATTCGCCGTTACCGACCAGCTCAATTAAGGGAAGCCCCTGCTGCTTTAAGGTATGCCACCAGGATTCACTGCCGGTTTCGTTGGTTAACCATGTCATAAATAGAGTATTTACTGGGCCAGATGCGCGCAAAGTTTCACAGATGTTATGAAGAATACTATTGATAATTATTTGCATTTGCAATAGGGTGTTTCCCGCTCCGATATCAGGAGCGCGCGCGTTCCGCCAGCCTCATCAGCCTGTGTTGTCAGACGGATGTTCCGCGATGGAAAGCTTGGGTGCGGCTGGAATGCTTGCTTGCAAGGAAAGACTCTTTCACCGGCGCGCCCGCAGGAGACGAACAGGTTTCCGCTGGCAATCCAGGAACATAAAAATGCTTAAATTATCCCGTTTGTCCTTAGCCATTTTGATTGAACTCGGCCTGACTGCCACCAGCGTACAGGCTGCAGACAGCAGCAGCACTTCTGCCTCCAGCAGCGGCGACACGCTGGTGGTCAGCGCGGCGCAGCAGAACCTGCAGGCACCGGGCGTTTCGACTATCACCGCCGACGAGATTAAAAAGCGCCCGCCTGCGCGCGACGTGTCGGAAATTATTCGCACCATGCCGGGCGTCAACCTGACCGGCAACTCCACCAGCGGCCAGCGCGGCAACAACCGCCAGATCGATATTCGCGGCATGGGGCCGGAAAATACCCTGATTCTGGTAGACGGCATGCCGATCTCCAGCCGCAACTCGGTGCGGCTGGGCTGGCGCGGCGAACGTGACACGCGCGGCGATACCAACTGGGTGCCGCCGGAGATGATCGAACGCATCGACGTCATCCGCGGCCCGGCGGCGGTGCGTTACGGTAACGGCGCGGCGGGCGGCGTGGTGAATATCATCACCAAAAAAAATGAGGACCAGCAGTGGCATGGTTCCTGGAACGCTTACTACAACGTGCCTGAGCATAAAGAAGAGGGCGCAACGCGGCGCACTAACTTCAGTCTGGAAGGGCCGCTGGGCGATGATGTCAGCTTCCGTCTCTACGGCAATCTGGCGAAAACCCAGGCGGACGCTTACAACATCAACGAAGGACATGCAGCGGAACGTACCGGAACCTATGCCGGAAGCTACCCGGCAGGCCGCGAAGGGGTGATCAATAAAGACATTAACGCCATGCTGCGCTGGGCGTTTGCGCCGATGCAGGCGCTGGAGTTTCAGGCGGGCTACAGCCGCCAGGGCAATCTCTACTCCGGCGACACCCAGAACACCAATACCAGCGATCTGGTGAAGAGCCTCTATGGCAAAGAGACCAACCGGCTCTACCGCCAGAACTTTGCGGTGAAATGGACCGGCGCCTGGGATAACGGCATCAGCACCAACAGCTACGCGCGCTATGAAAACACGCGCAACTCACGCATTAACGAAGGGCTGGCCGGCGGCACCGAAGGCATCTTCTCTAACAGCGGCTTCAATACGATTGAGCTGAACGATGTGCTGCTGCATAGCGAAATCAGCGTGCCGTTCGAACTGCTGGTGAATCAGACCGCCACCCTCGGCGTCGAGTGGAACCAGCAGCGTATGAAAGATCCCTCATCTACCACCCAGGCCGCCTCTGACGGCGCGGTGCCGGGCATCTCCAGCAGCGGGCGCAGCCCCTATTCGCAGGCGGAGATCTTCTCGATGTTCGCCGAAGACAATCTGGAGCTGACCGACAGCACCATGCTGACGCCCAGCCTGCGCTTCGATCACCACTCTATCGTCGGCGATAACTGGAGCCCGTCGCTTAACCTGTCCCAGGGCCTGGGAGATGACTTTACGCTGAAGATGGGCATCGGCCGCGCCTATAAAGCGCCGAGTCTCTACCAGACCAACCCGAATTATCTGCTCTACAGCAAAGGCCAGGGCTGCGCCGCCAGCACCGGCTCCTGCTATTTACAGGGCAACAGCGACCTGAAAGCGGAAAACAGCATCAACAAAGAGATTGGGCTGGAGTGGAAGCATGAAGGTTATCAGGCGGGGCTGACCTGGTTCCGCAACGACTACCGCAACAAGATCGAGGCGGGCTATGCGCCGTCCGGCAAAGCCTCTAACGGCACCACTGACATCTATAAGTGGGAGAACGTGCCGAAAGCGGTGGTAGAGGGGCTGGAGGGAACGGTGAACGTTCCTGTGACTGACAGTATCGCGTGGAATAACAACTTCACGTACATGCTGCAGAGCAAGAATAAAGAGACCGGCGATCGCCTGTCGATTATTCCTGAATACACGCTGAATTCTACGCTGAGCTGGCAGGCGACGCAGGATCTGTCGCTGCAAACCACCTTCACCTGGTACGGCAAACAGGTGCCGAAAAAGTATGACTACAAAGGTAATGCCGTGACCGGCAGTGCGACGAAGCAGGTAAGTCCTTACTCCATCATCGGGCTAAGCGGCACCTATGACGTAAATAAATACGCCAGCGTAACGGTCGGCGTCGACAACCTGTTTGACAAGCGTCACTACCGCCAGGGCAACGCGCAGACCACCGGCAATGCCACGACGGGCGCTTATCTCTATGGCGCGGGCGCGAATACCTACAATGAATCAGGCCGTACTTATTATGTCAGCCTGAATACCCATTTCTGATCAGTTAAGACGCAGCGGCAGTACGCAGCGGGCAATCAGCCCGCTGCGATCGCTGCGATTGATTAACTTCAACTCGCCGTAGTGCATCTGCAAGATGCGCAGGACAATATTCAGCCCCAGACCGCTGCCGCCGTAGCGCTGATCGCGACGGCGAAACGCTTTAGTCAACTCTTCCGCCGCCTCGGGATCGATGCCCGGCCCCTCATCAATAACGCTGAGAATAATGTGGCTGTCGCTCTCTTCCAGGGTTATTGCAATCTGGCTGCCCGCCGGGCTGTAGCGCGACGCGTTTTCCAGCAGGTTGCGCAGCAGCAGACGCAGCAGTACCGGCTCGCCCTGGCTTTGCGCTACCGCTTTTTCCGGCCAGGTAAGCTGCTGCTGGCGCTGTTCCACCAGCTCCCGCATCTCCGGCTGCAGCGGATGCAGTATCTCGGTCAGCCAGTGAACAGGCTGCGCGAGTCCGCTGGCCAGCGCCTGGCTGGCGCGCGCCAGCATCAGCAGCTGTTCAACGGTATGCATCAGTTGATCGATGCGCGCCACCAGCATCTCGCTGTGCGGCACGCCCTGCTGCTGCAACAGCTCAAGGTGCAGGCGCAGCCCGGCGAGCGGCGTGCGCAGCTCATGGGCTGCGTCTGCCGTAAACAGACGTTCCTGCTGTAGCGTATGGTCAAGGCGCGCCAGCAGCTGATTAATCGCGCCGGTAACCGAGACGATCTCTTCCATATCGGACTGAATGTCGAGCGGCGTGAGATTATCGGCGGAGCGCTGCGCCAGGCTGGTCTGCAGCGCGCGTAGCGGACGCACGATCCAGCTAATCGCCCAGAATGAGAGCACCAGCGTCAGGCCCACCATCACCACAGAGGGCAGCAGCAGCGAGGCGATCGCTTCGCGGATCTCATTTTCGACGCGATCGTTGCGCGCCTTGGCGGAGAGGGTTTCGTTAACAAGAAAGCCGATCTGTTCTCGGCTCTCATGCCACAGCCAGAACGCGCTCATGATCTGGCAGGTCAGCAGAATCAGCGCCAGCATAATCAGTAAGCGCTGACGCATACTGTTCATTCGCGGTTCTCCAGACGATAGCCGACACCGCGTACGGTTTTAATCCGGTCCTTGCCCAGCTTGCGGCGCAGATTATGAATATGCACTTCCAGGGTATTAGAGCCGGTATCATCCTGCCAGCTGTAGAGATCCTGCTGCAGCGTTTCGCGGTGCACATTTTGTCCGATGCGCATCAGCAGACGCGTCAGCAGCGCAAACTCCTTGGGCGTGACGTCAAGCGGCTGGTTCTCCAGCAATACCTGCTGCGAAGAGAGGTTGAGCGTCAGATCGCCCTGGCGCAGCATGTTATCGCTGTGGCCCTGATAGCGACGGATCAGCGCGCGCACGCGCGCCTGCAGCTCCGCCAGCGCCAGCGGCTTAATCAGATAGTCGTCGGCACCGGCGTCGAGTCCTTCCACGCGATCCTGGAGCGCATCGCGCGCGGTCAGGATCAATACCGGTAGATCGACGCCGGATCGCCGCCACTGACGCAGCAGATCGCCGCCGTCGCGATCCGGCAGGCCGAGATCCAGCACGATCAGGCTGTACTGCGCGCTGTGCAGCAACGCATCCGCCTCGGCGGCGCTGGCGGCGCAGTCAACGGCGTAACCCTGGCTGCTCAGGGCCTGAGTCAGGCCCGCCTGCAGCAGTACATCGTCTTCAACGATCAATATTTTCATGCGCTAATTGTTCTGATAGATATCCCGATAGAGTCGGCTCTCAAAGCGTACCAGCGGAACGCGCCGCGTGCGTTGCTCCTGCGGCGGTACGGCATAGCCTGACAGGTATTGCACAAAGGCGACGCGCGCGCCGCTGGCGGTGGTAATAAAGCCCGCCAGATTATAGACGCCCTGCAGCGAGCCGGTTTTAGCTGAAACTTTGCCGTCGACGCCCGCCTCGTGCAGACCGCCGCGATATTGCAGCGTGCCGTCATGGCCCGCCAGCGGCAGCATGGAGATGTAATCCAGCGTCGCGTCGTTTTTCGCAATGTACTGCAGCACCTGCATCATGGTATCCGGCGCGATAAGATCGTGGCGCGACAGCCCCGATCCATCAACCTGGATACTGTTGCCTAAATCAATGTTGGCTTTCTCGCGCAGGATGCGGCGAACAGCGTCCGAACCCGCGCGGAAGGTGCCAGGCACGTTGAAATAGTGATGGCCGATGGTGCGGAATACCGTATCGGCAATCATGTTGTCCGATTTTTTCAGCATAGTATGCAACAGCGAATGCAGCGGCGCCGACTGGGTCGAGGCCAGCACGGTGCCCGGCGAAGTGACCTGCGTCTGGCGCACCAGATGGCCGCTGTAATCGATATCGGCCTGACGCAGCTCCTGCTTCAGGATCTCGCCGGCCCAGGCGGCGTCGTCCTGTACGGCGAACGCCAGCGGCAGCGGCTCCGCGCGCTGGCGCATACAGCCGGTCAGCGTATAGCGGTTAAGTTCGCCCGGCACTACGTCGAGTTCGCAATATTGCCCTTCGCCACTGTTGCGGCCAATCGTACGCACCTGACTGAACATATGAGCGGGATAGTAAGAGGCGATGCGCACAAAGGCGGTTTCACCCGGGGCACTGGCGCTATAGAGCGAGACGGAGAAACAGTTTTTATCCACAATCGCCGCGCCCGGCGGCGCGCTGAAGCACTGCGTCAGATCGTTCCACGGCCAGCCCGGCGCCATGTCATGACTGGCGAACACCGAGGTGTCGATCACCAGGTTGCCTTTGATATGGGTCACGCCCTGCTTCTTTAGCGCGGCGACCATATTGCGCAGATCCTGACGGCCCAGCGTAGGATCGCCGGCAAAGCGCGCGACCAGATCGCCGTTTAGCGTGCCGTCGCTGATGGCACCTTTGGTTTCCAGCGTGGTCTGAAAGCGGTAGTCGCCGCCCAGCTCCAGCAGCGCCGCCAGCGCGGTAATCACCTTCATGGTACTGGCGGGCAACGCCATCTGTTTGCCGTGATAATCGATTATCGGGGCGCTGGCGCCCACTTTCTGCACCATCAGCGCCAGATTGGTGCCATCAGGCAAATACTGCATGTATTCATCTACGGGCGCTGCTTGTGCCTGCAGCATAAACGCACAGGTTAGTCCGGTAACAAGTCGTGAAAATCGCATAATCTCGCGGTAACTGGCAGGTGAAGCCGTCAATACTACGTCCCGCAGTGGTGCAAAGTAAACGATGACCAGCAGGGAACTCTGGGTTAAAATACGTATCAAAATGCAAAACCACTTTCTGGCCTGGAACCTTTTCCGGGTCAGGATTCTTTTATTTGCAAAACGAGGGTCAGGCCCTGCAGAACCGGTTTTTCTGTGGACACTGGTCAGGATGACGCCGTTAAAACAGGAAAGAGAGCGAGGAGCTTAAATGAATCAGATTCCGATGACGTTAAGGGGCGCCGAAAAGCTGCGCGAAGAGCTGAACGAACTGAAAACCGTCAAACGCCCGCGTATCATCGCCTCAATCGCTGAAGCGCGCGAGCACGGCGATCTGAAAGAGAACGCCGAGTACCATGCCGCTCGCGAAGAGCAGGGGTTTTGCGAAGGCCGTATTCAGGAGATCGAAGCCAAGCTCTCTAACGCGCAGGTTATCGACGTAACCGCCATTCCGAACAATGGCCGCGTGATCTTCGGCGCGACCGTGACCGTGCTCAATACCGATACCGACGAAGAGTCGACCTATCGCATCGTGGGCGATGACGAAGCGGATTTTAAGCAAAATTTGATTTCGGTTAACTCGCCGATGGCGCGCGGTCTGGTAGGAAAAGAGGTGGACGATGTGACCATCATCAAAACCCCGGGCGGCGATGTTGAGTATGAAATCCTTAAAGTGGAATACCTTTAAGGGACAGCTACGCTTTGAAAAGCGTGGAAGCATTATGTAAAGAATGGAAAAGGCCGCGATGCGGCCTTTTAACCCATGCGGGAGCATGGCACTTTCTCTGGCCGCTTTTACGGCGTGCGCATTAGCGCGGCAGAGAGATCTTGCTCTCTTTAGAAGGGCGATACAGCACCAGCGTTTTACCGATTACCTGCACGTTGCTGGCTTTGGTTTCACGCACGATAGCCTCAACGATCAGCTGTTTGGTTTCACGATCTTCCGAGGCGATTTTCACCTTAATCAGTTCGTGATGTTCCAGCGCGGATTCGATTTCGGCCAGCACGCCTTCGGTCAGGCCGTTGCCGCCCAGCATCACCACCGGTTTCAGTGGATGGGCGAGGCCTTTAAGGTGCTGTTTTTGTTTGGTACTTAGATTCATCGTATTTTTTGCTTACTCAGGGATTGAAAACGGTTCATTCTACCGCCATCTCGGGGTTATCACCAAATCAACGCAACCCATTGCGTGCAGGTTTATCGCTGCGATGACGATTTAGTTGAGAAAATTATGACGGGTAAAAAGCGTTCGGCCAGCTCCAGCCGCTGGTTACAGGAACACTTTAGCGATAAATATGTGCTACAGGCACAGAAAAAAGGGTTGCGTTCGCGCGCCTGGTTTAAACTTGATGAAATACAACAGGGTGACAAGCTTTTCAAACCCGGTATGACCGTGGTAGATCTGGGGGCGGCCCCCGGCGGCTGGTCACAGTATGTGGTGCAGCAAATTGGCTCTTCGGGACGCATTATCGCCTGCGATATTCTGCCGATGGATCCTATCGTCGGCGTCGATTTCCTTCAGGGCGATTTTCGTGAAGAATCGGTGATTAAGGCGCTGCTTGATCGCGTAGGCGATCAAAAAGTGCAGGTGGTCATGTCGGATATGGCGCCCAACATGAGCGGGACGCCGGCCGTAGATATTCCCCGGTCGATGTATTTGGTTGAACTGGCGCTCGAAATGTGTCGGGATATCCTGGCGCCGGGCGGCAGTTTTGTAGTGAAAGTGTTTCAGGGAGATGGCTTCGATGAATACCTGCGGGAAATTCGCTCCCTGTTTACGAAAGTGAAAATTCGTAAGCCGGACGCTTCGCGATCACGTTCGCGCGAAGTGTACATTGTGGCGACAGGGCGCAAACTATAGCCCAATTGATGAAGTTGCAGCCCACCAGCCGCGATTCCATGTATGAAGGATATATAGTACCCTACGCTGTCTGTTAACACCGTTGTAATATGAGGTTAATCCCTTGAGTGACATGGCGAAAAACCTGATTCTCTGGTTAGTCATCGCGGTCGTGCTGATGTCAGTATTCCAGAGCTTTGGGCCCAGCGAGTCGAATGGCCGTAGGGTTGATTATTCAACCTTCCTGTCGGAAGTGAACCAGGAGCAGGTCCGCGAGGCACGTATTAACGGGCGTGAGATTAACGTAATCAAGAAAGACAGTAATAAATACACGACCTACATTCCTGTCAATGATCCCAAGTTACTCGATAACCTGTTGACCAAAAACGTCAAAGTAGTTGGCGAACCGCCGGAAGAGCCGAGCCTGCTGGCTTCGATCTTTATCTCCTGGTTCCCGATGCTGCTGCTGATTGGCGTGTGGATCTTCTTTATGCGTCAAATGCAGGGCGGCGGCGGCAAAGGCGCGATGTCCTTTGGCAAGAGCAAAGCCCGTATGCTGACGGAAGATCAGATCAAAACCACTTTCGCTGACGTGGCAGGCTGCGACGAAGCGAAAGAGGAAGTCGGTGAGCTGGTCGAGTATCTGCGCGAACCGAGCCGCTTCCAGAAGCTGGGCGGTAAAATTCCCAAAGGCGTGCTGATGGTGGGCCCGCCGGGTACCGGTAAAACCCTGCTGGCGAAGGCTATCGCAGGCGAAGCGAAAGTGCCGTTCTTCACCATTTCCGGTTCTGACTTCGTGGAAATGTTCGTGGGCGTCGGCGCATCTCGCGTGCGTGACATGTTCGAACAGGCGAAGAAAGCCGCTCCCTGCATCATCTTTATCGATGAGATCGACGCCGTCGGTCGTCAGCGCGGCGCAGGTCTTGGTGGCGGTCACGATGAACGTGAGCAGACCCTGAACCAGATGCTGGTTGAGATGGATGGTTTTGAAGGCAATGAAGGCATTATCGTCATCGCTGCGACTAACCGTCCAGACGTTCTCGACCCGGCGCTGCTGCGTCCCGGTCGCTTTGACCGTCAGGTCGTCGTCGGTCTGCCGGACGTGCGTGGCCGCGAGCAGATTCTGAAAGTGCATATGCGCCGCGTACCGCTGGCGACCGATATCGACGCAGGCATCATCGCGCGCGGTACGCCGGGCTTCTCCGGTGCGGATCTGGCTAACCTGGTGAACGAAGCGGCGCTGTTTGCTGCACGCGGCAACAAGCGCGTGGTATCGATGGTTGAATTCGAGAAAGCGAAAGACAAAATCATGATGGGTGCGGAACGCCGCTCCATGGTGATGACGGAAGCGCAGAAGGAATCCACCGCGTATCACGAAGCGGGCCACGCGATTATCGGTCGTCTGGTGCCGGAACACGATCCGGTGCACAAGGTGACGATTATTCCGCGCGGACGTGCGCTGGGCGTAACCTTCTTCCTGCCTGAAGGCGATGCGATTAGCGCCAGCCGTCAGAAGCTGGAGAGCCAGATTTCGACCCTGTACGGCGGCCGTCTGGCTGAAGAGATTATCTACGGTGCGGAACACGTTTCCACCGGTGCCTCTAACGACATCAAAGTGGCCACTAACCTGGCGCGCAACATGGTGACGCAGTGGGGCTTCTCAGAAAAACTGGGTCCGTTGCTGTATGCGGAAGAAGAGGGCGAAGTATTCCTGGGCCGCTCTGTGGCGAAAGCGAAACACATGTCCGACGAAACCGCGCGTATTATCGATCAGGAAGTTAAGCATCTGATCGACAGCAACTACCAGCGTGCTCGCCGTATCCTGAGCGAAAACATGGACATCCTTCACGCGATGAAAGACGCGCTGATGAAGTATGAAACCATTGACGCTCCGCAGATCGACGACCTGATGGCGCGCCGCGAAGTGCGTCCGCCAGCGGGTTGGGAAGATCCAGGCAGCAACTCCGACAGCAACGGTACGCCGAAGGCGCCGCGTCCGGTTGATGAACCGCGCACGCCGAATCCTGGCAACACCATGTCAGAGCAGTTCGATAAATAACAGGGTTCTGTTCACCCTTGCAAAAACCCCGGCTGGTCCGGGGTTTTTTACATCCGTTATCAGGTAATCAGAGGAGATTTCCCCTATGAAGTTGTACGCCCGTGATGCCCATCTCGATTTATCGTTTCCCCATGTGATGGGTATTTTGAATGTCACGCCGGACTCCTTCTCCGATGGTGGAAAACATAACTCTCTGGTAGAGGCGCTGACGCACACCAATGAGATGGTTAACGCAGGCGCGACGATTATCGACGTTGGCGGCGAATCGACCCGACCCGGCGCAGATGAAGTCAGCGTCGAAGAGGAGCTGGCGCGCGTGATCCCGGTCGTGGAGGCGATTGCGCAGCGCTTTGAAGTGTGGATTTCGGTCGATACCTCAAAAGCTGAGGTCATCCGTGAAGCGGCGCGAGCAGGCGCTCACATCATCAATGATATTCGTTCGCTGTCTGAGCCTGGCGCGCTGGAGGCAGCCGCGGCGGCTAACCTGCCGGTTTGCCTGATGCATATGCAGGGCGAGCCGCGTACCATGCAGCAGGCGCCTGAGTATCACGATGTCGTCAGCGAAGTGGACGCTTACTTCGAGGCTCAAATTGCGCGTTGCCAGGCCGCGGGCATTAAAAAAGAGCATCTGCTGCTCGACCCTGGCTTCGGTTTCGGTAAGAATCTCAGCCACAACTATGCGCTACTGGCCCACCTCAGCCATTTTCACCGTTTTGAGCTGCCGTTGCTGGTGGGTATGTCGCGTAAATCCATGATTGGTCAGCTGCTGAACGTCGGGCCGTCGCAGCGCCTGACAGGCAGCCTGACCTGCGCCGTGATCGCCGCCATGCAGGGCGCGCAGATCATTCGCGTACATGATGTTAAAGAGACAGTCGAGGCGATGCGCGTTGTCGAAGCGACACGGAGAGCAAAAGGATAATTAAGGCATGAGTAATCGTAAATATTTCGGTACAGATGGCATTCGCGGCAAAGTTGGCGAAGCGCCGATTACCCCTGATTTTGTCCTGAAGCTGGGCTGGGCGGCAGGCAAAGTGCTGGCGCGCCATGGCTCAAGAAAGGTGCTGATCGGCAAAGACACGCGTATTTCCGGCTATATGCTGGAGTCGGCGCTGGAAGCGGGTCTGGCGGCGGCAGGCCTCTCCGCCGCGTTTACCGGCCCGATGCCGACGCCTGCTATCGCCTATCTGACGCGTACCTTCCGCGCCGAAGCGGGCATTGTTATTTCCGCCTCGCACAACCCGTTTGACGACAACGGCATTAAATTCTTCTCTGCTGAGGGCACTAAGCTGCCGGATGAAGTCGAAGAGGCGATTGAGCTGGAGATGGAGAAGCCGCTGACCTGCGTGGAGTCCGCCGAACTGGGCCGCGCCAGCCGTATCGTGGACGCCGCCGGTCGTTACATTGAGTTCTGCAAGGGCACTTTTCCCAGCGAGCTGAGCCTCAACGGCCTGAAAATCGTGGTCGACTGCGCCAACGGCGCGACGTATCACATTGCGCCGAACGTGCTGCGCGAGCTGGGCGCGACCGTTATCGCTATCGCCACGCAGCCCGACGGCATGAATATCAACAAAGAGTGCGGCGCGACCGATCTGCGTATGCTGCAACAGCGCGTGCTGGCGGAGAAGGCCGATCTCGGCCTGGCTTACGACGGCGACGGCGACCGCATCATGATGGTCGACCACCTGGGCGAAAAAGTCGATGGCGACCAGATCCTTTATATTATCGCGCGCGAGGGGCTGCGTCAGGGCCAGCTGCGCGGGGGCGTGGTTGGCACGCTGATGAGCAATATGGGCCTGGAGCTGGCGCTGAAGCAGCTCGGCATTCCTTTTGCGCGTGCGAAAGTGGGTGACCGCTACGTGCTGGAGAAGATGCAGGAGAAAAACTGGCGTCTCGGCGCGGAGAACTCCGGGCACGTTATTCTGCTGGATAAAACCACCACCGGCGACGGCATTGTGGCAAGTTTGCAAGTACTCACTGCAATCGTGCGCAACCATATGAGCCTGCACGACCTGTGCAGCGGCATGAAAATGCTGCCGCAGGTGCTGGTCAACGTGCGCTTCAGCGGCTCCAGCGACCCGCTGGAGAATGAAACGGTGAAAAGCGTAACGGCGGAGGTCGAGAAGACGCTGGGCGGACGCGGACGCGTGCTGCTGCGTAAATCGGGCACCGAGCCGCTGATTCGCGTTATGGTCGAAGGGGAAAATGAAGCGCAGGTCACCGAGCTGGCGCATCGGATCGCCGAGCAGGTAAAAGCGGTTTAAGCGGCTAACGGCGGCGGTTTTTACGCCGATCCGCCGTTAAAATCATCATGATGGCGCTTTTTTCCGCAGTCAGTCGCGTTAAAGAAAATTGCACTTGCAGAGGTATGCGCCTTTGGTTAGTATTCACACCCGCTTCTGATGGGTGATGACGACACGGCCCATCTATACTGGCTGAAGCTTAACTGTGCGGTTATCGCGCAAGGAAACAGGTTGATTATGTACGAAGCTCTTTTAGTTATTTTCCTTATTGTGGCCATCGCCCTTGTGGGTCTGATTATGCTGCAGCAAGGTAAAGGCGCTGATATGGGAGCCTCATTCGGTGCAGGCGCATCCGCAACGCTGTTCGGTTCTACGGGTTCAGGTAACTTTATGACTCGCACTACCGGCATCCTGGCGGCGCTGTTCTTCATCATCAGCCTTGTTCTGGGTAACCTGAACACCAATAAGACTTCAAAAGGAAGCGAGTGGGAAAATCTGTCAGCGCCGGCTCAGTCAACGCAATCGACTCAGCCTGCACAACCGGCAACGCCGGGTAACGATATCCCGAAATAAGTTCGTCATGCTTGCGACGCGACAGATTCAAGTCGCGGTCTGAAAAGTGCCGAGGTGGTGGAATTGGTAGACACGCTACCTTGAGGTGGTAGTGCCCGATTGGGCTTACGGGTTCAAGTCCCGTCCTCGGTACCAAATCTGAGTTTTACTTGCAAAAATCGCAAGATCGGCGTAACATTCGTCACGTTTTCGGACGCGGGGTGGAGCAGCCTGGTAGCTCGTCGGGCTCATAACCCGAAGGTCGTCGGTTCAAATCCGGCCCCCGCAACCACTTTCCCTTAGAGTTCTTTTTCAAATATACTGTGTGCATCGACGGGCGCATCGCAGCGAGTTTTGAAAAAAATTCTTCTGGACGGTGCCGAGCCGCTTAGCGGCGTACAGGGTCCAGTCACAAAAAGCCCCGAATTTTCGGGGTTTTTTGTTATCAGGAAATCGCAACACTGGGCTATTAAGCCCTTTTTTTATGTCTTGGGGGTGGGCTTGTCCACATTAGAGCAAAAATTGACAGAGTTGGTATCGGCTCCAGTAGAAGCGCTCGGCTATGAACTGGTCGGTATTGAATTCGTTCGTGGTCGCACATCAACCCTGCGCATCTATATTGATAGTGAAGATGGCATCAATGTCGATGATTGCGCGGATGTCAGCCACCAGGTAAGCGCAGTGCTGGATGTGGAAGATCCCATCACCGTGGCTTACAACCTTGAAGTCTCCTCACCGGGACTGGATCGCCCCATGTTTACCGCGGAACACTATGTACGGTTTACAGGCGAAGAAGTCAGTCTGGTCCTGCGCATGGCGGTACAGAACCGTCGCAAATGGCAGGGCATCATCAAGTCGGTTGAAGGCGAGATGGTGACGGTGACCGTTGAGGGTAAAGATGAGGTGTTCGCGCTGAGTAATATTCAGAAAGCGAACCTGGTCCCCCACTTTTAAAAGTCCGGATTGAGGCTAACCAGGATGAACAAAGAGATCTTAGCTGTTGTAGAAGCCGTTTCTAACGAAAAAGCCCTGCCGCGTGAGAAAATCTTCGAAGCGCTGGAGAGCGCGCTGGCAACTGCGACCAAGAAGAAGTATGAGCAAGAGATTGACGTTCGCGTCAGCATCGATCGCAAAAGCGGCGACTTTGACACCTTCCGCCGTTGGGAAATCGTAGAAGAAGTCACACAGCCGACGCGCGAGATCACGCTGGAAGCAGCCCGCTTCGAGGATGAAGCGTTCAATCTGGGCGATTATGTTGAAGATCAGATCGAATCGGTCACCTTTGACCGCATCACCACCCAGACCGCGAAGCAGGTTATCGTGCAGAAAGTGCGCGAAGCTGAGCGTGCGATGGTGGTCGATCAGTTCCGCCAGCACGAAGGCGAAATCATCACCGGCGTGGTGAAAAAAGTGAATCGCGACAATATCACTCTCGATCTCGGCAGCAACGCCGAAGCGGTGATTTTGCGCGAAGATATGCTGCCGCGTGAGAACTTCCGTCCGGGCGACCGTATTCGCGGCGTACTCTACGCCGTACGTCCGGAAGCGCGCGGTGCGCAGCTGTTCGTGACCCGTTCTAAACCCGAAATGCTGATCGAACTGTTCCGCATCGAGGTGCCAGAGATCGGCGAAGAAGTCATCGAAATTAAAGCGGCGGCTCGCGATCCGGGCTCACGCGCTAAAATTGCGGTGAAAACGAATGACAAACGTATCGATCCGGTCGGCGCCTGCGTCGGTATGCGCGGCGCGCGCGTACAGGCCGTATCGAGCGAGCTGGGCGGTGAACGTATCGATATCGTGCTGTGGGACGATAACCCGGCGCAGTTTGTTATTAACGCCATGGCGCCGGCCGACGTGGCGTCAATCGTGGTTGATGAAGATAACCACACCATGGATATCGCTGTTGAAGCCGGCAATCTGGCTCAGGCGATCGGCCGTAACGGCCAAAACGTGCGTCTGGCTTCCCAGCTGAGCGGCTGGGAGCTGAACGTGATGACCGTCGATGATCTGCAGGCGAAACACCAGGCCGAAGCGCATGCTGCTATTGATATGTTTACTAAACATCTCGACATCGACGAAGAGTTCGCCACCGTACTGGTGGAAGAGGGCTTCTCTTCGCTGGAAGAGCTGGCATACGTGCCGATCAACGAGCTGCTGGACGTTGATGGTCTGGACGAAGAGACCGTAGAAGCCCTGCGTGAACGAGCCAAAAATGCGTTAACCACCCTGGCGCTGGCGAAAGAAGAGAGCCGTGGTAATCAGGAGCCCGCTGAGGATCTTCTGAATCTCGACGGCCTGGATCGTACGCTGGCGTACCGCCTGGCGGCGAAAGGCGTTTGCACGCTGGAAGATCTCGCCGAGCAAGGTGTCGACGATCTGACGGATATTGAAGGGCTGAATGATGAGCAAGCCGGCGCGCTGATTATGGCCGCGCGAAATATCTGCTGGTTCGGCGATGACGCGTAATAACAGGAAGGAACAGCATGACAGATGTAACCGTAAAATCGCTGGCCGCAGAGATTCAGACCCCGGTCGATCGCCTGGTTCAGCAATTCGCTGACGCAGGGATCCGCAAGTCGGAGAACGACGCGGTCACGCAGCAAGAGAAAGAAACTTTATTGTCTCACCTCAATCGCGAGCATGGTCAGACCGGCTCAAGCAAGTTAACATTGCAGCGTAAGACACGCAGTACCTTGAATATCCCAGGCACCGGGGGTAAAAGTAAATCGGTGCAAATCGAAGTCCGCAAAAAGCGCACCTACGTAAAAGGTGATGCGGAAGCTGAACAGGCAGAAGCAGAAGCCCAGGCTCAGCGTGAAGCGGAAGAAAAGGCGCAACGCGAGGCTGAAGAACAAGCCCGTCGCGAAGCTGAAGAAAAAGCGCAACGTGAAGCCGAAGAGAAAGCCAAGCGCGAAGCCGCTGAAAAGGCGAAGCGTGAAGCAGCGGAAAAAGAAAAAGTGACGAATCATCAAACCGACGATATGACCAAGGCTGCGCAGTCCGACAAAGCCCGTCGCGAAGCGGAAGCGGCTGAACTGAAGCGTAAAGCGGAAGAAGAAGCGCGCCGTAAGCTGGAAGAGGACGCACGCCGCGTTGCTGAAGAAGCGCGCCGCCTGGCTGAAGAGAAATCGGCTGAATGGGAAAAACCTGAGGAAGAGGATAAAGGCGACTATCACGTCACTACCTCGACTCATGCCCGTCAGGCTGAAGACGAAAACGACCGTCAGGTTGAAGCGGGCCGCGCACGTGCGCGTACCACCGCTAAAGCGGCGCGTCCGGCGAAAAAAGGCAACAAGCATTCCGAAGCTAAAACCGATCGCGAAGAAGCGCGCGCGGCGATTCGCGGCGGCAAAGGCGGCAAACACCGCAAGCCAAGCATGCTGCAGCAAGGCTTCAACAAACCTGCTCAGGTTGTTAACCGTGACGTCATCATCGGCGAAACCATCACCGTAGCCGAACTGGCTAACAAAATGGCGGTGAAAGGTTCGCAGGTCATCAAAGCGATGATGAAGATGGGCGCGATGGCGACCATCAACCAGGTTATCGATCAGGAAACAGCTCAGCTGGTAGCGGAAGAGATGGGTCATAAAGTGATCCTGCGCCGCGAGAACGAGCTGGAAGAAGCGGTAATGAGCGATCGCGATACCGATGCTGCGCAAGAATCGCGCGCGCCGGTCGTCACCATCATGGGTCACGTCGACCACGGTAAAACCTCACTGCTGGACTACATTCGTTCGACCAAAGTCGCCTCTGGCGAAGCGGGCGGCATTACCCAGCACATCGGTGCTTACCACGTCGAAACCGACAACGGCATGATCACCTTCCTGGACACCCCGGGCCACGCCGCGTTTACCGCGATGCGTGCACGTGGTGCGCAGGCGACCGATATCGTTATCCTTGTGGTAGCGGCTGACGACGGCGTGATGCCACAGACCATCGAAGCGATCCAGCACGCGAAAGCGGCGGGTGTGCCGGTGGTGGTTGCCGTCAACAAAATCGATAAGCCAGAAGCCGATCCGGATCGCGTGAAGAACGAGCTGACGCAGTACGGCATCATCCCGGAAGAGTGGGGCGGCGAAAACATGTTCGTCAACGTCTCTGCGAAAGCCGGTACCGGTATTGACGACCTGCTGAACGCGATTCTGCTGCAGGCGGAAGTGCTGGAGCTGACCGCTATCCGTGAAGGTATGGCGAGCGGCGTCGTGATCGAGTCCTTCCTGGATAAAGGTCGCGGTCCGGTAGCGACCGTTCTGGTGCGCGAAGGTACCCTGAACAAAGGCGACATCGTGCTGTGCGGCTTCGAGTATGGCCGTGTACGTGCGATGCGTGACGAACTGGGTCGCGAAGTGCTGGAAGCGGGTCCGTCCATTCCGGTGGAAATCCTCGGTCTCTCCGGCGTGCCGGCAGCGGGCGATGAAGCAACCGTCGTACGTGACGAGAAGAAAGCGCGTGAAGTGGCGCTGTATCGTCAGGGCAAGTTCCGCGAAGTCAAACTGGCGCGTCAGCAGAAGGCGAAGCTGGAAAACATGTTCGCCAACATGACCGAAGGCGAAGTTTCCGAGCTGAACATCGTGCTGAAGTCCGACGTCCAGGGTTCTGTGGAAGCGATCTCCGACTCGCTGCTGAAACTCTCCACCGACGAAGTGAAGGTGAAGATTATCGGTTCTGGCGTGGGCGGTATCACCGAAACCGACGCAACCCTGGCTGCGGCATCCAATGCGATCATCCTCGGCTTCAACGTGCGTGCCGATGCCTCTGCGCGTCGCGTCATTGATGCTGAAAACGTCGACCTGCGTTACTACTCCGTCATCTATAATCTGATCGACGAAGTAAAAGCAGCGATGAGCGGTATGCTGGCACCGGAGTTCAAACAGCAGATTATCGGTCTGGCTGAAGTTCGTGACGTGTTCAAGTCACCGAAGTTCGGCGCGATCGCTGGCTGTATGGTCACCGAAGGCAACATCAAGCGTCACAATCCGATCCGCGTACTGCGCGACAACGTGGTTATCTATGAAGGCGAGCTGGAATCTCTGCGTCGCTTCAAAGATGACGTCAACGAAGTGCGTAACGGCATGGAGTGTGGTATCGGCGTGAAGAACTACAACGACGTTCGCGTTGGCGACATGATCGAAGTGTTCGAAGTGATTGAAGTTAAGCGCACCATCGACTAAGCACTGGACGATGTGTTGCAATTTGGGAGGCCGCTGGCCTCCCGAATTATTTTGGAGAGTTGATTATGGCGAAAGAATTTGGCCGCCCACAGCGCGTGTCGCAGGAGCTGCAAAAAGAGATCGCAATCATTCTGCAGCGCGAGATTAAAGATCCGCGTCTCGGCATGATGGTGACGGTATCCGGCGTGGAAGTCTCGCGCGATCTCGCTTATGCCAAAGTATTTGTCACCTTCCTCAACGATAAAGATGAGGATGCGGTGAAAAACGGCCTGAAGGCGCTGAAAGAGGCGTCTGGCTATATCCGTATTCTGCTCGGCAAAGCGATGCGTCTGCGCATCGTGCCGGAGCTGACCTTCTTCTACGACAATTCGCTGATTGAAGGTATGCGCATGTCGAACCTGGTCTCTAACGTTATCAGGAACGATGTCGAGCGTCGCGGTGAGAACCCGACGGAAGATGACAAGGAGGACTGATGAGTCGTCCTCGTCGTCGCGGCCGCGACGTCCACGGCGTGTTTCTGCTCGATAAGCAGCAGGGCGCGTCGTCCAACGATGTGCTGCAAAAAGTTAAGCGTCTGTTTAACGCCAACAAAGCGGGCCATACTGGCGCGCTCGATCCGCTGGCGACCGGCATGCTGCCGATTTGCCTCGGCGAAGCCACCAAATTCTCACAGTATCTGCTCGACTCGGATAAGCGTTATCGCGTGATCGCGCGCCTCGGCGAACGTACCGATACCTCCGACGCTGACGGCAATATCGTCGAAACCCGTCCGGTGACCTTTAGCCAGAGCGAACTCGATGCGGCGCTGGAGAGTTTCCGCGGCGAGACAATGCAGGTGCCGACCATGTTTTCGGCGCTGAAGTATCAGGGCCGGAAACTGTATGAGTACGCGCGCGAAGGCGTCACCGTGCCGCGCGAAGCGCGTCCGATTACCGTATTCGAACTGCAGTTTATCCGCTGGGAAGGCGATGAACTGGAGCTGGAGATTCACGTTTCCAAAGGCACCTATATCCGCACCATTATCGACGATCTGGGCGAGAAGCTCGGCTGCGGCGCGCATGTCATTATGCTGCGTCGTTTGCAGGTGGCGCGCTACCCGATCGAAAAGATGATGACGCTGGAGCAGCTGCAGGCTATAGCGGCGACGGTAAACGCGGCGGAAACGCCCGATTACGCGCCGCTCGACGCGCTTTTGCTGCCAATGGATAGCCCGGCGGAAGCCTTCCCTCTGGTGAATTTGCCCTCCGCCGTTGCCGCCTTTTTCAAACAGGGCATGCCGGTTCAGGCGGCGGATGCGCCGCAGCAGGGACTGGTGCGCGTTACCGAAGGGGATGCGCGTAAGTTTATCGGGATGGCGGAAATCGCCGATGACGGGCGCGTGGCGCCGCGTCGGCTGGTGGTGGAGTACCCCGCGTAATCATTGCTCAACGCCGCATTTGCGTTGCTATCGGGCGAAGAGTAGAATAGCGCGGCTTTAAAGCGGGTAGCTGAATTAGAGATCGGCACCCATACATTCATTTATTACTGGAGTTTATTATGTCTCTAAGCGTAGAAGCTAAAGCAGAGATCGTTGCCAAATACGGTCGTGGCGCTAACGACAGCGGCTCAACTGAAGTTCAGGTTGCACTGCTGACTGCTCAGATTAACCACCTGCAGGGTCACTTCTCTGAGCACAAAAAAGACCACCACAGCCGTCGCGGTCTGCTGCGCATGGTATCTCAGCGTCGTAAGCTGCTGGACTACCTGAAGCGTAAAGACGTTGCTCGCTACACCAGCCTGATCGAAAGCCTGGGTCTGCGTCGCTAAGTCTGAAGAATCTGATCAAAGATGTAGTGCAGAGACTTTGCAAAAAACGCGTCTTGCGATCAGATTCGTGCGAGTTTCGCGAAAAGGGGGCCTTTACGGCCCCTTTTTTCGAGCAATGCGCAGCAATCCGGACCAAACTCATGTATTGTTGCAGTGAGTGATCTTCGTTTGCAGAGGTTCGCGCGGCTAATGAGAGGCTTTACCGCAGATTCGGTTAAAGGTTGTCATTAGTCGCGAGGATGCAGCTGAAGATCGGTAATCCATGGCTCGCCAGAGAGGCGTTGCCCCGAAGTTAAGGAATTCATTTTGCTGAACCCGATCGTACGTAAATTCCAATATGGTCAGCATACCGTCACGCTGGAAACCGGCATGATGGCGCGCCAGGCCACCGCAGCCGTTATGGCCAGCATGGACGACACCGCCGTATTCGTTACTGTTGTCGGCCAGAAAAAAGCAAAAGCAGGTCAGGACTTCTTCCCGCTGACCGTGAACTACCAGGAGCGTACCTACGCCGCTGGCCGTATCCCGGGCAGCTTCTTCCGTCGTGAAGGCCGTCCAAGCGAAGGCGAAACCCTGATTGCGCGTCTGATTGACCGCCCGGTTCGTCCGCTGTTTCCGGAAGGCTTCGTGAACGAAGTTCAGGTTATCGCAACCGTAGTATCCGTTAACCCGCAGGTTAACCCGGATATCGTCGCGATGATCGGCGCCTCTGCCGCGCTGTCGCTGTCAGGCATTCCGTTCAACGGTCCGATCGGCGCCGCGCGCGTCGGTTATATCAACGACCAGTATGTGCTGAACCCGACCGCTGACGAAATCAAACAGTCTCGTCTGGATCTGGTTGTTGCCGGTACGCAGAACGCGGTACTGATGGTTGAGTCCGAAGCGGACATCCTGACCGAAGATCAGATGCTGGGCGCAGTGGTCTTCGGCCACGAGCAGCAGCAGGTAGTGATCGAAAACATCAATTCTCTGGTTGCAGAAGCGGGCAAACCGCGCTGGGACTGGCAGCCTGAGCCGGCTAACAACGCGCTGATCGCACGCGTTGCCGCGCTGGCTGAAGCGCGCATCAGCGACGCTTACCGCATCACCGACAAGCAAGAGCGTTACGCTCAGGTTGGCGTCATTAAAGACGAAACCATCGCTGCGCTGCTGGCCGAAGATGAAACGCTGGACGACGCTGAAATCGGCGACATCGTTCACAGCCTGGAAAAGAACGTGGTGCGTACCCGTATCCTGAACGGCGAACCGCGTATCGACGGCCGTGAAAAAGATATGATCCGTGGTCTGGACGTGCGCACCGGCGTGCTGCCGCGTACTCACGGCTCGGCGCTGTTCACCCGTGGCGAAACGCAGGCGCTGGTTGCCGCGACGCTGGGTACCGCGCGTGACGCGCAGAACCTGGATGAGCTGATGGGCGAACGTACCGACAGCTTCCTGTTCCACTACAACTTCCCTCCTTACTCGGTAGGCGAAACCGGTATGGTCGGCTCGCCGAAGCGTCGTGAAATCGGTCACGGCCGTCTGGCGAAGCGTGGCGTGCTGGCAGTGATGCCGAAGCAGGAAGAGTTCCCGTACACCGTTCGCGTGGTTTCTGAAATCACCGAATCAAACGGTTCTTCTTCAATGGCTTCCGTGTGCGGCGCTTCTCTGGCGCTGATGGATGCCGGCGTGCCGATCAAAGCGGCCGTTGCGGGCATCGCGATGGGCCTGGTGAAAGAAGATGAGAAGTTCGTGGTCCTCTCCGATATCCTCGGCGACGAAGATCACCTCGGCGACATGGACTTCAAAGTAGCCGGTAGCCGTGAAGGCATCACCGCGCTGCAGATGGACATTAAAATCGAAGGCATCACCCGCGAAATCATGCAGGTTGCCCTGAATCAGGCCAAAGGTGCGCGTCTGCACATCCTGGGCGTGATGGAGCAGGCGATCAGCACGCCGCGTCAGGAAATCTCTGAGTTCGCGCCGCGCATTTACACCATCAAGATCAATTCAGACAAGATCAAAGATGTGATTGGTAAAGGCGGTTCCGTTATCCGCGCGCTGACTGAAGAGACAGGCACCACCATCGAAATCGAAGACGACGGCACCGTGAAAATCGCGGCAACCGACGGTCTGAAGGCGAAAGAGGCGATTCGTCGCATCGAAGAGATCACCGCCGAGATCGAAGTGGGCCGTATCTACAGCGGTAAAGTCACCCGTATCGTTGACTTCGGTGCCTTCGTCGCTATCGGCGGCGGCAAGGAAGGTCTGGTACACATTTCTCAGATCGCGGACAAGCGCGTAGAGAAAGTGACTGACTACCTGCAGATGGGCCAGGAAGTACCGGTTAAGGTACTGGAAGTGGACCGTCAGGGCCGCGTTCGTCTGAGCATCAAAGAAGCGACAGAGTCTAAGCCTCAGGGCGAAGAAGCTGCCGTGACCAGCATGCCAGACGCAGAGTAATTCCCTGTTTGCCTCTCCTTATCCCATTGTGGATGGGAGAGGCGTTTGTGTCATCGCGAGGGCGGGAATCCTTGTGCACAGCAGGCGGATGACAGGAGCGTTATCCTAATGTTTGTATTCGGGAGTGGGAAATGAAGCCTTTTTTGCGCTGGTGTTTTGTTGCGACAGCTATCACGCTGGCAGGATGCAGCAACTCCAATTGGCGTAAGAACGAAGTTCTTGCAGTACCTCTACAACCCACACTGCAGCAGGAAGTGATTCTGGCGCGCATGGAACAAATTCTTGCCAGTCGCGCCCTTACCGATGATGAACGCGCACAGCTGTTATATGAGCGCGGAGTGTTGTATGATAGTCTCGGTCTGAGAGCACTGGCGCGGAACGATTTCTCGCAAGCGCTGTCTATAAGACCAGATATGCCAGAAGTGTTTAACTATCTCGGCATATATTTAACGCAGGCAGGCAATTTTGATGCTGCCTATGAAGCGTTTGATTCTGTACTTGAGCTTGATCCAACTTACAATTATGCGCATTTAAACCGTGGTATCGCCCTCTATTACGGCGGTCGATACAAGTTAGCGCAAGATGATCTGCTGGCGTTTTATCAAGACGATCCCAACGATCCTTTCCGCAGCCTGTGGCTCTATCTCGACGAACGTGAGATGGACGCTGACAAGGCGAAAGTTGCGCTGCAGCAGCGTTACGACAAAGCGGCCCGTGATCAATGGGGATGGAACATTGTCGAATTCTACCTTGGCGACATCAGTGAAAGCACGCTGATGGAACGTCTCAAGGCAGACGCAACGGATAACACCTCGCTCGCTGAACATCTCAGTGAAACCAACTTCTATTTAGGTAAGCACTACCTAAGTCTGGGGGAGAAGGACAACGCGAAAGCGCTGTTCAAACTGGCGGTGGCCAACAACGTCAATAACTTTGTTGAACACCGATACGCATTGTTGGAACTGGCGCAACTCGGCCAGACACAAGACGATTTATCAGAATCTGACCAGCAATAGCTGACGAACTTTTATTGCCTGAATTACCCGTTAAGTCATCATCTTCCGGGATGAAGGCTTTTCTGTTCGTCGAAACTTCTAATTTGAGCCGGTTCACACTTTTTGATGAAAATGACTGAAAATTTTCACGACGAGTTATGTAGACTGGCCGCCGCAATCTAAGAGGCACGTGTACTACATGACTGATATTCAAACCACTTTTGCTGACCTGGGCCTGAACGCCGACATCCTCGAATCACTGAACGGCATGGGCTATGTTAAGCCTTCTCCGATCCAGGCTGAGTGTATTCCTCACCTGCTGGCGGGCCGTGATGTACTGGGCATGGCGCAGACCGGCAGTGGTAAAACTGCAGCGTTCTCGCTGCCGCTGTTAAACAACATTGATCCTTCTCTTCGCGCACCGCAGATCCTGGTGCTGGCGCCGACTCGCGAGCTGGCGGTGCAGGTTGCAGAAGCGATGACCGAATTCTCTAAACATATGCGTGGCGTCAACGTCGTGGCCCTTTACGGCGGCCAGCGTTATGACGTGCAGCTGCGCGCGCTGCGTCAGGGCCCGCAAATCGTGGTGGGCACCCCGGGTCGTCTGCTCGACCACCTGAAACGCGGCACGCTGGATCTCTCCAGCCTGCGTGGCCTGGTGCTGGACGAAGCTGATGAAATGTTGCGTATGGGCTTCATCGAAGACGTTGAAACCATTATGGCGCAGATCCCGGAAGGTCATCAGACCGCGCTGTTCTCAGCGACCATGCCGGAAGCGATCCGTCGCATCACCAAGCGTTTCATGAAAGATCCGCAGGAAGTACGCATTCAGTCCAGCGTTACGACGCGTCCGGACATCAGCCAGTCTTACTGGACGGCCTACGGTCGTAAAACCGACGCGCTGGTGCGTTTCCTGGAAGCGGAAGATTTCGATGCCGCTATTATCTTCGTGCGTACTAAAAACGCGACGCTGGAAGTGGCCGAAGCGCTGGAGCGCAACGGTTACAACAGCGCGGCGCTGAACGGCGACATGAACCAGGCGCTGCGCGAGCAGACGCTGGAACGTCTGAAAGATGGCCGTCTTGATATCCTGATCGCAACCGACGTTGCGGCGCGTGGACTGGACGTTGAGCGTATCAGCCTGGTCGTTAACTACGATATCCCGCTGGATGCCGAGTCTTACGTGCACCGTATCGGTCGTACAGGCCGCGCGGGCCGCGCTGGCCGTGCCATTCTGTTCGTCGAGAACCGTGAGCGTCGTCTGCTGCGCAACATTGAGCGCACCATGAAGCTGACTATTCCGGAAGTGGAACTGCCGAACGCCGAACTGCTGAGCACCCGTCGCCTGGAGAAATTCGCCGGACGCGTACAGCAGCAACTGGAAAGCAGCGATCTGGACCAGTATCGTGCGCTGCTGGAGAAACTTTCTCCGCAGGACGAGCTGGATATGGAAACGCTGGCCGCTGCGCTGCTGAAAATGGCGCAGGGCGAACGTCCGCTGATCGTGCAGCCGGATGCGCCGCGTCCGCAGCGCCGTGAGTTCCGCGATCGTGACGATCGTCGTGACGACCGCCGCAGCCCGCGTGAAGCGCGTGACAACCGCGAAGGCGGCGAACGTCCGCGTCGCGAACGTCGCGACGTTGGCGAAATGGAGCTGTACCGCATTGAAGTTGGCCGTGATGACGGCGTTGAAGTTCGTCACATCGTTGGCGCTATCGCTAATGAAGGCGATATCAGCAGCCGCTACATCGGCAACATCAAGCTGTTCGGCACCCACTCGACTATCGAGCTGCCGAAAGGCATGCCGGGCGATATCCTGCAGCACTTCACCCGCACGCGTATTCTCAATAAGCCGATGAATATGCAGCTGCTGGGCGATGCGCAGCCGCAGAGCGATGCGCGCGGCGGCGAACGTCGCAGCGGTGGTCGTGACTTCGGCGGCGAGCGTCGTGGCGGCAACCGTGAGGCTGGTCGTGAAGGCGGACGTCGTTTCTCTTCCGAGCGTCGCGAAGGCGGTCGTGAAGGCGGACGTAGCAGCTTCAGCCGTGAAGGCGGTCGCGGTCCGCGTCGCGAAGAAGGCGCTGCAGCAGCACCGCGTCGTCGCGAGTTCTGATAATCAGCCTCGCTGATGAATAAAAAGGGAAGCCTTCGGGCTTCCCTTTTTTACTGGCGCGTTATGGTGACGCGCCTTTTTTTTGCCTTACGCGCCGCCAGCGATCAATACGCGCTCGCCGCTAATGTAGGCCTCTTCCTCAGAGGCGAGAAACAGCGCCACCTGCGCCACATCTTCCGGCAGCCCGAAACGACCCAGCGGCGTCGCCGCCAGCAGCTGCGCTTTCAGCTGCGGATTGAGCTTCTTCGCCGCCAGCAATCCTTCCGTCAAAATGATGCCCGGCGCCAGCGCGTTAACGCGAATATTGCGCGGGCCGAGCTCGCGCGCCAGCCCCTGCGTCAGCGTATCGATCGCGCCTTTCGTCGTTGCCCAGAGCACCGAACCCGGCGTGCTCTGCTGGCTGTTTAGCGCACTCAGATTGATGATACAGCCGCCCTGCGCCGAAAAACGCCGCGCCGCCTGCTGACAGACCAGCAGCGTACCCAGCAGATTTACGTTGAGCTGCTGCTGCATTTCCAGCAGGCTCAGGGCGCTAAACTCGCCGTGATGAAACTGGCCAGCGTTATTGACCACAATATCGGGCGCGCCGAAGTGCGCCTCTGCGGTATCAAACAGACGCCCGACATCTGCCTCGCGGGAAATATCCGCCTGTACCGCCAGCCCCTCGCTGCCCAGCGTGCGGATGTCACTAACCACATCGGCCGCGCCCACCTCATCCTGACGATAGTTCACGACAACACGCGCGCCAGCCGCAGCGAAAGCCATAGCGATTGCTGCGCCGATGCCTTTCGAGGCGCCCGTCACCAGCGCAATTTTTCCATCAAGTGCTTTCATCTTGTCTCTCCACCTGAATATCGCGTTTGCAAAATATGCGCTTTTGCTCCAGTCGGGCGGTAGCGCAATCCTGCAAGTCTCTTGCACGATCCTGCAAATCTGGCGGCAAGGCGGCTGCGTCTGAGAATGGTTCAGGTAACATATTCTGGACAACTCACGCGTGAAGAACGAGGAGAGGATATGGCGGAACCGGCGCAGCTACAGCATCTGGCGCAGCTTATTGCCCGTCATGCGGCCGAAGATGGCCGTCACGACAGCGCGATTGATTTTCTCTTTTTTGGCCGCAGCTCAAGACCGACCGAACCCGCTTCCCATGCCCAGTGGGCCAGCTTTGCGCTGGTGGCGCAGGGGGGAAAAGCGCTGCGTATGGGTGAAGAGGTGATTCACTACGGACCTGGCGATCTGCTGCTGGTGACGATGGATATGCCGGTGCGCTCCTGCGTAACCGTCGCGACGCCGGATAAGCCGAATCTCGGCATCGGCATCGCTATCAACGAGCCGCGCCTGATGCGCTATCTTGACAGTTTTCCGCTGGCTTCATCGCTGGCGGAAGCGCGCACCGAACGCGGCATCGCCGCGCACAAAGTCTCGCCGCTGCTGGTCGATGCGGTGATCCGTCTGATTCGCCTGCTGGATCAGCCGCAGGATATCGCCGCGCTGGCGCCGCTTATTGAACAGGAGATCTTTTATCGTCTGCTGACCGGGCCGGAAGGTGGCCGCATCCTCAATATGGCGCTGGCGGAGCGGCCCGGCAACAAGGTGGCGCGCGCGGCGCGCTGGCTGCGTGAGAATTTTCATCAGCCGCTGAAAATCGAACGACTCGCCAGCAGCGTCGGCATGAGCCCCTCTTCGCTGCATCATCATTTCAAAGCGGTAACCGCGATGACGCCGATGCAGTATCAGAAGCAGCTTCGGCTTAATGAAGCGCGCCGCCTGATGATGATGGATAAACTGGATGCGGGAACGGCGGGGTATCGCGTGGGGTATCAGAGCGCGTCGCAGTTCAGCCGCGAGTACAGCCGCTTTTACGGCCAGTCTCCCGCGCGCGACGTTCGCCAGCTGGCGGTGGGGCCAGAATCGTAGCGCCCACCGCACGCACGCTAGAGCGAGCGGGCCGCTTCCATCGCAATGGCGAAGGAGCGCAGGCGCGCCTCGGTATCAAAGATCTGACCGTTGACCATGATCTCGTCAGCCTGGGTTTCGCGCATCAGCGCGGCAAGGCCATGGCGCACCTTATCGGTATCGCCGACCAGCGACATGCTCAGCGCCTGCTGCACACCATACTGTTCCGACGGCGACCACAGGTTGTCCATGTTCTCTACCGGCGCAGGCAGCGGGCCCGGCTTGCCGCGGCGCAGGTTGATAAACTGCTGCTGCTGCGAGGTAAACAGGAAGCGTGCGTCGCGCTCGCTGTCGGCGGCGACAACGTTAATGCAGACCATCGCGTAAGGCTTGTCCAGACGCGCCGAGGGCTGGAATTTTTCACGATACAGGTGCAGCGCCTGGAACAGCAGATCGGGCGCAAAATGCGACGCAAAGGCGAACGGCAGGCCGAGCTGCGCCGCCAGCTGGGCGCTGTAGAGGCTGGAGCCGAGCAGCCAGACCGGAATTTTCATGCCCAGTCCGGGCACCGGCTGAACGGGCGGCTGCGCATCTTCGTCGGCGTCGAACCAGCTAATCAGCTCCTGCACATCGTCCGGGAAGGTATCCGCATGGATGCTGGAGAGGTGACGGCGCAGCGCCATCATGGTGCGCTGATCGGAACCCGGCGCACGGCCCAGGCCTAAATCGATACGGCCGGGATAGAGAGACGCCAGGGTGCCGAACTGCTCGGCGATCACCAGCGGTGCATGGTTAGGCAGCATAATACCGCCCGATCCCAGATGCAGGGTAGTAGTGTTGGCCGCCAGATAGCCGATCAATACCGATGTCGCCGCGCTGGCGATGCCGGTCATATTATGGTGCTCGGCCAGCCAGTAACGCTCGTAGCCCAACGCTTCCGCCTGACGCGCCAGCGCCAGCGATGTATGAAACGCATCGCGCGGGGTTGAGCCCTGAGGAATCGGTGCCAAATCCAGCACGGAAAGACGAAGGGGTTTTTTCTCAGACATGGGCACTCCAGTTGGGTATGGCGCAGGTGATGATTAACCTGCACCAACCAGTATTACGTAATAATGCCCATATTAAAACTGCTAACAACGACAGGCGACTAGCCTGTATGTGCCTTTCAGGAGGGCAACAGCGTCATACCGGCGACTTTACGCCAGTAGCCGTTGCAATCATTAGCCTGCGCCATCATCAGCGGCGACTGTCCCTCCTCGTTGGCGCGGAAGCGGGCGATCTCGTTCAGGGTCGCGCTGTTTTGCGGCGACAGCCGCAGAATATCGACCCAGCCGCGCATGCCGGTTAAGTCATTGCCGAGGTTGTAACAGTAGCCGCTCATGGTCTGAATGCCGTTCAGCACAAACACCTGCTGGCCTTCCTGCGAGTGAACGCGCCGCCCGTTAGGGTAGTTGATGCAGCAGGTCTGGCAGTCATCTTTGGCGCGATGTTCAGCGCGGGCGGTAAAGCAGCGCGCCGACAGCGCCAGCGGCAGATAGCCATAGCCCAGCACCTCTACTTCAAACTGGCCGCGAATGCCGCGCTCCTCGCTCTGCTGCAGCAGCTGCAGCAGCCAGTCGCGTGACATCTCCACCGGCATACACCAGCGGGTCATGCCCTCTTTTACCAGCAGATGCAGGGTCTCGACGTTATAAACGTTGAGCGTAGGCCCGGCGACAAATGGCAGCTTGCGTTCGGCCGCCATATTCACCGTGCCGATGTCGTTCGCCTCAATCAGAAATTCGCCGTTGTCGACGTAGCGCTTCAGCTCTTTCAGCTCTGAAGGCGACTGCAGCAGCGCCAGCGTGCTCAGCACCACCTGTTTGCCGCTGGCCGCCAGCTCGCGCGCCAGCTCCATCCAGCGCTGATAAGAGGTCGCGCGCCGTTTGCTGCACACCGCTTCGCCGAGATAGACGATATCCGCGCTGCTGTTCGCCGCCTGCTGATAAAAGCTCGCCAGCTGCTCTGTCGGCCAGTACCACAACACCGGACCGATTGCGTATTGCATCCTGTTCTCCTTATTGCCATTCACGGTGGTAAGCGCCAAGCGTGGTCTGCGAGCCTTCGGAAAGCTCATCCAGCGCCGCCGTCCAGGCGTCGCTGACCGCAAAGTTCTCCGGCGCGCTCTTGCAGCGATCGATCGCCTGACGCCATACGCGCGCCACCTGCGCCACATAGGCGGGACTGCGCTGACGTCCCTCAATCTTCACCGAGGCGACGCCAGCGCGCAGCAGATCCGGCAGCAGCGTCAGGGTATTAAGGCTGGTGGGCTCCTCCAGCACGTGATATCGCTGGCCGTCCACCTGATAGCGTCCTTTGCACAGCGTGGGATAGCCTGCGCTCTCATCCGGCGCATAGCGGTCGATCAGCACGTCGTTCAGGCGAGACTCCATACCGCTGGAGGTTTGCTGCCAGCGCACAAACTTCGCGGGCGAACAGGCGCCCGCGCTGTTAGGCGACTCGCCGGTTAGCCAGGAGGAGAGATAGCAGCGGCCTTCCGCCATAATGCAGAGGCTGCCAAAGGCGAACACCTCGAGCGGCACCGGCGTCTCGCGCGCCAGCTGTCTGACCTGATGCAGCGAGAGCACGCGCGGCAGCACCACGCGGCTGAGCGCGAAGTGGCGGTGGTAAAAACGCACCGCTTCCAGATTGGTGGCGGAAGCCTGCACCGACAGATGACGCTCAATCCCGGGGTAGCGCTGCGTGGCGTACTCCAGCGTGGCGATATCGGCAAGGATCAGCGCGTCCGCGCCGTTCTGCGCCGCCACGTCAATGGCGCGTCGCCAGCGGCCCATACCGTCAGGGTGGGCGAAGGTGTTGATGGCGACATGTAACTTACGGCGATGCTGGTGCAGATAGCGGGCCGCTTCCGCCAGCTTCTTATCGGTAAAGTTCAGCCCGGCGAAGTGGCGTGCGTTGGTGTCGTCTTTCAGTCCGACATACACCGCATCGGCGCCATTCTCCACCGCTGAACGTACGGCGGGCAAATTACCGGCCGGACACAGCAGTTCCATAGTGATCCCTCGTCGACAGGATAAGGCGTCGAGTCTAGGCAAACGGCCAGCGCTAAATGTTGATTTGGTACAGTGAATCGCCAGTTGATAAGGCGGATAGCGGAAAATTCGCTCAAAAGAGCGGCGAAATTATTGATCTCGGCTGCGGCGTGCGGCGGCGAATGTGGCAATATACCTGAAATTTTCTAAAGGGAGAGACGCCCGTGTTCGAGCAGTTACGTGCTGAGTTAGTGAAAAAAGGCCCAAAATTCCTTGCCTTACCGATTTTTCTGACGCCGTTCCCGTTAAAAAAGGCCTTTCTGCAACAACTCTTAAACTGGCAATTTCGCCATGCTTTAGCGGAAGGTGAGTTAGACTTTCTGCAGGCGCGTCATCTGGGTATCGAGATCGCGGATGTGGGTTTACGCTGGATTACCACCATTGAAGAGGGCCAGCTAAAGGTCGTACAGCATGCGGAAGCGGACGTCTGGTTTCGCGGCAATGCTAACGATCTGCTGCTGGTCGCCGCTCGTAAAGCGGATCCGGATATGTTGTTTTTCCAGCGTCGTCTGGTGATCGAAGGCGACACGGAGCTGGGACTGGAGGTGAAAAACCTGATGGATGCTCTGGAACTTGAGGCCATGCCCACGGCGTTGCGCACGGGACTGCAGCAGCTGGCTGCGTTTGTTGAGGCGGGAATGAAACAGGACGCGAAGGCCGCACAGGCGCGCGCGGAGAGTGTATGTTAATTCGCACAGAAATAGGGCTGGATGCGGCAAGCATCGACAGCTTGTTACGGCGCAGCTTCAAGACCGAAGCGGAAGCGGAACTGGTTCAACAGCTGCGGGAAGACGGGTTATTGACGCTGGGCGTGGTGGCGACAGACGATGAAGGCCAGGTGCTGGGCTACGCTGCGTTCAGTCCGGTGACTTTGCAGGGCGAAGACCGTAACTGGGTCGGCCTGGCGCCGCTGGCAGTTGATGAGAGCATGCGCGGGCAGAAAATCGGCGAACAGCTGATCTACGCCGGGCTGGATACGCTGAATGAGTTCGGCTACAGCGCGGTGGTGGCGGTAGGCGATCCCGCCTACTACAACCGCTTCGGCTTCGAACCTGCGGCGCGTCACGGGCTGCAGTGCCGCTGGCCGGGCGCCGAAGCGGCGTTCCAGGTCTACCGACTGGCGGATGACGCTTTTGTCGGCGCCGAGGGTCAGATCGATTTTGCCGAGCCGTTTAACCGGCTTGCGTAAGCCAGCTGGCGAGGCAGCCCGGCTGTTGCGCCACCAGCCGCAGCTTCTGCTGGCGGCTGAGCTGCTTGACCCGGTACTCCAGCCGCGACGCCGCGGCGCGGTCGCCGGCGTCGCAGTGATAGACCAGCGCCAGCGGGCCTTTGCCGCGCAGGGCGCGCGCGCCGCGTCCGCTCTCATGCTGCTCTACGCGCCGCGCCACGTCGGTGGTGATGCCGGTATAGAGCACGCCCGCGGCGGTCTGGACGATATAGAGCTGCCACGCCTTATTCATAAACTGAATCCCTGAATCTTTACTGCCGGGCAGTGTAGCGCGCCCGCGACGCGGCGGCTATCCGGCGATTTTTGCACGGAGCAATAGAACGTGTCTGACCATTCTCATCTGGTGCGTTACCTGAAAAAACAGCATGTGCTTTCTCTCTGCTGTCAGGCTGGCGGCGACCTCTGGTGCGCCAACTGTTTTTACGTCTTTGACGAAGCCAGCATGGCATTCTGGCTGATGACCGAACCCGATACGCGTCATGGCGCGCTGCTGCAGGCGAATCCGCAGGTAGCGGGCACGGTAAACGGCCAGCCGAAAACCGTGCTGTTGATTAAAGGCGTGCAGTATCGCGGGAAAATCGCGCGGCTTGACGACGCAGCGGCAGCGCAGGCGCGCACGGTCTATCAGAAACGTTTTCCGGTGGCGCGCAAAGTCTCTGCGCCGCTGTGGGAGATCCGGCTGGATGAGGTCAAGATGACCGATAATGCGCTGGGCTTTGGTAAAAAAATCGTCTGGCGGCGGGAAGAGAGTGAAATCCCTTTCCCGTAAGGGAAAGGGAACAGCGCGTTACGACGCCTGCAGAATACGCAGAGACTCGCGATTAAAGGCGGGCAGATCGTCCGGCGTACGGCTGGTAACGAGACGATCGTCATCCACGATCACCTCTTCATCATAGAAGTCTGCGCCGGCGTTGCGCAGGTCGATAGCGATCGCCTTCACGCAGGTCATTTTACGGCCGCGCACGCCGTTCGCGCTGATCAGCAGCTGCGGGCCGTGGCAGATAGCAAAAATCGGCTTGCCGCTGGCAACAAACTCTTTGGTAAAGGCGACAAAACGGTCGTCGCCGCGCAGCGAATCGGGCGAATGACCACCGGGCAGCAGCAGCGCGTCAAATTCGGCCGGGCTTACTTCGTCAATGGCGCGGTCAATTTTCACCTGCGCTTCGCCCTGCTTGCCGGTAACGGTTTTACCCGCCTCTTTCTCGATGGTGACCACCTCAAAGCCCGCCTGCTTGTAAGCGTCAGCCGGTGAGGTAAATTCTGAGTCTTCAAATTCATCGGTAATCAGTACCGCAATCTTCTTGCTCATTTTCCCCTCCTCATGATGATTTGCGCACGATGCGCTCTCCTGGTGAACAGGTTAAGCCTGGTTGTTTGTGCTGAAAATGCAAGCCGGGCGGCCAAAGCTGACTATATTTCAGAGTAATGGCAACAGGTTAGCGGGAGGCGAGATGCATCGTGTATTACTGACCGGCGCGACGGGCCTGGTGGGCGCGCATCTGCTGCGTTTGCTGGTGGCGGATACGCGCGTTGACGAAATTATCGCGCCGACGCGCCGCCCGCTGCCGCCGGTGAATAAGGTGGTGAATCCGGTCGAGGCGGATCTGACCGACGTGCTGCGGCCGCTTAACGTCGCCATCGACAGCGTGTTTTGCTGTCTCGGCACCACGCGGAAAGAGGCGGGCAGTAAAGAGGCGTTTCTGCACGTTGACTATACGCTGGTGGTAGATACCGGCCTGAACGGCCTGCGGCTGGGCGCAAAACAGATGGTGGCCGTCAGCGCCCACGGCGCGAATCGCCATTCGCCTTTTTTCTATAACCGGGTAAAAGGCGAGATGGAGACGGCGCTGCGCCATCAGGGCTGGCCTCGCCTGACGCTGGTTCGTCCCTCTCTGCTGGTGGGCGAACGCACGCGCCAGCGTACCGGCGAAAGCCTGATGGCGCCGCTCTTTGGGATATTGCCCGGCAACTGGCGCTCGGTCTCCGCACAGGCGGTGGCAGAGTGCATGCTCGCGCGCGCCTTTCAGCCTGGCGGCGACAGCGTGGAGATCATCGAATCGGGTCAAATCCCGCGCTAGCCGCGCTCTTTACGCAGATCCCAGATAACCTGATTGCGGCTGCCGCGCCACAGCAGCATGGCATCTTTTTCCTCTTCTACAAAGCGCCCGTCGATCAGCACATCGATATAGTTCAGCACCTCACGCTGGGGGCAGCTCAACTCGGCGCGCTTATAGCCGGTCCAGAGCCAGATATCCTTACCTGGACACTCTGTACGCACGCGCTTCACCAGCTGACGGATATAGGGCACGTTATGCGGATGCAGCGGATCGCCGCCGCTCAGGGAGAGTCCCTGACGCGGAATGCGGGTATCCTGCAGATCGGCGATCAGGCGCTCCTCCATCTCCAGCGTAAAAGGGGCTCCGGAGTCGAGTCGCCAGGTGCTCTGGTTGTAGCAGCCGCGACACTGATGTTCGCATCCGGCCACGAAAAGCGTACAGCGCGTGCCGGGGCCGTTAACGATATCGACCTCATAATAGCGATGAAAGCGCATCATCCCAGCGGTCCGCTCTCCAGATGTTTGACCCGGCGCTGCACCTCTTCCTGCTTGCCCGCGTTAAACGGACGCGCGTCGGGGCTGCCGAGATAGCCGCAGACGCGGCGCGTTACCGATACGCGCGCCGGGTCGTGATTGCCGCAGTTCGGGCAGGTAAAGCCGCGGCTGGTGCAGCTGAACTCGCCGGTAAAGCCGCACTCGTAGCATTCGTCTATCGGCGTATTGGTGCCGTAATAGGGCACGCGATCGTAGCTGTAGTCCCACACATCCTCCAGTGCCTTAAGGTTGTGCTGCACGTTGGGGTACTCGCCGTAGCAGATGAAGCCGCCGTTCGTCAGCGACGGATAGGGCGCTTCAAAGTCGATCTTCTCATAGGGGTTAACTTTCTTCTCGACGTCGAGATGGAAGCTGTTGGTGTAGTAGCCTTTATCGGTTACGCCAGGCACCACGCCGAACTGTGCGGCGTCGAGGCGGCAGAAGCGGTCGCAAAGATTTTCGCTCGGCGTACTGTAGAGGCTAAAGCCGTAGCCGGTTTCCGCTTTCCAGGCGTCGGCCGCGGCGCGCAGACGAGAGATAATCGCGATCCCTTTGGCGCGCAGCGCAGGATCGTCATAGGGATGGCGCGCGCCGCCGCTCAGGGCGTTAAGGGTTTCATGCAGGCCGATATAGCCCAGCGAAAGGGTAGCGCGGCCGTTGCGGAAAATCGGCCCTACTTCGTCATCGGCATTGAGACGTATGCCGCAGGCGCCCTCCATATAGAGAATGGGCGCCACGCGCGCTTTGGTTTTCTCCAGCCTGGCGATACGCGTCATCAGCGCGCGCTTCGCCAGCGCCAGCCGCGCGTCGAGCAGTGCCCAGAATCGCGCCTCGTCGCCCTGCGCCTCCAGCGCGATGCGCGGCAGGTTGAGGCTGATTACGCCCAGATTGTTGCGGCCGTCATGGATTTCGACGCCGTTCTCCTCATAGACGCCAAGAAAGCTGCGGCAGCCCATCGGCGTTTTAAAGGAGCCAGTGACCTTTACCACCTGGTCGTAGTTAAGGATATCGGGATACATGCGCTTGCTGGCGCACTCCAGCGCCAGCTGCTTGATATCGTAATTGATATCGCCCGGACGGCGATTCAGCCCTTCGCGAATAGCGAACACCAGTTTGGGAAAGACCGCGGTTTTATGATTTTTGCCCAGTCCGGCGATGCGGTTGCGCAGGATCGACTGCTGGATAAGCCGCGCCGCCCAGCTGGTGCCGAGCCCGAAGCCGAAGGTGACGAATGGCGTCTGGCCGTTGGCGGTGTGCAGCGTGTTGACCTCATACTCCAGCGACTGGAAGGCGTCGTAGCACTCTTTCTCGGTGCGCGCCTGCGCGTAGGCGTCCACATCGGCAATCTGCCATTCGGCGGCGATGGCGCGATGCTTCTCCATGCTGAGCAGCACAAAGGGTTCCAGCACCTCGTCGATGCGATTGATGGTGGTGCCACCGTAAATATGACTGGCGACCTGCGCGATGATCTGCGCGGTTACCGCGGTGGCGGTGGCGATCGATTTCGGCGGCTCGATCTCGGCGTTGCCCATTTTAAAGCCGTTGGTCAGCATCCCTTTCAAATCGATCAGCATGCAGTTGAACATCGGAAAGAAGGGGGAGTAGTCGAGATCGTGGTAGTGAATTTCGCCGCGCTCGTGCGCCTGCACCACGTCGCGCGGCAGAAGCTGCTGCTGCGCATAGTGCTTCGCCACGATCCCCGCCAGCAGATCGCGCTGCGTCGGGATCACTTTGCTGTCTTTGTTGGCGTTCTCGTTAAGCAGCGCCGCGTTGGTCTGATCGACCAGGCCGCGAATAGCGTGATGCAGCTTGCCGCGCTGCTCGCGCGCCACGTCGCGATCGTGACGGTATTCGATATAGGCGCGCGCCAGCTGAGGGTAAGGGCCGCCCATCAGCGTCTCTTCAACCGCGAACTGAATATCCCGAATATCGACTTCGACGCGGTCGGCCAGTTTCTCGCTGACGCATCGGGCGACCGTGGCGCACCACTGCGCATCTCCGACCTGCGCCGCACGCGCCGCCGCCAAAACCGCCGCCTCAATTCTCGCGGCGTCAAACGCCGAGCGACAGCCGTCGCGCTTCACCACTACCTTTGCCATGCTCTCTCCATTCCCTACATGTTGTGCTTATCTGGATTTTAACCACTATATATGGATATATGGGTAATTTAATCGCAGCTGTTTTGACCTGAAACAAAGAAGAGGAGGTCGCGACGCAAAGCCAGGCGAAGAGGAAAATGTGACTGAAAATGGCGAAAAGGAGAGGGGCAAATAAACTGCGCGCTGCGGTCGCCGCGCGCAGCCGATCGTTAGCGGCGCAGGGCGATCGCTTCGATCTCAATCTTCACGTCTTTCGGCAGACGCGCGACTTCTACGCAGGAACGCGCCGGAAAGCTGGCGTTATGCTCGGTGAAGAAGGCTTCATAGGTAGCGTTAACGGTAGCGAAGTCGTTGAGGTCTTTAACGAACACCGTGGTTTTCACGATGTCGCCGACCTGCAGGCCAGCCGCTTCGACGATCGCTTTCACATTTTCCAGCGACTGACGCGCCTGCGCGTCGATCGCTTCCGGCACCGTGCCGGTCGCTGGATCGACCGGGATCTGGCCGGAGGTGATGATCATATTGCCCAGATCGACGCCCTGCACATAGGGCCCGATCGCCGCTGGCGCTTTTTCCGTACTGATTTCGCGAGACATACTTGCTCCTTAAGAGTGACGCAGCGGCGGCGTGCCGCCGCTGGCGGGAAATATCGCCCCATTATAGGGGCGGGCAGGGCGATTACCAGTGACCGAGCACCACGTGGTGGGCAAAGGCTTTCTCGCAATATTTGCAGGTAAGCTGCACCTCTTCGTCGCGCTTTTTCACCGCGAAGCTGGAGAAAACCGGCTCGCTGCGGCTGATGCAGTTGCCGTTTGGGCAGGTCAGCACGCGCTCGATGCGCTCCGGCAGCGTCGGCGCGATTTTCGCGACCACTTCATAGTCGTCGATACGGTTGACCGTCGCGTGCGGCGCATAGACCGCCAGCTGGTTGATCTGATCCTCGGTAAGAAAGGTGTTTTCAATCTTAATCAGATCTTTGCGCCCCATCTCGCCGGAAGGGAGGTTAAGGCCGATAGTGATGCGCTGGTCGGTTTCGGTGAGGCGAAACAGCGACAGCAATTTAAACCCGACCTGCGCCGGAATATGGTCAATGACCGTACCGCGCTTGATCGCTTCTACCTGCAGTTTGTTGTCGTGAGTCATGGCGATTGCTCCTTACAGATCCTGTTCGCTGTTGAGTACCAGCGCCAGCAGAGCCTGACGCGCGAAGATGCCGTTGCCCGCCTGCTGGAAATACCAGGCGTAGGGCGTTTTATCCACGTCGGTGGCGATCTCGTCAACGCGCGGCAGCGGATGCAGCACTTTCATATTGTCGCGGGCGCCAGCCAGATCCGCCGCGCGCAGGATAAACTGCGCCTTAACGTTGGCGTATTCGGACGGGTCGAGACGCTCTTTCTGCACGCGGGTCATATAGAGAATATCGGCGTGCGGGATCACCGCTTCGATGCTGTCGTGGCGTGACCAGACGATGCCGCGTTCGTCCAGCATATCGGTGATATAGGCGGGCATCGCCAGCGCGTCAGGCGCGATAAAGTAGAAGCGATTGCCGTCAAACTTCGCCAGCGCCTGCGTCAGTGAGTGCACCGTGCGGCCATATTTCAGGTCGCCGACCATGGCGATGCTCAGGTTATCCAGACGGCTCTGCGTTTCGCGAATGGTGAAGAGATCCAGCAGCGTCTGCGTCGGATGCTGGTTGGCGCCGTCCCCGGCGTTGAGGATCGGTACGCCGCCGGAAAATTCAGTGGCGAGGCGCGCCGCGCCCTCCTGCGGATGACGCATTACGATGGCGTCAACGTAGGTGCCGATAACGGAAATCGTATCCGCCAGCGTTTCGCCCTTCTTGCCGAGCGAGGTATTACTGCCGTCGGCAAAGCCCACCACCGACGCGCCCAGACGGTGAATAGCCGTTTCAAACGACAGGCGCGTGCGCGTCGAGGCTTCAAAGAAGCAGCTGGCGATAACCTTATGCTTTAGCAGCTCCGGCTGCGGACTGGCTTTCAGCCGCGCGGCGGTGTGCAGCACCAGCTCCAGTTCGTCGCGGCTGAGATCGTTAATGGAAATAATGTGCTTGCGATATAACGGGTTAGCCATAGCTCGCTCCTCTGCGCTACCGAATTGCGGACAAAAAAAAGCCCCTGCTTAAGGGGCTTTTTTTACGATCGGGTTGATGACGGAAAAAACAGGGGCACCGCCTGCGTTCAGGCGTGATGTCGCGTGAATGTTTGCGCTGCGCTGTTGCATGCTTCCTCCGGCAAATTGGGGCGCATTATACCCGTCCGGCATTTTGCATCAAGCGAAAACGTTTGCGGGGCGCCTGCTGACTTATGCCTGGCTAAGCGTCGCCACCATGACCGCTTTGATGGTGTGCATACGGTTTTCCGCCTGGTCGAACACGATGCTGTGCTCTGATTCAAAGACCGCGTTGCTGACTTCCATACCGTCGTGCAGGCCATACTGTTCGGCCATCTGGCGGCCCAGCGTGGTCTGATCGTCATGAAACGCAGGCAGACAGTGCAGGAATTTTACCTGCGGATTGCCGGTCAGCTGCAGCATCGCCTGATTCACCTGATAGCCGCGCAGCAGCGCGATGCGCTCTTCCCATACCGCTTTCGCCTCACCCATAGAGACCCAGACATCGGTATAGATAAAGTCCGCACCCTTGACGCCTTCGGCGATATCTTCGGTCAGCGTGATTTTACCGCCGGTTTTCTGCGCCGCCTGGCGGCAGGCCTCGACCAGCTCCTGCTCCGGCCAGCAGCCCTTTGGCGCGACCAGACGCAGATCCAGCCCGGTTACCGCCGCGGCCTCCAGCATGCTGTTGCCCATGTTGTTGCGCGCGTCGCCGACGTAGACCAGCGTCATCTCATGCAGCGCTTTGCCCGGCAGGTGCTCCCGCATCGTGAGAAGGTCGGCCAGCAGCTGAGTAGGATGAAATTCGGTGGTCAGGCCGTTCCATACCGGCACCCCGGCAAATTCCGCCAGCGTCTCCACCAGCGCCTGGCCGTAGCCGCGATACTGGATGCCGTCATACATGCGCCCCAGCACGCGCGCGGTATCCTTCATCGACTCTTTATGGCCGATCTGGCTGCCGCTCGGGCCGAGGTAAGTAACGTTAGCGCCCTGATCGTATGCGGCAACTTCGAAAGAGCATCGGGTACGGGTCGAGTCTTTTTCGAAGATGAGCGCGATGTTTTTACCTTTCAGGCGCGGCGTTTCGTTACCGTTTTTTTTAGCGTGTTTTAATTCAGCGGCGAGGTCGAGCAGGGAAGTGATATCGGCCGGGGTGAAATCCAGCAGCCGAAGGAAGTGGCGTTGAAAAAGCTGACTCATAACGGGCTCCAGTGCATCCATTCTGATTGAATGAAAATTCAATTTAAACGTATGAATATTCATTTTCAACCCCAGCGTAAAGAAACTTTCCGTTTTGAGTAGTGGCGCGCCGGGCAGTGTGGGAAAATACTTGTTTATTGCCGAACACTGAGGGGAATTCGCCATGGCATATGAAGCATTGCTGGAAGAGCAGCGTGAAGAGACACGCCTGATCATTGATGAGCTGCTGGAAGATGGCAGCGATCCGGATGCGCTCTATACCATTGAACATCATCTCTCCTGCAACAACTTCGACTCGCTGGAGAAAGCGGCAGTCGACGCGTTCAAGCTGGGTTATGAAGTGACCGAGCCGGAAGAGCTGGAGCTGGAGGACGGCACCACGGTAATGTGCGTCGATATCCTCAGTGAATCGGCGCTGAAACCTGAGCTGATCGATGCGCAGGTAGAGCAACTGGTTAATCTGGTGGGCAAATATAATGTCGACTACGACGGCTGGGGCACCTACTTTGAAGATCCCGACGCCGAAGACGAAGATGACGACGAAGAGGGCGACATTATCGACGGCGACGAAGATACCGGCGTACGTCACTGATTTTCCTGGCGGAGCCTCGCGCTCCGCCTTTCTGTTTTCTGCTTTCTGCCTTTTAAACTGCCATGAACTACGCACCGCTGCTTGAGCCTGTCTATCAGTTTTTACTCTGCCGCACGCCACAAGCCTGGATTGACGAGGCGCGCAAACCGGAAAACCTGACGCTGCTGCTGACCGACCATCTGGTTTGCGAGCTGAAAGCGGCGCAGACCGCCACCTGGCTGATCCGTAAATATGTCGCCGACAAGCCGAGCGGCGAGGCGATCCTCGCCTGGCTTAAGCCCTATGAAGATTTTATTTTCCGCGAGCACCCCGACAGCCAGTTTATTCAGGCCCATAAGAATCTGTCTAAAAGCATTATCGTGCGCAACGAGCTGCCCTGGGCGGACGATCTGGTAGAGAAAATGGTGCTGCTGATTAAAGAGGAGCTGCACCACTTTTATCAGGTGTGGGAGATTATGCAGGCGCGCGGGTTGCCCTATAAAAAGATTACCTCCAGCCGCTACGCCAAAGGACTGCTGCGCGAGATCACTACCCACGAGCCCGATACGCTGGTGGACAAGCTTATCTGCGGTGCCTATATCGAAGCGCGCTCCTGCGAACGCTTTGCCAGCCTGGCGCCCTGGCTGGATGCGGAGCTGGAGAAGTTCTATATCTCGCTGCTGCGTTCGGAAGCACGCCACTATCAGGACTATTTAGCCCTGGCGGCGCAGATCTCGCCGAAAGATATCACGCCGCGCGTGCGCGCCATTGGCGAAGCGGAGGCGAAGCTGATTAGCGAACCGGACCCGGAGTTGCGTTTTCACAGCGGCGTGCCGGCATTCTGACAGGCAAAGCGCGGCTACAGCGCTTTCAACATTCTGTATTCGCAGTCGCCATGGCCGGTACAGCCGAGCGCACTGTCGATGCGCTCAAATCCCAGCGATTCATACAGCTTAATGGCGCGCGTTAAGCTGCCGGTGGTTTCCAGATAGCAGCGGCGGAAGCCGCGCTGACGCGCATGCTCCATGGCGCGCAGCGCCAGCTCGCGTGCTACGCCAAAGCCGCGCACCTCCGGCAGGAAATACATCTTTTGCAGCTCGCAGATATCGGGCGCGCTACAGGCGAGCGGGGCGATACCGCCGCCGCCCATGACCTTTCCCTGCTGCTCCACAATCCAGTAGGCGCTGTGTTCAGCGCTGTAAAGTTCGTACAGGCTGTCGAGCTGCGGATCGGCCACGGTATAGCCTTTGTCGGCGGTCAGGCCGAACTCCGCAGAGACGGTGCGGATCACCCGGGCGATATGGGGATTGTCGGCAGCGCTAATGGCGCGCAGCGTCAGTAAAGGCTGAGTTGCAGGGATCATAGCGAAATAACGTGGTTAACATCGGTTAGACATTCACCAGAAATAGCATTATCGTTGGACAAAAGCAATATTCATTATGGCGCATGGAGGCATTCAATGATTTTTCCCCGTATTTTTAAAATTATCAAAGAGCTTTTCCCGCTTTTTATTATTGCAGGTTTTATTAACGTATGGGGTTATTTAAAATGGATTGGTAGGCTGGATGTTTTTCCGCTTATCATTAATAACGCTTCTGGCGTAATTGCTGTACTCATTACCTCACTGCTTTTCTTTAGCGTTTTTTCCATGACGCTGCTTTTGCCTTCTGGATTTTGCACCCTGTCAGGAACGCAGAGTAAGAAAAAAACTAAATTAAAAATCAGATACAATGAGGGATGTTGCGCCATTACCGCACTGACTGCAGTGTTAGTGGCTTTTACACTTCTTTTTCTGGATAAGTTGCCAATTGGCTGGATAGTGGGGATTGCAGCTGCTGTCGCGTTGCTGGTGCATATTTATGTTAATAATAAACTCAACCGACAAAGACAGCAGCATCGTCGTTACCTGATAGCGTGCCGCGAAAGAATAAGAAGTCGCTCTGCGCCGCTAAAGCCAAACGTCAGACGGCGATTTGTGCTGGAAAAGTTCAAAGCGAGTGCGGTGTTTATTAATGTTTCTTACACCCTGTATGCGTTAATGGTCGCCCTGTTTTCCATTGTGCCTCTGGCCTTTCTGATGCAAGGTAATATCTATTTCTCACATGAGAAGCCGTGGGTGCAATATCTTATTATAGTCGCGATTTATATTTTGCTTTTCATGCCCGCTTTATTTTCACTTTTGACGAACAGAATCAAAGCTCAGCATGGCTTCAAAGCCGTCATGGCTTTTTTTCCGGCGCTGGTGATTGCCGTTTTCTCGCTATTTTCCGTTCAGCTTATCCAGATTAATCAGCGCTCCATCGAGATAGTCGGTATGGCGTTATGGCAAGAAAAAGTCTTCGCGTTTAAACATGAGAGCTTTCCCGACTACTATTTTCCGAACCAGATCTGGGGGGGCAGCAAAGTTATCGGCACGGAGCGTCTGACTGAAGGCATTGAGGCATTTTCAAACGGAGAAGTGCATCTTGTTTGTCCAAAACGCCTCAGAGCGCTGCGGGAAACGGCGTTGAAAAACAACGCGTTCACCTGGCAGACGGATGAAAACGCGAAAGCTGCGCTCACTGTCATGAGCCAGTACTGTTTGCTGGCGAAAAGCGATCAGGTCCGAACGGGCGCCGCGCTCACGACTCTTTTTAGATCGTCTGCACGTTGACGGCCTTATTCCTCCTGCGTCAGACAATAAAAAACCCCGCGCCGGGGCGCAGGGTTTTTTTACGGGCATGACGTAAATCAGAGCGCCGCGATCACTGCCTGCTGTTCAATCAGCTTCGCTTTTGACTGCTCCAGCTCGGCCACGCGCTCGCGCTCCTTCGCCACTACCGCTTCCGGCGCGCGCGAAACAAAGCCGTCGTTCGCCAGCTTGACCTGAATCTTCTCAATCTCGACGTCGAGCTTGCCCAGCTCTTTCGCCAGACGATCCAGCTCCGCCGCCTTGTCCACCAGGCCCGCCATCGGGATCAGCAGCTCGGCGCCTTCAACGATTTTGGTCACAGAAACCGGACCTTTTTCGCCAGCCGGCAGGACGGTCAGGCTCTCCAGACGCGCCAGGCGCGACAGGAAGGTGCGGTTCGCTTCCACGCGGCGCAGCGCAGCCGGAGAGCAGTCACGCAGCAGCACGTCGAGCGGTTTGCTCAGGGCGATATTCATCTCGGCGCGGATATTACGCACCGCGACGATCGCCTGCTTCATCCACTCGATATCCGCCATCGCTTCCGCATCCTCTTTCGCCGCGTCGTACTGCGGGAAAGGCTGCAGCATAATGGTGTCGTCGCTGATATTTTTCAGCACCTTCACACGCTGCCAGATGGTTTCGGTGATAAACGGAATAATCGGGTGGGCGAGGCGCAGCAACGCTTCCAGCACCGTTACCAGCGTGTTGCGCGTGCCGCGCAGCTCCGCTTCGCTGCCGTTGTTCATCACTGGCTTGGTCAGCTCCAGGTACCAGTCGCAGAACTGGTTCCAGGTGAAGTCGTAGAGCAGGTTGGCGGCGATATCGAAACGATAGCTGTCCAGCGCTTCGCGGTACGCTTTCACCGTGCTGTTGAATTCGGCGAGGATCCAGCGATCCGCCAGCGACAGCGTCATTTCGCCGCCGTTCTGACCGCAATCCTGATCTTCGGTGTTCATCAGCACAAAGCGGCTGGCGTTCCACAGCTTGTTGCAGAAGTTGCGATAGCCTTCAAGACGCTTCATATCCCAGTTGATATCGCGGCCGGTCGACGCCAGCGCTGCCAGGGTAAAGCGCAGCGCATCGGTGCCTGACGGCTCGATGCCCGCCGGGAACTGCTTCTCGGTGCGCTTGCGGATCTTCTCCGCCAGCTGCGGCTGCATCATGTTGCCGGTGCGCTTCTCCAGCAAATCTTCCAGCGAGATGCCGTCGACCATATCCAGCGGGTCGATAACGTTGCCTTTGGATTTCGACATCTTCTGGCCTTCTTCGTCGCGGATCAGACCGGTCATATAGACAGTCTTGAACGGCACCTGCGGCTTGCCGTTTTCATCTTTGATGAAGTGCATGGTCAGCATGATCATGCGGGCGATCCAGAAGAAGATAATGTCGAAGCCGCTGACCAGCACGCTGGTCGGGTGGAACTGACGCAGCGCTTCGGTGTTCTCCGGCCAGCCGAGCGTAGAGAAGGTCCACAGGCCAGAGGAGAACCAGGTGTCGAGCACATCTTCATCCTGACGCAGCGCCACGTCCGCGCCCAGGTTGTTCTCGCTGCGCACTTCTTCTTCACTGCGGCCGACATAGACGTTGCCGTCGTTGTCGTACCAGGCCGGAATGCGGTGACCCCACCAGAGCTGGCGCGAGATACACCAGTCCTGAATGTCGCGCATCCATGAGAAGTACATATTTTCATACTGCTTCGGCACGAACTGGATATCGCCGTTCTCTACCGCCTCGACCGCGACTTTCGCCAGCGGCGCGGTACGCACGTACCACTGATCGGTCAGCATCGGCTCAATCACCACGCCGCCGCGATCGCCGTAAGGCACGGTCAGGTCGTGCGGTTTGATCTCGTCCAGCAGGCCCAGCTCGTCCACGGCGGCGACAATCGCCTTACGCGCGGCGAAACGCTCCATCTTCTGGAACTGCGCCGGGATCTCGTCTGAGCAGGCGTCGCTGACTTCGCCGTTGGTGTCATAAACCTGAGCGCGCTCGCGGATATCGCCGTCAAAGGTCAGAATATTGATCATCGGCAGCTTATGGCGGCGGCCGACTTCATAGTCGTTGAAGTCGTGCGCCGGCGTGATTTTCACGCAGCCGGTGCCTTTCTCCATATCGGCGTGCTCGTCGCCCACGATGGGAATGCGACGGTTCACCAGCGGCAGGATTACCTCTTTGCCGATCAGATCTTTGTAGCGCGGGTCTTCCGGGTTAACCGCCACGCCGGTATCGCCCAGCAGGGTTTCCGGACGGGTGGTGGCGACCACCAGATAATCTTTGCCTTCGGCGGTTTTCACACCGTCCGCCAGCGGATAGCGGATGTGCCACATCGAGCCTTTGCTCTCGCGGTTTTCCACTTCGAGATCGGAAATCGCGGTGCGCAGTTTCGGATCCCAGTTCACCAGGCGCTTGCCGCGATAGATGAGGTTCTCTTTATGGAGGCGAACAAACACCTCTTTCACCGCGTTGGAGAGGCCGTCATCCATGGTGAAGCGCTCGCGCTCCCAGTCCACGGAGTTGCCGAGGCGACGCATCTGGCGCGTAATCGTGCCGCCTGATTCCGCCTTCCACTGCCAGATTTTGTCGATAAAGGCGTCGCGACCGTAATCCTGGCGCGTTTTGCCCTCTTCAGCGGCGATCTTGCGCTCCACCACCATCTGGGTGGCGATACCCGCATGGTCGGTGCCCACCTGCCACAGCGTGTTTTTGCCCTGCATGCGCTGGTAGCGGATCATGGTGTCCATGATGGTCTGCTGGAAGGCGTGACCCATGTGCAGGCTGCCGGTGACGTTCGGCGGCGGGATCATAATGCAGAAGCTTTCCTGGCTGGTATCGCCGTTAGGCTTGAAATAGCCTTGCTCTTCCCAGTGCTCGTAAAGCGGCTGCTCGATATCTTGCGGGTTATATGTTTTTTCCATTTCTGCTATGTCGTTTGCGGCTGTGGCGGCGTGGCCGTATTCAATTGGAAACCAACGCTGCGGTACGCTTTATAGCGGTCGCGCGCCAGCTGTTTCTGAGACTCTTCGTAGGGTACGAAGTCTATCACTTCATGGAAAGCAGTAGCAAAATCTGCAAACTGCGGCAGCAGGCTGATCAGCAGATCGCGCGGCGAACTGCCGCGACGCTGCGGCCAGGCCAGTTCGACCGGCGCGCCGTAGCGCGGACCTTCGCCCGCCAGATTGTGCGGTACGAAGGCGCTGGCCGGACGCTGCCAGAGCGCCTCGTCGAGACGAATGGCCTGCTGCTCGTTTTCACAGGCGATCAAAATGCGTTTGCCCGCCCGCCAGCGCGTTTCCGCCAGATCGCACACCAGCGCCTCAATGGCGCTCAGCTCCTCGCTGTGCGAGTCCGATTCCATTACGTAGAAGGTTGCGTTTTTCATGGAAAGGCCTTGTGGGTGAGAGGTGTCGATGTTACCAGCTAAGGCGCGCGGTAGCACTTCCCGATAAGGTGGATATAGGGGCGGCGGCGTGTTAAATCAATTTGCGGCGTACGCGCCGCTCCTGAGAGCGGCGCGCGTCGAGCCGTCAGTCGTCGCCGTTCAGACCGGCGCGGTTCAGCAGGAACTGCGACAGCATCGGCACCGGACGACCGGTTGCGCCTTTGGCTTTGCCGGAGCGCCAGGCGGTGCCGGCAATATCCAGGTGCGCCCAGTTATATTTACGCGCAAAGCGCGCCAGGAAGCAGGCCGCGGTGATCGCGCCGCCAGGACGGCCGCCGATATTCGCCATGTCGGCGAAGTTCGATTCCAGCTGCTCCTGATATTCGTCCGCCATCGGCAGACGCCAGGCGCGGTCGCCGGACTGCTCGGAGGCGCCGATCAGCTCGTGCGCCAGCGGATTATGGTTCGACAGCAGACCGCTGACGTGGTGGCCCAGCGCGATGACGCAGGCGCCGGTCAGGGTCGCCACGTCGATCACCACTTCCGGATCGAAGCGCTCGACGTAGGTCAGCGCGTCACACAGCACCAGGCGGCCTTCCGCATCGGTATTCAGCACTTCCACCGTCTGGCCCGACATCGTAGTCAGAACGTCGCCCGGACGCATGGCGCGACCGTCCGGCATATTTTCGCAGCCCGCCAGCACGCCGACCACGTTAAGCGGCAGGTTCAGCTCGGCCACCATACGCATCACGCCGTAGACCGACGCCGCACCGCACATGTCGTACTTCATCTCATCCATCGATTCGGCGGGTTTGATGGAGATGCCGCCGGAGTCGAAGGTCAGCCCTTTGCCCACCAGCACAATCGGGCGTGCTTCCGTATCGGGATTGCCTTTGTACTCGATGACCGACATCAACGACTCGTTCTGCGAGCCCGCGCCTACCGCGAGATAGGCGTTCATGCCCAGCTCTTTCATCTGCTGCTCGCCGATGACGCGGGTCGTGACGTTTTTGCTGTAGGCGTCCGCCAGCTGGCGCGCCTGCGAGGCGAGATAGGCCGCGTTGCAGATGTTCGGCGGCATATTGCCGAGATCTTTCGCCGCCTTCACGCCAGCCGCGACCGCCAGGCCGTGCTGGATGGCGCGTTCGCCGCTGGTGAGTTCGCGGCGCGTCGGCACGTTGAACACCAGCTTACGCAGCGGACGGCGCGGCTCGGTTTTGTTGCTTTTCAGCTGGTCGAAGTTATAAAGCGCTTCTTTGGAAGTTTCGACCGCCTGACGCACTTTCCAGTAGGTATTGCGGCTTTTTACATGCAGCTCGGTCAGAAAGCAGACTGCTTCCATCGAGCCGGTGTCGTTCAGCGTATTAATGGTTTTCTGGATCACCTGCTTGTACTGGCGCTCATCCAGCTCGCGCTCTTTGCCGCAGCCAATCAGCAGAATGCGCTCGGAAAGAATATTGGGTACATGATGCAGCAGCAGGGTCTGGCCTACTTTGCCTTCCAGCTCGCCGCGGCGCAGCAGGGCGCTGATGTAGCCATCGCTGATTTTGTCTAGCTGCTCGGCGATCGGCGACAGACGACGCGGCTCGAAAACACCGACAACAATGCAGGCACTGCGCTGTTTCTCCGGGCTTCCGCTTTTTACACTGAACTCCATGCACTCTCCTGAATCTTAAAGACAACGGCCGCGGCTGTCGCTAGAATGGTCCGCTTGATACCACAGAGGTAAAAAGTTTGGTGGTAATCAACGTTCGAACTACGTTTAGTGTGGCAACGCGTTAATTTTCACCACCCTGACGCATTTGTCATACCATTTTAGCTGCGACGTGGGCCATTGATGAAGAAAAATGGCTGATAAGCGTTGAAACTAGCGATTTTCCTGCAAAAAGACAAGTTATCACAGGCGTACTAAGCGTGATCATCATTAGATATCTGGTTCGGGAAACGCTCAAAAGCCAGCTGGCTATCCTTTTCATCCTGCTGCTTATCTTCTTTTGTCAGAAGTTAGTGCGGATTTTAGGGGCTGCGGTGGACGGCGAAATCCCAACAAATCTCGTTCTGACTCTGTTAGGGCTTGGCGTGCCTGAAATGGCACAACTTATTCTGCCGTTAAGCCTGTTTCTGGCGATCCTTATGACGCTGGGCAAGCTCTATACCGACAGCGAAATCACCGTGATGCACGCCTGCGGGTTAGGCAAAAGCGTGCTGGTGAAGGCGGCGATGGTGCTGATGCTGCTCACCTCTGCCGTGGCGGCGGTCAATGTTATCTGGCTCGGCCCCTGGTCCTCGCGCTATCAGGATGAGGTGACACAAAACGCCAAAGCCAACCCTGGCGCGGCGGCGCTGGCGGCCGGGCAGTTCCAGAGCTCCAGCGACGGCAATTCGGTACTCTTTATCGAAAACGTAAAGGGCAACCAGTTCGGCAACGTCTTCCTGGCGCAGCTGCGCGCCAAAGGCAACGCGCGTCCCTCCGTGGTGCTGGCAGACAGCGGCCATATGGAGCAGCATAAAGATGGCTCGCAGGTCGTGACGCTGGATAAAGGCACGCGTTTCGAAGGCACGGCGATGCTGCGCGACTTCCGTATTACTGACTTCACTAATTACCAGGCACGAGTCGGCTACAAAGAGGCGACGCTCGATCCGAACGACGCCGAACAGTCCGATCTCACCACGCTGTTAAGCAATGATACGCCAGCGTTCCGTTCGGAGCTGCACTGGCGCTTTACGCTGATCTTCGCCGTGCTGGTGATGGCGCTGATGGTGGTGCCGCTTAGCGTGGTCAACCCGCGCCAGGGTCGCGTGCTGTCGATGCTGCCCGCGATGCTGCTCTATCTGATCTTCTTCCTGCTGCAGAGTTCGCTGAGGTCGAATGCGGCGAAAGGGCGGCTCGATCCCGCTATCTGGATGTGGACAGTGAATGTCGGCTATCTGCTGCTGGCGGTAGTGCTTAACCTGTGGGATACGGTGCCGATGCGTCGCGTGCGCGCCCGCTTCAGCCGCGGAGGTTCCGTCTGATGTTTCGCGTTCTCGACCGTTATATCGGTAAAACCATTTTCAATACCATCATGCTGACGCTGTTCATGCTGGTGTCGCTCTCCGGCATCATCAAGTTCGTCGATCAGCTGCGTAAGACCGGCCAGGGTGCTTATACCGCGCTCGCCGCCGGTTACTACACGCTGCTCAGCGTGCCGAAGGATGTTGAGATCTTCTTCCCGATGGCGGCGCTGCTCGGCGCGCTGCTCGGCCTGGGCACGCTGGCGCAGCGCAGCGAGCTGGTCGTTATGCAGGCGGCGGGCTTTACCCGCATGCAGGTCGCGCTGTCGGTGATGAAAACCGCTATTCCGCTGGTGCTGCTCACCATGGCGATCGGCGAGTTTCTTGCACCAGCGGGCGAGCAGATGGCGCGTAACTATCGTGCGACGCAGCTCTACGGCGGCGCGCTGGTGTCGACGCAGAACGGCCTGTGGGCGAAAGACGGCAATAACTTTATCTATATCGAACGGGTGCGCGGCGATAACCAGCTCGATGGCGTCAGCATCTACAGCTTTAGCGACGACCGCCGTTTGAAGAGCGTGCGCTACGCCGCCAGCGCGACCTGGGATCAGAACAACAAGCGCTGGAATCTGGCGCAGGTGGATGAGTCGGACCTGAACGATCCGAAGCAGATTAGCGGCTCGCAGAGCCTGAGCGGCGAATGGAAAACCAACCTGACGCCGGACAAGCTCGGCGTGGTGGCGCTCGATCCCGACGCGCTGTCGATTCGCGGGCTCTATAACTACAGCAAATACCTGAAGCAGAGTGGCCAGGAGTCGGGTCGTTACCGGCTCAATATGTGGAGCAAAATCTTCCAGCCGCTGTCGGTGGCGGTGATGATGCTGATGGCGCTGTCGTTTATCTTTGGCCCGCTACGCAGCGTGTCGATGGGGGTGCGCGTGGTGACCGGCATTAGCTTCGGCTTCCTGTTCTACGTGCTGGATCAGATTTTTGGTCCGCTGAGCCTGGTTTACGGCCTGCCGCCGGTGCTGGGCGCTATTCTTCCCAGCGCCGCGTTCTTCGCGATTAGTCTGTTCTTGCTGATTAAGCGACGTTAACCGTCTCAGCATAAAAAGGCCGCATAAGCGGCCTTTTTTATTGGTGGTGTCGTACCCGTTGAAACCGGCAGCATATAAGCTGCTGAGACGCGCCCACCGATTCTGCCTTGCTCCTCTTTACCTTGCGCCTTAGCGCATCACCAGCGGCCAGAGCGCCGGAAGTTGCGACAGCAGATAAAGAATCAGCCCGATGGTGCCGCCCACCAGCGTGCCGTTGATGCGGATAAACTGCAGATCCCTGCCGATATTCAGCTCAATCTGCTGCGACATCTCGTGCGCGTCCCAGCTCTTCACCGTATCGCTGATATGACGCGTCAGAAAAGCGGCGAACTCCGGCGCAACGCTGCGCGCGGCGTCCTCCAGGTGACGGTTCATCGAGGCGCGCAGCGCGTCGTCGCGCGCCAGGTTCTCGCCCAGCCACAGCGCCGCCTGACGCACCTTCTCCTGCACGCGTGAGTCGTCGCTGTTGAGATCGCTCTTCAGCCAGGTACGCAGGTCATTCCACAGCTCGCCGATATAGCGGTTCAGCGAGGCGTCCTCTTTTATCCAGTGTTTAATCTCTTCAGCGCGCGCCGCCATCTCCGGGTCGTGCTTCAGCTTCTCAATCAGCCGATCCACCGCGCGGTTAAAGCCGAGGCGCAGCTCGTGTCCCTGATCGGCCGCTACGTCATCGAGCACGGAATCCACCGCGTTGGCGACCAGCTCCGCGCTGTGCTCACCCAGCCACTCGGTCGGCAACATTTTGGCCTTAATGGGATGTTCGCGCTTCAGCCAGCGAACGATCTGCATAGCGATAAAATCGCGCGTGGCGGGCTTATGCAGCAGACGCAGCAGCTGCTCTATCGCCGCGTCGAGCAGCTCCTGATGACGGTTGTTTTTGGTAAGGCTCTCCAGCAGCACCGCGCTGGTCTGCGACAGGTCCACCTTGTCGATGGCGCGATGCACCGCGCGGCGCATAAAGGCCTGGATGCGCGCGTCGTCGGTAAGATCGAGGAAGCCGCGCATCACCTGCAGCAGATGACGGCCGATGCGATCGGCATTGCCCGGCGCGTTGAGCCACTGCGCCAGCATCTGCGCCGGATCGTGACGGCGGATCAGCGCCAGCAGCGAGTCGGTATCGAGAAACTTCTCCTGCACGAAGCGGCCAAGATTGTCGCCGATACGCTCTTTATTACGGGGAATAATCGCCGTATGGCGCGAAATAAAAGGCACCGGCACGCGGCGAAACAGCGCCACTACGGCGAACCAGTCCGCCAGCGCGCCGACCATCGCCGCTTCAGCGATCGCCTTGATGCCGCTCACCCAGAAGTTGGGCGGCAGAAAAAGCGTGGTGATAAAGATGGCGGCGGCCAGTAGCAGCAGACCGAGCGCCAGACGTTTTGTCCGTTTGAGTTCGCGTAATTTATCCATGCTCACAGCTTAGCAGAGGCCAAACCGCTGCGGAAACCGTCTCAGCGGCGACGACCACCCAGCAGGTTGCCGAGCACGCCGCGAATAATCTGGTTGGCGATCTGCCGCGTAGCACTCTTCGCCACGCTCTGCACGATGCCGTCCCGCTTGCCGCCGCGCGGGCCGGTCGAACCGAACAGCACCTCTTTTAGCCCGCCCAGAACACCTTCATCAACCGCGACCTTATTGCCCTTCGCCTGCGGCGCACTGGCCCGCTCGCTGGCGCTTGCAACGTCCTGATGCAGCTTCTCAAACGCGGACTCGCGGTCGACAGCCTCATCATATTTGCCCGCCAGCGGCGAGTGGTTAATCAGGCCGTTGCGCTCGTCGAGGCTGACCGGACCCATGCGCGAACCGGGCGCAATCACCATGGCGCGCTCGACGACCGACGGGCTGCCTTTTTCATCCAGAAAAGAGATCAGCGCTTCGCCGGTGCCCAGCGACTGAATCGCCTCGACGGTATTTATCGCAGGGTTGGCGCGCAGGGTATCGGCGGCGCTCTTCACCGCCTTCTGATCCTTCGGCGTGAAGGCGCGCAGCGCGTGCTGTACGCGGTTGCCGAGCTGGCCGAGCACGCTGTCGGGCACATCGGCGGGATTCTGGGTGACGAACCAGACGCCGACCCCTTTCGAGCGGATCAGGCGCATGACCTGTTCCACTTTCTCCAGCAATACCGGCGGCGCATCGTTGAACAGCAGATGCGCCTCGTCAAAGAAGAAGACCATCTTCGGCTTTTCCTGGTCGCCCGCTTCCGGCAGATTCTCATAAAGCTCCGACAGCAGCCACAGCAGGCTGGTGGCATAGAGCTTCGGCTGCTGACAGAGCTTGTCCGCCGCCAGAATATTGATAAAGCCTTTGCCGTCGGCGTCGACGCGCATCCAGTCGCGGATATCGAGCATCGGCTCACCAAAGAAGTGCTCCGCGCCTTGCTGCTCCAGCGCCAGCAGCCCGCGCTGAATGGCGCCCACTGATGCGCTGTTGATATTGCCGTACTGCGTCTGGAAGCTTTTGGCGTTGTCGCCGATATACTGCGTCATGGCGCGCAGATCTTTAAAGTCGAGCAGCAACAATCCCTGATCGTCGGCGACGCGGAAGATAATCTGCAGCACGCCGCTCTGGACCTCGTTGAGGTTAAGCAGGCGCGCCAGCAGCAGCGGACCGAGGTCGGAAACGGTAGCGCGCACCGGATGGCCCTGTTCGCCGAAGATATCCCACAGCATCACTGGATTGCGCTGCGGCTGCCAGTCGGTGACGCCGATTGCCGCCAGCCGCGCCAGCAGTTTCTCGCTCGCTGCGCCTTCCGCTGCGATGCCGGTCAGATCGCCTTTCACGTCCGCCATAAAAACCGGCACACCGATAGCGGAGAAGGATTCAGCCAGCTTCTGCAGCGTGACGGTTTTGCCGGTGCCGGTCGCGCCGGTGATCAAACCGTGGCGATTGGCCATGGCGGGCAGAAGATGCAGTTTCACATCGGGCGTCTGGGCAATAAGCAGCGGGGCAGCCATAGTTTTATTCTCTTGCAAGGGACAGTGTCTGAAGGATAGCAAGCGGGGCGGGGGAAAGAGAGAAGATTGCACTGAAACGGCTGGACGCTCTGCATGCCGCTTAAAGCGCGCGCGGCAGGCTGGCCGCGCGCGGCGTTGATTATTTCCGCACCGCATCCATCCGCAGCATGCTGACGCCGATGCCCTGTTTGACGTTGCTGAGGTTCTTCCGCACCGCCACCTGCTGCGCGCCCTGCAGAATAGTGACGAACGGCGAGTTCTGCTGCACCTCGGTCTGCAAATGGGTGTAGAGCGCGCGCCGCTGCTTCGCATCGCTTTCGCCCGCCGCCTTACGCGTCTCGGCGCTCAGTTCAGGGATCTCCCAGCCTACGCGCCAGGCCAGCGTTTTAGCACCGCCCGGCACGTTATAAGCGAAGGTGCTGGCGTTGGTGTTCGGATCGATATAGTCCGCGCCCCAGTAGATAAAGATTGACTGGAAATCGCGCGCGCGCATCTTGCTCCACAGCTCCGACTCCGCCACCGGCTGAATATCCAGGTTGACGTCCGCCTTCGCGAAGCTCGCCTGCAGGGCCTGCGCCACGTCGATATAGGGCGGCTGATTAACCACCGTCAGGGCGATATGCGCGCCTGGCGCGATGCCGCCGCGCGTTAAAATCTCTTTGGCTTTGTCGACGTCGTAGTGGAAGGGCGTGCTGTTCAGCGCGCCGTCAAAGCCGTCCGGCAGAAAGCTCTGGTGGATGCGGTACTGACCTTTCAGCAGCTGGCTGGCGATGCTGTCGTAGTCCACCAGCCAGCGCGCCGCCTGCCACAATGCCGGATTGCCGAGTGCAGGCTGCTTCGCGTTTTTAGTATTAAAGCCGAGATAGTAAATCAGGCCCGACGGGAAGGCGTCGATACGCACATTCGCGTCGCTCTTCAGCGCCGCAATCTGGTCGGGGCCGAGCTGGTAGGCGACATCCGCATCGCCCTGCTGCACCAGCAGGCGACGCGTACTGGCATCAGCGACGCCCTTCAGCAGCACGCGCTTCAGGTGCGGCTGCGGTGCGGCGTAGGGGCTGGCCTCCAGCACCAGCGCCTGCAAAGGGACAAACTGCTTAATGGAAAAGGCGCCGCTGCCCGCCGAGTGGGTTTTCAGCCAGCCGTTGCCGGTGTCGTTATTGCTGGCGTGCTGCAGCGCGGTTTTGCTGTCGACCACCGAACTGACCGGCGCGGTCAGCAGGCGCAGCGCCAGATCCTGGCCGATCTGCGCGGGCCAGCGGATTGTCAGCTGGTGGTCGTTGGCTACCGTAAACTGGCTGTCGATATTGTCAGGCGTCCAGCCGAACTCGCCGAGAATAAACGAGGGCGCTTTGTTCAGCTTTACCGCGCGCGTCAGGGAGAAGACCACATCCTGCGCGGTCACCGGATTACCGCTGACAAAGCGGGCGTCGGGATTAAGGTTGAAGACCAGGCTGTGCGGCGTCGCGCCCTGTTGCCAGCTGCGCGCCAGCAGCGGCGAGAGCTTCTGCGGGTCATCCTGATCCGGCTCCGCCAGCGTCTGGTAAACATTACGCAGGCTGCTGTTGCTGACCGTTTCAAAGCTCTCTGCCGGATCGAAACTGATAATGCCGTCGAGCGGCACGGCGATAATCAGCGTATCTTTCGGCGTGCTGGCCTGTACCTGAAGCGCCAGCAACAGCGCGCCTGAGATTAAAAGCAATATGCGTCGCATAGAGGTCTATCCTGAGTGGTTGATAAACCTACTTTATCCGTCGCAGGGCAGAGTCAAAATGCCGCTTTGTTATGAGCTTTGCAGAAAAAAATCGTCTGCGGTTGCCGCATTATTCGCCAACGGCCTGCTGCTGTTTTCGAAATAAATCGGAGAAATAGTGTGCGGGTGTGAAACAGGGATGAGATTCAATAGCGATCACATTTTCAGCTATATTTCATTGCTGCTGTAAACAGGTGAATATATTGTTGCTAATAAGAATGACTCTCTTGTATGGAAGTATGATTTTTTTTGATTGATTATTTTCGGCAACTGTCACTTACCGTAAATAAAACTGGTGCTGCGCACAAAATATCTGGCTAAATAACCAACGATTGTGCGGTTTTAAACAAAATTTCCGCCTGTAAAGCCTGTTACCCGCCCGTAACCCTCCAGTAACACAATGATAATTTTTCACTAAAAAACATTTCAAATTGCATTTTTACATTTAGAAATATCTATATCCCTAATATTGCCGCGTAATTAACCGATAAGATTTGTGTTTAACAAATATATTACTTTTACAGCAAGTGAGAGTCGTGCCGCTATGCTTCTTGAAAAACCCACCACCAGACGAAAGTTTTTGCTCGGGTCTTTACTGGCGTTGCCGCTAAGTGACCTGGTATTAAAAGGACTGACTGCGGCGCAGGCTGCAGAAATGGCCGCGCCGGAGCTGGCTGATTATAAACCGGGCTTTTTTAGCGCGGACGAATGGCAGTTTATTCTGGCGGCGACCGATCGCCTGATCCCGGCAGGCGGCAAAGGCAAAGCGCCAGGCGCGCTGGAAACCAACGTGCCGATCTTTATCGACCAGCAGCTGCAAACCAGCGAGTTCGGCGACGAGATCTATCTGCAGGGCCCGTTCAACGTCCATGCCGACCCAACCTTCGGCTACCAGATCCCGTTTACCCCGCAGCAGATGTACCACACCGCTATCAAGCTGGTGACGCAGTGGGTGCAGACCACCTACAACAAGCCGTTCCAGCAGCTCACGCTGGAAGAGAAAGATGACGTGTTGACCAAACTCAACAAGAACGGCATCGACTTCGCCGCGCTGGGCGAACCCAATATGAAAGCGTCGCAGTTCTTCAGCCAGCTGCTCTCTGATACCAAACATGGCTATCTCGCGGATCCGATGTACGGCGGCAACAAAGGCATGAAAGCCTGGATCGCCATCGGCTTCCCCGGCGCGCGCGCCAGCTTTACCGAATGGGTGAAGCAGCACAACGTGCCTTATCCGCTGGGACCGGTCAGCCTTTTGGGTGAACGCGCTTAACGGCGTTGAATCAGGTATTTGAGACAGGATTATCATGGCACAGATTACTAAAAAAGAAGTCGACGTCGTTGTTTGCGGCCTCGGCTGGGCCGGCTCGCTGATGAGTATCGAACTGGCGCTGGCGGGCCTCGAAGTGCGCGCCTTAGAGCGCGGCGGCGAGCGCGACTACCCCGATTTCGCCTACCCGAAACCGGCTGACGAATACGCCTATAACGTACGCAACAAAGTGTTCGCCACGCCGAAAGAAGTGGCGGTCACCGTACGTTACGACACCACCCAGACCGCATTGCCGACCCGTAAATGGGGCGCGTTCGCGCCGGGCACCGGCGTGGGCGGCGCAGGCATGCACTGGACGGCGGTACTGATCCGTCCGACGCCGACCGACATCAAGCTGAAAACCTACGTGGACGAGGCCTACAAGCCGGGCATCCTGCAGGAAGATATGCGCGTGATGGACTTCCCGTTCACCTGGGATGAGATCGAACCCTATTACTACAAGTTCGAGCTGATCTGCGGCCAGTCGGGCAACACCGGCAACCTGCGCGGTCAGATTCTGGAAGGCGGCGACCCGTTCGAAGGCCCACGCTCCGAGCCTTATCCGCTGCCGGCGCTGGAAGACACGCTGAACAACGTGATGTTTAAAGAAGCGGCGACGAAGCTGGGCTACCATCCGTTCCCGAACCCGTCGGCGTGCGTCTCCCGCGCGTGGAAAAACCCGTACGGCAACCAGATTGCGCCCTGCAACTACTGCGGCTATTGCTCCAAATATCCGTGCCTGAACTACTCCAAAGCGTCGCCGCAGACTGCGGTGATGGATGCGCTGAAGCGCATGCCGAACTTCTCCTACGAAGTGCACGCGGAAGTGGTGAAAGTGGTGCTGCACGACGACAAGAAGACCGCCAAAGGCGTGATCTACTACGACGTGGACGGCAACGAAGTGTTCCAGCCGGCGAAGATCGTCGTGCTCTCCAGCTTCCAGCTCTATAACGTGCGCCTGATGCTGCTCTCCGGCATCGGCAAGCCTTATAACCCGATTACCGAAGAGGGTGTGGTAGGGCGTAACTACGCCTTCCTGTCGAACGGCGGCGCGACCCTGTTCTTCAAAGACAAAAACTTCAACCCGTACGCCACCGCAGGCGCCACCGGCCAGATGTTCAACGACATCTCTCCGGGCAACTTCGACGGTCCGGGACTCGGCTTCCTTGGCGGTGCGAAGATCCACAGCTCGCAGGCCACCGGTACGCCAATCGCCACCTCGCTGCCAAAAGGCACGCCGAGCTGGGGCATGGGCTACAAAGAGGGGCTGGAAGAGTGGTATGGCCACTCCATGAAGATCAGCATCACCACGACCTGCCAGTCGTACCGCGATGTTTATCTGGATCTCGATCCGAACTACACCGACCACCGCGGCCAGCCGCTGCTGCGCATGACCTTTAACTGGAAACAGAACGAGCTCAAGCTGCAGCAGTACCTGAAAGGCATCGTCGGCAATATCGGCAAAGAGCTGAACCCGGACAGCATGAGCATGAGCTTCCTGCCGATGGACGCCAACTTCGACCTGACCAAGTACGTCTCTACCCACAACGTGGGCGGCGCGGTAATGGGCGACAACCCGAAAACCTCTGCGCTGAACAAGTATCTGCAGAGCTGGGACGTGCATAACGTGTTTGTACCGGGCGGCAACGCTTTCCCGCAGAACTTCCAGGCAAACCCGACCGATACCATCGGCGCGATTACCCTGATGGCGGCGCAGGCGATCAAGGAACAGTATCTGAAAAACCCCGGTCCACTGGTACAGGCATAAGCATATGAAACTGAAATCATTGTTACTCGCCAACGCCGTGCTGCTGGGATGCATGGCTGCTCCTGCGCACGCGGAAGATGAGGCCCAGCTGATTAAGAAAGGCGAATACCTGTCGCGCCTCGGCGACTGTATGGCCTGTCACTCGCTCGCGGGCAAGCCGGACTATTCCGGCGGCCTGGCGATTGATTCGAACCTCGGCACCATCTATTCGACCAATATTACGCCGGACAAAGCGCACGGCATCGGCAACTACAGCGAACAGCAGTTCTCTGACGCGGTGCGCAAAGGGGTGCTGCCGGACGGCTCGCGCCTCTATCCGGCGATGCCTTACCCGGACTACGCCAAAATCAGCGACGAAGATATGCACGCGCTGTATGTCTACTTTATGAAGGGCGTGAAGCCGAGCGCCGAGCAGCCGCCGGAAACCCGCCTCAGCTTCCCGTTCAGCCAGCGCTGGGGCATGCGCTTCTGGAACTGGGCCTTTACCAGCGACAAGCCGTTCCAGCCGATCGGCGGCGCCTCTGAAGAGATCAACCGCGGCGCCTATATCGTCGAGAGCCTGGGCCACTGTGGCAGTTGCCACACGCCGCGCGGTATCGGCATGAACGAGAAGGCGCTGGACAGCGGCGATGCGAAGTTCCTCGCGGGCGGTAGCCTGAACGACTGGGACGTGCCGTCGCTGCGCGGTCTGCCGCGCTGGAGCGAGCAAGAGATCGTCGATTACCTGCAGACTGGCCGCAACGATAAAGCGGCGGTAGGCGGCGAGATGAAGTCGGTGATCGAGCACAGCAGCTCGCACATGACCGACGCCGATCTCAAGGCGGTCGCGGCGTACCTGAAGTTCCTCGGCGGTAACCCGCCGCTGCAGGCTTACAACGTCCAGGCGCAGCAGAAGACTGAAGCGAAGCTGACGGCGGCGAAGAACCTGACCGAGGGCGAGCGTCTTTATATCGACAACTGCGGTGCCTGCCACTTTGTGACCGGCAAGGGCGCACCAGGCGTCTTCCCGGAGCTGGATCAGGCGACGATTGTTAATGCCAAAGATCCGACCGGGCTGATCCATACCATCCTGGAAGGCGCGCAGCAGCCGTCGACGGAGAAAGCGCCGTCAACGCTGGCGATGCCGGGCTTCGGCAAACGCCTGAGCGACGACGAAGTAGCGCAGCTCGCGACCTTTATCCGTCAGGGCTGGAGCAACAACGCGCCAGCGGTGAGCAAGGATCAGGTTGCGGACGTGCGGAAGTCGCTGAAGCACGACTAAAGGGCACTGCGTCTTCTTTCAGACGGCTGAATAGTCTGCAAGCGGGCCTTCTCGCCCGCGTTAGCACCTTACCTGCCATTTTAAGGGCGCCTCGGCGCCCTTTTTTAATGAAAGTTATGCACCACTTCCAGCACGCCGTTAATCACGAACTGCACGCCCATACAGACCAGTAAAAAGCCCATCAGGCGCGAGATCGCCTCGATCCCGCCTTTCCCCACCAGCTTCATAATGCTTCCCGAACTGCGCAGCGCGATCCACAGGATCAGGCCGACCAGCAGAAAGGTGATCGGCGGCGCGGTGGCGATCACCCACGCGGGAAAATTGACGCCGCTTTTCACCGTCGAGGCGGAGCTGATGATCATCGCGATAGTGCCGGGACCGGCGGTGCTCGGCATCGCGAGCGGCACAAAGGCGATATTGACCGGCTCCTGATGCGCGTCGCTTTTCTCCAGCTCATCCTGCTTGTGCTGCGCCTCGACCGAGTGGCCAACCGGCTGCGCCGGAAACAGCATGCGAAAGCCGATAAAGGCGACAATCAGGCCGCCCGCAATACGCAGGCCGGGAATGGAGATGCCGAAGGTATTGAGCACTGCGTTGCCCGCGTACCAGGCGACCATCATAATGGCGAAAACATAGATGGAAGCCTGCAACGCCTGACGGTTGCGCTCGCTGAAGTTCATCTCGCCCGCCAGCCCGAGGAACAGCGCGACGGTAGTAAGCGGGTTGGCGAGCGGCAGCAGCACGATCAGCCCTAATCCCACAGCTTCTAATAACGCCTGCATATGCGTCCTCTTGGGTGGCGCGGTCGGGAAGGGTTAATGTTTCTGGCGCTCCATCGCTTCCAGCAGCTCCGGGAAAAAATCTTCCAGCAGCTCTGGCGTCATCAGCTCAGGATAGCGCATCAGATGTTCGCGGATGCGTTCGTTCAGCTCCGGGATCAGGCTTTGCGCGGCGGCGAGAGCGGTGATCTTTTTCTTCTTCACCAGGCGCAGCACGTCATCTGGCAGGCTGTCCTCGTCATCCTCTTCTTCCACCTCTTCCAGCGCATCCAGGTCGTCGAACATATCGAGCAGCGCCTCGATCTGCGGCGTGCGCGACACATACTCGTCTGGCTTCTCTTCCTCCAGATAGCGCAGCAGCGCGCGCACCGGCGTACCATCCGGCGTGGCGGGGGGCGAAGAGGTGAACCACTCCAGCAGCAGATGAGTGCTGACGCGATGGACGTGATAGCCGTTATCCACCAGTTCGTCGGCAAGGATATCGGCGGTGTCATGCTCAAGCAGGCAGATATGGGTGCGATTCGGCGTGAACTGTTCCAGCCACTGATAGATCTCTTCAATCACCGCATCGTCGTACTGAAAATTTTTGCTCAGATAACTGCCGTCCGGCTGATGCACGGTGGCGAAAATGAGATCGGGATCGAAGTAAATCGCAATGTTGATGCCTTTCATGCGTGCTGTCCTTTGTAGTGCAAAATCTCACTATAGCCTCAGGGCGCGCAGAAAAACATGGGGAGGCCAGCAGCCTGTGCTGCTGGCGATAAAAATTAATGCAATTCAGCGCGATCCAGCCCGTACGCGCTGTCGAGCGCGCCGGGCGCCATCTGCGACAGGATCTGCACGCGGTTCCAGCTGTTGATGACCGCGATGGCGAAGGTCAGCTCGCTGATCTCAACCTCTGAGAAGTGCTCACGCAGCTCGCCGTACAGCGCCTCGCTTATGCCGTGCTCGTCGATACGCGTCAGCGCCTCGGTCAGCGCCAGCGCGGCTTTTTCACGGGCGGTAAACAGCGGTGACTCGCGCCAGATAGCGACATGATAGAGACGCAGTTCGCGCTCGCCGTGCAGCTTCGCCTCCTTCACGTGCATATCCAGACAGAAGGCGCAGTGGTTGAGCTGTGAGGCGCGGATATCCATCAGATGCTTCAGCGTGGTATCCAGCGACGTTTTGCGTAACGCCATTGAGATATCGCTCAGGCTTTTGGCCAGCGTCGGGACGGTTTTAAAATGATTAACGCGTGACGTCATGATCTTTTCCTTATTCACAATAAATGGTTGATGGTGTTTAACGCATTGGGCAGAGCGGTTGCGCGGCTGACGGGGTCGTGCGTGCCGTCAACGCGGATAAATTCCACATCCTCAATGCCGATGTAGGCGAGCGCGACGCGCACATAGGGCGTGAACTGGTCATCCTGCATAAAGGGGCCCTGGGCGAAGCGGCTGCCGCTGGCGACCACGCTGTAGACCTTCTTGCCCTGCACCAGCCCGACTTTGCTGCCGTCGGCGGTAAAGGCGAAGGTGCGGCCAGCGCGGGTAATATGATCGAACCAGGCTTTCAGCACCGAAGGCAGGCCGAGGTTCCACATGGGTGATGAGATAACCAGCGTGTCGCAGGCGAACAGCTGATCGACCAGCTCTTCTGAGGTTACGATGGCGCTGCGCTGGGCGCTGGTACGCGCTTCCGGCGGTGTAAAAAAGGCGTTGATGGTAAAAGCGTCCAGATGCGGCAGCGGATGTTGCGCCAGATCCAGTACGCTCTCCTCCAGCTGCGGATGGTGGTCGCGCAGCCGCGCTACCAGATGTGCAGAGGCAGCGCGCGAGGCGGAGCCGCTGATATCGGGGCTGACTTTTATATGCAATAGCTTCATTGATAGCTCCTTCAGACAAGCTGGCGGTAGTAGTGCAGGCCCAGAGCGAGATAGCCGACGCGGCTGTAGAACTTTTGCGCCTGGCGGTTGCTGACGGCGGTATCCAGCACCATCCGCACGCAGCCCTGTTCGCGCGCCAGCGTCGCCAGCTCGTTCAGCAGGCGTTCGCCCAGTCCCTGACTGCGCAGCGCTTCGGCGGTGACCAGGTCATCCACGTAGCAAAAACGGCCGTGGATAAAGTTCTCCTGCAGGCGGTAGCCCGCCAGCGCCAGCGGCCTGCCTTCGCGGGCCAGGCCCGCCAGACGGTACCCTTGCGCCTGCTGGCGCTCTGCCTGCGCAATAAACTGCGCTTCATCTTCAAGCCTGTGGCGCAGTTCGCGCATCAGCGGAAAGCAGCGCAGCAGCTCTTCAGGCGAGGTGTAGTGTTCAATCTTCATGGCGTGTTCACGGTTGCCGGGTCGATGAAGTCATCATAGAGTGCTATGTCAGAGTAAAAAGGGTCATAAAACGTGAAAAAAGGTAGGACATAGCGGTGGGATACAGAGAGATTTACGCGCGCTATCGTCAGCAGATCCTGGCTGGCGTGCTGAAGCCAGGCGATCGCGTTCCGGCGATCCGCGTACTTGCCAGCGAGCTGCGCGTCGCCCGCAAAACGGTCGAGGCCGCTTACGAGATCCTGACTGGCGAAGGCTACTTCGTCAGCCAGGGCGCGAAGGGCACGCGCGTTAATCCTGCGCTTACGCCTGCCGCGATCGTTAAGCAAGAGCCATTATGGCAGCCTGAGGAGAGCGATTTGCCGCAGCGCATCGCCCAGCGGGAGAGCAAAGGGGAGATGCGGCTCGGCATTCCGTCGCTGGACGCCTTCCCGCTGAAGAAGTGGCTGCTGATAGCCGGTAAAGCGGCGCGCAGCCTGCGCCCGGACGAGATGCTAATCCCGCCGGTGATGGGCTATCTGCCACTGCGCGAGGCCATTGCCAGCTATCTCAACATCTCACGCGGGCTCGACTGCCAGCCGGAGCAGATTTTTATTACCAGCGGCTATCGCGCCAACCTGCGGCTGATCCTGGCGGTGCTGGCGCAGGCGGGCGACAAGGTGCTGTTTGAAGATCCCGGCTACTTCTTCGGGCAGAAGCTGCTGAAGCGGATCGCGCCGAACCTTCACTACGTGCCGGTCGATCGCGACGGGATCAACGTCGATCATCTGCTGCGCTATCACGCCGATGCGCGCTTTGCGGTGGTGACGCCGACCCATCAGAGCCCGCTGGCGGTCACGCTGTCGCTGCCGCGCAAGCATCAGCTGCTGGCGTGGGCGCAGGAGAACAACAGCTGGATCATTGAGGATGACTATGACGGGGAGTTTCACTACACGCGCAAGGTGATCCCGGCGTTAAAAAGCCTCGATACGCACGATCGGGTGATCTATACCGGCACCTTCAGTAAAACCATTATGCCTGCGATGCGCATCGGTTATCTGGTGATGCCGCAGGCGACGCTTGCACGTTTTCGCGAGCTGGGCGAGATTCTGGAGAACGGGCTGCCGCTGCTGCCGCAGAAAATCCTCGCGCAGTTTCTCAGCGAAGGGCACTTTTATCGCCATATTAAAAAGATGCGCATTCTCTACCAGCAGCGGCGACGCATGATGCTCGACGCATTGCAGGCCTGCTTTCCGGATCTGTTTGAGTATGAGCTGACCGACGGCGGCATGCATATCGTCGCCTTTCTGCGGCGCGGCACCCAGGATACGGCGCTGGCGGAGGTGTGGCAGCAACATCAGCTGCGCGTGCTGCCGCTCTCCGGCTGGTATATGCAGACGCAGAAGCGCTACGGCCTGGTGATTGGCTACACCAATATTCAGTCGTATGAGCAGGCGATGGCGCTGCTGCAAAGGGTGGAAGAGGAGACGAGGGCGCTTTGGGCGCGACCTGGGGCTTAGAAGGCCGTTGAGGCGGTGAAGAGAGGCGCGAGGGACAGCTCGCGCCTTAACAGCGGCGGATTACATGCCGATGTATTTTTTACCCTGCTTCAGCACGACGTCGCAGGCTTTGGTTTTCAGCTTCTCGCCCATCGGCGAGTTGCTCAGGCTTTGCAGGTTGAGCTGCTGGCCGTTGCCAGTATTGAGCAGGCCGGCGATGCCCTGCTGGTAGTCCGTGTTTTGCGTTTGCGCCGTCTGGCTGCTCAGGCCGAGCTTGTCCACCACCTGCTCTTTCACCGACTTCACGTTGTTATCCACGACGTTGTGCTGCACGCAGTACTGCATTACGCCTGCGGCGTTAGTCATGCTGTTGGCGCTGACTGCCTTGTCGCCGCCGTTCAGCAGGCCCGTCAGCGAGCCGAGCGACAGTCCGCCGTTCTGCGCGGTGCTGTTGGTCGCGCTGCTGTTGCTGTTGTTCTGCTGGCTCAGCTGCGACGCCGCGCTGCTCAGCTGATCCTGCCAGCTTGCCGCCGATGCGCTGCCTGCCAGCAGCAGCGCGCTGAACCCCATCCCCAAAATAGTGCGTTGTGTGGCTTTATTCATCTCAACCTCGTTTATGTTCGACCTGCGCGCAATGCGTTGCTGCGCCAGTTTTGCTAAGAGGAATCTGAGGTGGGAAAGTTCCGGGGAAGGGAAGAGAGTCGGGAGGAATAGGAGGATTCTGTAGGGGGAAGGGGAGCGCGCAGGTAAGACGGATTAAGGCGCCTGGGGCCAGCAAAGGCTCGATGCACGCCTGTAAGCGATGGTGCTTAGAGCGTTATACAGCCCCGAAGATGGATATCTGTTTACCGCAGATCCTATAGGCGGGGCTATCACAGAGGCTTTTCAGGCGTGAATGGAATGTTTTAAAATCTGTAAGGCGAAGCCAGGGCCATCGCTTTCCATGGTTTGTGATAAATAATAGTGGGCAAAACGCTTTCATCTGTTAATCATACACAAGCTGGATTAGTCATATAATCTTATTCAAAAAATCATTTATCGTATTTATCAAATCTCCCTGTGATTTTAGGTAATACAATAAAAACTACTATTATTGACACAACTGTTAAGACTAACCAGTAATCCGGGACGAATTCGAGGTAAAAGAAACCGAAAGCGACAAGGCAGGCCAGAATAATCCCTTCGTTGAAGATAAGTGACAGGAAAGTCTTAAACATAATATTGTTCTTCATGATGCCATAAAGTTTATTAAACCAGTGAGGCTAAGCGGTGGCCATATTGTTCCATGAGTCACGGTAAATGATATTTCCTTCGGTATATTTCCAGGTGATCGACTCGTAGCGCAATTCTTTCGAAACACTACTTATCATTTTTTATAAAACAGTTTGAAGCCATAGGTGAATGAATGGCTCACTTTTCGGGTGGCCACAGGAAGTAAGCTAAAAAGACCATGGCAATCCAAAAAAGCAACGTCAGCAAGATCATATAGTCAGGAAAGAAGCGGGCCGCAATAAAAAAGAATATGATTGTTGTGATGTTAGGAAACCATGTCCAGAATGTAAGCTGCGCTTCAAGTTTCAGCATTCGTTTTAAAAAAGTAATCACGATAGCCTCACTAGCTTATAGATAATATCTGCAACTTGATCATCGGCTAACCATCTATTTTGCAAGGCTCCGGCTCTTAAAAGCTTATCTTCAATCAGGAAAAACATCATTTCCAATTCAACGATATAGAGAGCCTGATAATAATCTGGATGTATTACTTTTAAGTGATTTGCACTGTCCGCTGCTTGCTGAACGATGCCGTAAACGCCTAAAATAGATGCAGCTGCCCCAATAGTGGTTCCAGTTAAGCTGCTGAATGGAAGACAGGCATTTAATGACATAGATACAGCCATTGCTACGCCGAGTGCGAAGGTCCTGCTGGTTAGTGTACTCGCTGCGATGTGAATATTTAACTGCATCAGCATTCGCTTGATATTTTGCAATTGCCGAATATCTCTGCCTTTAAATACAACTTCAAAATATACCTCAAGCATTTCTGTAAAAATGGCTTTGTTCTTAAGGAGGTGATAGATACCTGCAATAAATCGTTGGTCTTCGGATTTTTGTTCTGTGCATTTCTCGTAAAATTCAGTCGTGAAGCAAGAACCGTAGTTTATGAGTCGCGTTTTTCCCGCGTCGATTTTCTCAACCTGATCTCTTACAGAATCGCGTACACCAGCAACAGCCTGGTCTAATGCGTTAGCCGCCAGGATGTTGTTATCCTGTAGTTGCTTGATTATTTCTTCACTATGGTACATTACTTGTTCTCTTAAATAATGTGCAGTTGCTTCAGGTGAGTATGAGAGCGATTTCTGTCTGACATTAAGGTTACGCAAAATTTCTTTTAGTTAAATATAAGCGAAAAATAAAATCGTTGTAAAAATAGAAGCTTTGTGAAGTTTTGGTTATTATTTGATTGGGGGTTATCTTTTTTGCGGTCCGGTATAGGTATAGCTGTATAATTAAAAGGTTTAAGGAATGGCCTGAAATAAAAGTAAGAAGTACTTGTCCTGTCTTATTAGGCTTGTCGATATAAAAAGAAATAAGATTTTCTATTAAGCGTTAATCTATTAACGTAAAAATTTAATCTATATCATCAGATTTTTTTTGAACATGAGATGGTTATCGATTACCTCTTTGACCCGTCTTGTGAGTCCGCATTCTGCTTTTAGAAAAGGCTCTAAAAAGAACGATCCTAAACGTCCTTGAGCAGACGAGGCCGAAATCATTTGAGCATCGCTCTGGCCGATGGTGCTTTTTTCAGCGCTTAGCGTGAGGGAAGGGTGATTCCTGTTGCACCTCCGGCCTGTGCCGGTATAATCATCGACGTTTTCCGCATACCCTTCCGTGCCGGAGTGGCGAAATCGGTAGACGCAGTTGATTCAAAATCAACCGTAGAAATACGTGCCGGTTCGAGTCCGGCCTTCGGCACCAAAAACGATGACGGTAATCGGAAAAACTACAACAATCAGTGCATTGTACAATGAAGCGGGACGTTGACGGCAACAACAAAATGGTCGCATCTCCGGCCGGATTTTTTCACTCACTCCCTGTTTTGTCAATCTCTCTCCACGCAACTTCTGAGCATCTCGACATTGTGTTCAATATAGCTGTGGCCGAGCAGTTTCTGCGCGTCGTATAGATTTTGCTCTAGTTTCTGTAACAGTTCGGTGCCGACAGTGTGCCGATAGCGGTGCGAAGAAAAGCGGCTGTGGTAGGCATCACTGAGTTTGGCAAAGAAATAACTGACCTGATTTTCCGTCATTACTTTGCCCTGCCGTAGAGTCCGCCGACTGAATTGGTTGATATTAAACTACTGCTCGCCTGCCCGCATGCCATGCGTTTCAGCCTCGGCAATTAAATGTTCCTGATAAGGCGTAGCCGCGAGGCAATGAGAACAACAGTTCATCATGGCTTTTGCTGCCTTCACTCTGAATAAACAGAGTGTCATAAACTAGATCGACATCTTTGACACGCAGATGTATAAGCTAGTTTAGACAGATAGCGGTGTAGTTGAACGCTGGCTGAAGGAATATAACAGCCAGCGACCTCATTAAGCCCTAAAAAACTTGACACCGGAAGAGTACCGGCTGATGGTTGAAAACTTGAAACCTAAAAAAGTTCTGCAGCTAATAAAGGTGTGCTTATAATACTAATTTTATTATTAAAAGCACTGGATTACATGTTATTTGTTTAGCTATTAGTAATCTGGCGTAAATTTTAGCTAAATTAACGGTGGGCTTTATTTTATATATCTTTTGATTTTACTCGTAGCCATTCATGTTGATCTAAGCCAATTCTTGAAAGATTTCCAACGATATCCGTTGTTATTTTTTGTGCATGGCTTGTTTTTATTTCACCAATCCATTTTAATAATTTAGAGGGGGGGGCATCTGTGATAAATAGTGGAGAAGATGATATTTGGTTAAGGTATTCGGTATCATGTTTCCTTCCGATTACTACACCTTTTCCAGGTTCAACAAGAAAAGCAAATGAAACTATATTAGAGGCTTTTGCTGGCATCTTTATCTTAAAGAAACCGCTATCGGCATCCTCAATTAATAAATTATAGTTATTTTCATCGATAGTGCCTTTAATGAATAAAAAGTTTGCTTTTTCGTGCAATCGAACGCTATCACATAATGGTTGAATACATAGATATACCATATTATCATTATCTAAAAGTAAGGTCCCCTGTTTTAAAGAGACGTTATCTATATTAGAGTGGTATCTTAAATTTCTACGAGTGATTTCGAGAGAACATAATTGCATTAGTTTTTTATCTTCTTCACCATCTTGGCTTAAGTATTCTTTTTTTCCCAGAGATGCGCGTTCGATAGCACTTTGAGTTTCTACTAAAGAATCAGCAGAGAGTATTGCACTTAGATTTTCAACTGATAATTCTTTTTGCTTTTTCCCAGTTAACAGAAAATCCTTGCAATTATTTCTTTTGTAATGAAAAACAGGCCAATGAGATAGTGTTTCTTTGCTTAAAGATTTTTTTAACTTCTCACTTATTTGCAGTGTTGATCTTATTTCTTCAGAAATTAAATCGACTGCATAATCATGAGCATTTTCATAGGCGTATGGTCTTAATTCTCTGGACGTTATTAAATTTAAAATATGTGAAACATATGCTGTATCTAATTTATTGTTATATCGGGTTAATATACTGTGGGTCTTTTCTCTTATTTCAGAAATGCATGAAAGCGCGGCGTTGGATAACAATCCAGCTGTAAGGCTCGTGAATTTCTTTATTAGCACATTTGGAAGATCTTTTTCATAGATGTCTTTGCTAATAACAACTATACACCATTGTTCTAGTGCATGGTTATCTTCAATAAAAATACTATCATTATTTTTTATTATGCTATTGTATTTTTTCTTTAGTTCATTATTCAACTTGGTTATAACAACATCAACATTTTCACCGGTATAGATAGAAAGAAGACGTAAACGCCCTCCAGAATTTACATCTGATGTGATAATTGACTTTATTATTTCAATAGCAAATTGTCCACTATCGCTTTGCATATCCCAGTCAAGTATTGTTATATCCGCTTTACGGGACGAAGCTGTAATGATGTCTCTTTCTTCAACATCAAAGCTTTTAGCTAATAATCCGCAACAAGCAATACCATCTTTGGCGAAAGCCTCTGCTAGAGCTTGGTAATCAAAAGGATGGTTTTTTATCTTTGATTTTGATTTAGTAGATTCTACCTCTCGGTGTGCTAAGGGTGTTATTATTTTTGTAGGTTCATCATCAGGATCAACTAAAGCATCAATATCGTCGTCTGTAGGGAAAGTATCACTACCTGCTCCAAAAGACATGTTGTCATCTACAGCAACTACAGAATGTAAAAAACGGCGAACGCAGTCTTCTGAAATTTTATGGAAATCCGTAGAGCTTGTCATTAATTTATATCCATTATTCACTTGTTTCTTCTGATGGTTCAATAATAAAGAAAGCACCTTGATCAGGAGTGTAATCATCCAATCTTATAGTAAACCCATCTCGGGATAAACATTCTTTCGAAATGAATAATCCCATTCCACGACCTCCTGCTTTTCTTGTAAAACCCATATCAAATATTATATCTCGATCTCTAGTTGAAACCCCGGGTCCAGTATCACCAATAACAAACCCAGTATCTGTTGCATCAAGTATAAGTCTTTTTTCTCCAGTTGTTTTCCCGAGCCAGTATATTGCATTATCAATTAGATTTATAAAGACAGGGTAAATAGTTGATGTGTAAGTTATAACTTCTTGGCTAACAAATTTTGAGGTAGTGAATAATTCAATCCCTTCTTTCTCAAGGCGATCATCGAATACATCTCTGATAAACTCTAAAATAGCAGTTCCAGTTATATTTATTTTAGAACGACTTAAACGTCTAGTCATTGGTGTAAAGGTTCTTAAATAACCATCTAAATGATCAAAACTAGTTCTGATTTTCTGGTATATAATATCAAGTTTAGAGTTTCTGTCAGCCCACGCTTTCAATTCCCTTAACGCGCTTCTAATTGCCCTTATATTACCATTAAATTCATGATGTACTACCGAAAGAGCCATGCCAAGCAGTATTAGCTCTGCGTTATTTGCTTGTTGGTCACGTAAATGTTCAAGTTCCGTTTCGATGGCTTCAGTTACTTGAGCTGAAGATAAATTTTCTGGAGTAGTGCTATCACTAATTATAGCAATCTGGTCAGTTAGTTTTTTTATTTCATTAATAACTTCGTTTGAAGTATTCTCAATTTTACTTTCTAATTTCTTCTTTACATCTAAAATATACGCAGTGTCTTTGCCATTGAGATTAGTCGATTGGAACTCATAAGAAATATTTTTTAGCTCACTTTTATGTTTTTTCTTATTATCATAAATTAGCTTATTTGCTTTAGATTGCACATTTTTTAAAGCATTTTTTGCATCATTATATAGTTTAGTTAGTTCTTTGTCGTAGTAATTCTGTTGTAAAGTCAATGAATCCTCAAGTCTCTTCCTTAAGTTGAGAAAATCATTATTTTTATTATCTAATTCTATAAGCTTTCTATCAACGTTATCTTTTAATTCATTTAATGATGATAATATTTTTTGCTTTCTATGTGATATCTATCCCATAGGTTAGATAACTCTTTTGTTAGTCCAACCCCAGTGGGTTTCCTAATGTCTACAGAATCACGTAAAATTTTTATAATAGCGTCATTCTCTTCTTTAATTTTATTATAAACATAATCGATATTGGTTTCTGTTATTTCGATGCTGGAAAAGTATTCTTCGTTTTTATTTATTAACTTATTTATTTCATTATTCCAGTAATCATTATCTAATTTATCAAAAAAATCATACAAATCTTTTTTTAATTTGTCTTTTTTAGCTTTAGTTTGTTTAGATCTTTTAGATAACAGATCATGCTCTTCGTTTCTACGTTGCCTTGTCTCAACAAACAATTCAGACATATCGCCATCATCTTTAAAAAAGTCTCTTGCTATTTCTATAAAGAAATTTTCAAGCATTTCTTTAAACTGTTTATATGACTTATTTTCAATGAACCCTTCTCGGCCAGCTTTTTCGACTAACGAAGCATTGTTTTCTTTTGTTAATTCAATTGCTCCAAACAGACGTCGATATGAGAAAAAATATTCAGAAGCAGATAACGTTCTTCGCTTTTCTATTTTCAGAAAATCTGTATCTGAATCTCCATAAGGCAAAATTCTTAATCCATCTCGATAGATATATAAACCACCATACCTATCAGTTTTCTCCTTCAAAGGGGCCCACAACTCCATAGGTAACCGTGAATCACGGAGACGGCCATGAATATATGCTAATTTTATTTTCAAGGGGCCGCATTGGGTTAATTGATTATTGTTTTTCCAAGTCACAACATGGTGAATTGGCTTTTCACCATAAACGGAAACAGTACCACTAAATTGGCCAAATTCATTGAACCATCCTTCAATATGGTGGTCTGCAATATTGAATTCTTGCGGTGTGAAAAAAATTGATTCGCTAATTCTGTCAATGCATTCGCCATCCTCCAAATAATCTCTAAAACGAGCTATAATAGGAGGGTTCGAATCGCTGTACATTGTATTTGTGAAACCTAATAAAGCTTTTTCTAAGCGGGAAGACTGCTCTGTTGATTTATTACTATCGCTCGATGAAATGTCATCTATTAATATTTCTTCAGTAGGTGTTATTATGAAGTGAGTTCCATGGCCATCCCCAGATAATTTTAGGCCGCCTAGTTTTTTTTCCCATAAAACAGGATCAAATTCAAAGGATGATAATTGTTTTTTTATTTGTGATACTTTTGTTTTTGATATTTTATGTGATAAGTAGTCTAAGTTATTCTTTGCTTGCTCAAGCATTTCATCAAGATTTTTTTTACTAAGCAGATCGCCATTGTTAATGCTTCTAATCGGTATATCTATATCCTCAAGATCAAGTGATGGTATGGCAAATAAACTCCAGTTAACAAATGCAGCAACTAAAGGCTTAAGTTCATTGTCTCTTTTAGCCCTAGAAAGAACCAGCACTTGTGGTCCAATCGCTGCGATGGATAGACGGCCTATCCCTTTCTCGCCCATGATAGGACGGAAGGCTTTACTACTATCCACTGCTGGTTTATGAATTGCATCTTCGTCAATTAATTTGCTGGAGGTTCCAATAGTCAACCATCTTTCTTCAAATTCATCAGCAGTCATGCCTAAACCATCATCTCTCAAGATAAGAAGATTTTCTTTCCTGAAGAAATCAACTTCAACATTATCGGCATAAGCATCGTGAGCATTTTTAAATAACTCACTTAAGGCAGTAGGTATACCTGCAATTTGTTGCCTGCCAAGCATATCCAAAGCTCGGGCTTTTGTTCTTATTTTAGCCATATATCTATCAATCCTTATCAGTGCAATTTTCTATAAGATGTTTTCCAAATATTTTGGCTAGTTCACAAGGTACAGCATTGCCGATTTGCTTCGCCATTGAGTTTAGTGAACCTTTAAATACATAACTTAGAGGAAATGTTTGTAATCTTGATGCTTCTCTTATACTTATTGCTCTATGTTGGGTAGGATCTGGATGTCCAAAACGACCATTAGAGTAACTATTACATTTCGTGGTAAGTGTAGGTGCGGGCTTATCCCAACTCATTCTTCCGTAAGTATCGGTATGGCCATCATAATTTTTATGGCATTTATTAACTAATTCTACTGGCCAATTTCTTCTATCACCACCCTCTGGAGTGTGCATAATTCTTTTTAAGTTAAGAGGAGTTAGTGTTCCTGCCCTATGTAAAGGATCTTGTGGATCGATTTCGCCTGAACATAACGTTTTGAAATCTTGGATATAATCCCGCACAGTCTTGAATGGGATCTTATTTTTACCATGAGTTATATTTGGTGGAGTAACTTTACCTACTCTACTGGCTAAAAGGACCAGTCTTTTTCTTCTTTGGGGGATCCCATAATTCTCAGCATTAGCTATAAAAGATATATAATTATACTCTAACTCTTTAAGTACTTTAATAAACTCATGAAATGGGCCTTCTTTTTCTTCATCAATTTTTTGCATTCCAGGCACATTTTCAAGCATAATATATTCAGGAAGGAGTTTTCTAATAAAACGGTGGGTCTCATTTAATAGATTTATTCTTGAGTCGTCACTGCTTTTATTTTTATTCTGTTGCGAAAATGGCTGACATGGCGCACATGCACTTAGTAGCAAAGGACGTTTAGCTTGGATATCAATGATGTCGGAAATATCTTCAGGTTCGGTTTTCCTAATATCACCTTGAATGAATTTTGCACCAGGAAAGTTTGCTTTAAACGTTTCTGATGCTTGCGGGTCAATGTCTAATCCAAGCTCGATATCAAAGCCAGCCTGACGTAGCCCTTCACTGGCTCCGCCACAGCCACAAAAAAAATCTATAACTATCAATTTGATACCTTCTTTGAACTAAATAAAATAACTCGGATAAGTTGATATTTTAAATAAAATTGGTTGGCATGGATATAAACTTTGGTCACGCTACCGCCCTGAGGTCAATGGCCATCCCCAGACCTTTTGAAGGGATTATGAACAACACTCAACCGATGTTCAATGCTGTTAACCCATACATATCACAAAGTTAATTAATGGATTGGTTGTAAAGCGACCAAAAATCAATATGGATAATGCTAAAAAAACACTAAAAAATCTTTTGCCGCGCGTGCTTGGAAGATGCCAAGCCTGAAAAAATTTGGAATGTAGTTTACTCAATAGAAGCGATATTTCATTACATTTTATGTGGATAATACTAAAGAAAATCTGGTTAATCACCTCCAATTCATCCCCCCAGCTTTATCCACACTATCTTGCTCCACCTTAACCCCACCTGCTAGTTCACCATTTACCGCCGCGCCAAGCCCTTACTCTATCCCACGTTATCGCGCCCAGCCAGAACGTCGGCAGTGCCAGAAACATCGATACTATTACTAAATTAATTATGACGTCATCCCGCTTATTCTGGAGCACAGCCAGATTTCAGCTACTGTGAGTATCGCTATTATATGGCTCACCCAGCGGCCAGCTATCAAGCCACCGCGCCGGCTCCCATCAGTAGGTGAGTAAGATCAGTGCAAACTGCATAAACGTCAGCGTCATTACCGCCTTCACATCCAACACCGAACAGAGCGTTATTAACAGAATGCAGATCACCAGTGCCATTTACAGCAGCGCCTGTACCATCAGCAGTGCCTGGCCACGCTGTCAAACGCTGGAAACGTCACAAGGCTGCCGAGGATATTTCCGGCGCTGGATATCAGCCGGATTGCTGCATTGACGACGGTGCCATCGATATTGCCAGCCGCAAGGCAGACAGCGCCAGCAGCCAATTGGAATAGGTTTACAGCAGCATTTGCGGCACCATATCGCCGCCAGCAAGGCCGCGCTGGCAGTGCAAAGCTCCAATGTTGGGCACAAGATAAAATCAAGCCTCACTGTTCCCGCCTCTTGTCGGTGATAAGTACCGGATAGGCGGAGATAGGCAGGTGTTTCGCCATATCGTCAGCGCTGACGGGCAACAGCGTCAGTTCCGGCGCGATGGTCCAAAGAATATTCATCCGCGCTAGTATGGCGACGTTCACTACCAACCTATGGGCGGGCAGTTTTTTTTAATGCGTCCCGGTGCTGGCGCAGCTATTCTGTGGATAGCGGATCGTCACCGATTAAAAATAGCGGCGTCACTCCTGGCAGGCTGAGCGCCAGGCAAGGTTGTTGACCGGAGTGTAGGCTGGCGCCTATTCGCTGCCAGTCGTCGTCACCGAGACCGCCGCTGCTTAGTCGGGTTTGCGAGACGCGGCTAATCAGGGATACCCATTACAAGCAATACTGCTATCCCACTTTCCCAATAATCGCATTAACCCACCTGTCATTTCGATCAGGCCGCCGATCCTCACTCATCCATTCCTGCACCACCCTCAGCCCCGCAATTTCATTATCCGTTAACATCCCCCCAATCTCCCCCTCACGCATATCCGTAAACACCCGCCCATTATCCTCCCGCTTGCCCTGACCATATTTAAAGGACGCATACAGTACGCCGCCAGCCTTTAACGCTTTCGCCAGCCGCCTGAACACCTCCGGCAGCTCCGCACGTGGCACATGCAGCAGCGATGCGCAGCACCAGATGCCGTCATAGTGCGCAGAGACATCCAGCTCCTGAAACCGCATCACCTTAACCGGCAAGCCGCTATGCTGACTCGCCAGCTCAGCCAGTTCCGGCGAGGCATCAAACGCCTCTACCTGAAATCCCTGTTCAGCAAAGGCCTTAGCATCACGTCCAGAACCACAACCCGCATCCAGAACAGAGCCATGCGCAGGCAGTAGGGCAGTGAACCGATCGCGGATCTGTGCCATATCAACTGCGACCGTGCTCTCGAAGAACTGCTGTGCATTGTGCTGATAATAGTGTTGTGTGCTCAAAATAAGGCATCTCCACAGGCCTGAGGTTGCCAGATATGGAACAGCATACTGCGCGCCGCCTGCCAGCCTGATGCCAAAAAGCTGCGACGCATGGCTTCACTACTGCCAGTCTGTTGAATCAGCGTCTCGCGCAGCGGCAGATGGCTGTTAATAAAATACTCGTTGCGCTTATGCAACCGTTCCAGCAACTGTTGCGACGGGATATGGGCGAACTTACCTTCCTTGCCGCGATTGCAGCTCTGACACGCCAGCACCAGATTCCATACGCCGTTGAGGTTCGGCACCTGGTCACGCGCCGCCCAGGGAATAAAGTGATCGACGTCGGTGAGATCTGCGTGACCCCGCTCAAGACTGACCGGCCGATAGCAGTAGAAGCAGCGGCCTTTCTGATAGCCGTTCAGGCTGTTGCGACAGCTGGTGATATCGACGCGCCGCTCACGCTGGCGCGTAAACAGAATCTGCTGCTCACTGTCATACTCCACCGCCACCAGATTACGTGATACGCCCATCGACCAGGCCTGTTCGACCAGCCGCCAGCGCGCATCGGTTTCATGGATGAGGTTCTGAAACTGCTGGGTCTCGGTCAGCCGGAAGAACGCTTCGGTGAGCCGGATACCCTTATGCGTTTTACGTTCATCGAGAAAAAAACGCACGTCAATCTCAGCGCGGTTCACGTTGTGAAAGGCATCAATCACGTTAGCGAAGCCACGCTTAACGGTTAACGCCAGCAGTGTTTCTTCACTGATGTCGCCATGATTGAACTGCGTACAGGCGTCGAGGAACTGACTGCTTTTGGTGGTGATCTGCTTTGGGGCCTGCTCTAGATGGCGGCACAAATGCTGGCTGAAAGGACGCGCCAGCGCTTCCAGAGAGATGAGATCGTTGCCCTGTGTATGCAGATCGTAAAGCGCATGCGCCAGGGCGAATTTGTAGGATGCGACGTTGTTGCCAAACAGAATGACGCCGCGCCAGTAGTTTTCCAGCGTGGGATCGGCCTGGTAAAAAAGCATGTTGCCTTGTCCTGAACGGAGCCGATTTGCGAACTGGCTTCCAGATTAACGAAACAAGTAACAGCTTTGCATAACAGGTAAAGAAATGCATCTCGCCCCTTTTTCTAATTCCAACCCTGTATAACTTTTCCCAACTTCCTCTAAAAACCCTTTGTGATAACAAACAGTCTTTACCTGTTTCCCGACGCGTTTTATTAGCACAAAGGCAGCCCCCGACATCCCTTCTTAAAAACACGCCACGCTCTGCTTACCAATGCAGGATCTGCCGCAGCGCGTCATCAGCGAAACCAAACATCACCCTTACAAAACGAACGCTCACCGACCACACCTCATTCAGCTGGCGTCACAGCGTAAATTTCCTACATGCGTCGAGGGAAATGTGTTGGCTGAATCTCAGTCCAGTCGGGACGTTCGCCCGACATTATTGCTCGCTGCTGAGAAGGGGAGACCGACTGGAAAATATCTGGCATGGTGCGTCCTGCTTTTCCCGGCGCTCTGCTCGTCCCGCTGTTATCGTAGCTACAGGCTGATAAGCCGCAGGTAATCAGCGCCGATACGAGAAGTTTTTTCATAAATCCTTTTCTCCCGAGTAAGTAAAACAGGGAACAGTCGGGCAGAGCGCTCGTCATTGCTGCTCCGTTCTGTGCTTCGTCCTGAATACGTCAGCTGTATGGCGCTATGCGCAGCACGCGCTTGAGGTAACGAGAAAGAATGACCTAACCCGCTATGCCTGAGTTAAAATCCATTGAAAGATAACACTATGCTGTCAGACAGCATAATCAGGCTGCCCGTCTTACCTTGTATGAGCCTGACTGCGTTAATGGCAACTACTGGCTGACTTTTATGCGATTAAGGATCTATCGAGGGTTATTCCTCTCTGCCATTGCGCTCCTGCTAACCGGATGCGCGCGCTCTGACGCGCTGTGGATGGTCACGCAGGATCTCTGCATGACCAACTACCGCTACCGGCACGATCCCGCGCCATGTCAGCAAATCTATCAGCCGCAGAGTAAAGAGCAGGGCTTCAGCATCCTGCAGAACCCCCGCTACAAATATCATTTTATCCTGGTGCCAAACCTGGCGATGTCCGGTATCGAGAGCATCTCGCTATCGCGCGCGGGCCGCACCGACTACTTTGGCTATGCCTGGCTGATGCGTTATCGCTTAATGTCGGCCTATGGCGCAGATGTTCCCGACGATATGTTGGGGCTGGCGATTAACTCCGCCTGGGGACGCAGCCAGAACCAACTGCATATTCATCTGACCTGTCTGCGGGAAGATGTGCGTCGTCAGCTTCAGGCTGAGCGACCCTTCATAGATGAGCAGTGGCGTCCTTTGCCTGACCGGCTGCTGAACCATACTTATTATGCCCGCCGCGTGATGCAGCCGACGGTGATGGGCATCTATCCCATCGCCTTAGTGGCGCGCGACTTCCGCTTATCGTCGCCTGAGCTGGCTGACTATGGCATCGCGTTGATACCAGCCACCTTCTCGGGAGAGAAAGGGTTTATCCTGTTAACCACCCGTCGTGGCTGGGATAAGGGCAACCGTGCCTCGGTGGAATCTTTATTAGATAAGCGCTGCGAGATACTTACGGCTCCGTTGGCTGTTCATGCAGTCGACAGAGAAGGTTGATGTTGCGTGTTCAATGCTGGCTATCGCCTAAAAATTAAAGGCAGATTGCGTTACACGGGATCGTTAATACTGTCACAGGAAGTTTTTAACTAACAGCTATTAAAACTCTCGCTTCACCACCACGTATCCATTCCAGCGCACCGCGCAGTCGGTATCACTGACGAATGCAGAGATAATTAAAATATTCTCCTTTCCCTGATGATTATAAAAATTATATTTCACTATTATATTTTTAGCGTTGTTCCGCATAAATCCTTCTGCGTATTGCTCTGCGGTGGTTTTGTCATCACTCATTTCTCCGCCACTAAGGATTCTCTCTTTTTTACCATAGAGCATGGCAAGCTCATGATTTACAGGCTCTGTATAGAGTATCTCTGTTTTGGTTTTGCTCCGGTCTACTTGAGCAATTGGGATATCAAAATCCTCTACCATAGTAAAAAGCGTAGCTATGCCTACATGGTTTTTAACTGGTATGCATTGTTCAGGTTTTACAGAGGAGACAACGCTAAAACTAATGAAGAATATTGTTAAAATAAAAATTTTTTTCATATGACGATAACCTCACGATCTCGCGATTCAAAAATTTGTTGTCTGTATCGAGGCGCTAAAATAATGCAACCATTTGATGCCGCTCCGGGGTTTTTTCTACTGTCTCCGTGGATAAGAAAACCGGCTCTGCCGCACATGTTATTTTCTGCATAAGGTTCAAGTCTCAATGTAAAAGCACCTGCGATCTCATGGGTGAAAGGAATTCCTACGATTCGATACTTACCTCTTGGCAGCGGCCCTTTATTTTTCAAACACTCATAATCAGGATTGTCTTTATAGCCCGGCGCGCCCGCATAGCGTGCGCTAAACTGATACACACCGTTATGCGTGAATGTCTTTTTTCTGACATCATAAACCCATGTCATCACTCTTCTCCTTGTGATGGATGGCGCAAACCTGCGCCATGCAAACTCAACCTTATGCTCGCTCTTTCCAGCTGTCGGAATGCTGAATATTACCATCGCAATATTTCCAGGTGATTCGCTCGTAGCGCAGCGTGACAGACTCGAGATGGTTCATGTTTTCGATGGTTTTAATATTATGCATCAGAGGGTTAACAGAGACGACCTTTACGCCTTCAAGCAACATGTTGAAGTACTCCTCTTCCTGGCCAGCGTAATTGATGCAATACCATTTTATTTCAGCACTTTTTAGCGTCTGGCCGGAGGCTACAGCCTTATAAAGATAAGGGCTGGATGAATCAAATTCTTTTTCAAACTCAAGCGCACTGTGGATACGTGTACCCGTTAGCTTTCCGGTATGAGGATCGGTAGGAATACTCACACCATGCATAAAGCTAAGGATCTCAATGCTGCCTTCCCGATCTTGTACATCTACCGAACCTTTAATATCTGCGCCGCCGTCATCTTTTAGCCATAAATAAGCAGGGATAGCCATGATAAAAAATCCTTTTCATTAAAAGAGCATTGACGCTACCCCTCCAGTTGAGACCGATTATTGATCGGTATCAAAAATATATAGCCTGTTGCTTCTGAGATTCTCAAATTACTATAAATTCCGCAATTTAATTGCTTCTATCATTAATGCCTTTATGTAAGAGGGATGTAGTTAAAATAAATGATGAGCGGGCTGATGGTTATTTTGTTTATGGCTTTCTAATTAAAGGGAATTTTAAAATACTGCGAGATTAGCGATACAGATAATGCCGCGCAGCAAGTAATGTGCTGGAGCAGTCTTGCATAGCCCGGCATGGCGACGGATTTCCCCGCCGGGGAGGTGATAAAGATTTGTTCCCGACGGCTGGGCGGATCGGGAGCGGCGCGACGCGTTTCTTTACATTTACCTGCCTCGCATGCGGAACTGAGAGGCTGTACAGATTGTCTTTATCCTGGTCTACTGTTAACAAAATCAATCAACGTGGAAAACACTATGCGCAGGACTCAGAACGCACTCTTTTTAGCGGGATTACTGTTTGGCTCGCTGAGCCTTGTTCCCGCCGCACAGGCGGAAGGCGACGCTACCGATACCGTTCCGCCACCGCCGCAGGTGCAGCAGCAGGCACCTGCCGATGCGCAGCCGCAGGGCGATAGCACCGACAGCAGCGGCCAGCCGCCGCTGGGACCAAACGCGGAAGAGCCGGAAGCGGGCAGCACCCCCTCGCCAGCGCCAGACGCTAACGCCGGCACTTCGCAACCGCAGTCAAAATACGATCTCGACCGCATCATCATCGACTACAAAGAGTACAAGGTCGGCGACAGCGTGCCGCAGCAGTATCTGGATAAAACCTACACCATCGTTGAGTGGCAGAAGCGTAACCTGCCTGCGCCGGAAACCGGCAGCCACTGGACCTATATCGGCGGCAACTATCTGTTGATCACCAATGACGTCGGCAAAATCCTCAAGGCAGAAACAGGCGATATCTACTATCGCGGCTAAGTGCGAACGCGGCTAAGAAGGCAGCGCTAACCACGCGTATACGTACCTCATCCCTGAGGTGCGCCTGTCGCCGGGCCAGCGCGCCCGCGTGCCATATACGGGCACCAGCAGTTTACAGCCGGTCAGCGTGACCGGCTTTTTTATGCGAAACGGGCAGGCCGGAAGCTCTCCAGCATCGGCTGCTTCTCGCCCGTCAGGATCTCCTCCGCCAGCAGCTCGCCCGCAATCAGCGCCAGGGTCGCGCCAGAATGGGTAAAGGCGACAAAGCAGCCCGGCACGCTCTCCAGCTCGCCCAGCACCGGTTCGCCGTCGCCGGGGATCGGTTTTAACCCCAGCTTCCAGCTCGCGGCGCGCAGCGGCTCGCCTTTCATTAACTTGCTCGCCTCGGCGGCGAGCTGCGCCACCACGCGCTCATCAATGGAATAGCTGCCGTCAGCCTGTTGCTGAATATCCTCTTCGTACCAGTCGTGATCCAGCGCGAAGGTATTGCCCGGATTGGGGCGTACCGCCGCGCGTGGCGTATTCAGCACCGCCTTCAGCCCGTGCGCGCTGGGTGCTGTGATCACCAGCATGGAAACGGGCGAACCGTTGGGGATAGTGACGCCGAGCGGCGCGACCACATCCGGCGTGGCGGGGCCGCAGGCGACCAGCACCGCGTCGGCGTGCAGGATATCCCCGCTCGCCAGCCTGATGCCGCTGGCGCGTTGCCCGTCACGCACGACTTCACATTTCCCGGCGTGCTCGACGATCTCGCCGCCCAGCGCGCGCAGCTGATGCGCCAGATGCGCCACCAGGTGCGGCAGGCTGACCCAGCCTTCGCCAGGGTTGAAGATCGCCTCCTGCGCCTGCGCCAGCGCCTCGCCCTCTACCTGTGCATCCGCCTGCGCCAGGCTGTCGCGCGTGACCAGCCGCGAGTCGTAGCCGTGTGCCTTCTCATAGGCATGGCGCGCGCGCGTACCGCTCAGGTCGTCCGCCGTCCAGTACAGGCCGCCGTCGAAGCGCAGCCAGTCGCGCGAGGGATCGTCAGCGAACAGCGTGCGGTAGCGATCGATGCCCGCCATGCGCAGCGCGTGATAGGGCGTGGAGCGTTCGCCCGCTGAGTTCAGCCACGAGAGCGAACGGCCAGAGGCGCCGGAACAGAGTTCTGCCTCAGTCACCAGCGTGACCGCCGCGCCGCGTTTTGCCAGCTGCAGCGCGCTGGAGACGCCAAGCGCGCCGCCGCCCAGTACCACTACGCGAGGGAGTTGTTCAAAAGCCATGATTCGGTTCCTTGTTCATTACGAAAGAGAGAAGGCTTACAGCACTTCCGACAGAAAACGTTGCAGGCGCGGCGACTGGGGCGCGTCGAACAGTGCGGCGGGCGGGCCCGCTTCAACGATCTCCCCTTCGTCCATAAACACCACCTGATCGGCGACCTTGCGGGCGAAGCCCATCTCATGGGTGACCACCACCATGGTCATGCCGCGCCGGCAGAGATCGGCCATCAGCGTCAGCACCCCTTTCACCAGCTCGGGATCGAGCGCCGAGGTCGCCTCGTCAAACAGCATCACCTCGGGGTCCATCGCCAGCGCGCGGGCAATCGCCACGCGCTGCTGCTGGCCGCCGGAGAGATCGCGCGGGCGGTGATCGGCGCGCTGGCCTAAGCCCACCTCCTCAAGCCGCTGGCGTGCAATCGCCATCGCCTGCGCCTTCGGCAGGCCTTTTACCTTCCAGGGGGCCAGCGCCACGTTCTCCAGCGCGCTGTGGTCGGGAAACAGGTTGAAGTGCTGGAACACCATACCGATGCGCAGCCGCAGCGCGTCGGGCTTGTCTTTCAGCACCGAGCGTCCCGCCAGCAGCACGTCGCCCGATTTAGGTTCATGCAGGCGGTTGATGCCGCGCAGCAGGGTCGATTTGCCGGAGCCGGAAGGCCCGATAATGCAGGTGGTGGTGCCGGGTGCGATGCGCAGCGACACGCGACGCAGCACCTCGATCGGTCCGTAGGCCAGCGAGAGATCGCGCAGCTCCAGGCTCGATCCTTTCCAGCTCGCCGCAGCGGGCGGTTCACTCAGTTTCATTGCAACGCTCATTATTGCCCCCGATTGCTGGTTAAGGATGGTGTGGTCAGCGCGCCCTCGGGGCGCTTTAGCACTTCTTCGACCTCTTTCAGGCCGCTCTGCGGCGCGGTGAGGCGACGACGACCGGTGCGGTAGCGCACGTCGATATAGTTCACCGCATGGGTCAGCGGCACGGTAATCACCAGGTAGAAAAGCCCTGCCAGCATCAGCGGCGACAGGTTGCCGGTAAGCACCGCCGCGTCCTGTCCGACGCGGAACAGCTCGCGCTGGCCGGTCATCAGGCCGAGCAGGTAGACCAGCGACGAGTCTTTAATAATGGCGATAAACTGGTTCACGATAGCGGGCAGCACGCGGCGGATGCCCTGCGGGATCACCACCTGGCGCATCGCACGACCATAGCTCATGCCCAGCGCGCGGCACGCCTCCATCTGCCCGCGCTCCACGCTCTGAATACCGGCGCGGAAAATCTCGCCCATATAGGCGCTGGCGATCAGGCTGAGGGCGAAAATGCCGAGCGGGTAGGGCGTCGGCCCGAACAATTGATAGCTGAAGCGTGCCAGACCCTGCCCAATCAGCAGAATGGTCAGAATCGACGGCAGGCCGCGAAACAGGTCGGTATAAAGACGCGCGGGCAGCCGTAGCCAGCGCGACGGCGAAATGCCCATCAGCGCCAGCAGCAGGCCGAACAGCGTGCCGAGCAGCGTGGCGGCAACGGAGATGATCAGGGTATTGACCAGCCCGGTCGCCAGCAGCTGCGGCAGCACTTCCTTCATTGAGTCGAGATCGAAGAAGGTGCGGGAAAGCATTGTCAGAAGATCCATCGCCGTACTCCATCAGTACGCGTGACGGACGATGCCGTCACTGGTGAAAAGCCGAACGCTCAGCGCTCACGCATTACTGGCCGCCGGGCAGATACTGCTCAGGCATCGGCGAGCCGGGAAACCACTTCTGATAAAGCTGTTTCCAGGTGCCGTCCTGCATGGCGGCTTTGATCGCCTTGTCGAGCGCGGCCTTAAACGCCGGTTTATTTTTGGCGATGGCGACGCCCGCCGGCGCATCGAACGACGGGATATCGGCGGCGGAGATCAGCTTGAAGCGTTCGGCGTAGCTTTTGGCGGCTTCATAGTCGAGGAATACCGCGTCCAGCGTGCCGTTGTTCAGCGCGGAGACCGCAGCGTTATTGTCAGGAAAGCGCACCACGTCGCTCTGGGTGAAGTGCTGGACGGCGTAGTTCTCCTGCAGCGTGCCCTGAACCACCCCGAGCCGATGCTTCGCCAGCGTCTCAACGTTTTTCACGCCGCTGTCGCTGCGCGTCAGCACCGTCAGGTAGCCCGCCAGATAGCCGGTAGAGAAGTCCACCGTCTTCTCGCGCGCCGGGGTGATGCCGATAGCGGCGACCGCGGCGTCAAACTGACCGTTGGCGACGGCGGGCAGGATGGCGGAGAAATCCTGTCCGACGAAATCCACCTGATCGATGCCCATGCGGTGCGCCACATTTTTAAAGAACTCCACGTCGAAGCCGGTGAACTGGCCGCTGGCGTCGGTAAAGGTATAGGGTTTAGAGTCGCCCACGCTGGCGATGCGCAGGTGGCCCGGCTCCAGCAGCCCGTAGGGGTTATCGCTGCTGGCCGCCAGCGTGCTGAACGAGAGTGAACAGAGTGCGATTGCGGCGCCGCACAGGGCGCTCAGGTGAATTGGCGATTTCATAGCTCATCCGTTTTTGCAGGTTAAACATCAGAGACAGTCGAGCCGGTAGTAATAGAGTTATGAGACCGGTCTCAACGCAGGTGACGACAAGAGCACAGTTGTTGTGAGACCGGTCTCAAGGCGTTACAATGAGTTTAAGCACAGCCTTTTTTCGACGTCAATCTTCCTGTCATCAACCTGTGATTCGAATTAATTATGACCATTCAAAAAATGCGATCCAAAGCGCCTACCGTTGCCGACGTCGCCCGGGCGGCCAGCGTTTCAAAAGCGCAGGCGGCCAGGGCGCTCGGCGGCTACGGCGCCGTCAGTGAAGAGGTACAGACGCGAGTCAACCGCGCGGCGGCATCGCTGGGCTACCGGCCTAACGAGGTGGCGCGCACCATGAACACCGGGCGATCTAACACGATCGGCGTGATTGTCGGCGATATCGAGAACCCGCATTTTGGTCTGGCGCTGCGCGGCATGGCCGACGTGGCGCGCCAGGCGGGCTTTCATCTGCTGCTGGGCAACAGCGACGAGAAAGGGCAGGCCGAGCAGGATGCGGTGCGGGTGATGCTGGAGAAGCGGGTCGACGGCATTATCGTCGCTCCCAGCCACTCGTCGCGGGAAAAAAACGGCCATCTGCTGCAGGTTCTGGAAGAGGGACGCGCGCTCAGGCTGTTCGATCGTGCGGTAATCGATCTGGATGTCGAGGCGATCTGCTGCGATTTTACCGCCGTGGCGCGCGAGGCGACGCAGCAACTGCTGGAGGCGGGTCACGAGCGCATCGCCTATATCACCAGCATGGAGCTGGAGGGGGAGTACCGCGAAGCGGCGGACTTTGGCCTGACGCCGGTGGCGCAGCGCGTAGGCGGTATGATGGCGGCTTTTGCCGCCGCCGGTCGTCGCTATGACACCTCGTTAATCCAGGCGAATGCCGGTAGCGACGCGCAGATTGCGCGCATCGTCGAGACGCTGTGGCAGCGCAGCGCGCCGCCGACCGCGCTGATCGCTTCCGACAGCCTGGTCGCCATGTCGCTGCTGCGCGCCGTGGCGCAGCGCGGGCTGCGTATCCCGCAGGATCTCTCGTTCATCATGTACGATAACTTTCCCTGGAGCGAAATCGTCGCGCCGCCGCTGACGGTGGTGGCGCAGCCGGTCTATGAGATGGGCCGCGAAGCGGCGCGTCGCCTGATTGCCGACATTCGCGGCGAGCCGGTCGGCCCGCTGCCCGCCTTCGGCGCCGAGCTTATTCTGCGGCACTCTGTCGCCGCGCCCGCTCCGTAGCGGACGGCGCGGCGTCCAGCAGCCGACGGATTTGTCGCGCCCCCGCCTTAAGCTGCGCGGTGCCGGTATTGCCGTAGCCCAGCACCAGCCCGCGCGGCGGCGCATCGCCAGAGCAGTAGCTGGAGAGCGCGCCAGGGGCGTAACCGGCCTGCCACAGCCGCGCCGCCAGCGCAACGTCGTCGATCTCGTCAGCCAGCCGCAGCACCAGATGCAGACCGCATTCGCCGCCCAGCAGCCTGACGTTTTCGCCCAGTGTCTCGCGCAGTGCCTGTCGCAGCGTCTGCTGTCGCTGACGGTAAAGACGGCGCATCTTGCTCAGATGACGCGTAAAGTCGCCGCTGGCGATAAAAGCGGCCAGCGCCTGCTGCTCAAGGCGGTTGCCGCCGCGCAGCAGCTCATGCAGCGCCGGATGCAGCGTCGTCGCCAGCGCGGCAGGCAGCACCATAAATCCCAGGCGCAGCGCGGGAAACAGCGTTTTGCTGAATGAACCGATATAGATAACCGGTGCGCCGGACGTCATGCCCTGCATGGCGCCGATCGGTTCGCCAACGTAGCGAAAATCGCCGTCGTAATCATCCTCGATAATCCACGCCTGATGCATCTGCGCCTGTGCAAGCAGCGCCAGCCTGCGCGCCGCGCTCATCACCGCGCCGGTTGGGTACTGATGGGTTGGCGAACAGTAGATCAGGCGCGGCGGAGCGCTCTGCCACAGCCGGGCGTCGGGCGCTAATCCCTGCTCATCCACCGCAACCGGCTGCACACGCAGGCTACCGGCCAGCATGGCCGCTTTCGCGCCGCGATAGCCGGGTTCTTCCACCCAGCCGGTATCGCCGGGATTGCTGAGCAGCGTGACGCAGAGCGACAGTGCCTGCTGCGCGCCCTCGGTGATAACGATCTGCTGCGGCTGGCAGCGCACGCCGCGCGTCAGGCTGAGATGCTGCGCCAGCGCAACGCGCAGCGCTATTTCGCCCAGCGGATCGCCATAGCCCAGCAGGCGCTGCGGCGTGTCGCTCAGCACTCTGTTAAGCGCGCGACGCCAGGCGGCGAAAGGAAAGTGCGTCAGCGCCGGCACGCCGGGACGTAGCGGCATCTCTTCGCTGCTGTAGCGATGACCGGAACGCAGCAGCGCTACTCGGTCGGCCACCGGCACTTCGCTGCCGACGGCGGGGGCAGGCGGGGCGGGCAGCGCAATCGGGCTGACGCGGCTGCCCTGACGATCGCTAATCAGATACCCTTCCGCCTGCAGCTGCATCCAGGCATTGATTACCGTGTTACGCGAAATCCGCAGATCCTGCGCCAGCTGGCGCGTCGCGGGCAGGCGCGTGCCTGCCGGAAGCTGGCCCGTCAGGATCGCACGCTTCACGCGCAGAAAAAGCTGCTGCTGAAGGGTTTCGCCGTCGCGCAAGGCGAGCGGGGTGGAGAGCAGCTGGCCGGTCGGGAAGGGGCGGGCATCAGGCATCATGGATCCATCATTCTCTCTGGCGGTGGCGCTTTTTAGCCTACCAGAAAAGCGGCAATCTCAGGATGACCACAACAAGGAGATGCTATGTCACACACCATCAATGAATATGGCCAGCCGGTGGGCCAGCCTTTGCCGGGCTGGCAGCCGCGCCCGCTTCCGCAGCGCGAGACGCTGGAGGGACGCTACTGTCGGCTGGAGCCGCTAAGCCTGGCGCAGCACAGCGACGATCTGTTTGCCGCCTGGGCGCTGGCGCAGGATGGCCGCGACTGGACCTATCTGTTCGCCGGGCCTTTTAACGATCGGGCTGAATGGCTCAGCTATATGCAGCAGATGGAGAACAGCCGCGATCCGCTGCACTTCGCCGTGGTTGATCGCGAAAGCGGGCGCGCAGTGGGCACGCTGGCGCTGATGCGCATCGCGCCGGAACATGGCGTGATCGAAGTCGGGCACGTCGCCTTTTCGCCGCCGTTGAAACAGACGCGACAGGCGACCGAAGCCCATTATCTGCTGATGCGCTACGCCTTTGAGCAGCTCGGCTATCGTCGCTATGAGTGGAAATGCGACAGCCTGAACGCGCCTTCGCGCCGCGCCGCCGCACGGCTGGGCTTTCAGTATGAGGGCGAGTTCCGCCAGGCAATTGTGTATCGCGGGCGAACGCGCGACACCAGCTGGTTCTCGATTATCGACGGCGAGTGGCCGCAGGTGAAAAGGGGCTTTGAGCGCTGGCTGGCCGTGGAGAACTTTGATGCCGGGCAGAAGCAGCGGGAACGGCTGGAGACGCTGCGGAAGAACCTCTAGGTTTTAGACGTTACGTATATAAAATGGCTAAATGCTGACGTTTCATTCTGCTGATGCGTCAGCATAAATAGCGGGTTCTCTCTTTATGAAACCGGTCTTTGCTAAATTTCTATTCTCATTTTGGAACGCATTTTAATTTTTTGATCGTTATATTTTATTAGCGTAAAGATAAATGCGACCACCTCTTGCCTGACAACAATATTCTTATTTGAGAATGGGTAGGGATATATTAAGGCTGCTAAAGGCTAATAAAGAAAACGCGCTTTCGCTAACGCATTGAATGCTATTGTTAAATTTATAACATTGTGTTTTTTGTAAGGTTTATGTAATGGAAAAGGTAATAAAATAGATCTTCAAATCAGGAAAATGAGAGTATATAGTGCCTGAGTGGTTAGCACAGGGAATCACTTAAAGATTATCGCCAGGTGAGGGCTGAATTAATGGAATGCGTTATAAGAACGATTCATTTCAGGCTGGGTGTTCCTATTCAAATCCTGAGCAATCAGTAAAATAAAACTCAACGTTAACCCGTCGCAGGGCGTAATGCCTGTTTAACGTGTGGCTAACGTAACGTTTCTCGTTAAATTGACTACTTAGACATCACCTTATGGAAAATTATTACCTTATTGACGGACGCCTCTGTTTTTATCCTGTGACGAACGTACTCAAGCCGCTCGATGACAGTATAGCTGAGGTTGTTTTAAGTAAACCCGCTTCGCGTTGCTTTTTATTACTGATTGAGCGGCAGGGCGAGGTGGTGAGTCATGATGATTTCATTAATGAGGTATGGGGTAAAAAGGGTATTGTTGTCACAAGAAATACCTATTACCAGAGCATATCCATTTTAAGGAAAAGGTTAAAAGCGCTGGGTTTTGACGACGATGTTATTGTTACCTTGCCGCGTAAAGGGCTTATGCTTTCAGAAGAGGTAGCGGTTATTAAGCAAAACAATCTCAACCCTGAGTCTGTTAGCGCTGAGGCAGAAGAAGCCAGCGCGCCCGGTGGTGACGCAATGACCAGCAGCAGTTTGCCGGGCGACAATCAGCAGGCACTCCTTCATGCTAGCGAAACCGAAAAGAGTAACAGTCAATCCTGGCTTTTAAATGTGAAAGCCAGATATGGCGGCGTAATAATAGCGGCCATTGTTTGCGCGCTGGTCGTGGCGGCTTATCTGGCTTTGTGAAAGGTTCTGCTCTTTCATATAAAAAACCTGATCTACTTCTTTTTTTAACTGCATGCCTCCGGGCATGTTTCCCTGCCTCAAACTTATCTTCTCCCAGAAGCAAATTCCCCTTTCTAAACGCAGAACGTTGCCGCACTCTATGTAATAAAACAACGGATTTAAATCCCAGGCTTGTCTGAAGCTAGTGGTGATATTTTCGCGGGATAACGGTCTGTTTTTTATCTGCCGCTTTATTTAACTTCCGTTCCGTTTTTATAATCCATGATGTATTTAAGTTAATATCGAACGTTTTTACACGCCTCTTTGATTAAGATGCTTTTTTGCTGCGCGCTAATAAGTAAATAAAGTCGTTTTCGTTTTGTGAATTTAGCGCGTAACTGTTTTATTTTCACTTTTTTTGTATCCCTTCATGACTAATTATAGCCCCCGTTGAAGAGAACGCGTCTTAACAGGCGTAATACACTCTGGTTCTGTTCTCTATCAGCCCTATGGAAACTCTTTGTGTAATTATAATCTGGAGAAAAGAAAAATGGGTAAAACGAAAGTTGCTCTGCTGGCGGCTTCTCTGTTACTGGCGAACGTCGGCGCTCAGGCAGCATCAAGCGTGACTGCTTCAGGCGGCACCATTCACTTTACGGGTAGTCTGGTAAATGCCGCTTGCGCGGTTGCCACCGAATCTGCGGATCAAACTGTAGCCCTGGGTGAATACCGTACCGGTGCTTTCTCGGCGGTTGGCGATAAAACGGCGCTGATTCCTTTCGAAATCGTGCTGAACGAATGTGACACCAGCGTATCTACTGCCGCTACCGTTACCTTTACCGGTCAGACTGACAATGAGAACTCCGGCCTCTTTGCGGTTAACTCCTCTTCTAACCAGACAACGGCAACTGGCGTAGGTATTCAGATCCTGGATACTGCAGATAAAGAAGTAACGCCGGGCACCGCAACGTCTTCTTTCACCCTGGCTGACGGCACCAACACGATGCACTACACCGCACGCTATGTTTCAACCAGCGCCACACCAACAGCCGGTGTTGCTAACGCCGACGTCACCTTTGTCGTTAACTACTCATAATATCGACGTTAACGTGAAGTGATTTGAATTAAAGAAGGAGACTAAAAAATGCTTAATCGGACTATCTCTTTATTCATTTTTTCTGGTCTCCTTCTTTATTGCTCGTGGTGTTCCGCTGATATTGGCATCTATAACCAGGGCAAGGTGAAAATGCGCGGTAACCTCATCAATGGCGCATGCGTTGTTACAGTCAATAACCATGCTTCAGATGATATTATTGTGGATATGGGGAGTTACAGAAGCGATCAGCTAAAAGAGGTTGGCTTCTATCCTGACAAAGAGTACGTCACGTTCCGGATCTACGTAGGGCAGTGCAATATCGATTCTAAAAGAAACATTGAAATAGTGTTTAACGGTGAAACGGCACCTGAAGACAGCACGCTGTTCAGGGTGTATACCGACAAAACGCCTTCGGCCCTGAAAGAAGAAAGGGGCAGTAAAGAGGTTGGCCTGGGGCTGGCTCTGTTCGACCAGGAATATAATGCGCTTATTCCCAACAGGGTACTCAGTAGTTCGAAATTTCGTGGAAGAGACGGGTTACTGACTTTTCTGGCAAAATATAAAGTATTAAAAAATGAAGTGCGTCCCGGAGAGCTTTTCTCCGAAGTGAATTTTAAGGTTTTTTATCCCTGATAACGCAGAGATTTTAACATGACACTATTCAGTTCTCCTCTGAGAAGAGGAATGGCTTCGCTTTTTGTTTTTTTTGCGCTTGTATTTGCTAACAGTTATTCAGCTGTAGCGGGTGGCGTGTTGCTTGGCGCCACGCGGGTGATTTATTCTCAGGGCGATAAACAGGCGTCTCTCGCCGTTAAAAATACGGATGATAAACTTCGCTACCTTATTCAGACGTGGGTTGAAGACAAAGGCGGAAAGAAATCATCTGATTTTATTATTACGCCGCCTTTATTTGTCAGTAATGCCAAGAGTGAAAATACGCTCAGAATCGTCTACGTTGGCGGCGCGCTGCCTACTGACAGAGAATCCGTGTACTACCTTAATTCCAAAGCGATCCCTGAGTTCGATAAAGATAAGCTTGAAAATAAAAACGTGCTAAAAATGGCGGTGCTGACGCGTATTAAGATATTCGTCAGGCCGAAAGATCTTGCTTTAATGTCAGAAAGCGCCCCCGAAGCGCTAAAGTTCCATTTTGACGGCAGCAAGCTGACAATTGATAACCCAACTCCTTATTATGTTTCGCTCGTTCAGTTTTATGTGGGCGGAAAAGAACAGCCTAACACCCTGGTTGCACCTAAAGGTAAAACAATAGTTAACACCGGGAACTCTATAAAAAGAGATATTACCTATAAAGCGGTGAATGATTACGGTGCAATAACGAAAAAATACAATGGTGTGCTTTTTTAACAGAGAGTCTGCCCGCCATTGTTCCAGTGAATACGGATTATTAAAATGAGAAAAGTGAACCGAAAGCTACTCTTTTGGAGCGCACCATTCATGACGATTTTTTCCGGTTCGTCAGGCGTTCAGGCAGGGATGTATTTTGATCCAGCATTCTTATCGGAAAATGGGAGTACCGTCGCCGATCTTTCGCGCTTTACCAGCGGCAAGCAGGCACCAGGGAAATACAGGGTCGATATCTATGTTAACGATCAGTTTATTACCGCCTCTGATATTGAGTTTCGTGACGCCGAAAAAGACGCTGCCGCGAAAAGCGATGATAACACCGGGCTGTACCCCTGCCTGAGCGCGAAGTGGCTGCGGCGGTTTGGCCTGGATTTTAAGCAGTTCCCGCAATTGCAAAGTCAGGATGGTAATCAGTGTCTCGTCCTGAAAAAACTGATTACCGAGGCAACGGTAAACTTCGATTTCGATAAGCTGAAGCTCAAAATTACCCTTCCCCAGGCGATGCTCAGCAATTCCGCCAAAGGTTATATTCCACCAGAGGAGTGGGACGAAGGCGTACCAGCCTCCTTACTCAGCTATACCCTGACGGGGGATCGCTCCAGCCATAGCGAGAGCATCTACCTTGGACTGAATGGCGGCGTGAACTGGGGGCCATGGCGATTAAGGCATAACGGAAGCTATACCCATTCCGAGAGCGACAGCTATACGCGAAACAGATGGAACAGCATCAGCACCTATGCTGAAAGGGCCATTATTCCGCTGAAATCGCAGCTGGTGTTGGGGGATACCTCAACAGACGGCAAAATATTCGACAGCCTCTCTTTCCGCGGTCTCAGACTCTACTCTTCAGAAAGTATGTATCCCAATAGTCAGCAAGGATACGCGCCGACGGTAAGAGGCATTGCGCAAAGCAAAGCCAAAGTGGTGATCAGGCAAAATGGTTACGTTATCTACACTACCTACGTTCAGCCTGGCCCCTTCGTTATTAACGATATTTCGCCTGCGTCGTCCAGCGGTGACCTGGTGGTGTCGGTTGAGGAAACGAGCGGAAAAACACAGACCTTTACCGTTGCCTACTCAACCGTGCCGTTCCTGCAGCGCGAGGGACGCGTGGTTTACAACATGAACGTGGGTGAGTATCGCAGCGGTTCATCCAACCGCAGGAAACCGATATTCGCTGAAAGCGCCGCCATGTATGGCATTACGAAAAGCAGTACGCTTTATGGCGGGATGCAATACGCTGAACGCTATAGATCGCTCGTCGGCGGCATTGCGCAAAATATCGGACATGTTGGCGCGGTTTCTTTAGATGTGACTCAGGCCTGGAGCAAGCTCGCAGATGATAAAGACTACTCAGGGCAATCCCTGCGCTTTTTATACGCGAAATCTCTGAACGAGTGGGGGACGACCTTCCAGCTGCTGGGATACCGTTACTCAACCAAAAACTTTTATACGCTGGAAGATACCACCTATAAGAACAGCTCAGGCTACGAGTACGACTACTATACGGATGAGAACGGCAATAAGCAGAAGGTATTATTAAACTACTACAACACCCGTAATGCCAAAAAAGGAAAGTTTCAGGCCAACGTCACTCAGCAGCTTGGCGATTATGGTTCCGTCTACTTTAGCGCAACGCAGCAGAGTTACTGGAATACCGATGAAACGGACTCAACATATCAGGCCGGTTATAATTCTAACTGGAATGCGCTGAGCTATAGCGTATCCTGGTCATACAATAAAAGCCGTGGTACCTCTGAATCGGATCAGGCTATCGCGCTGAGCTTCTCTTTACCGCTGGCGTTTTTAACGAATAATAATGCTTACCGGCAGAAGCTGAAAAATATCCACGCCACCTCGACATTTAACAATAATTCAGACGGCAAAACGTCAATCCAGACAGGCGTGAGCGGCACTGCGCTCAGTGACGGTCGCCTGCAATACAGCGTTAATCAGGGATACAGCAACAGAAGTTATTATACCGGCAGCGCCAACCTTAACTATATGAGTGAATATGGCAACGCTGGCCTGGGTTACTCCTATAACCGCAGTTATAAAATGCTCGACTATCGGTTAACCGGCGGCCTCGTCGCGCATCACGACGGCATAACGCTAAGTCAACCGCTGGGCGATACCAACGTATTAATTAAAGCGCCAGGCGCGCAAAGCGTTAAGGTGCAAAATACCACCGGAATTAAAACTGACCTGCGCGGTTATGCGGTAGTGCCTTATTCCACCAGCTACAGAAATAACCGTGTCGCGCTGGATACAAGAACCTTAGACGATCATACGGATCTGGATGACAGCGTGGTCAACGTGGTGCCAACCAAAGGCGCGCTGGCGCTGGCGAGTTTCAATGCCAGAGTCGGCTACCGGGCCATCTTTAATTTGCTGACGGCTGATAAAAAGCGCCTTCCTTTTGCCTCTACGGCGCTGGAGAAAGCGAGCAGCGCAACCGGCATTATTGATGACAACAGCCATGTCTACCTGACCGGTATTGGCGAAAAAGGCACCATCGTGGTGAGCTGGGGCCCAGGCGATCAGGATAAATGCACCGCCAGCTACACCTTTACCGCAGCCCAGTTAAAACAGCCGGTTATTCAAACCGACGCCGTTTGTCTCCAGTAGACAGGATGAGTATTTAATGAATAACAAATATTTCCTCGCACTGCTTATTGTGCTGCTGAATATGTGCATCGTTAGCAGAAGTTACGCCATAAATAACGGGGTTTGTCAGTTTTCATCAGGTAATACGCTTAAAGAACTGGATATCCCTGCCGATATTATTAGTGATGCCACCGTAGGCACGGTGGTAACCAGCACCAGCAAGGATTACGTGGGCGTTAATGCCGTATGTCCTAATACAAGCTGGTACCTGGGGGCAGGAGATGACACTACATACCGTAGCTATCGCACTTCGCTTACCGCCGTTTCAACGGAAGACAGCTATCAGTTTCTGAAGGTGAATGATTATCTTGCTATCGCTGTCTCTATCGTTGACGACTACGCAAAACGTTTTTACCCGCCCGCTGAGTATGTGCATATGGGCTGGCACGGTAACGTTAATAAATCTCAAGAGTTCCCTGTGCGTGACAGCAACCTGATATATAAGTTTAAGGTGCTTAAAGCCTTTACCGGGACAATGACTATTCCTTATACCGAAATATTTAGCGTGTATGTCGGCGCGGATATAGGCTCCTATAACCCGCCAGAGATGAAAAGCGTGGTATATAAAATTGTTATCAATGGCGCGACGATCTCAGTGCCGCAAACCTGTACCGTTAATGCCGGAACAACCATAGATTTTGACTTTTCAGATATCAACGCCTCTTCTTTTAGCCGTGCGGGCGCAGGGGTTAAACCCAGCGATGTCTCAACGCTGTCTAAGTCATTTGATATTGCATGCACAGATGGCGAGGCGAACTCTACGTTAAAAATAACGCTGCAAACCTCAACCACCTCAGGCAATACCATTGTTTCTTCTAATCCGGATCTCGGTTTTATTATTACAGATGACCAGGACAATATTATTGTTCCGAATGATACCACCAGCGCTATTACCACGACCTTAGACAGCACCTCTCAGGCTACCGTGACGATCAAGGCCTATCCGGTCAGCGTAACGGGCAGTAAACCCGAAGAGGGCACCTTCTCTGCGACAGCCTATTTACTTGTTGAGTTTGCCTAGAATCGGAGAGAGAAAAGATGAAAACACCTTTTTGTTTCAGGGGAACGGCGTGGGCTCTCGCGCTTGCACTCTTTAGCCCCTCTTTGCTGGCTACCAACGCAGGTTCGGTTGAGATCACCCTACACGGTAATATCGTCGCCTCTTCCTGTACCCTAAGCGAAGGGGACGATAGTCAGACTATCGTGCTGGGTGACTGGGCAGTAAAAAATTTCACTGACAGCGGAGTACGTTCGCAACCGGTCTATTTTGGCATTGCGCTGACCGATTGCTCGGCATCTACCGCTGAGCTCACTTTTAGCGGCACGCAGGACAGCAGTTCGGCAGAATTACTGGCGTTAGACAGCGACAGCACGGCGGAAAATATCGCGATCGAGATCCTCGATGCGGATAAAAACCGCGTGCCGCTTAACCAGTCTGTCTCAACGACCATCGATAGCGACGGCACTGCCGCCTACACCTTTTACGCCAACTATATCTCTACCGGCACCGTCAGCGCAGGCACGGCGAATGGAACCTTAACCTTCACCATCAACTATTCCTGACTTAACTCTGCGGCTGCACGATTTTAATCTCTACCATCCCGATACCCAGCCGGCGCGGGTCCTGGCCGGTAATATTGCCCAGATTGCTCTGCTGCGGCTGCGGCGGCGCAATCGTCAAGGTATGCGCCCCTGTCGGGTTGCTGAAGTGCAGGGTGGTGGTGGTGAGTTCCTCGCCCAGCGTCAGCTGCTGCTGCTGATCGCCGACGCGTACCGGAATCGGCTGGTGCGCGTTAGGCCCGAAAGCGCGCGCGGTGATCACCAGGTCGAAGCGCGCGGGCAGCGGATCGACATATTCAATGTTAACCGCCGGCGCCAGGTTGGCGTTAGACCAGCGGCCCCAGTTCTCCCAGCGCGAAATACCGCTAAAGCGCTTCACGCTGGCCGGCGCGCCCGGCACAGCGAAGAGAAAGCGATCAGCATCGTAGCGAATATCGTTATCCTCAACGCGGAGCAGCGCTTCATTCCGCTGATAGTTCGCCGCGCTCAGCGTCTCCTCAGGGAATTTCGCCTGGCCTTTCCACTGCGCTTTGTCGATACGCGCCACGCTCGGCTGGCCGCCGAGCCGCCCCATCGCCACGCAGAAATCGGTGGAGAGCGCCAGTTCAGGCTTCCACAGCCGCGCCATACGGAAGCAGCGATCGACCCAGACAAACTTTTCGCTGGCGGTGAAGTCCGCCAGCTGGTAGCGCAGCGGCGCGGAATATTCCCCTTCCGGCAGCGGCTCGACGTGGCTGCTGGCGACGCGGAACAGGATCGGCAGTTTGAACGTGGCACCGGAGAAGCTGAAGCTGTTTTTCGTCTGGTCAATGACGAAGCGGTCGAGCTTTTTCGGGAAATTCCACAGCTGAATAATATCCGCCTTCCAGCGGCTGATATGGTTCTGGAAATCGGTAAAGCGGCCGGTCAGCGTCGCGCCCGCCAGGCTGCTGCGGCCAAGACCGATCGCCTTATCGCCGCCGAGGATGTCCAGCACCGTCGCACCGTTATCCAGCGTGCTGCGCGGCCGGTCGATCACCTCCGCCTGCGGTCGATCGCCGCGGATCACCATAAAAAGATCGCGCCGCGGCTGCTTGATCAAATAGGGGTGAGCGGTGTTATTCATCGCCAGATGATCTGAGGTTACGACGATAACGGTGTTTTTAAAGTACGGAGAGGCCTTGATGCGCTCAATCAGCCGCGCCACATGCTCCTGCGAGCAGGCCACCGCGCTGAAAGACTGGTTGGGCTTGCCTGCATAGCTGTAGCTTTTGCGCTGGCAGCTCCGTGAAATAAAGCCATCGGGATGGTGCGTGTCCACGGTAAGGGCGAACAGGGCGAAGCGTTTCTGCTGGCGCGACAGCGCCTCATATTGTTCATACACCTCATCCATTACCGTATCGTCGTAGTAGCCCCAGTTGTTGCGGTAGGCGGGATCGGCGACGCGATCTTTTAGCTCCTGCGATCCGTACATATGAGCGGGATCGAAGCCGTGCGATTTCAGGAAGAGGTCTTTCCCGGCAAAGCGCAGATCCGCGCCCTGAATAAACCAGTTTTCATAGCCGGAATTTTTCAGAATATCGCCGAGGCAGATGTTTTGCGGATAGAAGCTGGAAAGCGCGGCGGAAGCGTTGCCGTCAAAGGGCGCGAACAGCGGAATGCCGCACTGTGAGGCCACCATACCGGCAATGGTGTAATCGGTGCCGGGCAGCTGTACGGTCTCGCTGAAATCCAGGCTTTGTGCTTTTTCTCGTCCCAGCTCCGGCGCGAGATCGGGAAACGCCTGATCGTTAAAATAGGTGCGCTCCAGGCTTTCGCCGTAGATATAGACCAGGTTGAGATGAGGGTTGCTGATGACCTTCTGCGGCACTTTATAGTAGTCGTCGAAGTCGGAGTCAGCGGGGCGGGTATGCGAAGCGACCAGACTGGCGACCTGGCGAAACGCGGGCGTAGTCTGCACCGATCCGGCGGCGCAGGCGAACGCCAGCAGGCTCCAGCCGAGATGGTGCGGTCGCTCATGGCGGCGCAGCAGCCAGGTCAACAGGCAGATCAGCAAAAAGAGCAGCAGCAGCAGCGCGAGAGCGGGCACCACATATTTGCTGACGCCCGCGCCGGTCAGGCTGTTGGTCAGTGTATAAAGCACCGCATCATTGATGCCGTCCCCGGTGAAGTAGTTGCTGGCGAAAAGGGTGGCGTTGAGTAGCACAAACAGCACCAGCAGAAGCAGCACAAAGGAGAACCAGATTTTATTTCGTCCGGCTTTCCAGGAGTAAACGGCAATGGCGGCCAGAAACAGCGCCACTGAGACACATTCGGACAACGTCAAATCCTCTCTTGAAGTGAATTAGCGCTTCCTGCGCAGCCCGCGATGAGCATGAATAGATTTGCGTCAATCTATAATGGCTGTCATAGCGCTGCAACATATGCCGCCCGAATTGTGCAGTGGGTAATCTTTCAGAGAAAAAAGAGGACGACAGCCGCCTGGCTGCCGTCGATAACGGGGGGAAAACTGCGTGGAATCAAAGCCGACCGGTGAGGTATTGCGCTTCGCCGTCAGCGAAGCTCCAGTCGCCTTTGTCGTTAGTGATAAAGCTGATCATTAAATCGTTGCCCTGCACGCCGCTGCTTTCGCGCAGCTCGCGCGCCAGCTCCGCCATAAAGTGCTGCTTTTGCTCGGCGCTGCGCGGGCTGGTATAGACGCGCACCATCACCAGATTGTCGCTACGCTGGAAGCCGAGTCCGGTATCCTGGAAAACCATCTGGTAGCCTTTGTTTTCGTGAACAATCTGATAGCGGTCGCGCTCCGGCACCTTAAAGGCGGTCAGCACCGCGCGATGCGCCGCGTCCAGCAGCGTGCGCAGTTCTGACTCTGATCGGCCTTGTATCACATCGAATTGCAGTAATGGCATCGCTATTTCTCCTGTTGAACGCGTAATTTTTGTATGCTCTGGTGACTATCCTGGCGTTTCTGCGGGCAAAGAAAAAGCGCGCTCGCTAAACTGATTATTCAATATTGTGAACAATCCAACATGAAAGAGATGAAAACGGACGCGCTCTGGATGCATCTGCACTGGCTGCTGGTGCTGGCGGAGCAGGGCAGCTTTACCCGCGCGGCGGAGCGGCTCGACGTCAGCAAAGCGGCGATGAGCCAGAAGATCAAAGAGCTGGAGAAGGCGGCGGGAACAGCGCTGGTGCAGCGCACTACGCGCAGCGTTCGGCTGACGGCGGCCGGGGAAAAGCTGGTGGAAGAGCTGCGAGACCCCTTCGCGCGTATTGAGCAGAGCTTTTTCGGCGTGCGCGACGCCGCCGGGCCGGTGCGCGGTCTGGTCAGAGTTACCGCGCCGGTCGCCTTTGCCCGCCAGCAGCTGGTGCCAATCGTCGGGGATTTTCTGCGCGCTTACCCGCAGATTCGACTGCAGCTCGACGTGACGGACCGCATCGTCTCGCTCAGCAGCGAAGGGTTCGACCTGGCGATTCGCCACAGCAGCGCGCTGCCGGAAACGCACGTCGCGCTGCCGCTGTGCGAAACGCGCACCCTGCTGGTGGCCTCGCCGGACTATCTTGCGGCGCACGGCGCGCCGCAGACCCCGCACCAGCTGACGCAGCACAACTGCTTATACTACCCGCGCGGCGTGGAAACCCCGCGCTGGACCTTCGCCGACGCAGAGCAGGAAGAGCGGGTGCAGGTACGGGTGCAGGGCAGCTTCGCCACCAACAACAGCGAGTCGATACGCGATGCGGCGCTACAGGGGCTGGGCATCGCCATGCTGCCGGACTTTAGCGCCAGCGAGGCGCTCGCCTCCGGCGCGCTACAGCAGGTACTGCCGCGCTGGCGAGCCGTTGAGGCGTTTGCGGAGAAGCTGTGGATCGTCAGGCCTTACGCCGCGCAGGTGCCGCGCGCGGTAACGACCTTTACGCACTGGCTACGCGCGCGCTTTGTCGGCGCCTGAAGGCAACGCCAGCGTCGGGCGCACGGGTGTCAGCATCATCTCGCCCAGCAGACTGGCGCGGTTATAGAGGCCAATGCGCAGGTTAAAGTCGAGATGCAGCCGTTCGTCGCCGCTCAGCCTGATCACCGGCGGCGGCGTTTGCGGCCGCTGATGGAACAGCACCGAGCAGGCGAACGCATCGCTGTTGCCGGCGTGCAGCCGCTGATAAAACCAGGCGTTGGCCTCCGCTTTGCGTAAATGGAGATTCACGCGGCGGTACTCTTTGACCGCCACCTGCTGTGCCAGCGATAACAGCGCCTGCGCTGGATGATGGATTTTCTGCACGATAAGCGGATAGTCGTCGCGCTTCTTCAGCTCGTTAATATAGTTCTGCGCGCCGAGGTTTTTAATCGGTGCCAGCTGCTTCAGCCATTCGCGAATAAAGGCGTTGCCTGGCGCGGCGGCGATAAACCAGCTTTCGATAACCGGCGACAGAAAATTAAGCGTGCAGCTTTCACGATAATAGCCAATAACGTCCATCGGCTTATCCTGCTGCGTCTGATGGACCCAGTCGAGCTTCTCAAATAACAGCGTGCCGCAGTCGATGCCGATGCCGCCGAAGCGGTGGAGCAGCTCCAGCCGGATAATTTCGCTTTTATGCCTCGGCGTCAGGTCGGCGGAAATAAACTCCATATCCGGCAGCCACTGCGCCAGCGTGCTCTGCGTCACCAGATGCAGCGTATGGTCGGGATTATCCTGACGCAGCTGGTTGATATTCAGGCGCAGAGAGAGCGGCAGCTGATCCTCATGCCAGTACATCCAGATGGTTTTCGGGATCTCCGCAGGGGCCTTCTCCGCCGACAGGATCACCAGGTTCTCCTCCTGGCTGGCGTCATATTCCGGCGCGGTAAGGGCGCTGTGCTTTTTCTTCTGCCACAGCATTTGACTGCTGAAAGAGACGCGTTTCCAGTTGCGCCAGAGCGTATGTGCAGGATGTCGACGGTGTTGATTCATGATGCACCTGTTATTGTGATGACTGTCGCGGATATTTCCCCGGTGAGGCGCAGCGCAGAACGCGCATTGGTTTCCTCACGGTTGTGTATAAAATCTCTTCACCGATTTAATAAAGCATTATTTATATGCGCGCTACGTCTTTTGCTGAATTTCAGATAAACCGGAAAGCGACAGAGGTATTTGTCGCTTACCGTTTCCCGTCTGCCTTATATTTAAATAACGCGCTTATTTTTATTTTTTACCGGGCGGCTAAAGAAATTCCTGGTTTTTACCTGTGCGCTCCAGCAACAGAAGGCGCTGGCCCATTATTTAAGCGCGCGTTGGGCTTATTCAGGTTGTTTAATCATGCTGATGTTTTTCTGCGGTCATGATGGCATAACAGCGGTTGTCTACGCTTAAGGAAGGCTTACTGAGAAAGGAGTGGCTATGTCTGAACCAACCCGTGGGTTGCTGGCGGTCGACAAGCAGGGCAACCGCGTGCTGTTTCTTAATCCTGAGACCTTCGCTGTCGAGCGCGAACTCAACGCTTTCCCGCCGCGCCCGCATGAGCTGCTGATGCTGACCGCCTTGAAAAAAGCCTATGTGCCCATCTACGGCGACGGTATCCACGGCGACAATCCGCATCCGGGTCATAAAGTGGCGGTGATCGATCTGGCGAAGCGCGAAATTAGCGGCTTTATCGATCTGTCGCCGCTGCGCGCGCCGCACAGCGGTCAGCTGGGGCGCGACGGCAAGGTATACCTCTGCTGCGAAAACAGCGCGGCGGTCGCGGTAATCGATCCGGTGAGCGATCGGGTAGAGAAAACCATTCCCCTGCCTTCGCATAACGCCCACCGCCTGACGCTGTCGCCCAGCGGGCGCAAGCTGTTTACCGAAAATGAGGAAGATGCCAGCATTACCGTAGTGGATCTGTGCGAAGCGGAAGGGCGGGTTATCGATACTATTCTGCTGCCCGGACCCATCGCCGGGATCGCGGCGTCGCCGAAGCATCCCTATCTGGTAGCCAGCGCGGCGGATGCGACTTATCTTTACGTTATCGATCGTCAGAGCCATCGCGTGCGCCAGCGTCTGGCGCTGCCGGGACATAAAAAGCCCTGTCAGGTGGTGCGGTTCAGCGCGGACGGCGAGCGGCTGGTGGCGATAGGCGATGAGGAGCCGGTGATTACCCTGTTCGACGATCTGCTCAATCCGCTGGGCGATATCACGGTAGGGAATAAACCGATGGATGGCTGCTTTAGCCCGGATAATCAGCAGCTGCTGATCGCTAACGAAGGCGACGGCACGCTGAGCGTGATCGATCTGGCGACGGCCCGCGTCATCGCCACGCCGCGCGTCGGCACTGGCTGCGAAGTGCTGAGCTTTTTCGATCTGGTCAGATAAAAGGGCGGTGATAGATCGCGGAACTCCAGTGGCGGCTGCTGGCATGCTTTTCCGCCTGCCAGCCGCGCTTACGCAGCTCCCGCGCAATCATTTTATTCATCAGGCCGTGGCCGAGCAGCAGCACCGTACCCTGTTCCGAGAGCGCGATCAGCCTGTCGGCGGCGCGTGCGGCGCGCTGGCGCGCCAGAAGCAGCGACTCGCTTTCGCCTGCGTAGCCGCACAGCCACAGCATACGCAGCAGCGCCAGCCAGAGCAGCGTGGGTAGTTCAAGGCGCTGCGCGGCAATCAGCGGAACGGAAACTTCGCTGAACAGCGCATCAACATGGACCGGCTGCAGGCCCAGACGCGCCAGCGAAGAGCGCGCGCGCGGCAGCGGGCTGCAGACGATCACCGACGCCTGACGCGCAATCGCAAGGCTGCGGTCGGGCGGCATATCGCACACCAGCGCCATGTCATACGCCTCGCACCAGTCCGCCAGGCCCTGGGCGCTGAGTCGGCCGCCTGCGCGATGGTCCGGTTTGCCGTGTCGCATCAAGATAATGGTCATAAGCCTCCTGCTTCGCTCTCTCTTAAGACTAATGCAAAGCGGCGCAATGTTAAAATTTGCGCTTTCCAGAAGAAATAAAACGCGCTGTCATCCTCCGGTCATGATTTCAGGCGATAACTCTGTCCGCTGCGGCTGACAGGTTGCCAATGGGTATTATTAAGAGAAAGTGTTACTTGTTTAGCGACAAGAGTTAACCTGCAGGCAGGCGGTAATGGTTAATTTATTGAAAAATAGTAGTAATTTTTCTTTATGCTCTTGCGGTATACTGTGATTCCTGACGCCTATGGCTAAATTTACTTGATTTATCTACGCGCGTAGATAAACTGGCGCCCAGTGATTGCTCGCGGCGGACGATGCGAGAACGGCCCAGAAGGTTTAGTCCTTTGCCTGCTTAATGCGACCGGTGATTAACATCGGCAGAGCACGGCAAAGATAGAGATCCTGACACCAGGGAATCCTTTACTGACCGCGACAAGGGTTAGCCAACCAGTACATCGCCACCCGGGGATATCTGATTGCTATCAGGGCTCGTCCCACGGAAGGGCGTTCACAATCGCTGAAACAGGGAAATGGTATGACGGTACGACACTCCGTTGAGCGTGATTCAACACGTTCGCACTCCGCCGCCGACGAGCGGCTGACCACCTCTTCCGGGCGCAAAGATTTCTGGCGCGCCACCTTATCCTGCTGGCTGGGCACGGCGATGGAGTATGCGGATTTCGCGCTCTACGGCCTGGCGGCGGGCATTATCTTTGGTGACGTCTTTTTCCCGCAGGCGACTCCGGCGATGGCGCTGCTCTCCAGCTTCGCTACCTGGTCGGTCGGTTTTATCGCGCGCCCCATCGGCGCGGTGCTGTTCGGCTGGATTGGCGACCGGAAAGGACGAAAGACGGTGATGGTTATCACCATTATTCTGATGGGCGCTTCTACTACCTTAATCGGCTTAATCCCCAGCTATGCGTCTGTCGGCCTATGGGCGCCCGCCTGTCTGGTGCTGCTGCGTTTTACCCAGGGGCTGGGCGCGGGCGCGGAGCTTTCCGGCGGAACGGTAATGCTTGGCGAATATGCGCCGGTCGAGCGGCGCGGGCTGGTCTCGTCGGTTATCGCCTTAGGCTCCAACAGCGGCACGCTGCTTGCCGCGCTGGTGTGGCTGGCGGTGGTGCAGATGGATCAGGAGAGTTTGCTGGCCTGGGGATGGCGTATTCCGTTTCTCAGCAGCGTGCTGATAGCGCTGGCGGCGCTGTGGATCCGTCGCCATTTGCGCGAAACGCCGGTTTTTGAACGCAGAAAGCAGGAGCTGGAAGCGGAACGCGCCGCCATGCGCGACGGGCAGCCTGTCGCGGATACGCGCGGATTCTGGAGGCGCACCCGCGCCTTCTGGACGCTGGTGGGCCTGCGTATCGGCGAGAACGGCCCTTCCTATCTGGCGCAGGGATTTATGGTCGGCTATGTGGCGAAAGTGCTGATGGTCGATAAGTCGGTGCCGACGACGGCGGTCTTTATCGCCTCGGTGCTGGGATTCGCGGTGATCCCGCTGGCGGGCTGGCTGTCAGATCGCTTTGGTCGACGCATCACCTACCGCGGATTTTGTCTGCTGCTGATGTTTTATGCCTGGCCTGCGTTTTACCTGCTCGACAGCCGCGAGCCCGCGATTGTTATTCCGGTGATTGTCGTGGGTATGGCGCTGGCGTCGCTGGGCATCTACGGCGTGCAGGCTGCGTGGGGCGTTGAGCTGTTCGGCGTCAGACATCGCTACACTAAAATGGCGGTAGCAAAAGAGCTGGGCTCGATTCTCTCGGGCGGCACGGCGCCGCTGCTGGCGGCGGCGATGCTCTCCTGGAGCGGCCACTGGTGGCCGATCGCGGTCTACTTCTCTGCGATGGCGGCCATCGGTTTCTTTACCACCTTTGTCGCGCCGGAAACGCGAGGGCGCGACCTTAATTTGCCGGAAGACGCCATCTAGTGCGGCGTTATCTCTGGCGCACTAACGAGCAGGCCGTGATGATTCACGGCCTTTCGTGTTTACATCGGGAGCGAAAAGCTTGAAACAGCCGTCAGGCAAAGTGACGCGCAGCGACGTCGCAAAACTGGCTGGCACATCGGTTGCGGTGGTCAGCTACGTCATCAATAACGGTCCGCGTCCAGTGGCGGAAAGTACGCGCCAGCGCGTCCTCGACGCCATCCGTCTGACCGGCTATCGCCCCAACGGCGTGGCGCGCGCGCTGGCGTCGGGCAGCACCAAAACCTATGGCCTGATCGTGCCGAATATCGGCAATACCTTCGTCGCCTCCATGGCGCACGTGCTGCTGCAGGCCTCGCTGGATCACGGCCACGTGATGCTGCTTGGCGACGCGGGCGACGACCGGCAGCGCGAGCTGGAGCTGATCCACAGCCTGCTGAACCGCCAGGTCGACGGCCTGTTTTATAACAGCGTCGATCGCCATCCCTATATCGACGTGATTAAGGCCAGCGGCACGCCATTTGTGATGCTGGATCGCGTCGAGCCGCAGCCCGGCGTCAGCATGCTGCGCGTCGATGAGCGACAGGCGGCGTTTCAGGTCACCTCCCACTTGCTCAGCCACGGCTATCAGCAGGTCGGCATCATCAGCGGTCCGCTGGATATGCTTAACGCGCAGGATCGGATTCAGGGCTGGCGCGAGGCGATGGCGGCGCACGCGGTGCCGGTCGATGAATCACAGATTTTTCCCGCCAGCTATACGCGACAGGGCGGTTACGCGGCGGCGCAGCGGATGCTGGCGGGTCCAGGCGCGCCGCGGGCGCTGTTCGCCAGTAACGAAGGTCAGGCGATCGGCGCGATTCGCGCTTTCTCCGAGCGCAATATTCGCGTGCCGCAGGATGTGGCGCTGGTCTGTTTTAACGGCACCGATCAGTCAGCCTTCCATGTCCCGACCTTAACCACCGTGCGCCAGCCGCTGCGTGATATGGCGCGCTGCGCCATCGCCATGCTGCAGAACTGGAACGGCGAAGCGCAGCTTCAGGAATTTCCGCACTACCTTGAAATCGGCGAATCCTGCGGCTGTATGCCGCATAAAGAAAATAACGCGACGACAATATGAAAAGAGTAATTATTGACTGCGATCCGGGCAACGGCATCGCTGGCGCCAATACCGATGATGGCCTGGCGATCGCGCTGGCCCTCGCTTCGCCAGCGCTGTGTGTGGAGCTGATCACTACCGTGGCAGGCAATACGCCGAGCGATATCGGCGCGCAGGTGGCGAAAGATCTGCTGGTGCGCCTTGGCTCGACCATTCCGGTGGTGCAGGGCGCGGCGCAGGCGCTGGCAGAGGATCAGGCGCCCTGGCGAGCAGCGCTCGATAAACGCGTACAGCAGCTTGATATGGTAAAGCTCTGGCAGGGCGTGCGCACGCCTGCGCCGGTGACGGTGGATGGCGACGACGCGGCTGAGGCTATCGGCAGGCTGATTTGCGACAATCCCGGCGAGATCACCCTGGTGGCGATCGGTCCGCTGACCAACGTGGCGCTCGCGATGCAGCGCTACCCGGCAATGGCGGAAGCGGTGGCGGAAATCGTGATTATGGGCGGGGTTTTCGCGCTGGATGACTATATCAAGGACACCAATTTCGGTCTCGATCCTGAAGCGGCGCATCAGGTACTGCACAGCGGCGCGGCCATTACGCTGGCGCCGATGGACGTCACCACCCAGACGCTGCTGACGCATCAGGATCTGGCGCGCATTACCGTCAGCGATCATCCCCTTTCTCACTTTGTGCGCGATACGCTGCGTCCGTGGATCGACTACTCCGTCCGCACCCGCAATCTGCCGGGCAGCTGGATCCACGACGCGCTGGCGGTCGCCTGGCTACTGAATCAGCGCGTGGCGAACGGCACCGACTATCGGGTGGATATTGAGCTTCGTCCCGGCGCAACGCGCGGCAAAAGCTGGCGCTACCGCACGCCGCTGCGCGTTGACGTCGGCATCCCCGCTGACAGCGGCGCGCTGGTGCATGTGCTGCACCACGTCGATAACAGCCTGCTGCTCACGATTATTGAACAGGCCCTCACGCAGCTCAGCCGCTAACCCGCATTAAAACAACCCTGCCCGCGCGGGCAGGGTTGTCGCTTTTTCCTCTTTTCGAGCGGGCCATTTTATCTGCCTGCCCCCACGCTTTTTAAGCGCCTCCCCTCAACCAGCATGAAACCTGCCGACACCCTTAGTTACATCCTGACGTCAGGGATAACAGCTTTTGAACGCGCTAACGTTTAGCAAGGTGGTATAAACAAAATGTTAACAATGTCGTAACCGTTACGGCGGCTGCGCCCCTCTTTTTCGGACGGTTGTCCGATTGGCACTGAAGGATACGTTTATGTTTAACTGGACCCCGACCCAGCGGAATGTGGCGTTTGCCAGCTTCGCCAGCTGGACGCTGGACGCGTTTGACTTCTTTATACTGGTGTTTGTTCTAAGCGACCTCGCGCAATACTTTCATACCTCCGTTTCCGACGTCTCAATCGCCATTATGCTGACGCTGGCGGTGCGCCCGATTGGCGCGCTACTGTTTGGCCGTCTGGCGGAAAAATTTGGCCGTCGGCCGATACTGATGCTCAATATCGTGATGTTTTCGCTGTTTGAGGTGCTCTCTGCCTGGTCGCCGAGCTTTGGCGCCTTTCTCGCGTTTCGCGTCATTTACGGCGTGGCGATGGGCGGTATCTGGGGCGTCGCCTCGTCGCTGGCGATGGAGACCATTCCCGACCGCTCGCGCGGGCTGATGTCCGGCATCTTTCAGGCGGGCTATCCGTGCGGCTATCTGCTGGCGTCTGTGGTCTTCGGGTTGTTTTTCGAAACGGTGGGCTGGCGCGGCATGTTCCTGATCGGCGCGCTGCCGATTTTGCTGCTGCCGTTTATTTACTTCAAGGTGCCGGAGTCGCCGGTCTGGCTGGCGGCGCGCGAACGCCAGGAGAGCAGCGCGCTGCTGCCGATTATTCGCCAGCACTGGAAAATGTGTATCTATATGGTGCTGCTGATGGCCTGCTTTAACTTTTTCAGCCACGGCACCCAGGATCTTTATCCCACCTTCCTGAAAGTGCAGCACCAGTTTGATGCGCACACCGTCAGCATTATCGCCATTAGCTACAATATTGCAGCGATGCTGGGCGGCGTGTTCTTCGGCTCGCTGTCGGAGCGCATTGGCCGTAAAAAAGCGATTATTCTGGCGTCGCTGCTGGCGCTGCCGGTGCTGCCGCTCTGGGCCTTCTCCAGCGGCTCCTGGGCGATTGGGCTGGGGGCGTTTCTGATGCAGTTTATGGTGCAGGGCGCGTGGGGCGTGGTGCCAACCTATCTTACTGAGCTGGTGCCCGCAAACGCGCGCGCGGTGCTGCCGGGTTTTGTTTATCAGCTGGGTAATCTTATCGCCTCGGTCAACGCCACGCTGCAGTCGCGTATCGCCGAGGCGCATAACGGCAACTACGGCCTGGGGATGGCCATTGTTGCAGGTACGGTGGCGGTGCTGATCTCGCTGTTTGTCGCCTTCGGCCGCGAAACGCGCGGCATTGAAATCTCAGGCGCGGTGTCGAAGCCGCCTCATTAAACCGCTTCGCACACGTCTACCCACTGCGCATGCGTCAGTTCGGCCATGCGCTGTGGCGTAATACGCACGGCGCTATGGATGGCGCCGGCTGCGGGCAACACTTCCTCGAAGTGGCGCAGCGACTCATCGCAGTAAACCTTCAGCGGATTCTCCAGCCCGAACGGGCAGACGCCGCCGACCGGATGGCCGGTCCAGTTCACGACCTCATCGACGCTCAGCATGCGCGCTTTCGCGCCCAGCGTCGCTTTTAGCTTGCGGTTATCGAGCCGCGCATCGCCGCGCGTGACAATCAGCACCACTTCATCTTTGACTTTCAGCGACAGGGTTTTCGCTATCTGTCCCGGCGTAACGCCGTGAACGCGCGCAGCCATCTCAACGGTGGCAGTGCTTTGCGCCATCTCGATAATTTCAATCTCAGGTGCGTGTTCGGCGAAAAACTGCCGTACCGACTCCAGGCTCATCTTTTTCTCCATGCAGGTCGAAGGCGTAAAAACTGCCACAAGGCGGAAAAAGTGTAAACGAGAGAAAGAGAGAAATTGCGTCGGGATGCGTATTTATACGCTGAGCGTGCAGTTGCCGCAGCGTTCGACGTCCGGGATGCGGTAGCGCTGACAGCAGCTGCGTCTCACCATCTCGCCGCTGCGCGGCAGCATGGTGCGGTAGAGCGGGTTATCGCTGCCGTCCTGCAGGCGGCTGGTGAAAAAAAGCGTCTGCTCAAGCTGCAAAATGGTTGCCTCATCCAGCAGCGTTTTCAGTTCACCGAGGAACCAGTAGAAGGAGAAACCCATATTGTTCCAGATCAGCCGGGTATTAATGCCGCCGTGCTGGGCGATAGCATTTACCACCGGGATGAGATGCTGCTGGATCAGGCGATCGATACGCTGCGGCGCATTAAGGTAGCGCGCCTCTTCATCTTCATGCGTTGCAATCCAGAAGGCGCAGGGGTGGCCATTCTCGTGGAACTGGACGTGAATATGCTGTGGCGAGCAGTCAAGGGCGCGCGATTCCGCCAGCAGCGCCAGCATCAGCGGCGGTAACAGCAGGCCGAAATACCACTGCGCCCAGAGTGACTGAACCGGCTTCGCCTCCTGAACGGCGTCGGGATGCTGGCGATAAAGGTAATCGCTGTAGCGCTGCGCCAGCGTGGGGAAATGGTCAGGGCGAGCCCAGTCGGCCAGCGTCAGGGCGTCGGAAGGGGCGGCTTCATCAAGGTGAATGCTGTCCAGCATATAGCTGTGCTGCTCATGCATCAGATCGCGCAGGGCGCGCGCCAGCGTGCGATCGCGCTGCATAAAGACTGGCTGAGCGTGCTGAAAGCGTTGAGAGTGCTGCCTGATGATCGCCATGCTGAGTAACGCGTCCTGGAAGCAGAGAAGAAAGAATGATAATCGTTCTTAGTCCTATTCACAAGATGGCTGTTTTGATTGCGCGTCAGGAAAAAGCAGGGCGGGTGAAGGGGAAAACCGGCACGGCGGAAAGCGCAGGATAAGCGGCGAGGCTCAGCGACTACCGGGCATCGCCGCTAAGATTGAGCGAAGATTAAAGCGCTTCGCCGCTGACAGTCAGCGTTTTAGGCAACTCTTCCCAGGCGAGAATCGTATTGCGGCCCTGATTTTTAGCGACGTAAAGCGCGCGGTCAGCATTCGCGACCGCCTGATCGAATTCATCGTCAAATATCGGCGCGATACCGGCGCTGACGGTGACATGCGTGGAGACCTTTTCGTTGAAGCGATGAGGGATCTCCAGATCCAGCACGTACTGACGGATTCGCTCCGCCAGCTTCATGGCGATAGACGCGTTAACGTTGGTCATCAACACCAGAAACTCTTCACCACCGTAACGCACCACCACATCGCGTGAACGGACGGCGTCGCGGATCGCCACCGATACGCGCGCCAGCGCCTGATCGCCCATGGCGTGGCCGTAATTGTCGTTGTACGCCTTGAAGTGGTCGATATCCAGCAGCAGGACGAAGTGGCTGCCCGCGTGGTTTTCCAGAATATTGTCCAGCCGGTTTTTCAGGCCGCGCCGGTTATAGAGGCCGGTGAGCGGGTCCAGCATGCTGAGATCGCTGAAGGTCTCTTTCTCTTCGTAAAGCTGGCGCATCAGGCGGCGGGTAAAATGGTCGACGCGACGGCGCATCAGATGTTGCAGAGAAAAGCCGATCAGCGGCAGGGAGATCGTCAGCAGCAGCATCGCCAGATGTTCGCCATTATCCAGCAGCAGCACCGTTATCACCGGCGGGCAGATATGCAGACAAAATGCCAGCAGGTAATCACTCAGGGCGATGGCGCTGATAAAAAAAACGCTGAGCAGGCTGATAATCAGAAAATTGCCGTCAAAAAAGAATACCTGATGGTATTTCAGGTAAATATGCCAGGCCCAAAGCGCGCCAAGCAGCAAAGCGACAGGATTTAATAAAGGTAATTTTAGTTTTGGCCTGATTAAACAACAAATTAATGTCGTTGCGCTAAAAAGAGCGACAGTAATAACCGGAAAAGGCCATTCCCCTGTCGGGCTGCCGGTAAAAGGGATCAGGCAAAAAAGCGATACGGCGACATTTAAAAACAGGAAAAGCATCAGCGACAGCCGATATTTACTGTGTTTCAACTCATCGTAAGATTGTAATTTCATTATTAATACTCGAAACGGCCCTGAAATATCAAAGCGCATTCCGGCGAGAATAAATTCTTTTGCCGGAAAATGAGCAAATTTGCTGTGTTATGAAAAGTGTTATCGGCCGCAATCTAGCATTTTCCAACTGGTCTGTCATCTTCGGCCAGAGGGCGAAAAAAACAGGCTGCAAGATAAGAATTATTACATTATGATAATGGTAATTATTATCATCTGAGGTCAGCGCGATGTTAATGGCAGTGTTCGCCGCCTGCGGCTTGTGGGGAGTTAGCTGGATGATGGGGAAGAGACTCGACAGCGCCTGGGGCGTGCTGTTGCCCTGCGCGGCGATGCCATGCTTTGCTCTCTGGGAGCCGAGCTTTAGCCAGTGGCGTATTGTGATGATCGTGGCGCTGCTGCTGACGGTGGTTATGCTGTTTCATAGTCGGCTGCGTCACTATCTGCTGCTGCCTTCGTGCCTGGCGTTAGCGGGCGGACTCGCGGCTGTCGCAGTGAATTTTCATGGGGTTTGAAAAGGAGAGGCAAAACAGGGAGGTGAAGCAGGGAAGGACAACTCTGGTGCGAAGAGAGGGACTTGAACCCTCACGTCCGTTAAGACACTAACACCTGAAGCTAGCGCGTCTACCAATTCCGCCACCTTCGCGCAGTGCGATGCGAGATGAAAATCGTGGTTGTTGGTGCGAAGAGAGGGACTTGAACCCTCACGTCCGTTAAGACACTAACACCTGAAGCTAGCGCGTCTACCAATTCCGCCACCTTCGCGCAGTGCGATGCGAGATGAAAATCGTGGTTGTTGGTGCGAAGAGAGGGACTTGAACCCTCACGTCCGTTAAGACACTAACACCTGAAGCTAGCGCGTCTACCAATTCCGCCACCTTCGCGCAGTGCGATGCGAGATGAAAATCGTGGTTGTTGGTGCGAAGAGAGGGACTTGAACCCTCACGTCCGTTAAGACACTAACACCTGAAGCTAGCGCGTCTACCAATTCCGCCACCTTCGCGTACCAGCAATACATGACAGTATTGCAACCACGGAGGCGCATTCTAGAGATTTTACACCCGGCGTCAACAGATATTTCGCGACGGCGAATCGACTGCTGTAAAAAGCAACGTTTTCACCGTCGCCTCTCTTTAGCGCGCTCGGGCGCCGCGGCCGTAAACGGCGCGGTAGACCTTAAAGCGACCGTTTTGCGCCAGCACTTCATGGCTGCCGAAGGTCTCATCCAGCACCTGCGGGTAGGGCAGGAAGGCGTTGGCAACAATACGCAGTTCGCCGCCGGTGTTGAGGTGCTTCACCGCGCCGCGGATCAGGGTCTGCGCCGCATCCAGGCTGGTCTCGCGTCCTTCGTGGAACGGCGGGTTAGAGAGGATCAGATCGAAGCGGCCGGTCACGTCGGAGAAGACGTTGCTGGGGAAAACGTCACCCTCGAAGCCGTTGATCGCCAGCGTCGCCTTGCTTGATTCAATCGCCGCGGCGTGCACGTCGCACAGGGTCAGGCGCACCTTCGGCGAATGGTTCGCCAGCACTGCTGAGAGCACGCCCGCGCCGCAGCCGATATCCAGCACCTTGCCTTTGGTGTGCGGCTTCAGGGTAGTGAGCAGCAGCGCGCTGCCGATATCGAGGTCGTCGCGGCTAAAGACGCCAGGCAGCGTGCAGATGGTCAGCGGATCGAGATCGTAGCTGTCGCGGAAGCTCTCGGCGTCAAACGTCGGCTGGCTTTCCAGACGACCGTGATAGAATCCGCAGCGGCGCGCGCTGTCGATTTTTTCCAGCGTCGCCCACTCCTCAACCATGCCTTCGGCGCTGCGCACGCCGCTGCGGTTTTCGCCCACGACGAAAATGTCGCAGCCCAGCGGCAGCAGCGATAACAGGTTCATCAGCTGGAACAGCGCTTCTGGCTTGTTTTTCGGCCAGTAGTAGACCAGCGTGTCGCAGCCTTCAACGTCTTCCTGCGTTGCCACCAGACCGTAACGCGCCCGTTCGCCCAGCAGGCGACTCAGGTTTTGCCAGTGATGATACTGCTGGGTATGCACGCGCGACGAGGCGGTCTCCAGCTGAGCGGGCAGGTCATCCTGCATATCGCCAGCGAACAAGACATGGCGGGCGGTAAATTCATCACTGTGGCGCAGTATGACTTCGCTGGCCGGGGTAAAAGCAGACATGAAAGGCTCCTGTTAGATCAGAGCGGCGATTATAGTGGTTTGTTGGCGCATGTTCGATGGGTTTGCTAGCATAGCGTCGCATTCCGGCAGCACATCAAGGGTAAAACATGACGTCCAGGCGCGACTGGCTGTTACAGCAAATGGGAATTACGCAGTATCAACTGCGACGCCCGCGCGTGCTTCAGGGCGAAATCGCGGTACGGCTGACGCCTGGCACCAGGCTGATTATCGTCGCCGACGTCGTACCCAGCCTGCACGAGCCGCTGGTGCGCGACGTTTTGCACGCGCTCGGCCTGCAGCCCGCCCAGGTGATGACGCTGACGCTCGATCAGCTGCAGATGCTGCCCGAATCGCTCGACTGCGCGGGCTGGCTGATCGGCATCGACGGGCCGCATCCCTTTAGCGGCGTCGCGCTCCGCTCAGCCTCTTTAAATGAACTCTCCAGCAGCGGTGCGGCGAAACGCGCGCTCTGGCAACAGATGTGTAACCATGACAGCGATCTCTTTCCTCACCCCTGAGGACAACGCCCAGGCTTTTGCTATTGAGTGCCGCAGCCACGCTTTTCCGTGGCGCGAACAGACGTTCGCCAGCAATCAGGGCGAGCGTTTTCTTAACTATCGCCTCGATGTCGATGGCGTTATGGCTGCCTTTGCCATCACTCAGGTGGTGCTGGATGAGGCGTCGCTGTTCAATATCGCCGTCGATCCCGCTTTCCAGCGCCGCGGCTACGGTCGCCAGCTGCTGCAGCATCTTATCGCCGAGCTGGAGAAGCGCGAGGTGATGACGCTGTGGCTGGAAGTGCGCGCCTCTAACCATCCTGCTATCGCCCTGTACGAGCAGCTCGACTTTCATCAGGTGAGCCGCCGCCCCAACTACTATCCCACCGCCAGCGGACGTGAAGACGCCATTATTATGGCGCTGACGCTGTAGGCTTTAAGGAGCTGTAATGTTAAAAGACTGGGATTGCATCCTGTTTGATGCCGATGACACCCTTTTCCATTTTGATGCCTTCGCCGGTTTGCAGCGTCTCTTCGCCGGTTACGACGTTCAGTTCACCGATCAGGATTACGCCGACTACCAGGCGATCAACAAGCCGCTGTGGGTCGATTACCAGAACGGCGCGATCTCCGCGCTGCAGCTGCAGACGCGTCGCTTTAACGGCTGGGCGGAAAAGCTGAGCGTGGCGCCTGATGTGCTCAACAGCGGCTTTCTGAGCGCCATGTCGGAGATCTGTATGCCGCTGGAGGGCGCGGTCAGCCTGATGCACGCGCTGCACAATAAGGTGCCGATGGGCATTATCACCAACGGCTTTACCGCGCTGCAGCAGGCGCGTCTTGAGCGCACCGGTTTTCACGACTACTTCTCAGCGCTGGTGATCTCTGAACAGGTTGGGGTGCCTAAGCCGGACGCCGCCATTTTCGACTACGCGCTGGAGAAGATGGGCAACCCGGATCGCAGCCGCGTGCTGATGGTAGGCGATACGCCGGAGTCAGATATTCTCGGCGGTATGAATGCTGGCGTGAAAACCTGCTGGATCGATCACGGCACGCGCCCGCTGCCTGCGCATATCCATCCGACCTGGACGGTGACGTCGCTGGGCGAACTGAAGGCGCTGCTGCTCGCCTGAGTATCTATTCATAAATCGGTCAGCTTTATCGCTAAGAAGCCCGTATAGCGGGCTTTTTTTCATTCAGAATCGATTCACGAATCTATTCATGATAAGCGAGAGTCGGTATGGACGGGCAAAGCAGTGACGGGATATCGCCTTCATGAACTTACCAACGTGCATCTTGAAAGCATACTATTTGACCGCATGTAGGTTGCACCTGGCGGTAAATAGCGTGACGGGAGAGGCGAAGCGGGCGTTTCCGTCTACAGAAAGCATTCCGCAGGCGCAGGGCGCATCTTACTTAAGGCGCAGGATCTTTTTTCTCGCCCTCGTCGTCGCGATCCTCTTTAACCGGCGTGCTGGCGGTCAACAGAAACGGCGACTGCTGCCAGCGGGTGCGGCGATCGCGCAGCAGGGTACGGGTCAGAATAATGCCGATCGCCAGCGCCAGCAGCATCATCAGACGCAGAATATTGGTGGTGTTGTCGACCTGACGCGATTCGGTAACCAGCACGTGGGTATCCAGCGTGACGCGCAGAAAGCCGAGCGGGCCGTCGCTGTTGCCGAGCGGCTCCACCAGCTGGTGATTGAAGTAGCTGCCAGCGCGCTTGCCATCGAGCGCCAGGCGGTCGCGGACGTTGATGTTTTCGCCGCTGTGCGCCACCAGGCTGCCGTCGTCGGCATAGACAGAGGCGTCGAGAATACGGCTGTTGGTGGTCATCTGGTTGAGGATGGCTTCGATCTGACCGCGGTTATCGTCGCTGTTGTCCATCAGCGGCGACAGGCTAAAGGCGACCTGCTTCGTCAGGGTCTGCGCCAGTTCTTCGACCTGCTCGGAACGCGCCATCTGATGGCCGAGGCTGAACCATGAGGCGCCCTGCATCAGGACGACCAACAGCGCCAGCGAGATCAGCACAATCACCGTGCGATGTAAGCGAAATTTCAGTGCCCTTTTAGCCATCAATAACCTGTGTCACGTCACAACAGAAACCAGGAGATTATGTTGCCAGAAGCGGCGCAGACAAGGTAGCCTCTTGCGTGGTTTTGTTGTCCCCCTACAGGAGCTCTGATGCCGAACCGTCTTACCTGGTGCGATTTGCCCGCCGAACTCTCCGAATGGCCGGGTTTACCTCTTTCCCTTAGCGGCGATGAAGTGATGCCGCTGGACTACCGTGCCGGTCGGACCGGCTGGCTGCTGTATGGTCGCGAACTGAATAAACAGCAGCTCACCGACTATCAGCACCAGTTAGGCGCGGCGATGGTGATCGTCAGCGCCTGGCGCGTCGATGAGTATCAGGTGGTGCGACTGGCAGGCTCCCTGACGCCGCGCGCCACGAAGCTGGCGCATGACAACGGCCTCGACGTCGCGCCGCTCGGCAAGATCCCGCATCTGAAAACGCCAGGCCTGCTGGTAATGGACATGGACTCCACCGCGATTCAGATCGAGTGCATCGACGAGATCGCCAAACTGGCGGGCAGCGGCGAGCTGGTGGCGGAAGTGACCGAACGCGCGATGCGCGGCGAACTGGACTTCGCTGCCAGCCTGCGCCAGCGCGTAGCGACGCTGAAAGGCGCCGACGCCAATATCCTGAAGCAGGTGCGCGACGCGCTGCCGCTGATGCCGGGCCTGACCGAGCTGGTGCAGAAGCTGCAGGCGCTGGGATGGCAGGTCGCCATCGCCTCCGGCGGTTTTACCTATTTTGCGGAATACCTGCGCGACACGCTGCATCTGGCGCACGTCGCCGCCAATGAACTGGAGATGCGCGACGGCAAGCTGACCGGCGAGGTGCAGGGACAGATTGTCGATGCGCAATACAAAGCCGACACCCTGAAGAAACTGGCGCAGCGTTTTGATATCGCGCCGGAGCAAACTGTCGCTATCGGCGACGGCGCCAACGACCTGCCGATGATAAAGGCCGCGGCGCTGGGTATCGCTTATCATGCTAAACCAAAAGTGAATGAGCAGACGCAAGTGACTATCCGTCACGCCGATCTGATGGGCGTATTTTGCATCCTCAGCGGCAGCCTGATTCACGAAGAGCGTTAGAGGTACTGATTTGGCCAAAGCGGCAAAACGCGCCTTCGTTTGTAACGAATGCGGCGCAGATTATCCGCGCTGGCAGGGGCAATGCAGCGCCTGTCACGCCTGGAACACCATCACCGAAGTGCGCATTGCAGCGTCGCCAGCGGCGGCGCGCAACGAGCGCCTGAGCGGCTACGCCGGCAGCGCGGGCGTCAGCCGGGTGCAGAAGCTGTCGGAAATCAGCCTGGAGGCGCTGCCGCGCTTCTCTACCGGCTTTAAAGAGTTCGACCGCGTGCTGGGCGGCGGCGTGGTGCCGGGCAGCGCCATCCTGATCGGCGGCAGCCCCGGTGCGGGGAAATCGACGCTGCTGCTGCAGGTAATGTGTCGTCTGGCGCAGGAGATGAAAACGCTCTATGTGACCGGCGAAGAGTCGCTGCAGCAGGTAGCAATGCGCGCGCATCGTCTCGGTCTGCCGAGCGAAAATCTCAATATGCTGTCGGAAACCAGCATCGAGCAGATCTGCCAGATCGCCGAGCAGGAGCAGCCGAAGCTGATGGTGATCGACTCCATTCAGGTCATGCATATGGCGGATATTCAGTCGTCGCCAGGCAGCGTGGCGCAGGTGCGCGAAACCGCCGCCTATCTGACGCGCTTCGCGAAAACGCGCGGCGTGGCGATAGTCATGGTCGGCCACGTCACCAAAGATGGCTCGCTGGCGGGTCCGAAAGTGCTGGAGCACTGTATCGACTGTTCGGTACTGCTGGACGGCGACGCCGACTCGCGCTTCCGCACGCTGCGCAGCCATAAAAACCGCTTTGGCGCGGTCAATGAACTGGGCGTTTTCGCCATGACCGAGCAGGGGATGCGTGAAGTCAGCAACCCTTCGGCGATCTTTCTGTCGCGCGGCGACGAGATTACCTCCGGCAGCTCCGTAATGGTGGTGTGGGAAGGCACGCGCCCGCTGCTGGTCGAGATCCAGGCGCTGGTGGATCACTCGATGATGGGCAATCCGCGTCGCGTCGCGGTGGGGCTGGAGCAGAACCGTCTGGCGATCCTGCTGGCGGTGCTGCACCGTCACGGCGGCCTGCAGATGGCCGATCAGGATGTTTTCGTTAACGTGGTCGGCGGCGTAAAGGTGACCGAGACCAGCGCCGATCTGGCGCTGCTGCTGGCGATGGTGTCGAGCCTGCGCGACCGACCGCTGCCGCAGGATCTGGTCATCTTTGGTGAAGTGGGGCTGGCGGGCGAGATCCGTCCGGTGCCGAGCGGTCAGGAGCGTATCTCCGAAGCGGCCAAACACGGCTTTAAGCGCGCCATCGTTCCGGCCGGCAACGCGCCGAAGAAAACCATCGACGGCATGAAAGTTTACAGCGCGAAAAAACTGGCGGACGCGCTGGCGATACTGGATGAGCTTTAAAGACTGAGCGGGTACACTCGCAGGCAACTTCAATCCATGCAGGAGGCAGCATGACGTCGTTCGACTATCTGAAAACCGCCATTCGCCAGCAGGGGCATACCCTGCAGCAGGTGGCCGACGCCAGCGGGATGACCAAGGGCTATCTGAGCCAGCTGCTCAACGCCAAAATCAAAAGTCCGAGCGCGCAAAAACTGGAAGCGCTGCATCGCTTTTTGGGTCTGGAGTTTCCGCGCCGCGATAAAACCGTCGGCGTGGTGTTCGGCAAGTTTTATCCGCTGCATACCGGCCATATTTACCTGATCCAGCGCGCCTGCAGCCAGGTCGACGAGCTGCATATCATTATGGGGCACGACGAGCCGCGCGATCGCGAGCTGTTCGAGAACAGCGCCATGTCGCAGCAGCCGACCGTCAGCGATCGGCTGCGCTGGCTGCTGCAGACCTTCAAGTACCAGAAGAACATCCGGATTCACTCTTTCAATGAAGAGGGCATCGAGCCTTATCCACACGGCTGGGACGTCTGGAGCAAGGGCGTAAAAGCCTTTCTCAGCGATCAGGGCGTCGCGCCCGACTGCATCTACACCAGCGAAACCGCGGACGCGGAGATGTATCAGCAGCACCTGGGCGTGCGCACCGTGCTGGTCGATCCGGCGCGATCCTTTATGAATATCAGCGGTGCGCAGATCCGTCAGGATCCCTTTCGCTACTGGGAATATATTCCGACCGAGGTTAAGCCCTTTTTCGTGCGCACCGTCGCCGTGCTCGGGGGCGAATCAAGCGGCAAGTCCACGCTGGTCAACAAGCTGGCGAATATCTTCAACACCACCAGCGCCTGGGAGTACGGCCGCGACTACGTCTTCTCGCACCTGGGCGGCGACGAGATGGCGCTGCAATATTCCGACTACGACAAGATCGCTCTCGGCCAGGCGCAGTACATCGACTTCGCGGTGAAGTACGCCAATAAAGTCGCCTTTATCGATACTGATTTCATCACTACGCAGGCGTTCTGCCTGAAGTATGAAGGGCGCGAGCATCCCTTTGTGCAGGCACTGATCGACGAATACCGTTTCGACCTGGTGATCCTGCTGGAGAATAACGTGCCCTGGGTGGCGGACGGCCTGCGCAGCCTGGGCAGCTCAGTGGATCGCCGCGAGTTTCAGTCGATGCTGGTGACGATGCTGCGCGAGAATAACGTCTCGTTCGTGCATGTGCGCGAGGATGATTACGACACGCGTTTCCTGCGCTGTATTGAGCTGGTGAAAGAGATGATGGACGGCAAAACGACATAACCCTTCGTCTGCCGTCCATCAGTAGCGTTGTCCGCGCCTGACAGTCGGCCTTGCTCAGGCGCAGTGATTAACTGCGCCTGGGCTTTACGCCTGCCGCACCGGCTGACGCTTGCCTTTCAGCATGTTACGCACCGCCGGTTCGGCATATTTTGTAATAGCCAAAGCGATAAAATAGAGCGCGACGGCAATAATAACCGGCATCAGCAGCATTAGCGTCTCGCTCTTAATATACCTGTTCGTCTTAATAAGCGTCGCCACCAGCAGATTCTCGTAGATTAAGTAGAAGGCGTAACTGACGAAGCCAACGGCCGTAAAAAAGCGGAGCGAAAGAAAGCGTTCTATCTGCTTTGAGTAAAAGCTTGCGATAAAAAACAGCATAACGATGAGCAGCGGTACAAGGCTTATAACGCCGCTATTTTTTACGTAGTAACTGAAGTTAATCAGCAGCGCCAGTACCACCAGCGCATAATGATAGCCCTTGTCGCGCTCATGAAATCTTTCGTAAACCAGGCAGCCCACCATAAACCAGGCGTAATGAATAAAGCCGAATTTAGACACAACATCAATTAACAGTGGATGTCCCAGCGATTTTAATACCGACGAGGCTGACAGCAGCAGCATTGGCACGATAAGCGCAGGCAGGCAATATTTTCTCCCGGCGGTAAAGTAAACCACCCCAATAATCAGATAAAACATTGCCTCCACATACAGCGACCAGAAAGAACCTGCCATTGAATGGAGTTCCACACCGCTAATCTGCGTCAGGGTCTCTGGGTTAAAGAATAACAGCCCCGGCAGAAGGTTCTTTGCGTAGGGCGTCATCGCTGACCATTCGGGAAAAAAGCCGTCCGTAAAATAAAGTAGCACGCTAACAGTTAGCATTGCAGGGAACAGGCGCAGCCAGCGTTTTTTCAGGAAGCTCATGTAGCTCTCTGACTTATCCAGCGACATAAATATAACAAAGCCCGAGATCATGAAAAAAAGCTGTACGCCCACCCAGCCAAAAGAAAACAGGGGAATATGCTGCGTCGTCTGGACAAAAGGTAATAAATCGGGCCAGCGAGCGTAGGCGTGGTAGCCCATGACCAGCAGGATGGCTAAGCCGCGCATCCCGTCCAGATGCGTAATACGTGCGCGCATAATTCCCTCATTAATCGTGGTCTTAAATGTAAACGCGAATTTACATTAACGAAAAACTGTGATCAATCAGACGAATTCTTAATAACAAATATAAGAAACTAAAGTTATTTATCTCAATCAGGAAAGTAAGAGCGCTATTTTTCGCTTTTATAATGCTGAAGATTCTGGCAGGAAATTAAATATTATTATTGATATACAGGCGATTATCGAAAAACTGGAAAGCAAGGTTCCATAAATTTTAAGTCCACTATTTGGCAGGGGGCGAACATTTTATTCTTATATTAACGAACGCTAATTATAAATAACGGAATAATCTTAACTTGAGAGGGTTGCACAGGCTAAGAAAAAGGGTTCATGCATGAGCATGAACCCTTTTTACAGCAGCAGGCAGCCTGATGCTTACTTGGTAATACGCTTGTACTTGATACGTTTTGGCTCCAGCGCATCCGCGCCGAGCGTGCGTTTCTTGTACTCTTCGTATTCGCTGAAGTTGCCTTCGAAGAACTCCACCTTGCCCTCATCCTGATAGTCGAGGATATGGGTGGCGATACGGTCGAGGAACCAGCGGTCGTGCGAGATCACCATGGCGCAGCCCGGGAACTCAAGCAGGGCGTTTTCCAGCGCGCGCAGGGTTTCTACGTCCAGGTCGTTGGTTGGTTCGTCAAGCAGCAACAGGTTGCCGCCGACCTGCAGCAGCTTCGCCAGATGCAGACGACCGCGCTCGCCGCCGGAGAGTTCGCCGACGCGTTTGCCCTGATCGGTGCCTTTGAAGTTAAAGCGGCCGACATAGGCGCGGCTCGGCATTTCGAAGCTGCCGATGCGCATAATGTCGAGACCGCCGGAAACCTCTTCCCAGACGGTTTTGCTGTTATCCATCGAGTCGCGGAACTGATCGACCGACGCCAGCTTCACGGTTTCGCCCAGCTCGATGCTGCCGGAATCAGGCTGTTCCTGACCGGTCATCATGCGGAACAGGGTCGATTTACCTGCGCCGTTAGGGCCGATAATCCCGACGATAGCGCCTTTCGGCACGGAGAAGGAGAGATCGTCGATCAGCACGCGGTCGCCGTAGGATTTGGTCAGGTTTTTCACCTCAACCACTTTATCGCCCAGACGCGGACCTGGCGGAATAAAGAGTTCGCTGGTCTCGTTACGTTTCTGATATTCGGTGCTGTTCAGCTCTTCAAAACGGGCCAGACGCGCTTTGCCTTTAGACTGACGGCCTTTAGCGCCCTGACGCACCCACTCCAGCTCTTTCTCGATCGACTTACGACGCGCAGCTTCGGCAGAAGCTTCCTGCGCCAGACGCTGATCTTTTTGCTCCAGCCAGGAGGAGTAGTTGCCTTCCCACGGAATGCCTTCGCCGCGGTCCAGCTCAAGGATCCAGCCCGCTACGTTGTCGAGGAAGTAACGGTCGTGGGTAATTGCCACAACGGTGCCTTCAAACTCGTGCAGGAAGCGCTCCAGCCAGGCCACAGACTCGGCGTCCAGGTGGTTGGTCGGTTCGTCCAGCAGCAGCATGTCCGGCTTTTCCAGCAGCAGGCGGCACATCGCTACGCGACGACGTTCACCCCCGGAGAGGTTGCCGATTTTGGCATCCCAGTCCGGCAGACGCATCGCATCGGCGGCGCGCTCCAGCTGAGTTTCCAGGTTATGGCCGTCGTGCGCCTGGATAACCTCTTCGAGACGACCCTGTTCGGCCGCCAGCTTGTCGAAATCGGCGTCCGGCTCGGCGTAGAGCGCGTAAACCTCATCCAGACGCTTCAGCGCGCCGACCACTTCGGAGACGGCTTCTTCAATAGATTCGCGTACTGTCTGTTCCGGGTTGAGCTGCGGCTCCTGCGGCAGATAACCCACTTTGATGCCCGGCTGCGGACGCGCTTCCCCTTCGATATCTTTGTCGATGCCCGCCATGATGCGCAGCAGCGTTGATTTACCCGCGCCGTTCAGGCCAAGCACGCCGATTTTCGCGCCCGGGAAAAAGCTGAGGGAGATGTTCTTCAGAATATGACGCTTCGGCGGTACCACTTTACCGACGCGATGCATGCTATAGACGAATTGAGCCACGTTGTAATGAGCCTCTGATTCTGGTGGGTGAATTAGTGACGAAGTTTAGCCTTTTTGACTGGCTAATCCCAGCCGCGCGCCGGGATTATTCCGGGCGCGCCAGCTTGTTACGCGTAAAGAGAAAAAGGCGAGCTCAGGCTGAATCGGGCAGACGCAGCGGCAGCGGCTGCTGCGCCAGCCACTCCGCCAGCGCTTTGTCCGGCGCGCTGTCGCTCACCAGCAGGTCGAAGCGGTGCAGCTCGCCGATGCGAGCAGGCAGCACCTTGCCGAATTTGCTGCTGTCCGCCACCAGGATTCGCTGACGCGCGCGCAGCATCGCATGGTGCTTCATCGCCAGCTCGTTGAGGTTGTAACAGGTCGCGCCCTGATCTTTGTCGATGCCCGCCGCCGAGATAAACGCCAGCGACGGGCAGAGATCGTCAAGGATCGTGTGCGCCCCGATCGGCGTGAACAGGGCGTTATCGACGTGAAACTCGCCGCCGCTCAGAATAACGTTGCAGGCCGGTTTCTCTTTTAAGGCCAGAAAGGTATTCATGGCGCAGCAGACAGCGGTGAAGGGCAGATCGTCAGGCAGGGCGTCAATGATATAGGGAATGGTGGTACCGCAGTCGAAAAAGACCGTATCGTTCTCGCCAATCAGGCTGGCGGCAGCCTGCGCCAGACGCTGCTTTTTCGCCGCGTTCTGGCCGTGCTGGTCAGAGACAAAATAGTGCCCGACATGGTTTTTCGGATCGCTGACGATGTAACCGCCCAGCAGCACCACGGTCGATGCCGGTTCGCTCAGATCGCGTCGAATGGTCATCTCCGAGACGCCCAGCAGCTGCGCAGCATCTTTCAGATGTAGCTTGTCGGTACGTTTTAACGCCAGGGTCAGTTTCTGGATGCGTTCGTCGCGCCGGGTTTCCATAGACGTCTCTGTTGTGGTTGATGGCCGAAAGGGATGCGATGCAGGCGATCGGGCCGCCTCGCCGATAAACAGCGATAATTCTCGCAATTTTAATAAGTTGCGTGTTTAGTCTACTAAGCGATCAATCTTACCTGTAATAAGATCGCCTCGCAAACGCCGCCGTGCTCGCTCCCGCTTCGGGCTACTGTCATAAAAGTGTCATGTAAAACATTGGTTTATGGCGTAAAGCCTGCGCCCGCCGGGACGATAACCAGGGGGGATGCCGTCCGGCGTCTCACTTAATTATCTGCGGGTATCGGCTTTATGAAGCTTAATCATTTCAAAATCGGTCAGCGACTGGGATTTCTCGCCACGCTGTTGTTGCTCGCCACCCTGCTGATGGGACTGCGCGCCCTGCAGATCAACCTGCAGGCGTTGCATAATAATGAGGCGATAATGGCGCGTGAGATGCTCATCGCCGAGAGTATCGATACGGCGCGCAGCGCCCAGGTTCAGTTCAAAATTCAGGTCCAGGAGTGGAAAAACACGCTGCTGCGCGGGACGCAGGGCGAGGAAGTCTTCAATAAATATAAAAACGCCTTTCTGCAAGAGAGCCGCCAGACCCAGACGCTGCTTACCAGGCTGAGCCACATCCAGGCGGCGCTTGGCATCGACGGCGCCAGCGTCGCGAAGACGCGCGAGGTGCATGCCGGGCTGGAACAGCGCTATCTGAGCGCGCTCAGCGACTATAACGTTCAGGACGTCAACAGTGCAGGACGTGTCGATAAGCTGGTCACCGGCATCGACCGCGCGCCGACGCAGATGATCGATGGACTGGTTAACGACACGCTGCAGCGCGCACAGGTGATGCATAAAGAGATTGAGAGCGATAACCTGGCGCACTATCACCAGACCCGGCTGCTGCTGCTGGCGGTTATGCTCTGCATTTTGCTGACGGGCGGCCTGGTGACGCTGTGGCTGATCAAAAGCATTACGCGACCGTTAAATCAGGCGATCGACATTGCCAAAACCGTGGCGTCGGGCGATCTGCGCGCCCATATCGAGGTGTCGGGCCGTGACGAAACTGCACAGCTGATGACGGCGCTGCGCGATATGAACCATAGCCTGACGCGGATTGTGACCGGCGTGCGTACCGGCACCGACGCTATCGCGCAGACCACCGAACAGGTCGCGCACGGCAGCCGCGAACTTTCATCGCGCAATGAGGCGCAGGCGAGCGCGCTGGAGCAGACGGCGGCATCAATGGAGCAGCTTACCTCCGTGGTGAAAAACAACGCCGGCAATGCACAGCACGCCAGCGATATCGCCCGTGAGGCGCGGCAGCGCGCCGGGGAGGGCGGCGAAGTGGTGGAGAAAGTGGTGGTAGCGATGGATGAGATCCATCAGTTCTCACGCGAAATCAACGAAATCGTCAGCGTTATCGACGGCATCGCCTTCCAGACCAATATCCTGGCGCTCAACGCGGCGGTAGAAGCGGCGCGCGCCGGTAATGATGGTCGCGGCTTTGCGGTGGTGGCCTCGGAAGTGCGCGCGCTGGCGCAGCGTTCGGCCTCGGCGGCGCGTGATATCCGCACCCTGACCGATCGCTCCGTCAGCCTGATCTCGCAGGGCAATGCGCTGGTGAAAGGCGCTGGCGTCTCTATTCAGGAGATTATCGCCAGCGTCAAGGCGCTGGCCGCGCTGATGGAGGATATCTCGTCAGCCAGCGCCGAACAGAGCACCGGCATCGAGCAGGTCAACCTCGCCGTTACGCATATGGATGCCGCCACGCAGCAGAACGCCACGCTGTCGCAACAGTCGGCACAGGCGGCGCGCGCGCTCAATCAGCAGGTCGGCGCGCTCATGGAGAACGTAAGCCTGTTCCAGCTTAACCTCAGCGAAACGCCGGCCGCTTAAGCGATGGCTCCCGCGTCCAGCGGGAGCCAGCACCATCCTTACGACGCCTCTTTAGCCTGCATTGCGCTTCGCGCTGCGTAAATTTTGTGAAGAACATGGCAAGAGCCGGTTCCCCTGGTTAGCATGAAGAATGCCTGGCACGCAGCCGGAGAGCAGCAACATGAGGAGATTTTCGTGGAGAAGTGGCGTAACTGGATGATAGGGATCTGTCTGGCCGGAGCGGCCAGCAGCGCGTGGGCAGACTCGCTGGATCAGCAGCGACAGCGTTATCAGGAGATCAAGCAGGCGTGGGACAGCAACCAGATGGCGACGGTGGAGCAGTTGCTGCCGACGCTGCAGGATTATCCTTTATACCCTTATTTGCAGTACCGCCTGCTGGCACAGGACCTCGACCAGGAAACGCCGCTCGCCGTTAAAAACTTTATTCAGCAATATCCGACGCTGCCACCGGCGCGCTCGCTGAAAACCCGCTTTGTCAACGTGCTGGCGCACCGCCAGGACTGGCAGGGCATTCTGAGCTTTAGCCCGGAAGCGCCAGGCCCGGTACAGGCGCGCTGCAACTGGCTCTACGCCAAATGGGCGACGGGCGCGCAGCAGCAGGCGTTTGAGGGCGCGAAGGAGATCTGGCTGCGCGGCACCTCCTTGCCCAACGATTGCGATCGTCTCTTCTCCGTCTGGCAATCTTCCGGCCAGATGTCGCCGATTACCGTACTGGAGCGCATACGCCTGGCGATGAAGGCGGGCAACGACAGCCTGGTGAGCTTCCTGGCAAAAACCCTGCCGGAGGATTACCAGACCATCGCTAACGGCGTGCTTGCTCTGCAGAACGATCCGCAGACGGTGGTGACGTTCGCGCAGTCCGTCGGCCCGACCGATTTTACCCGCCAGGCGACGATTTACGCCTTTACCCGCGTCGCGCGCGCCGATATGGAGAACGCGCGCAGCATGATCCCGCTGCTGGTGCGCGGGCAGAAGATGGAGGCGGACGACGAGCAGGCGCTGAAAGAGATTGTGGTCTGGCGCATGATGGGCTCCGATTTAACTTCGGAGCAGGCGCGCTGGCGCGATACGGTGATCATGAACAGCCAGTCGACGTCGCTGGTTGAACGGCGCGTGCGTCTGGCACTGTCGCAAAACGATCGGCGCGGCCTGAATACCTGGATCGCGCGACTGCCGCTCGAGGCGAAAGAGAAAGATGAGTGGCAATACTGGCAGGCCGATCTGCTCTACGCCCAGGGGCGTAAAGAGGAGGCCGACGAGATCCTGCATAAACTGATGCAGGCGCGCGGCTTCTATCCCATGGTGGCGGCGCAGCGGCTGGGCGTGAAGTATCCGATGCAGATCGACGAAGCGCCGAAGCCGGACAGCGCGACGGTGCAGGGACCGGAGCTGGCGCGCGTGCGTGAGCTGATGTTCTGGGGGCTGGATAACCTGGCGCGCAGCGAGTGGGCCAATCTGATCGCCAGCAAGAGCCGCACGCAGCAGCAGATGCTGGCGCGCTACGCCAACGAGCAGGACTGGTGGGATCTCAGCGTGCAGGCGACGATTACGGCGAAGATGTGGGACAGCCTGAAAGAGCGCTTCCCGCTGGCGTGGGAGAGCTTCTATAAGAGCAACACTCGCGACAAAGGCATTGCGCCGAGCTACGCCATGGCGATCTCGCGCCAGGAGAGCGCCTGGAATCCGAAAGCGCGTTCCCCGGTCGGTGCCAGCGGTCTGATGCAGGTGATGCCGGCGACGGCGGCGCATACCGTGAAGATGTACAATATTCCCGGCTATATGAACAGCAATCAGCTGCTGGATCCGCAGACCAATATCCAGATAGGCACGCAATATCTGGAGTATGTCTATCAGCAGTTCGGGCAGAACCGCATTTTCGCCTCCGCGGCTTACAATGCGGGACCGGGACGCGTGCGCAGCTGGCAGAACGTCAGCGCGGGCAATCTCGATGCGGTCGCCTTTATCGAAACCATTCCCTTCTCAGAAACGCGCGGCTACGTGAAGAACGTGCTGGCCTACGACGCCTACTATCGCCATTTTATGGGCGAGCCGGATAAGGTGCTGTCGGACAGCGAGTGGAACCGCCGCTACTAGCGTGTTATGCTTCCGTACTCGCTAGTGAGTACGGAAGCCTGTTTTATGACGCAATCTCCCGCCCGGTCGGCGCAACGTTCCCTTTCTGAAGATAACTGGCGGCGTTTTATCGCGCTGATGCAGCAGGCTTACGCCGATGACGTGGCGTTGCCTTTGCTGCAGCTGATGCTGACGGCCGATGAGCGCGAAGCGCTCGGTACACGCCTGCGCATCGTGGAAGAGTTAATGAACGGCACCATGAGCCAGCGAGAGCTGAAAAATGAACTGGGCGTCGGTATCGCGACGATCACGCGCGGCTCGAACAGTCTGAAAGAGGCGCCGCCTGAACTGCGGCGCTGGCTGGAGGCGCATCTGGGACGCGCCGGGATCAACGCTGATAAAGCGGATGAGTAAAAGGGCAGAGCGCCAGGATTAACGCCTGGTGATAAACGCTGGAGCGCGTCAGCAGGCCCTGCGTAAAGGCACCGATGGCGCCGCCTTTGTGTTTGATATTTTCCACGCCGGTCAGCCGCGCCATCTCATCGCCCAGCTCGCGCCCGGCGCGTAAGCCGGTCAGCACCACCTGCGGCAGCGTAAAGCTGGCGGAGCGCGACTCGCCGCGCCGTTCGGCATTTTCCACCACCATCCAGGCGAAAGCGCACTCCTCTTCAATCCCGGCCTCAATCGCCACCCAGAAATCCGCCTCTGGTTCTGCCAGGCGCGCATTGGCGACGCGCTGACGTGCGCCGGTTCGCGTTTCCGCATCGCTCAGGGGCTGCGCCGCGACGCCGCTATCGACCTCGACCCCGCGAATATGGCAGGATCCTTCGCCGAAAACGTCGTTGAACGCCTGAGAGATTGCGCGAATTTTTGCCGGATTGATGGTGGCTGCGATAACCTGGTACATAATCTATTGAACCCTTTAGGCAAATTTGTCGCAGTATAACGGAAACTCAGCATGCTACAGGTCTATCTTGTTCGTCACGGTGAAACGGTATGGAATGCGGAGCGCCGCATTCAGGGACAATCCGACAGTCCGCTGACGGAGAAAGGAGAGCAACAGGCCCATCAGGTGGGCGAGCGCGTTAAACATCTTGGCATTACCCATGTTATCGCCAGCGATCTGGGGCGCACGCAGCGCACCGCCGAGATCATCGCCGACGCCTGCGGCTGCGCGGTGACGCTGGAGCCGCGCCTGCGCGAGCTGAATATGGGCGTGCTGGAGAAGCGTCCGCTGGACGGGTTAACCGAAGAAGAGGAGCGCTGGCGCCGCACGCTGGTGGACGGCACCGAAAATGGCCGTATTCCGCAGGGCGAATCAATGGCGGAGATGGCAGCGCGCATGCACGAGGCGCTGAATGCCTGTCTGGCGCTCCCCGCGGGCAGCCGACCGCTGCTGGTGAGCCACGGTATGGCGCTTGGCGTGCTGATCAGCACTATCCTCGGCCTGCCGGCCCATGCGGAGCGTCGTCTGCGCCTGCGCAACTGCTCAATCTCGCGCGTCGATCATCAGCACAGCGCCTGGCTGGCGGAAGGCTGGGTGGTAGAGACGGCGGGTGATATATCGCATCTGGACGCGCCTGCGCTGGATGAGCTGCAGCGCTAAAGAAAAAGCCGTCGTGGCGACGGCTTAATGGTCAGTTCGCCTGCTGATGGCGAATCGGGATCAGGTATTCGCAGCGGATCTCTTTTGGTGGCTCGCTGCGCTTCTTGCCGCCGTGGGTAATGAAGCGTTCGATATCCTGACCCTGACGACGCGTCAGGCCGAGCGTCGGCATGCAGGTGCCGTAGAGCAGCAGGATAAAGTCCTGCAGTTCGTTGCGCGGGCCGTTATAGGTGAACTGCACATAGTCTCCCGCTTCCAGCAGCACGCTCTGGCCGGAGTGCAGGTTAACCGCCTGGTCGGACGGCACGGCGGTGGTGTAGAGGATCTCCTGCTCGTCGTCCTTCTCCTGGCTGGCGCGTACCTGATGCAGGCCATACAGCACCGGCGGAATGGTGTCGGTTTCCAGTAGAAACTGCTTCCAGAAATGGATACGCATTTCGTCGCGATAGCGTGAGATCTGCTCCAGAGTGCAGTTATAGCTTTGCGTTTGCCCCACCAGCACGGTTTCTGGCAGCGTGACGAAGGTCGACTCCGGCATGCTGTTGTCGTCGAGACGAATCGGCGGGCGAATGCCGAATGAATTCCATTCCGATGAACGACGATACCACGCGGGCGTCTGGTTAAACTGCTTTTTAAAGGCGCGGGTAAAGGTTTGTTGTGAATCGAAACGGTATTGCAGAGCGATGTCCAGGATCGGGCGGCTGGTCAGGCGTAGCGCCACGGCCGCTTTAGACAGGCGGCGGGCACGAATATAGGCGCCGATTGCATGGCCTGTTACGTCTTTGAACATCCTCTGTAAATGCCATTTAGAATAACCCGCCTTCAGGGCAACATTGTCCAGTGAAAGGGGCTGATCCAAATGGCTCTCCAGCCAGACAAGCAAATCGCGAATGATACCGGCTTGGTCCATAAAACATCCTCATACTCTCTGGGTGCGACTAACGCAGTCGCCGAATAATAGCACTAATTGCACATCTGGCGTGGGCAGTTTTGTTGGGAGATTGTGCCATGTCAATGTGGGATAAAACCGGTTCTGGTTTGGTCAACGCGGACAATTGCCAGTACATTACATGCTCGTCTATTAGGTTTGCAATGGTAACGCTATGACAATATCTCGCTTTTTCGCTGCTTCATTCGCTACGCTGCTGCTGGCGTCCCCGGTTCTGGCCGAAGAGATCGGCTCGGTAGATACGGTGTTCAAGATGTTTGGCCCCGATCATAAGATCGTGGTGGAGGCGTTCGACGATCCCGACGTAAAAAATGTAACCTGTTATATCAGCCGGGCAAAAACCGGCGGAATCAAAGGCGGCTTAGGACTGGCAGAGGATACCGCCGATGCGGCGATCTCCTGTCAGCAGGTAGGGCCGGTGGAGCTGAGCGACGCCATTGCTAACGGTAAGGCGCAGGGCGAAGTGGTGTTCAAGAAACGCACCTCGCTGGTGTTCAAAAAGCTGCAGGTGGTGCGCTTCTTCGATCAAAAACGCCATGCGCTGATCTACCTGAGCTATTCCGACAGGGTCGTTGAGGGGTCGCCGAAAAACGCGCTGAGCGCAGTGCCGATTATGCCGTGGCGGGAATAAAAAACGCCCGTAAGGGCGTTTAATTCCGAGCCTGCGTGAGTCAGCTCGAGGCGTAACGCAGCGCGTTGGCCCGTTCAGGGGCGCACCTCAGGGATGAGGTGCGTAGCCGCGCGGGCCAAACCGGCATGGATGCCGCTTTTTGCGTCTTTGCGATCGGGCCGTCTCACCCGCATTAGCGCGGTTTCAACCAGCCCTGACTTCCGTTAAGGAATTACTCTTCCAGGTCGCCGCAGAAGCGGTAGCCTTCGCCGTGAATGGTGGCGATGATCTCCGGCGTATCCGGCGTGGACTCAAAGTGTTTACGAATACGGCGAATAGTGACGTCGACGGTGCGATCGTGTGGCTTCAGCTCGCGGCCGGTCATCTTCTTCAGCAGATCGGCGCGGGTCTGGATTTTGCCAGGGTTCTCGCAGAAGTGCAGCATGGCGCGGAATTCGCTACGCGGCAGCTTATACTGTTCGCCGTTAGGGCTGATCAGCGAGCGGCTGTTGATGTCCAGCTCCCAGCCGTTGAACTTGTAGCTTTCTACCTGACGGCGCTCTTCATTCGGCATCGCCAGATTCATGGTGCGCGACAGCAGGTTACGTGCGCGAATGGTCAGCTCACGCGGGTTAAACGGTTTGGTGATGTAATCATCCGCGCCGATCTCCAGACCCAGGATCTTGTCCACTTCATTATCACGACCGGTCAGGAACATTAGCGCCACGTTTGCCTGCTCGCGCAGTTCGCGCGCCAGCAACAGGCCGTTTTTACCGGGCAGATTGATATCCATGATCACCAGGTTGACGTCGTTTTCGGTGAGCACCTGGTGCATTTCAGCGCCGTCGGTTGCCTCATACACGACATAACCTTCCGCCTCGAAAATGCTTTTGAGGGTATTACGCGTGACCAGTTCGTCTTCAACGATAAGAATGTGTGGGGTCTGCATGTTTCGCTACCTAAAATTTGCCAACAAATCGAAAACAGGGCGTACGCGGGTATTCAGGCTCGCTAAAAAGCGCGTTATGTGGCGCTTAACCGTTGTACGAAATTATGTTCTTGATAAACCATCTATCAACGTCAACAACAGTGTTAGCTCAGCCAGTCAGAATGAATATTGCCTGCCCCAGGAGAGAATCTTTTGGCGCATATCCTAACCGCATTAACAGCAACCTAACAGCACCGACAACAACCGATAAGCATAAAAACAACGCTTCGTTGACTTATATCAAATGCAATTGTAGCACGTTAACACTTATGTGAAAAACTTCTCTTGTAATGCAAGCTTAGCTCACAAAAAATATCAATTTCGCTACATATTTACGCGATGTATACGTAAAACAAAATTGTAGTTACGCTTTTGCTATTAGCCTGTTTAAAAAGCTATTTCGCCTGTTAATTTGATTTATTGCCCGTTCGTAACGCAATAGGGTTCTGCAGGGTTTTTTATTAAATTTTAATATCCTTAACAAATTATTTTCTCAGCCTGCTGCATTCCGGCTTTAACAGCGGCGCGTGCTACTATACGGCGCGATTTCTAAACACAAATGGAATAATCATGCGTTTCCCCCTTATTCTGGTTTCGCCCGCCCGGGCGGAAAATATTGGCGCAGCGGCGCGTGCGATGAAAACAATGGGCTTCAGCGAACTGCGCATCGTCGCCAGCGACGCCTGGCAGGATCCCGCCGCGCGGCGAGTCGCGCATGGCGCCGGGGATATCCTGGATAACCTGCGCACCTTCGACAGCCTGAACGACGCGCTGGCCGATATCGACTTCTCCGTAGCCACGACGGCGCGCAGCCGCGCGAAGTTCCGCTACTACGCCACGCCGCAGCAGGTTGAGGCGCAGCTGCTGGAGAAGCGTCAGTGGGTAAACAGCATGGCGCTGGTCTTTGGCCGGGAAGATAGCGGGCTGACTAACGAAGAGCTGGATCAGGTCGATCTGCTGACCGGCATCCCCATGGCGCAGGATTATCCCTCGCTTAACCTCGGTCAGGCAGTGATGGTTTATTGCTATCAGCTCTCCGCGCTTAATCGCGTGGCGCCGCCTGCCGCGCCGCAGGCCGACGCGCAGCAGCTGGACGCGCTGCGTCAACGCTTTGAACGCCTGTTGCAGACGCTGGAGGTCAGTGACGATCGCAAGATGGCTGACTGGATCGATCAGCGTATCGGCCTGCTGGAGCAGCGCGACAGCGCAATGCTGCACCGTCTGCTGCATGATGTAGAAAAAAAACTTATAGATAAATCTTCCTGAAAAATCGCCTTTCGTAGCGGCTGATCGTAAAAAGCGCGTGGCGAGCAAACGATTCTGCAAGCGTTTTTGCCGACAGCGCGCAGCAGTGCGCAGCGGCGATAAAATGACCGCCGGACAAATTCGTTGACTTGACCGGCGCTTTGCTTTACTTCTGGAAGGCAGACAGACTTTAAAAGACAGACAGAAAAAATCCCAATGCGTAACTCAACCAGCCTGAACACCATCATTATTACCACCACCATTACCACAGGTAACGGTGCGGGCTGACGCATACAGGAAAAACAAAAATAAGCCCGCACCTCAACAGTGCGGGCTTTTTTTTCGGCATAAATTCAGGAGAGTTTTAATATGCGAGTGCTGAAATTCGGTGGGACCTCGGTAGCGAATGCGGAACGTTTTCTTCGCGTCGCTGACATTCTGGAAAGTAATGCGCAGCAGGGACAGGTTGCCACCGTACTCTCTGCACCTGCAAAGATCACCAACCATCTGGTGGCGATGATTGAAAAGACCATCAGCGGTCAGGATGCGTTGCCAAACATCACCGACGCCGAGCGCATTTTCGACGAGCTGCTGCAGGGGCTGGCGGCGGCGCAGCCGGGTTTCGACTATGACGGACAGAAAACCCGCGTCGATCTGGAGTTCGCCCAGCTAAAACAGGTGCTGCACGGCATCAGCCTGCTGGGGCAGTGTCCTGACAGCGTCAATGCCGCCATTATCTGCCGCGGCGAAAAGCTCTCTATTGCTATTATGGAGGCACTGCTGCTGGCGCGCGGACACGGCGTCACGGTCATCGATCCGGTAGAAAAGCTGCTGGCCGTCGGCCACTATCTTGAATCCACCGTTGATATTGCCGAATCGACTCGCCGCATCGCCGCCAGTCAGATCCCGCCGCAAAATATGATCCTGATGGCCGGCTTTACCGCAGGCAACGAAAAGGGCGAGCTGGTGGTGCTGGGGCGCAACGGTTCTGACTACTCCGCCGCGGTGCTGGCCGCCTGTCTGCGCGCCGACTGCTGCGAAATCTGGACCGATGTAGACGGCGTTTATACCTGCGATCCGCGTCAGGTGCCCGACGCGCGCCTGCTGAAGTCGATGTCTTATCAGGAGGCGATGGAGCTCTCCTATTTCGGCGCGAAAGTGCTGCATCCGCGCACCATTGCGCCTATCGCGCAGTTCCAGATCCCGTGCCTGATCAAAAACACCGCCAACCCGCAGGCGCCCGGCACCCTGATTGGCGGCGAAGGCGACCAGGACGAAAACCCGGTGAAGGGCATCACCAACCTGAACAACATGGCGATGTTCAACGTCTCCGGGCCGGGCATGAAGGGCATGGTGGGGATGGCGGCGCGCGTTTTCGCCGCGATGTCGCGCACCGGCATTTCGGTGGTGCTGATTACGCAATCCTCCTCTGAATACAGCATCAGTTTCTGCGTGCCGCAGAACGAGCAGGCGCGGGCGCGTCGCGTGCTGGAAGAGGAGTTCTATCTGGAGCTGAAAGACGGGCTGCTCGATCCGCTGGGCGTGATGGAACAGCTGGCGGTGATCTCCGTGGTCGGCGATGGTATGCGCACGCTGCGCGGCATCTCCGCCAAATTTTTCTCCGCGCTGGCGCGCGCCAATATCAATATCGTCGCCATCGCGCAGGGCTCGTCAGAGCGTTCTATCTCGGTCGTGGTCAGCAACGATGACGCCACGACCGGCGTGCGCGTGGTGCATCAGATGCTGTTCGCCACCGATCAGGTGATTGAAGTCTTTGTGGTCGGCGTCGGCGGCGTCGGCGGGGCGCTGCTGGATCAGCTTTATCGCCAGCAGGCGTGGCTGAAACAGAAGCATATCGATCTGCGCGTCTGCGGCATCGCCAATTCGCGCGCGCTGCTGACCAACGTGCACGGCATCGACCTGAGCGACTGGAAGGGCGCGCTGAGCGAGGCCAAAGAGCCGTTTAACCTTGATCGCCTCAATCGACTGGTAAAAGAATACCATCTGCTGAACCCGGTGATTGTCGACTGCACCTCCAGCCAGGCGGTGGCCGATCAGTACGCCGATTTCCTCGCCGACGGTTTTCACGTCGTGACGCCGAACAAAAAGGCCAACACCTCGTCATGGAACTACTACCAGCAGATGCGCGCCGCCGCCGCGAAATCGCGTCGCAAATTCCTTTACGACACCAACGTCGGCGCGGGCCTGCCGGTCATTGAAAACCTGCAGAATCTGTTAAACGCCGGTGACGAGCTGATCAAATTCACCGGTATTCTTTCCGGCTCGCTCTCTTTTATTTTCGGCAAGCTGGATGAAGGCGTTTCGCTCTCGGAAGCGACGAAGATGGCGCGCGAGATGGGCTTTACCGAGCCCGATCCGCGCGACGATCTCTCCGGCATGGATGTGGCGCGCAAGCTGCTGATCCTGGCGCGTGAAGCGGGCCATAAGCTGGAGCTGAGCGATATTGAGATTGAGCCGCTGCTGCCCGCCAGCCTGAATGAGATCGCTGACGTCGAAGAGTTTATGCAGCGTCTGCCGGAGCTGGATAACGCCTTCGCCGCGCGCGTCGTCAAAGCGCGTGATGAAGGAAAAGTGTTACGCTTCGTCGGCGCGATTGAAGAGGGCGGCGTTTGCAAAGTGAAGATCGACGCGGTCGACAGCAACGATCCGCTCTATAAAGTGAAAAGCGGCGAGAACGCCCTGGCGTTCTACAGCCGTTATTATCAGCCGATTCCGCTGGTGCTGCGCGGATACGGCGCGGGAAATGATGTGACGGCGGCGGGCGTATTCGCCGATCTGCTGCGCACACTGTCGTGGAAGTTGGGAGTTTGATGATGGTAAAAATTTACGCACCGGCCTCGATTGGCAACGTCAGCGTCGGCTTTGATGTGCTGGGCGCGGCGGTGTCGCCGGTGGATGGGTCGCTGCTGGGCGACTGCGTCACGGTGGAAGCCGCGCAGCGCTTTTCGTTGCAGAACAGCGGACGCTTCGTCAGCAAACTGCCGGACGATCCCAAAGAGAATATCGTCTATCAGTGCTGGCAGCGTTTCTGCGAGGCGATCGGCGACGAGGTGCCGGTGGCGATGACGCTGGAGAAAAATATGCCGATCGGCTCTGGCCTCGGCTCCAGCGCCTGTTCGGTAGTGGCCGGTCTGATGGCAATGAACGAGTTTTGCGGCAAACCGCTCAGCGACACCCAGCTGCTGGCGCTGATGGGCGAGCTGGAAGGGCGGATTTCCGGCAGCGTGCACTATGACAACGTGGCGCCATGCTTCCTCGGCGGCATTCAACTGATGCTGGAAGAGAATGGCATCATCAGCCAGTCTGTGCCGGGATTCGACGACTGGCTGTGGGTAATGGCCTATCCGGGCATTAAGGTTTCTACTGCCGAAGCGCGCGCGATTCTGCCCGCGCAGTATCGCAAAGAGGATGTGATTAAACATGGCCGCCTGCTGGCCGGCTTTATTCATGCCTGCCATAGCGGTCAGCCGCTGCTGGCCGCTAAACTGATGCAGGATGTGATCGCCGAACCTTACCGCACCAAGCTGCTGCCGGGCTTTGCCGAGGCGCGGCTGGCTGCCGCCGATATCGGCGCGCTGGCCTGCGGCATCTCCGGTTCCGGCCCCACGCTTTTCGCCGTTTGCAATCAGATGGAAACGGCGCAGCGGATGGCAGACTGGCTGCGCCAGCACTATCTGCAGAATGATGAAGGCTTCGTCCATATTTGCCGTCTTGATACGGCTGGCGCACGTAAACTGGGATAACGCATGAAACTCTACAACCTTAAGGATCATAACGAGCAGGTGAGCTTTTCGCAGGCGGTGAAACAGGGCCTGGGCTCACAGCAGGGGCTGTTCTTCCCGCTTGAGCTGCCGGAATTCGAGCTGACCGATATCGACGCGATGCTGGAAATGGATTTTGTCAGCCGCAGCAGTAAGATTCTCTCCGCCTATATCGGCGATGAAATCGCGCCGCATCAGTTGGCCGAACGTGTAAAAACCGCTTTTGCGTTTCCCGCGCCAGTGGCGAAAGTCAGCGAAGATATCTCCTGCCTTGAGCTGTTCCACGGCCCGACGCTGGCGTTTAAAGATTTCGGCGGCCGTTTTATGGCGCAGATGCTCTCTTACGTGTCAGGCGCGGACGAGCAAATTACCATCCTGACCGCGACCTCCGGCGACACCGGCGCGGCAGTGGCGCACGCCTTTTACGGTATGGAAAACGTGCGCGTGGTGATCCTCTACCCGCAGGGCAAAATCAGCCCGCTGCAGGAAAAACTGTTCTGCACGCTGGGCGGCAATATCGAAACCATCGCCATCGACGGCGATTTCGACGCCTGCCAGGCGCTGGTTAAGCAGGCGTTCGACGATGAAGAGCTGAAAAAAGCGATTGGCCTGAACTCCGCTAACTCCATTAACATCAGCCGCCTGCTGGCGCAGATCTGCTACTACTTCGAAGCGGTCGCGCAGCTGCCGCAGGAGAAACGCAACCAGCTGGTGGTGTCGGTGCCGAGCGGCAACTTCGGCGATCTTACCGCAGGCCTGCTGGCGAAATCGCTGGGTCTGCCGATTAAGCGCTTTATCGCCGCCACCAACGCTAACGACACCGTGCCGCGCTTTCTGCAGGGCGGCAGCTGGACGCCGAACGCGACGGTCGCCACCCTGTCGAACGCCATGGATGTCAGCCAGCCGAATAACTGGCCGCGCGTGGAGGAGCTGTTCCGCCGTAAGACCTGGCGTCTGACCGATCTCGCCTACGGCGCGGTGAGCGACGAAACGACCGAAGCGACGATGCGCGAGCTGGCGGAGATCGGCTATATCTCCGAGCCGCATGCGGCTATCGCCTATCGCCTGCTGCGCGATCAGCTGCAGGAAGGGGAGTTTGGTCTGTTCCTCGGTACGGCGCATCCGGCGAAATTTAAGGAGAGCGTAGAGGCGATTCTGGGCCAGGCGCTGCCGCTGCCGCAGGAGCTGGCGGATCGCGCCGGGCTGCCGCTGCTGTCGCACAGTATGCAGGCTGATTTCGCGCCGCTGCGGGCGTTCCTTCTGAAGGCGTAACGGCTGACGGCGCGCCTGCTGTTAAGCGCGCCGGTTTACCCGGCTTTTGCGGGCATAAACCGGCGCGCTGCATTCCTGCTTAGTTATAAACAAGGTTAAAGGTCGCGCTGCTGCGGGCTTTTCCTGCCTCGATCCGCTCACTCGTCTGAATAGACTGCGCGCTGAACGCCAGCGACTAAACCTGGTACGCCCTATAGAGAGTGGCTAACACCGGCAATTCTGACTGTTAATTATTCTGGCTGAAGCGCAGCCAGAACACTTTACTTTTGCTCGTAGCGTTTAAAGACCAGTTCGTTCTCGCTGCTGCTGGCTTCATCGAAAAAATAGCCATCTACATCGAACGCTTTCAGCGCGTCGGGTGTGGTTAAGCGATGCTGGATCACGTAGCGGCTCATCAGCCCGCGCGCCTTTTTAGCGTAAAAGCTGATCACCTTAAACGCGCCATTCTTTTCGTCGAGGAAGACCGGCTTCACCAGACGGCCTTTTAGCTGCTTCGGCTTAATCGCCCGGAAATATTCATCTGACGCCAGGTTAATCAGCACGTCGTCGCCCTGTTGCTGCAGCGCGGCGTTGAGATTTTCCGTCAGCAGATCGCCCCAGAAGCTGTAGAGATCTTTGCCTGCCGGACTGGCCAGCTTAATACCCATCTCCAGGCGGTAGGGCTGCATAAGATCGAGCGGGCGCAGCACGCCATATAAGCCAGACAGCATGCGCAGATGCTGCTGAGCAAAGTCGAAATCCGCTTCGCTGAAGCTCTCCGCCTGCAGACCGGTATAGACGTCGCCTTTAAACGCCAGAATGGCCTGGCGCGCATTTTCCGGCGTGAAATCAGGCTGCCAGCTGTTGAAACGTTCAGCGTTCAGATGCGCCAGCTTGTCGCTGATGCCCATAAGCGAAGCGATCTGCGCCGGTGAGAGATCGCGCGCCACCTCAATCAGCTGTTGTGATTTTTCTAACAGCGCAGGCTGGGTAAAACGCTGGGTCGCCAGCGGGCTGGTAAAATCGAGCGTTTTGGCGGGTGAGATCACCATTAACATAGTCGCTTCCTCGGTTATCCCTTGTCATGACAGGGAAACTGTTAATTATCAGGCTGCCGAGTGTAACAAAAAAGCCGCAGCGACAGGCAAATCACAGCCATTCGTTAGCGCTATCGTAAACGGCATCTGGCGACCTTGCGCCTCGGTTGCCGCATGATATTATCGCAACAGCCTTTTTCACCCTGACATTACACAAGAGACAAGAGACATGACGGACAAACTGACCTCCTTGCGTCAACTCACCACCGTTGTCGCTGACACCGGCGATATCGCAGCAATGAAGCTCTACCAGCCGCAAGACGCCACTACTAACCCTTCTTTGATCCTTAACGCCGCGCAAATCCCGGAATACCGCAAGCTGATTGACGAAGCGATTAGCTGGGCGCGCGAGCAGAACGGCAGCAAAGATGAGCTGATTTCGCTGGTGTCGGATAAGCTGGCCGTCAACATTGGTCTGGAAATCCTCAAGCTGATCCCCGGCCGTATCTCGACTGAAGTCGATGCGCGTCTCTCTTACGACACCGAAGGTAGCATCGCCAAAGCGCGCAGCCTGATTAAACTCTACAACGATGCGGGCATCAGCAACGACCGTATCCTGATCAAACTGGCGTCGACCTGGCAGGGTATCCGCGCAGCGGAGCAGCTGGAAAAAGAGGGCATCAACTGTAACCTGACGCTGCTCTTCTCCTTCGCTCAGGCGCGCGCCTGTGCGGAAGCGGGCGTCTTCCTGATTTCGCCGTTCGTCGGCCGTATTCTCGACTGGTACAAAAATAACACCGACAAGAAAGAGTACGCGCCGCATGAAGATCCAGGCGTGGTGTCAGTGTCTGAAATCTACAGCTACTACAAGCAGCACGGTTATGAAACCGTGGTGATGGGCGCGAGCTTCCGTAACACAGGCGAGATCCTGGAACTGGCGGGCTGCGATCGTCTGACCATCTCCCCGGCGCTGCTGAAAGAGCTGGCGGAGAGCGAAGGTACGGTCGAGCGTAAGCTGAGCTACAGCGGCGAAGTCAAAGCGCGTCCGGCGAGAATGACCGAATCTGAGTTCCTGTGGCAGCATAACCAGGACCCGATGGCGGTTGCGAAGCTGGCGGAAGGTATCCGTAATTTCGCCGTCGATCAGGGCAAGCTTGAGAAAATGATCGCCGACCTGCTGTAATCTTTTGCCGTGGCGGCCAGGCCGCCACGGTTTTCTCTTTGCGCCACTTTCTATTATTCTTCCTGCTATTCCTCTCTTTTCACCGCTTTGCGGTCAACCCGGGTAACACATTCATGGATACTTTACGCATTGGCCTGATCTCCGTTTCCGATCGCGCCGCGAATGGCATTTATCAGGATCAGGGCATTCCCGCGCTGGAAGCCTGGCTCAGCAGCGCGCTGGCGACCCCTTTTACCACCGAAACCCGGCTGGTGCCGGATGAGCAGCCGCTGATTGAGCAGGCGATCTGCGAGCTGGTGGATGAGCGTTTCTGTCATCTGGTGCTGACCACCGGCGGCACCGGTCCGGCGCGCCGCGATGTGACGCCCGACGCGACGCTGGCGGTCGCCGATCGCGAGATGCCTGGTTTCGGCGAACAGATGCGCCAGATTAGCCTGCAGTTCGTGCCTACTGCTATTTTGTCGCGTCAGGTCGGCGTGATCCGTAAACAGTCGCTGGTGCTTAACCTGCCGGGACAGCCGAAGTCGATTAAAGAGACGCTGGAAGGGGTGAAGGATGCCGACGGCAAGGTAAAAGTGCCGGGTATTTTTGCTGCTGTACCTTATTGTTTACAGCTGCTGGAGGGTCCCTACGTTGATACGCATCGCAATGTGGTAGCAGCTTTTCGCCCTAAAAGCGCGATACGAGAGATAAATAACTAAATATTCGTCATTTCAGGCATAGCCTCTGGCGGCGCTGGTGTGGTGAAAGATGAACGGTATAGTAAGCCTGGGTTTACAATTCCTCTTTTACCTCTGGAACCGGTACGCTTATGGATTCACAAGCTGCTCATCGCCTGAACGCTCAGGATTATAAAACGTTGTCGCTGGCCGCGCTCGGTGGCGCGCTGGAGTTCTACGACTTTATTATTTTTGTCTTTTTCGCCGCGGTTATCGGCGAACTCTTTTTTCCGCCTGACATTCCTGACTGGCTGCGCCAGCTGCAAACCTTTGCGATCTTCGCTGCTGGCTATCTGGCGCGTCCGCTGGGCGGTCTGATTATGGCGCATTTCGGCGACAAGGTCGGGCGCAAGAAAATGTTCAGCCTGAGCATCCTGCTGATGGCGCTGCCCACGCTGGCGATGGGCGTGCTGCCTACCTATGACTCGGCGGGCATTATCGCGCCGCTGCTGATGTTGCTGCTGCGCCTGTTGCAGGGAGCGGCTATTGGCGGCGAAGTGCCGGGCGCCTGGGTGTTTGTGGCGGAGCACGTGCCGGAAAAACGCATCGGTTTCGCCTGTGGCACGCTGACCGCCGGGCTGACAATGGGCATCCTGCTGGGATCGCTGGTCGCGACCGCTATCAACAGCAGCATGACGCCGCAGATGGTCGCCAGTATCGGCTGGCGCATTCCTTTTTTTCTTGGCGGTCTGTTTGGGCTGCTGGCGATGTATCTGCGCCGCTGGCTGCATGAGACGCCGGTCTTTCAGCAGATGCAACAGCGCAAAATGCTGGCTGATACGCTGCCGCTGAAAACCGTGCTGACCCGCCATAAAGGTAGCGTTCTGCTCTCTATGCTGCTCACCTGGATGCTCTCCGCCTGTATTGTGGTGGTGATCCTGATGGCGCCTGCGCTGATGCAGAAACAGCACGGCATCAGCGCCGCGCTGAGTCTGCAGGCTAACTGCCTGGCGACGGTGATGCTGCTGGTGGGCTGCATAATCGCCGGATGGCTGGTGGACTGGATAGGCGCGGCGAAAACCCTGACAGGCGGCTCGCTGCTGCTGGCGGTCTGTAGCTGGCACTTCTTTGCCAGCCAGACGCCGGGTGCCAACGGCCTCTTCTTTAGCTATGGGCTGGCGGGGCTGAGCGTCGGTGTAGTGGGCGTGGTGCCCTTTTTGATGGTGCGCGCCTTTCCTGCGGCGGTGCGCTTCACCGGTATCTCATTCTCCTATAACGTCGCCTACGCCATCTTTGGCGGTCTGACGCCGATCTTCGTGACGCTGATCCTGCGGCTGACGCCGCTGGCGCCTGCCTGGTATGTGCTGGCGCTGGCGCTGACCGGGCTGATTATCGGGCTGTGGCTGCACAGTGCCGGACGGCAGGGCGCGCTGGCGAGTGAAACGCATCTGTAGTCAGTAATAGCCGCAGTACGCGACCCGCAGCTAATGCCTTAGCGATAAATTAACGCGCCTGTCTCCAGGCGCGTTACGCGCTTATTCGGCGGCTCTCTCTTTCGGCGTAACCGCCGCGCGCTTCATCAGCGGCGCGGTCAGCAGATAAACGAGGCAGGCAACGATAATCGAATTGAAAACCGGCACGCCGCGCTCAACCAGCAGCCCGGCGGCGCTGCCTGCGACGCTGGCGATCAGCGCAGGCCAGCCGATGAGCCGAGAAGTCGGCGGCAGCGCATTGCTGTCGCGGCTCTGCGCCAGCGTCTGGCGATCGGTTTTCAGCAGATAGTAATCGACAATCATTACGCCCAGCACCGGCGGGAAGACCACGCCCAGCAGCTCAAGAAAATCCACGAAGCGATCGAGAATACCCAGCACGGAGCAGAGCGTGCCAAGGAAGCCCAGCAGCAGCGTAATCACGCTGTAGCGCGGTTTAAAGCCGGTCAGCCCTTCCGTAGCGTTGGCGATGCCCAGCGCCGAGGAGTAGAGGTTAAGGTCGTTAATGCGCAGGGTTGAGAAGACCACCGCGAACAGCCCCAGCGTGCTGGTGGTCTGGGTAATAATGGCAATAATGTCGGAGGTATGCAGCTCTTTCGCTATCAGGATAGCCAGCCCGTTAACGCCATACTCGCCTGCGAGGATGGTCAACAGCGTGATGGCGAAAACGTCTTTGCCGCTGCGTGAGAAACGCGTCAGATCCGGGGTCATCAGGCTGGCGAGAATGGCGCCGCCAATCACCATGGTAATGGCGGCGCTCACCGTAATGGTCTCCGTCGCGGCGACCGACGGTATGCCGCTTCCCGTTTCACCGTGGAACGCGTGCCAGAAAATCCAGCCAACCAGCGCGATAAACAGCGGCACCGCCACGCGCGCGGTAAAGCGCAACGCTTTAAAGCCAAAGGCGACCAGCAGGGTCAGTACTGCGCCTGACAAGGAGGCGGACTGCGCGAAGCTCAGTTTGTCCCCCAGGGCGTAGCTTAGCGAGCGGGCGAAAACCGCATTCTGGATGCCAAACCAGCCCAGCAGGCTGACGGCGACCAGTAGTCCGATCAGGACCGAGCCGTGGCGGCCGAAGCCGCACCAGCGTGCCAGCAGAGTGCCTGATAAGCCTTCGCGCATCCCGGCATAGCCGAGCGCGAAAGTCAGAAAGCCAAACAGCAGGCTTGCCAGAGTGATGGCGGTGAAGGCTTCGCCGAGCGTCATGCTGTTGCCCAGCACGGCACCGAGCATAAACTGATCGAGCGCGGTCAGCATGCCCATATGCACAATGGCGACGCTAAGCAGCGAGAGCCTTTCGCCCGCAGGCACCCGGCTCAACGGGTAGTCATCAAATTTACTCACAACAGGTTTTCCTTGCCGGTTTAAATAAAAGAGACGCCTTTACTGAGCAGTTTCTCTGGCAGATAGTTCTCCAGCGACTCAGCGCGGCAGTACTGCTCGAACTGTTGCAGCGAGTGCACGCCCGCCTTTTGGTAAAGGGTGGCGATGCGATTGCCGATGGTCTTCACGCTGAGGTTGTAAATCCTGGCGATCTCTTTGGCACTGAATCGCCTGAGCAGCAGAAAGATCACATCCAGTTCGGCAGGGGTAAAAAGAGGGTGTTCGAGCTGCGTCGTCAGCACAGAGGCCTTTTGCGGATGAATAAACGTCAGCGCGGTGATGCTCTCCAGCGGTCGTGCATTCCAGATGCAGCCCAGGAAAACGTTGCGGCTATCGAATACCGGATATTTTTCGCTGATAAAAGGTGTGAGATAGTTTTTGCCATACCAGTAATGGGTTTCTATAACCGCAACGCCGGTGTTCAGCGCTCTGGCTTTTTCATCATGCTCACAAAATTCATCAGCGCAGTCGCTCCAGGGCGTGGGAAACTCATTATCTTTTTTGCCCTCTAATGAATAGTTTTTCGGCGTGGCGGTATATAACCTCGCCGCGCTATTCATATATAGATGCTGCGACGCTGCATCTTTAAACCCCCATGGCGTGGGTAATAGATCCATGGTAGTGGCAAAGGCGGCAAGAAAATCGTCGATACTGCGATATGGGCTGCCCATAGCGCCTCGCTGATTAAGTGCGGGTTATAATCTTTTTGCCAGATAATAACGGGCAAAGCGCTGCGCATAGCCATCCTGTTCGCCATAGACGCGATAGCCGAGCTTTTCATAAAATCCGCGCGCCTGAAAGCTTAAGGTATCCACCACAGCCATATGGCAGCCGCGGCTGCGCGCCTCTTCTTCGGCTTTTTGCATCAGCTGACGCCCTGTGCCGTGCTGGCGATGAGCCTCATCTATCCATAAATAGTGAATATCCAGCGTGCCGAACCAGGTGTGAGCCAGCAGGCCGCCCTTAATATGTTGATCGTCATCGTACAATATAACGTTCAGCGGCTTCATATTAACGTCGGCGAAGCGGCTATTATGCTGCCAGAGCTGCTGAATAATATATTCTTCGGTCTGACGGTCCTCAATATGGCCGATCTTTATTTCCATATAATAATGCCCATATGATAGAAATATGAATAGAGACAGGAGGGATGGAAAACTTCCGGAATTTTCATTATTACCATGTGGCTCAGTCGGACGCAAGGGCTAATATTACCCCTGCGGAATAAAAGGTCTGATATTATGATAGCGGCAGTTGTTTGATGGATATGGCATCCGCATATTCGCTGACATCAGGGAAAATCGACAAGTAATTTAGTTTTGCGATAATAACGATAATATATTTTTGTCAGTCCTGTGCTGGCCTGACCGCTCCACACCGCACTTGCTCAACACTGCGTTCACAAGGCCGCGCTTTGCGCGGCCTTTTTCTTTGCTTCAGCAACGTACGGACTGCGCGCGGCTCAGAAAAGGCTGGTCTGAAAAAAAATTTTCTTTTAACCCTTGATGCGCTTCGAAGCGGCCCCATTTAGTTGTCATCGAGCGTTGTGAGCCCGGAAAAAAAGCGAGTCACGGCGGTTGAAAGCCAACAAAGCGACCGCATTAAGGGGTCACAACCCAAATTGACAAAGAATTTAAGTGGGAGACGTTTAGATGGGTAAGATTATTGGTATTGACCTGGGTACAACCAACTCTTGTGTTGCGATCATGGACGGCACGAAAGCGCGCGTACTGGAGAATGCCGAAGGCGATCGCACCACGCCTTCAATTATTGCTTATACGCAGGATGGCGAAACTCTGGTGGGCCAACCGGCTAAACGTCAGGCGGTGACCAACCCGCAGAACACGCTGTTCGCTATCAAGCGTCTGATCGGCCGTCGTTTCCAGGACGAAGAAGTGCAGCGTGATATCAAAATCATGCCGTACAAAATTACCTCTTCCGACAATGGCGATGCCTGGCTGGAAGTAAAAGGTCAGAAAATGGCGCCGCCGCAGATCTCTGCGGAAGTGCTGAAAAAAATGAAAAAGACCGCAGAAGATTATCTTGGCGAGCCGGTCACCGAAGCCGTTATTACCGTTCCGGCCTACTTTAACGATGCGCAGCGTCAGGCGACAAAAGACGCCGGCCGTATCGCCGGTCTGGAAGTAAAACGCATTATCAACGAACCGACCGCAGCGGCGCTGGCCTACGGCCTGGATAAAGGTCAGGGCAACCGCACCATCGCGGTATACGACCTGGGCGGCGGTACGTTCGATATCTCTATTATCGAAATCGACGAAGTCGACGGTGAAAAAACCTTCGAAGTGCTGGCGACCAACGGTGATACCCACCTGGGTGGTGAAGACTTCGACAGCCGTCTGATCAACTATCTGGTAGCGGAATTCAAGAAAGATCAGGGCATCGATCTGCACAACGATCCGCTGGCAATGCAGCGTCTGAAAGAAGCCGCAGAGAAAGCGAAAATCGAGCTCTCTTCCGCGCAGCAGACCGACGTTAACCTGCCGTACATCACGGCGGACGCAACGGGCCCGAAACACCTGAACATCAAAGTGACCCGCGCTAAGCTGGAGTCGCTGGTAGAAGATCTGGTCAGCCGTTCTATCGAACCGCTGAAAGTGGCGCTGCAGGATGCGGGACTCTCTGTTTCCGACATCAACGACGTCATCCTGGTCGGTGGTCAGACGCGTATGCCGATGGTACAGGCTAAAGTGGCGGAGTTCTTCGGTAAAGAGCCGCGTAAAGACGTTAACCCGGATGAAGCGGTCGCCGTAGGCGCTGCGGTACAGGGCGGCGTGCTGGCGGGCGACGTAAAAGACGTACTGCTGCTGGACGTAACCCCGCTGTCGCTGGGTATCGAAACCATGGGCGGCGTGATGACTTCGCTGATCAGCAAGAACACCACGATTCCGACCAAACACAGCCAGGTGTTCTCAACGGCTGAAGATAACCAGTCTGCCGTGACCATTCACGTGCTGCAGGGCGAGCGTAAGCGTTCAAGCGATAACAAATCGCTGGGCCAGTTCAACCTGGACGGCATTCAGCCGGCACCGCGTGGTATGCCGCAGATCGAAGTAACCTTCGATATCGATGCGGACGGCATCCTGCACGTCTCAGCCAAAGACAAGAACAGCGGTAAAGAGCAGAAGATCACCATCAAAGCCTCTTCCGGCCTGAACGAGGATGAGATCGAAAAAATGGTTCGCGATGCAGAAGCGAACGCTGAATCGGATCGTAAGTTCGAAGAGCTGGTACAGACCCGTAACCAGGGCGACCAGATTGCGCACAGCACGCGTAAGCAGCTGGAAGAAGCGGGCGATAAACTCTCCGCCGACGATAAAGCGCCAATCGAGTCCGCGCTGAGCGAGCTGGAAACGGCACTGAAAGGCGAAGACAAAGAGGCGATCGACGCTAAGATGCAGGCGCTGATGCAGGTTTCCAGCAAGCTGATGGAAGCGGCGCAGCAGCAGGCACAGGCGGGCGGCGCGGATGCAGCCGACGCTTCTGCGAAGAAAGACGACGACGTGGTCGACGCTGAATTCGAAGAAGTGAAAGACAACAAAAAATAATTGCCCCTGACCGGGCGCGACGGTTGGCCTGACAGCCGTTGAAACCAGCACGGGCGTAGGAGTTCTCTCCACGCCCGTGCGAGCATGTTAAGGGCTAAAAATGGCGAAGAGTGACTACTACGAGATTTTAGGCGTCTCCAAATCCGCGGACGAACGTGAAATTAAAAAGGCGTACAAACGCCTGGCGATGAAGTTTCACCCCGATCGCAATCCGGGTGATAAAGAGGCTGAAGCCAAATTTAAAGAGGTCAAGGAAGCCTACGAAATCCTGACCGACGCGCAGAAGCGCGCGGCATACGATCAGTACGGTCATGCGGCGTTTGAACAGGGCGGTATGGGCGGCGGTGGATTCGGTGGCGGCGGCTTCGGCGGCGGCGCGGACTTCAGCGATATCTTTGGCGACGTCTTCGGCGACATCTTTGGCGGCGGTCGTCGTCAGCGCGCAGCGCGCGGCGCCGATTTACGCTACAACATGGAGCTGACGCTGGAAGAAGCGGTGCGCGGCGTGACCAAAGAGATCCGCATCCCGACGCTGCAGGAGTGTGACGTTTGCCACGGCAGCGGGGCGAAAGCGGGCTCTCAGCCGCAAACCTGTCCGACCTGTCATGGCGCAGGCCAGGTGCAGATGCGTCAGGGCTTCTTTACCGTACAGCAGGCCTGTCCGACCTGTCACGGCCGCGGTTCGGTGATTAAAGATCCGTGCAACGCCTGTCATGGCCACGGCCGCGTCGAGAAGTCGAAAACCCTGTCGGTGAAAATCCCCGCAGGCGTCGATACCGGCGACCGCATTCGTCTGAGCGGCGAAGGCGAAGCAGGAGAGCAGGGCGCGCCAGCAGGCGATCTCTACGTTCAGGTTTCGGTGAAGAAACACCCGATCTTCGAGCGTGAAGATAATAACCTTTACTGCGAAGTGCCGATTAACTTTGCTATGGCGGCGCTGGGCGGCGAAATCGAAGTACCGACGCTGGATGGCCGCGTGAAGCTGAAAGTACCGGCTGAAACCCAGACCGGCAAGCTGTTCCGTATGCGCGGCAAAGGGGTGAAATCGGTACGCGGCGGCGCGGTCGGCGATCTGCTGTGTCGTGTCGTGGTGGAAACGCCAGTCAATCTGAATGAAAAACAGAAAAAGCTGCTGCGCGATCTGGAAGAGAGCTTCGGCGGTCCGACCGGCGAGAACAACAGCCCGCGTTCAAAAAGCTTTTTCGACGGCGTGAAGAAGTTTTTTGACGACCTGACCCGCTAAACCGCACTCAGTGAAAATGAAGCCAGCGCTCTGTCGCTGGCTTTTTTTTGCCCGTCGTTACGCGATTAACCCACGCCTGATAATAAACCGCGATTACAACCTGTTATTATTATGACTCTGTACGTTTTTTATTTTCTGGGAAGGATGATTTGTGAATATCGGGCTTAAAAAATTGCTTAATAATGACGCCACCAGCGGCGTCGTGCTGATCCTGGCGGCTGCGCTGGCGATGTTTCTGGCGAATAACGCCGCTACGCAGCAGGCTTATCAAAACCTGCTGGCCGTGCCGGTAGAGTTTCGCTTTGGCTCGCTCGATATCAGCAAGAACCTGCTGCTGTGGATCAATGACGCGCTGATGGCGCTCTTCTTTCTGATGGTCGGCTTAGAAGTGAAGCGCGAACTGGTGATGGGCGCGCTGGCGAAGCGCGAGCAGGCGGTTTTTCCGCTGATTGCCGCGCTGGGCGGCATGCTGGTGCCGGGCCTGCTGTTTCTGGCGTTTAACGGCGCGGATGAGGCCACGCGCAGCGGCTGGGCGATTCCTACCGCCACCGATATCGCTTTTGCGCTGGGCATCCTCGCGCTGCTGGGCAGCCGCGTGCCGCCAGCGCTGAAAATCTTTCTGATGGCGCTGGCGATTATCGACGATCTCGGCGCGATTGTGATTATTGCGCTCTTCTACACCAGCGATATGTCGATGACGGCGCTGGGCGTCGCTGCGCTGGCGATTGTGGTGCTGGCGGCGATGAATTTGCTCAACGTGCGCAATACCGGGCTCTATCTGCTGGTCGGTATGGTGCTGTGGACCGCCGTGCTGAAGTCAGGCGTTCATGCGACGCTGGCGGGCGTCGTGGTGGGCTTCCTGATTCCGCTGAAAAAGGAGGAGGGACACTCACCCGCTATTCATCTTGAGCATGCGCTGCATCCCTGGGTGCGCTGGCTGATCCTGCCGCTGTTCGCCTTCGCCAACGCGGGCGTGTCGCTGGATGGCGTTCACGCAGGGGATATCTTCTCGCTGCTGCCGTTGGGGATTATGGCGGGACTGCTGATTGGCAAACCCGCAGGCATTACGCTCTTCTGCTGGCTGGCGGTAAAATTCAGGCTGGCATCGCTGCCGAAAAACACCCATCTCGCGGATATCGCCGCGGTCGGCGTGCTGTGCGGCATCGGTTTTACTATGTCGATTTTTATCGCCTCGCTGGCCTATGGCGAGAGCAATCCGCAGCTGATCACGCTGGCGAAGCTGGGTATTTTGCTGGGGTCGATTCTGTCGGCGGTAGCGGGCTATCTGATTCTGAGGCTGCGTCTGGCGCAACGTGCCGCTTAATTGAGACGAAAAAAAACCGGCTAAGCGCCGGTTCTTTTTACAAAGCGATAAACAAAGGCTTACGCCATTTTGTTGATCTGAGCAGTCAGGTTAGCTTTATGACGTGCAGCTTTGTTTTTGTGGATCAGACCTTTAGCAGCCTGACGGTCCACGATCGGTTGCATTTCGTTAAATGCGTTCTGCGCAGCAGCTTTGTCGCCAGCTGCGATCGCCGCGTATACTTTCTTAACGAAAGTACGCATCATAGAACGACGGCTCGCGTTATGCTTGCGACGTTTTTCAGATGTTACGGCGCGTTTCTTAGCTGATTTGATATTAGCCAAGGTCCAACTCCCAAATGTGTTCTATATGGACAAATCAAAGGCCGAGGACTATGCCTTTTGAGCCTTCTTTTGTCAATGGATTTGTGCAAATAAGCGTCGTTTTACAAACCACGCCCGGTTACGTAATTGATGGCGCAAGATTCTACCAGCTTCCCCTCCCTGAATACAGCCTTTCCCAACAAAATTCTCTGAGGAGAGGGCGACGCGCGCCAGCCCCGGAGAAATGGCGCGTTCTGCCCAGGAAAGGTGGCGTTGACGGGTTAACCTTCGCCGGTTTCAAGGGTATAATCCGCCGATTTCCACCGGTTTGAGTCAGCCATGAAGTTTATCCGCGGTATTCATAATTTAAACGAGCAGCATCGCGGCTGCGTCCTGACCATTGGTAACTTCGACGGCGTGCATCGCGGCCATCAGGCGCTGATGGCGCGCCTGTGCGAAGAGGGACGAAAACGCCAGCTCCCGGTGATGGTGATGCTGTTTGAGCCGCAGCCGCTTGAACTGTTTGCCGGAGACAAAGCGCCGGCGCGTCTGACGCGCCTGCGGGAGAAGCTGAAATTCCTGGCGGAGGCGGGCGTCGATCGCGTGCTCTGCGTACGCTTTGACCGTCGCTTCGCCGCGCAGTCGGCGCAGTGTTTTATCACCGATCTGCTGGTGGATAAGCTGGGCGTCAGGTACCTGGCGGTGGGGGATGATTTCCGCTTTGGCGCTGGTCGTCAGGGCGATTTCCTGTTATTACAGAAGGCCGGTGCCGAATACGGCTTTGATGTCGTCAGCACCGAAACCTTCTGCGACGGCGGCAAGCGCATCAGCAGCACCGCCGTGCGTCAGGCGCTGGCCGATGACGATTTAGCGCTGGCGCAAACGCTGCTGGGCCATCCTTTCAGTATCTCTGGCCGCGTCGTGCACGGCGATGCACTGGGACGCACCATCGGTTTTCCCACCGCGAATATCCCGTTACGCCGCGTTGTCTCGCCGGTGAAAGGCGTTTATGCGGTGGAGGTGCTCGGCCTGGGCGCGCCCGTTCCCGGCGTCGCTAATATCGGCACGCGTCCAACGGTAAAAGGATTGCGTCAGCAGCTTGAAGTTCACCTGCTTGACATCAATATCAATCTGTACGGAAAGCACATTGATGTGGTGCTGAAGCATAAGATACGTAACGAGCAGCGCTTTGCCTCACTGGAGGCGTTGAAAGAACAAATTGCGAAAGATGTGGTAACCGCCCGGCGCTTCTTTGGGCTTTAACCCCGCAAAATACGGAAACGAGAATCTGATGAGTGACTATAAATCTACCCTGAATTTGCCCGAAACGGGGTTCCCGATGCGCGGCGATCTTGCCAAACGCGAGCCGGGAATGCTGCAACGCTGGTATGATGACAACCTGTACGGCATCATCCGCGAAGCCAAAAAAGGGAAAAAAACCTTTATCCTGCATGACGGCCCTCCCTATGCGAACGGCAGCATTCATATTGGTCACTCAGTTAACAAGATTCTGAAAGACATTATCGTTAAGTCGAAAGGCATGGCGGGCTTCGATTCGCCTTACGTGCCGGGCTGGGACTGCCACGGTCTGCCGATCGAACATAAGGTCGAGCAGATGATCGGTAAGCCGGGCGAGAAAGTGACGCCAGCCGAATTCCGCGAAGCGTGTCGCAAGTACGCCGCTGAGCAGGTAGAAGGGCAGAAAGCGGACTTTATCCGCCTCGGCGTGCTGGGTGACTGGGAGCGTCCTTACCTGACGATGAACTTCCAGACCGAAGCCAACATCATTCGCGCGCTGGGCAAGATCATCGGCAACGGCCATCTGCATAAAGGCGCCAAGCCGGTGCACTGGTGTCTGGACTGCCGTTCTGCGCTGGCGGAAGCGGAAGTCGAATACTATGACAAAACCTCGCCTTCTATCGATGTGATGTTCAACGCGGTGGATCGCGACGCGGTACGCGCTAAATTTGGCGACGCGCCGGTGAACGGCCCGATCTCGCTGGTGATCTGGACCACCACGCCCTGGACCATGCCGGCTAACCGCGCCATCTCGCTGCATCCGGAGTTCGATTATCAGCTGGTGCAGATCGACGGGCGCGCGCTGATCCTTGCGAAAGAGCTGACTGAGAGCGTGCTGAAGCGCGCAGGCGTCACCGAGTGGACCGTGCTGGGCGAATGCAAGGGCGCGGCGCTGGAGCGTCTCACCTTCCAGCATCCTTTCCTGGTGAACATCCAGTCGCCGGTGGTGCTGGGCGAGCACGTGACGCTCGACGCCGGTACCGGCGCCGTGCATACCGCACCGGGCCACGGTCCGGACGACTATGTCATCGGCCAGAAATATGGCATCGAGGTAGCGAATCCGGTGGGTCCGGACGGCACCTATCTGCCAGGCACCTATCCGACGCTCGACGGCCTGAATGTATTCAAGGCTAACGACGTCATCGTCGAGCTGCTGAAAGAGAAAGGCGCGCTGCTGCATGTGGAAAAGCTGCTGCACAGCTACCCGCACTGCTGGCGTCATAAAACGCCGATTATCTTCCGTGCGACGCCGCAGTGGTTTATCAGCATGGATCAGAAAGGGCTGCGCGCGCAGTCGCTGAAAGAGATCAAAGGCGTTCAGTGGATCCCGGACTGGGGTCAGGCGCGCATCGAAGCGATGGTAGCGAACCGTCCTGACTGGTGTATCTCTCGTCAGCGCACCTGGGGCGTGCCGATGGCGCTGTTCGTGCATAAAGAGACCGAGCAGCTGCATCCCGATACGCTGGCGCTGATGGAGAAAGTCGCGCAGCGCGTTGAGCAGGATGGCATTCAGGCGTGGTGGGATCTCGATCCGCGCGACCTGATGGGCGACGACGCCGACAACTATGTGAAGGTGCCGGATACGCTGGACGTCTGGTTCGACTCCGGCTCTACCAGCTATGCCGTCGTCGACGCGCGTCCGGAATTTGGCGGCCACTCTGCCGACATGTATCTGGAAGGCTCCGACCAGCATCGCGGCTGGTTTATGTCATCGCTGATGATCTCTACCGCGATGAAGGGCAAAGCGCCTTATCGTCAGGTACTGACCCACGGCTTTACCGTGGATGGTCAGGGCCGCAAGATGTCCAAGTCGATCGGCAACACCGTATCGCCGCAGGACGTGATGAACAAACTGGGCGCGGATATTCTGCGTCTGTGGGTCGCCTCTACCGACTATTCCGGCGAGATGGCGGTCTCCGACGAGATCCTGAAACGCTCCGCCGACGCCTATCGTCGTATCCGTAACACCGCGCGCTTCCTGCTGGCGAACCTTAACGGTTTCAACCCAGAGACCGATATGGTTAAACCGGAAGAGATGGTGGTGCTGGATCGCTGGGCGGTTGGCCGCGCGCAGGCTGCGCAGGCGGATATTGTCGCTTCTTACGAAAACTACGACTTCCATGAAGTTATCCAGCGCCTGATGCAGTTCTGCTCGGTAGAGATGGGTTCTTTCTATCTGGATATCATCAAGGATCGCCAGTACACCGCGAAAGGCGACAGCCTGGCGCGCCGCAGCTGTCAGACTGCGCTGTGGCACATCGTTGAGGCGCTGGTGCGCTGGATGGCGCCGATCATGTCCTTTACCGCTGATGAAATCTGGGGCTATCTGCCGGGCAAACGCGCGCAGTACGTCTTCACAGAGGAGTGGTATGAGGGCCTGTTTGGTCTGTCGCAGGATGAAGTGCTGAACGATGCCTACTGGGCGGAGCTGCTGAAAGTGCGCGGTGAAGTCAACAAGGCGATCGAGCAGGCGCGCAGCGACAAGCGTATCGGCGGCGCGCTGGAAGCGACCGTCACGCTCTATGCCGATGCGGCGCTGGCGGCGAAGCTGCAGGCGCTGGGCGACGAGCTGCGCTTTGTGCTGCTGACGTCGGGCGCGACGGTGGCGGATTACGCGCTGGCCAGCGAAGAAGCGCAGCAAAGCGAACTGGTAAAAGGTCTGAAAATCGCGCTGCACAAAGCAGAAGGCGAGAAGTGCCCGCGCTGCTGGCATTACACTACGGACGTCGGCCAGAACGCGGAGCATCTTGCCGTGTGCGGTCGTTGTTATACCAACCTGGCCGGTAACGGCGAAGAGCGTAAATTTGCCTGATGCGTAAACCTATTCTCTCAACCGGCTTACGCTGGGTATGGCTGGTGCTGGCGGTGATCCTGGTCGATTTCGCCAGCAAACAGTGGGTGATGAACAACATGATGCTGCATGAAACGCAGCCGCTGATGCCGTTCCTCAACCTGTTCTACGCGCACAACTACGGTGCGGCGTTCAGCTTCCTGGCGGATAAAGGCGGCTGGCAGCGCTGGTTCTTCGCTGGCATCGCCATCGCTATCGTGGTGGCCTTGCTGGTGATGATGTACCGCAGCCGCGCCAGCCAGAAAATCGTTAATATCGCCTACGCGCTGATTATCGGCGGTGCGGCAGGCAACCTGTTCGATCGTGCTTATCACGGATTTGTCGTCGACTTTATCGACTTCTATATTGGTGACTGGCACTTCGCCACCTTTAATATCGCTGACTGCGGCATCTGTATCGGCGCCGCGTTAGTGGTGCTGGAGGGCTTTTTCAGCCCCTCCGGCAAACAGGCAAAACAAGGGTAAGCCATGACAGTCTCTGTACAGCGCGACAGCGCAGTGCTGCTGCATTTCACGCTGAAGCTGGAGGACGGCTCTGTTGCGGAGTCGACCTCCGCTTCCGGCAAACCGGCGCTGTTCCGTCTGGGCGACGGCAGCCTTTCCGCTGCGCTGGAGCAGGAGCTGCTGGGACTGAAGGCGGGAGACAAGCACGCCTTTACGCTGGAGCCGGAAGCGGCTTTCGGCACCGTCAGCCCCGATCTGATCCAGTACTTTTCGCGCCGCGATTTCATTAATGCGGGCGAGCCGGAAATCGGCGCCATTATGCTCTTTACCGGCATGGGCGGCAGTGAAATGCCTGGCGTGATCCGCGATATTTCCGGCGATTCCATTACGGTGGATTTCAATCATCCGCTGGCCGGTCATCAGGTTCATTTCGATATCGACGTGCTGGAAGTCGATCCGGTACTGGAGGCAAACGATGCAAATCCTGCTGGCTAACCCGCGCGGCTTCTGCGCTGGCGTCGATCGCGCCATCAGCATCGTCGAGCGTGCGCTGGAGATGTACGGCGCGCCGATTTATGTGCGTCATGAAGTGGTGCATAACCGCTACGTGGTAAACAGCCTGCGCGAGCGCGGCGCGATCTTTATTGAAGAGATCAGCGAAGTGCCGGATAACGCCATACTGATTTTTTCCGCGCACGGCGTCTCGCAGGCGGTTCGCGCGGAAGCGAAGGCGCGCAGTTTGACGATGCTGTTCGACGCCACCTGTCCGCTGGTGACCAAGGTTCATATGGAGGTCGCGCGCGCCAGCCGCAAAGGCGTGGAAGCGATCCTGATCGGCCATGCGGGCCACCCGGAAGTGGAAGGCACCATGGGCCAGTACAGCAACCCTAACGGCGGCATGTATCTGGTGGAGTCGCCGGAAGATGTGTTTAAGCTGCAGGTAAAGGATGAGAGCAATCTCTGCTTTATGACGCAGACCACACTGTCGGTTGATGACACCTCTGATGTGATCGATGCGCTGCGCACCCGTTTTCCGGCGATTATCGGCCCGCGCAAGGATGATATCTGCTACGCCACCACCAACCGTCAGGAAGCGGTGCGCGTGCTGGCACGCGATGCGGAAGTGGTGCTGGTGGTCGGATCGAAGAACTCCTCAAACTCTAATCGCCTGGCGGAACTGGCGCAGCGCGCCGGCAAGCTGGCGAAGCTCATCGATTCCGCGGACGATATTCAGGAAGAGTGGGTAAAAGGCGTAGAGTGCATCGGCGTGACGGCTGGGGCATCCGCGCCGGATGTTCTGGTGCAGCAGGTGATCCAGCGTCTGCGCGAGCTGGGCGGCGAGGCGGTGATCGAACTGATCGGACGTGAAGAGAACATCGTGTTTGAAGTACCCAAAGAGCTGCGCGTCGAAGTACGCAACGTGCAGTAACGCACGGGTATCCGCTTGCTGAAAGGCCGACTCTGTTCGGCCTTTTTTATTGGCTAAACGTCGCCGTCCCTTCAACGGAATTGCTTTTACTGATAATCGGTAAGCGCTACCCTGAAATTCTTATTATCCCCTGTTAATAGTGGCGTGTCTGTTAACTGACCGTTAACCTGATAACGCTTTGCATGCATAAATTTGTATCAGGAATGAATAAATATGAGTAATTACCGCATTGCCGTCGTAGGCGCGTCTGGCCGTATGGGGCGCAACCTGATTGAAGCGACGCACCAGACAGAAGGCGTCGAGCTGGGCGCAGCGCTGGTACGCCCAGGCTCTTCGCTGGCAGGCAGCGACGCTGGCGAACTGGCCGGAGTGGGCAAAAACGGCGTCATCATCACGGATGATTTACGCAGCGTAATGGATGATTTCGACGTGCTGGTGGATTTCACTCGCCCTGAAGGCACGCTCCACTATCTGGCGCTGTGCCGCGAATACAACAAGGCGATGGTAATCGGCACAACCGGTTTTGACGAGGCGGGCAAAGCCGCCATCCAGGCGGCTTCCGCTGATATCGCTATCGTGTTTGCCGCCAACTTCAGCGTCGGCGTAAATCTGGTGCTTAAGCTGCTGGAGAAAGCGGCGAAGGTCATGGGCGACTACGCTGATATCGAAATCATCGAAGCGCACCATCGTCATAAAGTCGATGCCCCTTCCGGCACTGCGCTGGCGATGGGTGAAGCCATTGCTGACGCCATGAGCTGGGATTTGAAAGATCACGCTGTTTACGCGCGCGAAGGCCATACCGGCGAACGTAAACCGCAGACTATCGGCTTCGCCACAGTGCGCGCGGGCGATATCGTCGGTGAACATACCGCAATGTTTGCTGATACTGGCGAGCGCGTAGAGATAACCCACAAGGCTTCCAGCCGTATGACCTTTGCAAATGGGGCGGTTAAGGCGGCATTGTGGCTTAAAGAGCGCAAAAACGGGGTTTATGATATGCGAGATGTGCTGGATTTATCGATGTTGTAATTGATTTGTACCCTCGTGATGTGGTTATTTCAATCTGTAATCTATTGATTGTAAAGGGCGATATTTTTATCGCCCTTAATTTTGTTATAAAATAAGCTTTACTATGCTTTTTTTAATCCTTTCTCTGTAAATTAAGATTTTTCCCTTCTCTTCGGTCTGTAAAAAGAACAATTTTGACCAAATGGTCAAAAAAAAGAGGCTTCAGGCACCCGGTTTATCTTTTTTTGGTCAGGCAACCGATTATTCCGCCTGTTAATCTCTCTTTTTCACGCCTTATGTCGCGTTTTAACATTCAGTGACCCGAAAAGGGTAAAAAAATCGCTGTTCAGGGTAGACAATCAGCAGGGCGATCATTAGAATGCGCGCAATTTGCCAAAAATCGACCATTCAGGCGGTTTTTGCCTTGATTCAGGGCCAAATTTTGAATTAATATGCAAATATTGTGACTGTTTATTCCCTGGAGGATGTTTTGATTAAGTCAGCGCTCTTGGTTCTGGAAGACGGAACCCAATTCCACGGTCGGGCCATAGGGGCAACGGGATCGGCAGTGGGGGAGGTCGTTTTCAATACGTCAATGACCGGTTATCAAGAAATACTCACTGATCCCTCCTATTCCCGCCAGATCGTCACCCTCACTTATCCCCATATCGGCAATGTTGGCGTTAACGCCGCCGACGCAGAGTCCACCCAAATTCACGCACAAGGCCTGGTTATTCGCGACCTGCCGCTGCTTGTCAGCAACTTCCGCAGTGAAGAGAGCCTGTCAGCTTACCTGCAGCGCAATAACATCGTCGCTATTGCCGATATCGACACCCGCAAGCTGACGCGCCTGCTGCGCGAAAAAGGGGCGCAAAACGGCTGCATTATCGCGGGCGATAACCCGGACGCCGCGCTGGCGCTGCAGAAAGCCCAGGCGTTCCCGGGTCTGAAAGGGATGGATCTGGCGAAAGAGGTCACAACGGCGGAAACTTACAGCTGGCAGCAGGGTTCATGGACGCTGGAAGATGGGCTGCCGCAACCGCAGAGCGCAGAGGCGCTGCCGTATCATGTCGTCGCTTACGATTACGGCGTTAAATTCAATATCTTTCGCATGCTGGTGGATCGCGGCTGCCGCCTGACGGTTGTGCCGGCGCAGACGCCAGCCGATGAAGTGCTGAAGCTTAATCCAGACGGCATTTTCCTCTCTAACGGACCGGGCGATCCGGAGCCGTGCGATTACGCCATCAGCGCGATTAAAACTTTCCTTGAAACCGAAGTCCCGGTGTTCGGCATCTGCCTTGGCCATCAGCTGCTGGCGCTGGCGAGCGGTGCGAAAACCGTGAAAATGAAGCTTGGCCACCACGGCGGCAACCATCCGGTGCAGGATCTCGACAACAACAGCGTCATGATCACCGCGCAAAACCATGGCTTCGCCGTTGATGACGCCAGCCTGCCTGCGAACCTGCGCGTGACGCATATTTCGCTGTTCGACAAAACGGTGCAGGGCATTCACCGCACTGACAAACCGGCGTTCAGCTTCCAGGGACACCCGGAAGCGAGCCCCGGCCCGCATGATGCAGCGCCGTTGTTTGACCACTTTATTGAACTGATCGAAGCCTACCGTTCGAAAGCCAGGTAATCAGGAGCCCGAAGATGCCAAAACGTACTGATATAAAATCCATCCTGATCCTTGGCGCTGGCCCAATCGTCATCGGCCAGGCCTGTGAATTTGACTACTCTGGCGCGCAGGCATGTAAGGCGCTGCGCGAAGAGGGCTACCGCGTTATTCTGGTGAACTCCAACCCGGCGACCATTATGACCGACCCGGAAATGGCCGATGCGACCTATATCGAGCCGATTCACTGGGAAGTCGTACGCAAAATTATTGAAAAAGAGCGCCCGGACGCGGTGCTGCCGACCATGGGCGGCCAGACCGCGCTGAACTGCGCGCTTGAGCTGGAACGCCAAGGCGTGCTGGAAGAGTTCGGCGTGACCATGATTGGCGCGACGGCAGACGCAATCGACAAGGCGGAAGATCGGCAGCGCTTCGATAAGGCGATGAAAGCTATCGGCCTGGAAACCGCGCGGTCAGGTATCGCCCATACCATGGAAGAGGCGCTGAAGGTCGCTGAAGATGTTGGCTTCCCGTGTATTATCCGTCCCTCGTTCACCATGGGCGGCACCGGCGGCGGCATCGCCTACAACCGCGAAGAGTTTGAAGAGATTTGCGAGCGCGGTCTGGATCTCTCGCCTACTAATGAACTGCTGATCGATGAGTCGCTGATTGGCTGGAAAGAGTATGAGATGGAAGTGGTGCGCGACAAAAACGACAACTGCATCATTGTCTGCTCTATCGAAAACTTCGACGCCATGGGCATTCACACCGGCGACTCTATTACCGTCGCGCCAGCGCAGACGCTGACCGATAAAGAGTACCAGATCATGCGTAACGCCTCGCTGGCGGTACTGCGTGAAATCGGCGTAGAGACCGGCGGCTCCAACGTGCAGTTCTCGGTTAACCCGAAGAATGGCCGTCTGATTGTTATCGAAATGAACCCGCGCGTCTCGCGCTCCTCGGCGCTCGCCTCTAAAGCGACCGGCTTCCCGATTGCCAAAGTAGCGGCCAAGCTGGCGGTCGGCTTCACGCTTGACGAGCTGATGAACGATATTACCGGCGGCCTGACGCCAGCGTCGTTCGAACCCTCTATCGACTACGTCGTGACGAAGATTCCACGCTTTAACTTCGAGAAATTCGCTGGCGCTAACGACCGTCTGACTACGCAGATGAAATCAGTGGGCGAGGTGATGGCGATTGGTCGTACCTTCCAGGAGTCGATGCAGAAAGCGCTGCGCGGTCTGGAAGTGGGCGCAAACGGCTTTGATCCGAAAGTGCACCTTGATGACGCCGACGCGCTGACCCGCATTCGTCGCGAGCTCAAGGACGCTGGCGCCGAGCGTATCTGGTACATCGCCGATGCGTTCCGTGCCGGTATGTCGGTCGACGGCGTCTTTAATCTGACCAATATCGATCGCTGGTTCCTGGTGCAAATCGAGGAGCTGGTACGTCTGGAAGAGCAGGTGGCGCGCGAAGGCGTCAACAGCCTGAGCCAGCCGTTCCTGCGCGCGCTGAAGCGCAAAGGCTTTGCCGATGCGCGACTGGCGACGCTGGCGGGCGTCTCGGAAGGCGAGATCCGCAAGCTGCGTCAGCAGTTCAATCTGCATCCGGTCTATAAGCGTGTCGATACCTGCGCGGCGGAGTTCGCGACCGATACCGCCTATATGTACTCTACTTATGAAGAGGAGTGCGAGGCGAACCCCAACCAGGACCGTGACAAGATTATGGTGCTGGGCGGCGGTCCCAACCGTATCGGCCAGGGAATTGAGTTCGACTACTGCTGCGTGCACGCCGCGCTGGCGCTGCGCGAAGACGGGTTCGAAACCATTATGGTGAACTGCAACCCGGAAACGGTTTCAACTGACTATGACACCTCTGACCGTCTCTACTTTGAGCCGGTAACGCTGGAAGACGTGCTGGAAATCGTGCGCATCGAGCAGCCGAAAGGCGTGATCGTGCAGTACGGCGGCCAGACGCCGCTGAAGCTGGCGCGTGCGCTGGAAGCGGCGGGCGTGCCGGTTATCGGCACCAGCCCGGACGCTATCGACCGTGCCGAAGATCGCGAGCGCTTCCAGCAGGCAGTTGATCGCCTGAATCTGAAGCAGCCGGCCAACGCCACCGTCACTACGCTGGAGCAGGCCGTTGAGAAAGCGGCCAGCATAGGCTATCCGCTGGTGGTGCGTCCTTCATATGTGCTGGGCGGCCGCGCGATGGAAATTGTCTACGACGAGATCGACCTCAAGCGCTACTTCCAGACCGCCGTCTCTGTTTCCAACGACGCACCGGTACTGCTGGACCGCTTCCTGGATGATGCAGTGGAAGTCGACGTCGACGCCATCTGCGACGGTGAGCGCGTGCTGATCGGCGGCATCATGGAGCACATTGAGCAGGCGGGTGTGCACTCAGGCGACTCCGCCTGTTCGCTGCCAGCCTACACGCTGAGCGAGGAGATTCAGAACGTCATGCGCCAGCAGGTTGAGCGTCTGGCCTTTGAGCTCAACGTGCGCGGCCTGATGAACGTGCAGTTCGCGGTGAAGGACAACGAGGTTTACCTGATTGAGGTCAACCCACGCGCCGCGCGTACCGTGCCGTTCGTCTCCAAAGCTACCGGCGTACCGCTGGCGAAAGTAGCGGCACGCGTGATGGCGGGCAAAACGCTGGCCGAGCAGGGCGTCACGAAAGAGGTGATCCCGCCCTACTACTCAGTGAAAGAGGTGGTGCTGCCGTTCAACAAATTCCAGGGCGTGGATCCGATTCTCGGCCCGGAAATGCGTTCCACCGGCGAGGTGATGGGCGTTGGACGTACCTTTGCCGAAGCCTTCTCTAAAGCGATGCTGGGTGCGCAGAGCAATATGAAGAAGAGCGGCCGCGCGCTGCTGTCGGTACGTGAAGGCGACAAGAAGCGCATCGTCGATCTGGCGGCTAAGCTGCTGAAGTTAGGGTTTGAACTGGACGCCACCCACGGCACTGCAGTGGTGCTGGGCGAAGCGGGCATTAATCCACGTCTGGTGAATAAGGTGCACGAAGGGCGACCGCATATTCAGGATCGCCTGAAGAACGGCGAATATACCTATATCGTTAACACGACCGCTGGCCGTCAGGCGATTGAAGATTCACGCGTCATTCGTCGCAGCGCGCTGCAGTATAAAGTGCACTATGACACTACGTTGAATGGCGGCTTCGCCACGGCGATGTCGCTGAATGCGGATCCCACGGAAAAAGTGATTTCTGTTCAGGAAATGCACGCGCTTATTAACGGTTAATTTCCGTTCATAATTAAACGGCCCTTTTGGGCCGTTTTTTTTATTTTTTTATCACCAAATTTGATAATAAATAACTATAAACGATTAAAGTTTTGCTTATTTGTCTTTAGGCTTAGCGCATGGTGCTATTGCTGACATTTTCAGATAAAATCGCACAAATTTATAAAGCGAAAGCGCATCGGCTCAGCGTAATATTTCGCCGCCCATTCTTCCGGGCCAATCAGGGACCTATAAAAAAATGAAAATGCGTGCTTTCACACTAAGCGCTATTGCTGCGTTAATGGCTGCTGCGCCATTTGCCAGCCAGGCTGAAATTACTCTTCTTAAACAAGATCCGCAGGCAGGCGATCCGCTGAGCCGTCTGAACTTCACCGTGGGCGGCAGTATTCGTCCGCAGTTTGAACATCAGACCGGCGTCAACGACAAATCTTACAAACGTAATGGCTTCGACGGCGGTACGCGTTTCCGCTTCGCCGCTGATTATTATCTGTTCGATGATATTAGCTGGGCCAGCTATTACGAAGTGGGCGTAAATATTCCGGCCGTATTTGACTGGGATAACCATTATAAAGATGGCGCCAACGATACCACGCGTCGCCAGCTCTATACCGGTCTGAAAAGCAAAACCTGGGGCGAGATCTATTTCGGCCAGCAGAACAGCGTCTTCTATGACGTGGTGGGCGCGAAGACCGATATCTGGGATTACGACATGAAAGGCCAGGCGCCGGGCAACGGCATCAACGGCGACTATGACGGCTCCTACCGCTCGCGCAAACAGCTGAAGTATAAAAACACCTTCGGCGCGGTCGATCTCTACGCTTCTTACCTGTTCAGCGACAACGAATATCTGCCGGGCAACGGCCTGCGCTACAAGCGCAAAGGCGGCGGTTCGCTGGGCGTGGATTACCACATCACGGATGACCTGACCTGGGGCACCGCGTGGAACTATACCCGCGCCACTATGCGTAACCCGCGCAACGGCGATGACGGCGACTACAACCAGAACATCTACGGCACCGCATTAAGCTGGAAGCCGGGCAACTGGACGCTCTCTGCGGGCGGCGGCTGGTATCAAAACTTCCTGCTGACCAAACGCAGCAATGTTAACGACTACTTCGCCGACGACGCGTGGGGCCTGGAATACTTCGCCGGCTATAAAATCCCGGTCAAGCAGTACGGCCTGAAAGCCGTTCAGCCTTACGTGATGGGCGATCGTCTGGAGTATGTGAACGGCCGCAACTACCAGCGCATCGACAACGGTCTGGGCGTGACGCTGTTCCTCGACTACGGCTTCCGCGTCGACTACGAACACGTCTTTACCTCCAGCACCGACAACCTGGGCGATATCAACGTGGTACGTCTGCGTTACGATTTCTAATCGTCAAAAGCGTAAAACGGCTCCCGAGGGAGCCGTTTTTTTTACTGGGCTGGCGCCGCCTCATCCAGCGGATCGGGACCAAAGCGGTTTGGGCCGACCGTACCGCGCAGGCAAAAGTAAATCAGCAGCAGCAGCGTTCCCAGCAGGGGAATAAGCATAATCAGCAGCCACCAGCCGGAGCGATCGAGATCGTGCAGGCGGCGCACGCCGACGGCGACAGAAGGGATCAGAACAGCAACGGAATACACCAGCGAAAGCAGACCCTGGTCAGAAAAAACCTTCAGTCCGAGCAGTTCGTCTACCGCGCTACATGCCAGCGAAAACAGCGTGCTGAATAATAAAAAGAGCCAGAATGTTTTACGACGGCAGCGGCCATTGACCACCGCATACATTTTTAAAACGGTCAGATAGTGGTGCACTTAAATTTTCCTTTTTGATGAAACCCCGAGCTGCAGCTTCCGTTACGTCAAGCTGAAACGCACTATTCCTGCCCTTGTGCCAGGTAACCTATTTTATCTGGCGGCTTAGGGTACTGCACAGGTAAAAAGCGGTGTAAAACTCTGTCGAGTAATAAAAACGTGGAGGCAAAAGCGCTTTACGTAATTAGACTCTTCCCGCTATCGACGAAAGTTTCGCCTTTACGTATGATGGCGCCAATTTTTTATCTGTGAGTCTTTTAACATGATTAGTCTGATCGCGGCATTAGCAGCGGATCGCGTCATTGGTATGGAAGGTGCCATGCCGTGGAACCTGCCTGCAGATTTGGCGTGGTTTAAACGTAACACCTTAAACAAGCCGGTGATTATGGGGCGTCTGACCTTTGAATCAATTGGTCGTCCGCTGCCGGGACGTCTCAATATTGTGGTCAGCCGTCAGCCGGGCACTGCGGAAGGCGTCACCTGGGTCACCTCGCTGGATGAGGCGATTAAAGCGGCTGGCGACGTACCGGAGATTATGGTGATTGGCGGTGGGCGTATTTATGAGCAGATGCTGAAGCGCGCCGATCGTCTTTATCTCACGCATATCGACGCTGAAGTAGAAGGGGATACGCAGTTCCCGGATTACGAGCCGGATGAGTGGCAGTCGACCTTTAGCGAGTTTCACGATGCCGATGAGCAGAACTCGCATAGCTACTGCTTCGAAATCCTTGAGCGTCGCTAACAGCCGGCAGGTTTAAGAGAAGGGCGACTCTACGATCGCGCCCTCTCTACCACCGCGGCACGCTTTGCAGCATTTCACGCCTTGTCTCTGACAAGGCGTTTTCGTTTGCGCGCCTTCAGGCGGACTGCTGCGGCGGGACGCTGTCGGTTGCCGACGGCTGGCGGTTCGATGCCTGCGTATAGTAGCGCTGGCTCTCCCAGTGCAGCAGCGTCAGCACGCCGCCCCAGCAGCAGCCGGTATCCAGCCCAATCACGCCGCGCGGCGTGCCTTTGCCCTCCAGCGAGGCCCAGTGGCCGAAGACCTGGGTATAACCGTCTGGCAGCTTGCCTGGAATAGTGAACCAGGGTTTCAGCGGCGGCGGCGCGGAGTCCGGCGCCTCTTTGCAAATCATATCGAGCTGGCCGTTGGGAAAGCAGAAGCGCATGCGCGTCAGCGCGTTGGCGGAGAAACGCAGGCGTGCCAGACCGCTCAGTTCCGGCGTCCAGTTATTCGGCATATCACCATACATGGCGTCCAGGAACAGCGGGTAGCTGTCGCTGGAGAGCACGGCTTCCAGCTCGCGCGCGCAGGCTTTCGCCGTTTCTAAATCCCACTGCGGCGTAATACCGGCGTGCGCCATAACCAGCTTTTTTTCTTCATCTACCTGCAACAGGGGCTGACGGCGAAGCCAGTTGATTAGCTCGTCGGCATCTTCCGCGTCCAGCAGCGGCGTCAGGCGATCTTTGGGCTTGTTGCGGCTGATGCCGGCAAACACCGCCAGCAGATGCAAATCGTGATTGCCCAACACGATACGCACACTCTGGCCCAGCGATTTTACGTAGCGCAGCACGTCAAGCGAGCCAGGGCCGCGCGCGACCAGATCGCCGGTCAGCCACAGCGTATCCTGTTCAGGCGTAAAGTCGACTTGCTTCAGCAGGGCGCGCAGCTCATCGTAACAACCGTGAACGTCGCCAATCAGATATGTGCTCATAGAGAATAATCCGCAATAAAAAACCGCGCCCGGCAGAACCGGGCGAAGCGTAAAAAGATCAGTGTATGTGGGTTTCTACAGCGAGGCGAAACACCGGGATGTCGATGTTAAAGGTTTCACCCTCTTCATCCTGCATCACATAGTGTCCCTGCATGGTGCCCATCGGCGTTTCGATAATGGCGCCGCTGGTGTACTGAAATTCGCTACCGGGCGCGATCACGGGCTGTTCGCCCACCACGCCTTCGCCCTGAACTTCGGTTTCGCGCCCGTTGCCGTTAGTGATTAGCCAGTAGCGACCCAGCAGCTGCACGGCGTTGCGGCCCAGATTGCGGATGGTGATGGTATAAGCAAAGACGAAGCGCTCCTCTTCCGGCGAAGACTGGGAAGCGATATAGAGACTTTGTACCTGAACAGACATCCGGGCCGATTCACTCATGCATTACTCCAGCGGTTCACCTTGATGTGTCGCCAGCCAGTTTGCTAACTGACAATATTGCGCCACCGACACGTTTTCCGCACGTAAACCTGCATCGATGCCCAGCTCATCCAGCGCGCCGGCTTCAAACAGATAGCCGAGGCTATTGCGCAGGGTTTTGCGGCGCTTACCGAAGGCCTCGGTAGTGATGCGGCTCAGTACGCGAATATCGCTTACCGGATGCGGCGGCTCCGCATAGGGCACCAGGCGCACTACGGCCGAATCCACTTTAGGCGGCGGCGTAAACGAGTGCGGCGGTACTTCAAGCACCGGGATGACCTGGCAATAGTATTGCGCCATCACGCTGAGTCGGCCGTAGGCCTTGCTGCCTGGGCCTGCGACGAGGCGGTTAACCACCTCTTTCTGCAGCATGAAGTGCATATCTTTGATCGAACCAGTATAGCTGAAAAGGTGAAACATCAGCGGGGTCGAAATATTGTAAGGCAGGTTGCCAAATACGCGCAGCGGCTGACCTTTTTCCTGCGCCAGCGCGGCGAAATCGAAAGCCATCGCATCCTGCTGATAGATCGTCAGTTTGGGGCCGAGAAACGGATGGGTCTGCAGACGCGCAGCCAGATCGCGGTCCAGCTCGACCACCGTTAAGGCGTCGAGACGTTCGCCGACGGGTTCCGTCAGCGCGCCGAGGCCAGGGCCGATCTCCACCAGCGCTTCGCTGCGCTGCGGATGAATGGCGGAGACAATGCTATCGATAATGTACTGATCGTTCAGGAAGTTCTGCCCGAAACGTTTACGGGCGTAGTGCCCCTGATGGACGCGATTATTCATTACTGCTCTTGATCATAGTGATGGCGAGGTTAAGCGCCGTAATAAAGCTGCCCGGCTCCGCCTGTCCCAGTCCGGCCAGTTCCAGCGCGGTACCGTGGTCAACGGAGGTACGGATAAAGGGCAGGCCAAGCGTGATATTCACCGCGCGGCCGAACCCCTGAAATTTTAGCACCGGCAAACCCTGATCGTGATACATCGCCAGCACTGCATCGGCGTGCTGCAAATATTTTGGCTGGAACAGGGTGTCGGCCGGAAGCGGCCCGGTGAGATGAATGCCCTGTTCGCGCAGGGAGTCGAGCGCCGGGGTAATTGTGTCGATCTCTTCGCGTCCCATATGTCCGCTCTCGCCCGCATGGGGATTAAGCCCACAGACAAAGATATGCGGCTGCGGGATAGCGAACTTCTGCTGCAGATCGCGATGCAGAATGGTAATGACTTCACGCAGGCTGGCATGGGTAATCGCCGCAGAGACATCTTTCAGCGGCAAATGCGTCGTCGCCAGCGCGACTCGCAGCTCTTCGGTCGCCAGCATCATCACCACGCGATGGCCGCCGGCGCGATCGGCGAAGAACTCGGTATGTCCGGTAAACGGGATGCCCGCATCGTTAATCACCCCTTTATGCACCGGGCCGGTGATCAACGCGGCGAATTCGCCGTTCAGGCAGCCGTCGCAGGCGTGCGCCAGGGTCGCCAGCACGTAGGGACTGTTAGCGGCATCGAGTTTGCCGGGCGTAACCGGCTGAGCGAGCTCTACCGGCAGAATCGTAAGCGAGCCCGCCTGCTGCGGTTGCGGTGCAAGGCCGGGCTGATAGTCGCGCAGCGTCAGCGGCAAACCGAGCTGAGCGGCGCGTTCACGCAACAGCTGTGGCGACGCGCATACGACCAGCTCAACTGGCCAGTTCTGCTGGGCCAGTTGAATGGTGAGATCGGGACCAATCCCGGCGGGCTCGCCGGGAGTGATCGCTACGCGATAGTTACTGGGCATTGCCATCCAGAATCTTCACGTAGGCGCTGGCACGCTGTTCCTGCATCCAGGTTTGCGCTTCTTCAGCAAACTTGCGGTTGAACAGCAGGCGATAGGCGCGCTCTTTTTGCGCCGCATCGGTCTTGTCGACCTGACGGGTATCCAGCAGCTGAATCAGGTGCCAGCCGAAGGAAGAGTGAACCGGCTGGCTGGTCTGGCCTTTTTGCAACTGCAGCAGGGCGTCGCGGAACGCCGGATCGAACGCTTCCGGCGAGGACCAGCCCAGATCGCCGCCCTGGTTGGCAGAGCCCGGATCGTCAGAGAATTGCTTGGCGGCAGCGGCGAAGCTGGTTTTACCGCTGCGGATATCCGCAGCAATCTCTTCCACTTTCGCGCGCGCCTGGGCATCGGTCAGAATCGGCGACGGTTTGATCAGGATATGACGCGCATGCACCTCGGTGACGGAGATATTTTTGCTCTCGCCGCGCAGGTCGTTCACCTTCAAAATATGAAAGCCGACGCCGGAGCGGATCGGGCCGACAACATCGCCTTTCTTCGCTGTCGACAGCGCCTGTGCGAACAGGGTAGGCAGCTCTTCAATCTTGCCCCAGCCCATGTTGCCGCCTTTCAGCGCCTGCGGATCGGCGGAGTAGGTCACGGCCAGCTTGCCGAAATCCGCGCCGCCTTTCAGTTCGCCCACCAGCTGCTTAGCCAGCGCTTCCTGATCGTCTACCTGCTGCTGCGACGGGTTTTCCGGCAGCGGCAGCAGGATCTGGCTGACGTTCAGCTCGGTGCCCTGGGCATTTTGCGCGCCGACCTGAGTAGCCAGCGTATCGACTTCCTGCGGCAGGATAGTGACGCGACGACGCACTTCATTGTTGCGCACTTCGGCGATCAGCATCTCTTTACGGATCTGTCCGCGATAGTCGCTGTAGTTAACGCCGTCATAGGCCAGGCGGCTGCGCAGCTGATCGAGGCTCATATGGTTCTGCGCGGCGATATTGCTGATTGCCTGGTCGAGTTGCTGATCGTTGATCTGCAGGCCCGCTTTTTCGCCCATCTGCAGGATGATGTTGTCCATGATCTGACGTTCAAGGATCTGGTGGCGCAATGTCTTGTCGTCCGGCAACTGCTGACCGGCCTGTTGCGACTGCGCTTTTACGGTGCGCAGCATATTATCTACGTCACTCTCCAGAACGACGCCGTTATTCACAACGGCAGCGACTTTATCAACCACTTGTGGTGCTGCGAACGCGGTGTTGGCGGCTACCGCCACACCCAGAATCAGCATTCTCCAGTTCTTCATACTTTTTCCATAGTTGTTTCCGCAGAGCGGGAATTACCAGTCAAACATCGCAACATCAGAAAGCGCGCTGATAAGGGATAATGCCCTGACGCAGCATCTGCTCGGTGCCTAAGCCATAACCAGAGCTCAAACCGCGCAGCTCAATGTTGAATGAGATTTGGTTGTCATACTTACTGTCGTTGTTTTCCCAACCGTTGATCTTACGTTCGTAACCGACGCGGATCGCGTAGCAGCAGGAGCTGTACTGCAGGCCAACCAGCTGCGAAGCGGGTTTGCTGTTGCGCGTATCGTAGTAGTACGCACCCACCACTGACCAGGCGTCCGCGATGGGCCAGCTGGCGGTGCCGCCGACCTGGGAAATCCCGTTTTTGTAGATCGGGTTGTTCACCAGGCTGGAGTTGTTCAGCGCGGTCGCCACATACTCCGGACTGCTGTAGCGATAGCTCAGCTGCACAACGCGGTCGGCGTCGCGACGATACTCCAGCACGGTATTGCCCTGTGCGACGTTATCGAGACGGGTATCGTACTGCAGCCCGCCGCGTACCGCCCAGCGATCGCTGACTTTCCAGTAGGTGTCACCGGCCCAAATCAGGCTGCCGGTGTCATCTTCTTTGTTAGTCTGGTTTACGCCGGTACGTGAAGGGGTAAACGAGTAGATTTGACCCACGGAAACGTTAAAACGTTCAACCAGATCCTGATCATAAATACGCGAGGTGACGCCGGTCGACACTTCGTTAGCCGAGGCGATACGATCCAGGCCGCTATAGGTGCGGTCGCGGAACAGGCCGGTATAGTCAGTCTGCAGCAGCGTCGAGTCGTACGGATAGATATCGCTCTGGTTGCGGTATGGAATATAGAGATACTGAACGCGCGGCTCGAGCGTCTGGGTATAGCCTTCCGCCCAGTCCATATCGCGATCGAATACCAGTCTGCCGTCGACCTTGAACTGCGGCATGGTGCGGTTCACCGAGCTTTTCAGCTGGCCGCTCTGACTGTTCTCGTTATTCGCCAGATTAGCGTTGTAGTAATCCAGCGAATCCTGTTGATAGTGCGTCGCCAGGAACTTCGCTTCGGTATCCAGGCTCGCCCACCCGTTAGAAAGCGGCAGATTAAGCGTCGGTTCGATATGCAGACGGGTCGCTTCTGGGTAGTCGTTGTTAACATTGGTAAACTTCACCGCCTGCGCATAGATACGGCCGTCGAACGGACCCATATCGTTCTGGTAGAAGTTCAGATCCAGCTGCGGCTGCGCGCGATAGACGTTGTTGTTGCTTGTGTCGCCGAAGACCTGAAAATCACGACTGGAGAGCGTGGCGTCCCAGTTGGTGTCGGCGTAGCCGAAGCTGAATTTCTGCGTCGCGTAGCCGTCGGTCGAATTGTAATATTTCGAGTCGAGATCGTTAAAGTAGTAGGGATCGCTGACTTTGGTGTAGTCGGCGTTGAAACGCCAGTGCTGGTCATAAACACCGGCGTGGCGCCAGTAGAAGAGCCAGCGGTCACTGCTTTTATCTTCCGCGATGCCGCGTACCGCTTTGTCTTTATCGTACTGGTCGTCTGACGGCAGATAGTCAAACTCCATCAGGCCGGCGCCGAACTGCGTCAGGTAGCGGAATTCGTTCTCCAGCTGCATGCCGCGCTTCGACATATAGTGCGGCGTAATGGTGGCATCCGCCTGCGGCGCGATGTTCCAGTAGTAGGGCAGAATAAACTCGAACCCTTTGCTGCTGCCATATTTCGCGTTGGGGATCAGGAAGCCGGAGCGGCGGCGATCGCCAATCGGCAGTTGCAGATAGGGGCTGTAGAAGATCGGCACGGAGCCTAGCTTAAAGCGCGCATTCCAGATCTCCGCCACTTCTTCCTGGCGATCCTGGATCACCTGCGATCCCACTACGCTCCAGCTATTGTAGCCGGGCAGACAGGAGGTGAAGCTGCCGTTTTCCAGAATGGTATAGCGATTATCGGCGCGCTGCTTCATCAAATCGGCGTCGCCGCGCCCCTGACGTCCCACCATCTGGTAGTTACCGTTCCAGACGTTGGTGTCTTTACTGTTCAGATTGGACCAGGCTTTCGGACCTTTCAGGATGACCTGATTGTCGTCGTAGCGCACATTACCCAGCGCGTCGACGGTGCGTACCGGCGTGGTTTGCCCCTCTTGCTGGCGCTGATGCAGCTGCATTTCATCCGACTGCAGACGGCTGTTGCCCTGCTGAACATCTACGTTTCCGGTGAATACCGCGTCGTCCGGATAGTTTCCCTTCGCCGCGTCGGAATGGATCGTGACCGGCAGCTGGTTCGTCTGGCCATTGACCAGCGGGCGATTATAGCTCGGCACGCCCAGCATACACTGCGACATAAGATCGTCGGCCAGAGCAGACTGACTGGATATCGCTGCGCCAATCATGGTGGCCAGCAGGGTAGGTAGTCGTTTATTCATACGCGGTATCGAGAATTCCATGAAAACTGGCATCATGCCGACAATCGGGTCAGAGACTAACGTACTGCCCGGCGTTGTGCCAGTGTTAATCCTTGTCTGTCCGCGTTGCCGTTAGGCGCTGGGGTAAATGACAGGTATGATAATGCAATTTTCAGCCGCAAGCATGGCGAATTGAGGAGTTTATGCGCTACTGGGGAAAAGTTATTGGGCTGGTGCTGGGGCTGCTTTCCGGCGCCGGTTTTTGGGGCATTGTGTTCGGCCTGCTGATTGGCCATTTGATCGATAAGGTTCGCAGCGCAAAAGGACAGGCCTGGTTCGCGAATAACCAAACCCGCCAGACGCTGTTTTTTCAGACCACATTTCAGGTAATGGGCCACCTTACCAAATCGAAAGGGCGCGTTACCGAAGCCGATATTCAAATCGCTTCTTTATTAATGGATCGCATGCAGCTGCATGGCGAGGCGCGTACCGCCGCGCAGCGCGCCTTCCGCGAAGGCAAACAGGGCGATTATCCGTTACGCACCAAACTGCGCGAACTGCGCAGCGCCTGTTTCGGCCGCTTCGATCTGATTCGGATGTTTCTGGAAATTCAGATTCAGGCTGCCTTCGCCGACGGTTCGCTGCACCCGAACGAGCGGCAGGTGCTTTACGTCATCGCCGAAGAGCTGGGCATTTCGCGCATTCAGTTCGATCAGTTCCTGCGCATGATGGAGGGCGGCCAGCAGTTCGGCGGCCAGGGCGGCGGCTATCAGCAGGCGCAGCGCGGGCCGACGCTGGAGGATGCCTGCAGTGTGCTGGGCGTCAAAAGCAGCGATGACGCCACCACCATTAAGCGCGCCTACCGCAAGCTGATGAGCGAGCACCATCCCGACAAGCTGGTGGCGAAAGGCCTGCCGCCGGAGATGATGGATATGGCGAAACAGAAGGCGCAGGAGATTCAGGCGGCTTACGATCTGATTCGCCGCGAGAAAGGATTTAAGTAACCGCAGGCGCGAGGTTAAAAATCCGCTGGCTGGCGAAACGTCATGCTGTTGCCGAACGCCGGGTGGGTAATAGTCAGCGACTCGGCATGCAGCAGCAGACGCGGCGCGCGCGCCTTCGCCTCAGGATGAGCGTAAAAGCCGTCGCCGAGAATAGGATGACCCAGCGCCAGCATATGCACGCGCAGCTGGTGCGAACGGCCGGTAATCGGCTTTAGCGCCACGCGCGCGCTGTTGTCGGCCAGATACTCCAGCACTTCATATTCGGTCTGCGCCGCTTTGCCGGTTTCAAAACAGACCTTCTGTTTTGGCCGGTTCGGCCAGTCGCAAATCAGCGGAAGATCCACCACGCCTTTTTCCGCAGCCGGATGACCCCAGACGCGCGCCACGTAGCGTTTAGAGGGTTCGCGCTCGCGAAACTGACGCTTCAGCTCGCGCTCCGCCGCTTTGGTCAGCGCCACCGCAATCACGCCGCTGGTAGCCATATCGAGGCGATGCACCGACTCCGCCTGCGGGAAATCGCGCTGAATGCGCGTCATTACGCTGTCTTTGTGCTCTTCCAGACGGCCAGGTACCGACAGCAGTCCGCTCGGCTTATTGACCACCATAATGTGCGCATCCTGATAAAGGATATGCAGCCAGGGCTCGCGTGGCGGATTGTAGGGTTCCATTTTTATATCTGCTTATAGATCAAAGAAAAGGGGCGAAATAGCCCCTGCGTATATTCTCACTTCGCCAGCGCGGCGAGAGACCGCTATAGCAAAGACGTTAAAGGCGCGTCCCGCCTCATCTCTGATGCGGGACGCTGGCGCTTCGGCTCCTCTCGCCCGACGGAGAGAGGTTACTGATGCGTGACCACGATCAGGCGCAGCGCGTCGAGACGCCAGTTCGCCTGGCTCAGGCTTTCCAGCACCTGCTGACGATTGCTCTCCAGCGCCTCAATCTCATCTTCACGGATGTTGGGATTGACCGCCTTCAGCGCTTCAAGACGCGACAGCTCCGCGCCCAGCCTCTCGTCCGCTTCGGCGCGCGCCGCGTCGATCAGCGTCTGCGCTTCCGCCACCACTTTCTCTTCAGCCTGCATCAGAATCGCGTGTACGTCCTGCTGCACTGCGTTGACCAGCTTGCTGCCGGTGTGGCGATTCACCGCATTGAGCTGACGGTTAAAGCTTTCAAACTCGACCTTGCCCGCCAGGTTGGTGCCGTTGCGATCCAGCAGCATGCGGATCGGCGTCGGCGGCAGAAAACGGGTCAGCTGCAGATGCTTCGGCGCCTGCGCTTCTACCACGTAGATCGTCTCGACCAGCAGCGTGCCTACCGGCAGCGCCTTGTTTTTCAGCAGCGACAGCGCGCAGCTGCCGGTGTCGCCGGAGAGGATCAGATCCAGACCGTTGCGGATCAGCGGATGCTCCCAGGTGATGAACTGGGTATCTTCGCGCGACAGCGCCTGGTCACGGTTAAAGGTGATGGTGCAGCCATCTTCCGGCAGACCAGGGAAATCGGGTACCAGCATATGATCGGACGGCGTCAGCACGATGAGGTTATCGCTGCGATCCTCCTGATTGATACCGACGATATCGAACAGGTTGAGCGCGAAGTTCACCAGCTCGGTGTCGTTATCCTGCGCGGCGATCTCCGCCGCCAGCGCCTGCGCCGCTTCGCCGCCGTTGGAGTTGAGCTCCAGCAGACGGTCGCGCCCGTGCTCCAGCTGCGACTTCAGCGACTCGTGCTGCTTGCGGCACTCGGCGATAAATTCATCCAGACCTTCACTGTTTTCCGGCGCGGCAAGGAAGTTAATCAACGGCTGATGGACGCTGTCGTAGATTGTGCGGCCGGTCGGGCAGGTATGCTCGAACGCGTCGAGCCCTTCGTGATACCAGCGCAGCAGCACCGCCTGAGCGGTCTTCTCCAGCCAGGGCACCATAATCTGAATGTCGTGCGCCTGACCGATACGATCGAGACGACCGATGCGCTGCTCCAGCAGATCCGGGTTAAAGGGCAGATCGAACATCACCAGGCGGCTGGAGAACTGGAAGTTACGCCCTTCAGAACCAATTTCCGAGCAGAGCAGCACCTGCGCGCCGTTCTCTTCCGAGGCGAACCAGGCGGCGGCGCGGTCGCGTTCGATAATCGACAACCCTTCGTGGAACACGGCGGCACGGATGCCTTCGCGCTCGCGCAGCACCTGCTCCAGCTGTAGCGCGGTGGCCGCTTTGGCGCAGATCACCAGCACTTTCTCTTTGCGGTTGCTGGTCAGGTAGCCAAGCAGCCACTCGACGCGTGGGTCGAAGTTCCACCAGGTGCCGCTGTCGCCTTCAAACTCCTGATAAATTTGCTCGGGGTAGAGCAGGTCGCGTGCGCGCTCTTCCGCGCTTTTGCGGGCGCCCATAATACCGGAGACCTTGATGGCGGTCTGATACTGAGCGGGCAGCGGCAGACGGATCTGATGCAGCTCGCGTTTCGGGAAGCCCTTCACGCCGTTACGCGTGTTGCGGAACAGCACGCGGCTGGTGCCGTGGCGATCCATCAGCATAGAGATCAACTCTTTGCGCGCCTCGAGTTTGCCGTCGCGCTCGCTGTTGGCGACCTGCAGGAGCGGCTCAATATCTTCTTCGCCCACCAGATCGTTGATCATATTCATCTCATCCTGCGAGATGGCTTTATCAGCCAGCAGTGAGGAGACCGCGTCGGCAATCGGACGAAAATGCTGTTGCTCCTCGAGGAACTGCGCGAAGTCGTGGAAGCGGTCAGGGTCGAGCAGGCGCAGACGCGCGAAGTGGCTCTCCATACCCAGCTGTTCCGGCGTCGCGGTCAGCAGCAGCACGCCGGGGATCTGTTCCGCCAGCTGTTCAATAACCGCATATTCGCGGCTCGGCTCCCCTTCGCTCCAGGCGAGATGGTGCGCTTCGTCGACCACCATCAGATCCCATTCAGCCTCCGCCAGCAGTTCAAGGCGCTGCTTGTTGCGACGAACGAAATCGAGCGAGCAGATAATCAGCTGTTCGGTCTCAAAGGGGTTGTCGCTGTCGTGCTGCGCCTCGGCGTAGCGATCGTCGTCAAACAGCGCGAAACGCAGGTTAAAGCGGCGCAGCATCTCTACCAGCCACTGGTGCTGCAGGGTTTCCGGCACGATGATCAAGACGCGATCGGCGCGCCCGGCCAGCAGCTGCTGCTGGATAATCATGCCGGCTTCAATGGTTTTGCCGAGGCCCACTTCGTCCGCCAGCAGCACGCGCGGCGCGTGACGGCGGCCCACGTCGTGGGCGATATGCAGCTGATGCGGGATCAGGTTGGTGCGCATGCCGCGCAGACCGCTGACCGGCAGGCGATACTGGGCGCTCTGATATTTGCGGGCGCGATAGCGCAGGGCGAAGCGGTCCATGCGGTCGAGCTGACCGGCGAACAAGCGATCCTGCGGTTTGCTGAACACCAGCTTGCTGTCGAGCATCACTTCCCGCAGCACCACCTCGCTTTCGTCAGTATCAAGACGCGTGCCGATATAGGTCATCAGGTCATTTTCATTGCGTACTTCATCGACGCGCATTTGCCAGCCTTCGTGGCTGGTCACCGTATCGCCCGGATTAAAGATAACGCGAGTCACCGGGGAGTCGTTACGGGCATAGAGGCGGTTTTCACCCGTTGCCGGAAACAGCAGCGTAACCATGCGCGCGTCTGCCGCCACGACCGTGCCGAGTCCCAGTTCACTTTCCGTATCACTAATCCAGCGCTGACCTAATGTAAAAACCATATCTTTTTAGCTCGAATTTTTAAGGTGTTTTTGGTGATGTTTCCCCGCCACAGGCAATACCTTTTCCCCAGACAAAGGGAGGTCTGGTCAGGTTTTAAGAGCGGTGAGATGCAGGAAGGGCGCTATGGTACTGGAAGGCAGGCCGTTCGTCACCTGTCAAAAAAGCCCCAGCTGCCCAGTAATCAGTATAGCAAAGTCGCCGTCGACGAAAGGCAAAATGCCGTCGGCCACCGGCTGTAGCTGCTTGCTGACGTAGTGATCGTAATCAAGCGGCGTGACGCGCGCCTCCAGGGGTTCAGGGCCTGCCGTGGCGATAACATAGCGGATCGAGCCGCCGTTTTGATACTGCAAAGGGCGGTTCAGCTTGCGGTTCTGCTCATCCGCCAGCCGCGCGGCGCGCACGTGCGGCGGCACGTTGCGCTCATAGTCAGCCAGGGGACGGCGCAGCCGTTTTTTATAGATCAGCAGGTCGTCCAGTTCGCCCGCCAGCAGCCGCGCCACCGTGTCGCGCACGTAATCCTGCCAGGGTTCGCCGCGGAAGATATGGCCATAGAGCGCCTGCTGAAACTGCTGCGCCAGCGGCGTCCAGTCGGTGCGCACCGACTCCAGACCTTTGAATACCAGCCGCTCCTGCGCGCCGTCGCGGATCAGCCCGGCGTAACGCTTTTTGCTGCCCTGTTCGGCGCCGCGAATGGTCGGCATCAGGAAACGGCTGAAGTGGTTTTCATACTCCAGCTCCAGCGCGCTGGCGAGGCCGTACTGCTGCTGCAGATGCTCACGCCACCACGCATTTATCTGCTGCGCCAGAGCGCGGCCGATCGCTGCCGCCTCCGCTTCGCTGTGCGGTGATTTCAGCCAGACAAAGGTCGAATCGGTATCGCCGTAAATAACGTCGTAGCCCTGCGCCTCTATCAGTTCGCGCGTCTGCTGCATAATAAGGTGGCCGCGCAGCGTAATCGACGAGGCGAGACGAGGATCGAAGAAGCGACAGGCGCTGGTGCCGAGCACGCCGTAAAAGGCGTTCATAATAATTTTCAGCGCCTGTGACAGCGGCTTATTGCCCTGTTTTTTAGCCGCTTCGCGCCCCTGCCAGATCTGCTCGACGATAGCGGGCAGGCAGTGGGTGTGACGCGAAAAGCGCGCCTCGCGAAAGCCGGGCACTGAATCGGCGTCGTCCGGGTGGGCCAGGCCTTCAACCAGCCCGACCGGATCGATCAGGAAGGTGCGGATAATCGACGGGTAAAGGCTTTTGTAATCCAGCACCAGCACCGAGTCGTAGAGGCCGGGGCGGGAATCCATCACGTAGCCGCCGGGGCTCGCTTCCGGCGCGACTTCGCCGAGGCCGGGTGCCACAAAGCCCGCGCGGTGCATACGCGGAATATAGAGATGGCTAAAAGCCGCCACCGATCCGCCGTGGCGATCCACCGCCAGGCCGTTGACCGCCGCGCGCTCCAGCAAAAAGGGCATAATCTCGGTTTTATGGAAAATGCGCGTCACCAGCTCGCAGTCTTTCAGGTTGTAACGCGCCAGCGCTGGCTTATCGTTGGCGAAGCGCCAGTTGATCTCTTCCATGCGATGCCAGGGATTATCGATCGCTTTGCCTTCGCCCAGCAGCTGTTGCGACACCGCTTCCAGACTGAATGAGGGAAAAGTCCAGAAGGCGGACTTCAGCGCCTCGATGCCGTCGATAATCAGGCGGCCAGCGGCGCTGGCAGAAAAGACGCCGGGCTTAAAACCGTGTTCGCGCCACTCCAGCGGCGCATTCTGGCGTCCCAGGCGCAGCGGGATGGCGTAGCGGTCGGCATGTTTCTGCAGGACACGCAGGTCGAACTGCACCAGGTTCCAGCCGATTATCACGTCGGGATCGTGCTGCGCAAACCAGGCGTTGAGCGCCTCCAGCAGCTGCGGACGCGTATCGCAATAGATCAGTTCGAAATCGAGCGCGCTGGCGTCGCCGTTGGGCGGCCCCAGCATAAAAACCTGACGCTGGCCGCAGCCTTCAAGGCCGATGCAGTAGAGTTCGCCGTGTTGGGTGGTCTCGATATCCAGCGACACCCACTTAAGCGGTGGACGGTAGTCGGGATGGGGCTTCAGGCGGGCATTGATCAGCGCGTCGCCCTGCGGCTCGCCGCTGAACCAGACCGGCGCGGTGATAAAGCGCTCCATCAGAAAACGCTCCGGCGGCCGGATATCCGCCTCAAAGACCGGGATGCCCTGTTCGCGCAGCAGCTTCTCCAGCCGCTGCAGCTGACGGTGCTGGCGGCAGTAGAGGCCGAATACCGGACGACGGCGAAAATCCTTTAGTTCCAGCGGCTGCAGGCGCACCTGACGTTCGTCACGCAGCAGTGCTTCCACCTGCGGCTGATAGTCGCGCGGAATAAAGGCCACCGACTCCTGAACCGGCAATACCAGACGCTGCGGGCCGTTGTCCGTCGCCAGCCAGAAAATGATTTCGGTGCCCTGAGCGCTGTCGCGCCAGTGGCGGGTAAGCAGGAATCCTGCGCGGGGCGTATTCACGTCGGCTCCAGAGGAAAAAACAGCCAGAGTATAACATGGTTATTTATCCAGTGCGCGCGGCGTGCTTTTGTCAACATCGCCCTACAATTCTTGCCTTGACGCTGTCACGCCGCCTCTGGACAATCCAGCATCCAAATTCTGATAAGGAAGGTTATGGAAGCCTGGATTCAACATCTGTTTACGCAGTCGCTGGAGTATGCGCTTATTGCCGTTGCGCTGGTGACCTTTCTTGAATCGCTGGCCTTTGTCGGCCTGCTGCTGCCGGGCACCGTTATGATGGCAAGCCTGGGCGCGCTGGTTGGCAGCGGACAGATCGGGCTTTATCCCGCGTGGGCGGCGGGCTTTATCGGTTGTCTGGTGGGCGACTGGCTCTCTTACGGCATCGGCTGGAAGTTTCAGGGACCGCTGCACCGCTGGAAATATCTGCAAAAGTATAAAGGCCTGCTGGATAAAACCGAGCACGCGCTGCACCAGCACAGCATGTTCACCGTTCTGGTCGGGCGGTTCGTCGGGCCGACGCGTCCGCTGATCCCGCTGGCGGCTGGCATGCTGGAGCTGCCGGTGCGCAAGTTTCTGCCGCCGAACCTGATCGGCTGCCTGCTATGGCCGCCGCTCTATCTTCTGCCGGGCATTCTGGCGGGCGTGGCGATCGACGTGCCGAAGGATGCGCAGAGCGGCGCGTTTAAGTGGCTGCTGCTGCTGGTCGCGCTGCTGGTCTGGCTGGGCTGCTGGCTCGGCTGGCGCTGGTGGCGCAGCGGCAAAAGCCGCGACTGGGCCACGGCCTGGCTGCCGCCGCAGCGTCTGCGCTGGCTGGCGCCGCTGGGAATAGCCATCGCGCTTGCCGCCTTTACGGCGATCCAGTTCCATCCGATGATGCCGATGTTCCGCCAGCTTTTATGGCGCGTCTTCTTTGCCTGACGAGCGCGCGATGCCAAGCACGTCGGCCTCGCGCGTGTCGCCCGACAGCAGCGTTTCGGTCGCGCCATCCCAGTAGACGCGGCCATCGACGATCACCAGACTGCGCGGCGCAATCTGCTGCGCATCCTCAAGGCTATGCGACACCATCAGCAGGGTAATGGCCTGCGCCTCGCAGACGCGCCGTACCAGCTGCAACATCTCATTACGCAGGGCGGGATCGAGCGCTGAGAAGGGCTCGTCCAGCAGCAGGACCGGACGGTCGCGCAGCAGGCAGCGCGCCAGCGCCGCACGCTGCCGCTGACCGCCGGAGAGCTGGCCCGGCAGGCGCGTCAGCAGATCGCTTAATCCCACCTGATGGGCAATCTCCTCCAGCTGTTGCCGCTGCGCGGCGTTCAGCTTCAGGCCAGGATGCAGGCCCAGCGCCATGTTCTGCTGCACGCTGAGGTGCGGGAACAGGTTGTTCTCCTGAAACAGCATCGAAACCGGGCGCTGCGCCGGTACGCTGTGGGTGTGATCCGCGCCGTCAATGCACAGCGCGCCCTGGCTGACCGGCAAAAATCCGGCGATCAGGCTGAGCAGCGTGCTTTTGCCTGCACCGCTCGGGCCGAGCACAGCCAGCCGCTCGCCGCGCTCAGCGCTAAAGCTGAAACGCATCGGCAGATGTTGATAGAGGTAGGTCAGATTAGTCAGTGTCAGCATGGCGGCCAGGTAATTTTTCCATCAGGGTAAAGAGCAGCAGGCAGATCGCTAACAGCAGCAGGGCGGTGACCGCGCCGTCCGCACCGCGATAGGCGCCAGTCTGCTGGTAGAGGTAAAAGGGCAGCGTGCGGAAGTCGGCGCTGCCAAACAGCGCCACTACGCCGAAGTCGCCGATCGACAGCACGCAGGCGAAGGCGAGCGCCTGCGCCAGCGGGCGTTTCAGCGCGCGCAGCTCGATCAGCCACAGCCGGTTCCAGCCGCTGATGCCCAGCGAGGCGCACAGGTGAGCGTAGCGCTCGGCGCTGTCGCGCATCGGGTTTTCCAGCACCTTTAATGCATAGGGAATAGCGAGCAGAGCGTTGGCGAAGATGACCAGCCCGTCGGGCGAGTCGGGCAGGCCCGTGGTGGCATTGAACAGCAGAAAGAAGCCCGTTGCCAGCACGATGCCGGGCATCGCCAGAATCAGCATGCCGCTGGTCTCCATCAGCTGCGCAGGCAGCGCGCGCTGGCGCAGACGCAGCTCGCGGCTGCTCCACAGCAGCATCATGGTCAGCGTGACGCAGAGCACGCCCGCGCCGATTGCGATACGCAGCGACGTCAGGGTCGCCTGCCAGAGCGCTGGCTGGGCCAGCGCGCCGCCCAGTCCGCCGCGCAGCCCGTCAACGACGACCGCCAGCAGCGGCGGCAGCAGCAGCAAGAGCGCCAGCGCGATAATCAGACCGTCGCCGACCTGCGCGCGCCGCGAGTCCTGCGGATCGCGCCAGCCTCGTAGCAGCGCCCGGCCAGCCGGGATCACCTTGCTGAAACGCTGGCTCAGCAGCACCAGCGTCAGACAGAAAGCGAGCTGGATCAGCGCCAGCAGCGCGGCGCGGCCAGGATCGTAGTCGAAACTCAGCGCCTGAAAGATCGCCAGTTCAATGGTGGTGGCCTGCGGGCCGCCGCCGAGCGAGAGGACGGTCGCGAAGCTGGCGAAGCAGAGCATGAAAATCAGCGCGCCGGTCGGCAGCAGCTGACGGCGCAGCCAGGGCCACTCCAGCAGGCGGAAAAAGTGCCAGCCACGCAGGCCGAGCTGGGCAGCGAGCTGGCGCTGTTCGCCCGGAATATTTTCCAGCGTCTGGAGCATCAGGCGCGTCGCCAGCGGCAGATTAAAAAAGCAGTGCGCCAGCAGAATGCCCTGCAGCCCATAGGGGGAGAAGCGGTAGTCGATGCCGAGCAGCTGACAGATCTGCGCCAGCCAGCCGACGCGGCCATAGACCGTCAGCAGGCCAAATACCGCCACCAGCACCGGCAGTACCAGCGTCATGGCGCAGAGGCGCAGCAGCAGCTGACGGCCGGGGAAGCGCCTGCGGTAAAGCGCGCGCGCCAGCGGTATTGCCGGCAGCAGCGAGAGCAGGGCGGAGAGCAGCGCCTGCGCGAAGGAGAAAAGCACCACATGGCGCAGATAGCTGTCGTGCAGCAGCGCGCGCCAGTCGCCTTGCGGCGCGCTGAACCAGAGCGCGCCGAACGCCAGCAGCGCCACGGCGCACAGCAGCAGCGCGGCGCTGCTGCCGGGCACCATCCACAGCGGGATTAGCGGCTGACGGCGCGTTGCCATGCACTGATCCAGTTTGCGCGCTGCTGCGCCACTTCCTGCGGGCTGTACTGGAGCGCGGTTTGCGGCACGCTAAGCGTCTGGAAACCTGCCGGCAGGTCGCTTTTAATTACCGGATACATCCAGTTGCCCGTGGGGATCGCGTTCTGGAAGGCAGGCGTCAGCATAAACTGCATAAACTGCTGCGCCAGCTTCGGCTGCTTGCTGCTGGCGAGCTGCGCGGCGACCTCAACCTGCAGATAGTGGCCTTCGGCGAACGGCGCCGCGGCGTAGTTCTCTTTCTTCTCTTCGATAAGGTGATAAGCGGGCGAGGTGGTGTAGCTCAGCACCAGATCGCCTTCGCCTTTCAGGAACAGGCCGTAGGCTTCGCTCCAGCCTTTGGTGACGGTAACGGTTTTGCGCGCCAGCTTCTGCCAGGCTTCCGGCGCGTTGTCGCCATAAACCTTCTGCATCCAGAGCAGCAGACCCAGGCCAGGGGTGCTGGTGCGCGGATCTTCATAAATCACGCGCCATTTTTCCGGGCTCTCCACCAGCTCTTTCAGGCTGGTCGGCGGGTTTTTAAGGCGTTTTTTGTCGTAGACGAAGGCGAAGTAGCCGTAGTCGAAAGGCACAAAGGTCTGATCCTGCCAGCCGCCCGGCAGCGCCAGCGTGCGGGTATCGACCCCGCTTTTGGCGAACAGGCCGGTCTGCTGTGCGGCCTGCAGCAGATTGTTGTCGAGGCCGAGTACCACGTCAGCTTTACTGTTTTTACCCTCCATGCGCACGCGGTTCAACAGCGAGACGCCATCCTCCAGCGCCACATAGCGCAGCTCGCAGCCGCACTGCGCTTCGAAGGTTTTTTTCACCGCCGGGCCGGGGCCCCATTCCGCAGAGAACGAGTCGTAGGTGTAGACGGTCAGGAGAGGTTTTGCCGCCAGCGCTGGCAAGGACAGTAACATCAGCAGAGGGAGAATCTGTTTAACCACTTTGCGCTCCTTGGGGAGAGTTGTTATGAGTCGCAAAGGATCTGAGCGTAGCAGCCTCTCAAATCCCTACGTCGGTATTAACCGAATCAGGTTCGACGGGTTTCTCTCAGCCTTTTGCAGGCACCCCGTTGAGAACGGCTCATTCTAGACATTTCGTCGACAGGGGGAAAGCGTCACAGCGTGGGCGGCGCGAACCAGGCGGATTTAAAGTCAAACCAGCCGAGCGTATTGAGCCGCACGCCGCGCATGCTGCGCTGGCCCTCCAGCAGTAGCCAGTGATGGAACAGCGGATGCACACCGTCTGTGTCCAGCAGCCGTTTGCTCCATTCGGCGAGCGGCAGCGCTTTACGTCGCCAGCGCGCGGCGTCCTCTTCCCAGTCGAGCGGCAGGCAGCGATGCAGCAGCGGGATCTCATAAAGCTGGGCAAACAGCGCATACTCCAGCGGCAGAGTGAAGTTCACGCTGCCGAGCCAGACATCGCTTTCCGCTTCGCCCTGATGCCAGGTCTCGTAGTCGACCGCGCGGGTAATCAACCGTACATTATGCTGCGCCAGCAGCGGACGCAGCGCGTTGGCAATGCCCTCATGTTCGACGTGCTGGCTGTACCAGGTCAGCGTCAGGCTCTCCAGACCGGGCGGTTTCGTCGCTGGCGTCAGGTCGCGGCGGTGATGCCAGCGCGGCAGCAGTCCGTAAGCGGGATACCAGTAGCGCTGATAGCCCGTCTCGGCATGGTTGAGCAGGGCGACAGGATTAAACAGATGACAGAGCCAGCGCCGGATAGCCGCGTCGCGCCCCTGGGCCGAACGCTGGTCGAACAGTAAAAAATAGCAGCCCTCTTCAAGGCGGCTCTCTTCCAGTTTTTCATCCTCGGCGGCGCCCTGCAGCCGCACGCCAGAATAGACCAGCTCGTCGCTAATCTCCGGCAGCACCCAGATAGAGACGTCATCTATCAGCGCGCGAAAGCCGAAGTAGTCGTCAAACGCCTCGATCTTCAGCTGGCTGTGCTGGTTGCGCACCACGCGGTAGGGCCCGGTGCCGACGGGATGGCGTGCGAAGTCGCGCATCTGCGGCCACTCGCGCGGCAGGATCATGGCGCTGACGCTGCCGAGCAGCCACGGCAGCCAGTCGTCCGGCGCGCTGAGACTGATATCCAGCGTCCAGGGGGCGGGCGAATCGATCTGGCGGATATGGGAGAAGAGCGGCAGCGCACGCAGGCGCTCCAGGCTTGCCATCACATCCGCTATTTCCAGTTCGCGACCGTGATGAAAGCGGATCGCCGGGCGGACGTAAAAGCGCCAGTGCAGCGGCGAAAGCGCCTGCCAGTGATGCGCGATATCCGCCTCGACTTCCCCATTTTCCTCATTTATGCGCGTCAGACCGTTAAAAATCTGACGGGCAAGATGCGTTTCAGAGCGGCGCAGCGGCGAACCGGGAAGCAGATTCAGCAGCGGTCGATAGTAAAGCACGCGCAAAATATGTTTGCCCTGCCGGAAACTGCGGCCAAGATGTGCGCGGATCATCTGGCCCACTTCCGCCTTGTCGCCAACCAGCTGCACCAGCTGATCGATGCGATCCTGCTCCAGCAGATCTTCAGCGCGCTGCTGCTGTAGCGCGAGGCCGGTGTAGCAAAAGGTGAGCTGTGAACGTTTGCCGCGCCCCGCCTCCGCCTGCCAGGTAAGCCAGCCCGCCTCCTGCATCGCATTGAGCAGGTTGCGCATATGGCGACGCGAACAGTGCAGCCGCTCGGCCAGTTCGTTTAGCGTCACCAGCTGACTTTCGCCCTGACAGCTTTGCCACAGCCGGATGAACTGCTGCTTGAGGCGTGATGAGGACATAAAAGAGGAACTCCCTGTGAAAAGCGCTCAGTTTTTCCTGCCTCATATTAAGGGCAAACTTAGCACTATTGGAAGAGCGGGAGGCATTCACGACTGAATGGCGCTCGACCATGATGCCGCTGCGGCGGGATCTTTTCTGAGTAGGGTGCAATTACACCGCCAGCAGAGATTTTTCCTGCTGGCTTTTTTATGTTGCGTTAGAATTTATCTTCTTGTTTTTCCTGCTTCGACTTCAAAGGGATTTCGCTATGAAATCGCTGTTAACCCGGAAGCGCCGTATCAATCCGGTCTTTCTCGCCTTTATGGCTGCCTCTTTTATGATTGGTGTCGCCGGCGCGCTGCAGGCGCCGACGCTGAGCCTGTTTCTGACCCGTGAAGTGCAGGCACGTCCTTTCTGGGTAGGGCTGTTTTTTACCGTTAACGCCATCGCAGGTATTGCCGTCAGCATGCTGGTGGCGAAACGCTCCGACAGCCGCGGCGATCGCCGCACGCTGATCCTCTTTTGCTGTCTGATGGCCTTTTGTAACGCGCTGCTGTTCGCCTTTACCCGCCACTATCTGACGCTGATTACGCTTGGCGTGCTGCTCTCGGCACTGGCCAGCGTCTCGATGCCGCAGATTTTCGCGCTGGCGCGCGAGTATGCCGACCAGTCGGCGCGCGAAGCGGTAATGTTCAGCTCGGTTATGCGCGCGCAGCTTTCGCTTGCCTGGGTAATTGGCCCGCCGCTGTCGTTTGCGCTGGCGCTTAACTTTGGCTTCGTTACGCTCTTTCTGGTGGCTGCCGCGCTGTTTCTGCTTTGTATTCTGCTGATCAGGTTTACGTTGCCTTCGGTGCCGCGCGCCGCGCCGCTGATGCAGAGCGGCGGTATGCCGTTGAGCGGCTGGCGCGACCGCGATGTACGCCTGCTGTTTATCGCCTCGATGACCATGTGGACCTGCAATACCATGTATATCATCGATATGCCCCTTTATATCAGCGTGACGCTGGGGCTGCCGGAGAAGCTGGCGGGTCTGCTGATGGGGACGGCGGCTGGGCTGGAGATCCCGGTGATGCTGCTGGCCGGGCACTATGCGAAGCGCGTCGGCAAGCGCAATCTGATGCTGATCGCGCTGGCGGCGGGCATCCTGTTTTACGCCGGGCTGGCGATGTTCGCTTCGCAGACCGCGCTGATGGCGCTGCAGCTGTTTAACGCGGTTTTTATCGGCATTATCGCCGGTATCGGCATGCTGTGGTTTCAGGATTTAATGCCGGGCAGGCCGGGGGCGGCGACCACGATGTTCACCAACTCCATTTCTACCGGGATGATTCTGGCAGGTGTGATTCAGGGGACGTTAAGCGAGCGCTTCGGGCATATTGCGGTCTACTGGCTGGCGCTGGGACTGGCTGTCGCGGCCTTCGCTATGTCGGCGCGCGTGAAGAACGTATAAAAGGAAGGGCGACGCAGTGGTCGCCCTGGGCTTGAACCGTGGCCGGCGTGGGTGGCATGGGCCGATCGCAAAGTCGCTCAAGGCATCCATGCTCGCTCGGCCCGCGACATCCCTGTCGCGGGACGCTGTGCTCCTCTGCCCACACCACCCGCGCTTTAACTCTGGTGTCGTCTGGGCTTGAGGCTTTATCCGCCTTAATTCAGAAACGCAGGCTGGCGCTGTTCGTAGTCGCTGATAGCGGCTTCGTACTGCAGCGTCAGACCGATACTGTCGAGGCCGTTCAGCATGCAGTGGCGGCGGAAGCTGTCGATCTCGAATGGATAAACTTTATCGCCCGCCGTTACCGTCTGCGCTTCAAGATCGACGGTAAAGCGAATGCCCGGCTGCGCCGCGACCAGCTTAAACATCTCGTCGACCTGCTCGTCACTGAGGCGAACCGGCAGCAGCTGGTTGTTAAAGCTGTTGCCGTAGAAAATGTCGGCAAAGCTCGGCGCAATCACAACGTGAAAACCAAAGTCGGTCAGCGCCCAGGGGGCGTGCTCGCGCGATGAGCCGCAGCCGAAGTTTTCACGCGCCAGCAGAATGCTGGTGCCCTGAAACTCCGGCTTGTTCAGCACAAAGCTGGCGGTCGGCACGGTGCCCGCGTCGTCGTCAAAACGCCAGTCGTGAAACAGATGTGCGCCAAAGCCGGTGCGCGTTACCTTCTGCAGGAACTGTTTGGGAATAATGGCGTCGGTGTCGACGTTCGCCGCGTCCAGCGGGGCGACGATGCCGGTATGCTGAGTAAATTTATTCGCCATGATTAAGCTCCTGTCAGTTCACGGATATCGGCAAAATGGCCGGAAACAGCGGCGGCGGCGGCCATCGCCGGGCTGACCAGGTGGGTGCGTCCGCCGCGGCCCTGACGGCCTTCGAAGTTACGGTTGCTGGTTGAGGCGCAGCGCTCGCCCGGATTCAGGCGGTCATTGTTCATCGCCAGACACATTGAGCAACCCGGCAGACGCCATTCAAAGCCAGCCTCGAGGAAAATCTTGTCCAGACCTTCTGCTTCTGCCTGCGCTTTTACCGGGCCGGAGCCCGGCACCACCATCGCGACCACGCCCGGCGCAACCTTACGCCCTTTGGCGATAGCCGCTGCGGCACGCAGATCTTCAATACGCGAGTTGGTGCAGGAGCCGATAAATACTTTATCGATCGCCACGTCAGTCAGGCGAATGCCCGGCTGCAGGTTCATATAGGCCAGCGCTTTCTCGGCGGAGGCGCGCTCGACCGGATCGGCAAACGAGGCCGGATTCGGGATCGCCTGATCCACGGCGATCACCTGGCCTGGGTTGGTGCCCCAGGTCACCTGCGGCGCGATATCGGCGGCGTTCAGCGTGACGACGGCGTCATAGTGCGCGCCTTCATCCGACTTCAGGGTACGCCAGTACTCTACCGCCTGTTCCCACTTCTCGCCCTGCGGCGCGAACTGACGACCTTTCAGGTAGTTGAAGGTAGTATCGTCCGGCGCGACCAGACCCGCTTTGGCGCCCATCTCAATCGCCATATTGCACAGCGTCATACGACCTTCCATGCTCAGCGCTTCGATAGCCGGACCGCAGAATTCGACCACATGGCCGGTGCCGCCCGCGCTGCCGGTTTTACCGATAATCGCCAGCACGATATCTTTCGCGGTAATGCCTGGGGCGGCTTCGCCCAGCACTTCGATTTTCATGGTCTTCGCGCGACCCTGCTTCAGCGTCTGGGTAGCGAATACATGCTCTACTTCCGAGGTGCCGATACCAAAGGCGAGCGAACCGAATGCGCCGTGGGTGGCGGTGTGCGAATCACCGCAGACGATGGTCATGCCCGGCAGCGTCATGCCTTGCTCAGGCCCGATAACGTGCACGATGCCCTGGAAGGGATGGTTCAGATCGTAGAGCTGCACGCCGAACTCGGCGCAGTTCTTGATCAGCTCTTGCATCTGGATGCGCGCCATCTCGCCAGAGGCGTTGATGTCTTTGGTCTGGGTCGAGACATTGTGATCCATGGTGGCGAACGTCTTCGACGGCTGACGCACCTTGCGGCCATGCGCGCGCAGACCGTCAAAAGCCTGCGGAGAGGTCACCTCATGAATCAGGTGACGATCGATATAGAGCAGCGGCGTCTCGTCAGGCGCTTCGTGAACGACATGTGCATCAAATAACTTCTGGTATAAAGTTTTCATTATTTTATTTTTCCTCGGCGATAAAGCGGGCAATGATGCTGCCCATCTCATCAGTCGTGACGGCGGGGCCGTCACCGGCCAAATCTCGGGTGCGGTAGCCTTCTTCCAGCGCGCGGCTGATGGCGCGCTCAATGCTGTCGGCGGCAGCGTCTGCATTCAGGCTGTAGCGCAGCAGCAGCGACAGCGACAGGATCTGCGCTACCGGGTTAGCGATATTCTGTCCGGCGATATCCGGCGCGGAGCCACCTGCCGGCTCATACAGACCAAAGCCCTCTTCGTTCAGGCTGGCTGAGGGCAGCATGCCCATCGAGCCGGTAATCATGGCGCACTCGTCAGAAAGGATGTCGCCAAACAAGTTCGAGCAGAGCAGGACGTCGAACTGCGACGGATCTTTAATCAGCTGCATGGTGGCGTTGTCGATATACATATGGCTCAGCTGCACATCGGGATAATCCTGTGCCACTTCATTCACGATCTCGCGCCACATCACCGACGTTTGCAGCACGTTGGCTTTATCGATCGAGGTGACTTTATTGCGGCGCTTGCGCGCCGATTCAAAGGCGATGCGCGCAATGCGTTCAATCTCGAAGCGGTGGTAGACTTCGGTGTCGTAGGCGCGCTCATGCGGGCCGCTGCCTTCGCGTCCTTTCGGCTGGCCGAAGTAGATGCCGCCGGTCAGTTCGCGCACGCACAGGATATCGAAACCTTTCGCAGCGATATCGGCGCGCAGCGGGCAAAAAGCTTCCAGACCCTGATAAAGCGCGGCTGGGCGCAGGTTGCTGAACAATTTGAAGTGCTTGCGCAGCGGCAGCAGCGCGCCGCGTTCCGGCTGTGAAGCGGGCGGCAGGTGCTCCCATTTCGGGCCGCCGACCGAGCCGAACAGAATCGCGTCGGCCTGCTCGCAGCCCGCAACGGTGGCGGGCGGCAGCGGTTCGCCGTGACGGTCGATGGCGATGCCGCCGACGTCATATTCGCTGGTGGTAATACGCATATCAAAGCGGTGACGAATGGCGTCCAGCACTTTCAGAGCCTGCGCCATAACTTCCGGACCGATGCCGTCGCCAGGCAATACTGCGATATGAGAAGAGGTAGACATAGTTACACCGTTTCCTTCTGAAATTTGCGCTGCAATTCTTTTTCGACTTCTTTGGCGCGCCAGATGTTATTCAGCGCGTTAACCATCGCTTTCGCAGATGATTCGACAATATCGGTCGCCAGACCGACGCCGTGGAATTTGCGGCCGTTGTAGTTGACCACGATATCCACCTGGCCCAGCGCATTCTCGCCGTGACCTTTCGCCGTTAACTTGTAGTTCATCAGCTCGGCTTCAAAACCGGTAATGCGGTTGATCGCCTGATAAACCGCGTCGACCGGGCCGTTGCCGGTGGCGGCGTCCGCTTTGGTCTCTTCGCCGCAGCCCAGCTGCACTGATGCGGTCGCTGTGACGCTGGAGCCGGTCTGCACATTGAATTCGTTCAGCTGGAAATATTCCGGCTCTTCATGCTGCTTGTTGATAAAGGCCAGCGCTTCCAGATCGTAATCAAATACTTGGCCTTTTTTATCAGCCAGCTTCAGGAAGGCGTCATACAGCGCGTCCAGGCTGTAGTCGCTCTCTTTGTAGCCCATCTCTTCCATACGGTGTTTCACCGCGGCGCGGCCGGAACGCGACGTCAGGTTCAGCTGGATTTTGTGCAGGCCGATCGATTCCGGCGTCAGGATTTCGTAGTTTTCACGGTTTTTCAGCACGCCGTCCTGGTGGATGCCGGAGGAGTGCGCAAAGGCGTTAGAGCCGACCACCGCCTTGTTCGCCGGGATCGGCATGTTGCAGATCTGGCTGACCATCTGGCTGGTGCGGTAAATTTCCTGGTGATTGATGTTGGTATGGACGTTCAGGATCTGCTGGCGGGTTTTAATCGCCATAACGACCTCTTCCAGCGCGCAGTTGCCGGCGCGCTCGCCCAGGCCGTTCAGTGTGCCTTCGACCTGACGCGCGCCCGCCTGGACCGCGGCCAGCGCATTGCCGGTCGCCATGCCTAAATCGTCATGGGTGTGCACCGACAGGATCGCTTTATCGATATTGGGCACCCGATTGATCAACTGACTGATGATGCTGGCGTATTCGCCCGGCAGGGTGTAACCCACGGTGTCTGGAATGTTGATAGTGGTTGCGCCCGCGTTGATTGCCGCCTCTACCACGCGACACAGGTCGTCGATCGGCGTACGGCCGCCATCTTCGCAAGAGAATTCAACGTCGTTAGTGTAGTTACGGGCGCGTTTCACCATCTGTACCGCGCGCTCAATCACTTCAGGCAGCGTGCTGCGCAGTTTGGTGGCGATATGCATCGGCGACGTCGCGATGAAGGTGTGGATACGATAGGCCTCCGCTACGCGCAGCGCTTCATAGGCCGCATCGATATCTTTTTCGACGCAGCGTGCCAGTCCGCAGACGCGGCTGTTTTTAATGGTGCGCGCGATGGTCTGTACGGATTCGAAGTCGCCCGGCGACGAAACCGGGAAGCCGACTTCCATCACGTCTACGCCCATGCGCTCCAGCGCCAGTGCGATCTGCAATTTTTCTTTCACACTCAGGCTGGCCTGTAATGCCTGCTCACCGTCGCGCAGAGTGGTATCGAAAATAATGACTTGCTGGCTCATCGTATTCATCCTTATTCGTTAGCTTCACCGTGCAACGAGCATAAAAAAACCCGCGCAAGGCGCGGGTTTTTAACTTTCAGCAGGTTCGAATCAGTGTTTGATTCTGCCCACGAGTCTACCGCGCAAACTGAATGCGTTAAGTAGTAGACCGAGTAGGCGGAATGAATGAAACATGGATTCGAACCTCGTAAATTTTGTGCTGCACATATTGGTACTGGAATCAGGTCGGGATGTCAACCATAAGCAAAAGGGTATTTTCAATGCGCGCTAAGGAAAATATCCTGCGATTTACCGCCAGCTTAGTGGAACTGGTAATCCCTGAAAAAACAGGGCGTAAATCGGCCTTTATGACAGGGGCTGTTTATTTTAACTCTTTGAAAGTTATCTTTTTTACTGATTGTTTATCACCTGTTGCCCAGAATTATTTTACCGCTGTGGGGCAGCATATTGTCGCGCGTCGGCTTTATTTAAGAGTTAATAACGCCAGAAATGAATTTTACAGGAAAATTGTGGGCTAAAGGATACGGAATTATTTTTTTGTTATTTCTTATAACCCGCTGGAAATGAATTGGTCTCCAGCATTTTCTTCTGCCTAACTTCCGGTGAATTAGATAATTCCGCGCGCGGTCAACTTATCGCGCAGAGGCTTTAAAGCCCGCTTAACGATAAGCGCGGAGTCTGACGTTTGCCTGCCGGGTTTTCTACGGTTATGGTAATCGACCAACTCTTAAAACAATCAACCAAGCAGATTTCTCTGTATCTGGATGTCGGAAACGAATTCCGGCGTCTGCGCATAAACATAAGGTTTTGATCTTAACTGGCGAAACTGGGGCAGGATGCCAGTGGCGCGCTGGAACAGCGAGCGTCAGTGGATTCAGTTCCTCAAGCCTGGAGGCAGAAAATGGAGATGTTGTCAGGAGCCGAGATGGTCGTCCGTTCGTTGATCGATCAGGGCGTAAAACAGGTGTTCGGTTATCCGGGCGGCGCGGTGCTGGATATTTATGACGCGCTGCAAACCGTCGGCGGAATTGATCACGTACTGGTGCGCCATGAGCAGGGCGCGGTGCATATGGCGGATGGCCTGGCACGCGCCACGGGCGAAGTCGGCGTAGTGCTGGTGACGTCGGGTCCCGGCGCAACCAATGCGATCACCGGTATCGCCACCGCCTATATGGATTCGATCCCGCTGGTCATCCTGTCGGGTCAGGTGCCTTCCTCGCTGATTGGCTACGACGCCTTTCAGGAGTGCGACATGGTGGGGATTTCCCGTCCGGTGGTGAAGCACAGCTTTCTGGTGAAAAGCACCGAAGAGATCCCGACCGTGCTGAAAAAAGCCTTCTGGCTGGCGGCCAGCGGGCGTCCAGGCCCGGTCGTTATCGATCTGCCGAAGGACATTCTGAACCCGGCCAATAAACTACCTTACGTTTATCCGGAATCGGTGAGCATGCGCTCCTACAACCCGACCATTCAGGGGCATAAAGGGCAGATCAAACGCGCTTTAAACACGCTGCTCGCCGCGCACAAGCCGGTTATTTACGCTGGCGGCGGCGCGATTACCTCAGCCTGCGAAGCGGAGCTGCTGCAGCTTGCGGAAAAGCTGAATATTCCGGTCACTACGTCGCTGATGGGGCTGGGCGCGTTTCCCGGCACGCACCGTCAGGCAGTGGGTATGCTCGGCATGCACGGCACCTATGAAGCCAACATGACGATGCATAACGCCGATCTGATCTTTGCCGTCGGCGTGCGCTTTGACGATCGCACCACCAATAATCTGGCTAAATATTGCCCGAACGCGACGGTGCTACATATCGACATCGATCCTACCTCGATTTCGAAAACCGTGGCGGCGGATATCCCTATCGTTGGCGATGCGAAGCAGACGCTGCAGCAGATGCTGGAGCTGCTGGCGCAGAGCGAAACGAAGCAGGAGTTCGACAGCCTGCGCGACTGGTGGCAGAGCATTGAAGGCTGGCGCAGCCGTAAATGTCTGGCGTTCGATCGCAGCAGCGACGCGATTAAACCGCAGGCGGTGATCGAGACGATCTGGCGCCTGACCAACGGCGACGCTTACGTCACCTCGGATGTCGGCCAGCATCAGATGTTCGCGGCGCTTTACTATCCCTTTGATAAACCGCGTCGCTGGATCAACTCAGGCGGACTCGGCACCATGGGCTTCGGTCTGCCAGCCGCGCTGGGCGTCAAAATGGCGCTGCCAGAGGAAACGGTGATTTGCGTGACCGGCGACGGCAGCATTCAGATGAATATTCAGGAGCTCTCCACCGCGCTGCAGTACGATCTGCCGGTGCTGGTGCTGAGCCTGAATAACCGCGTCCTCGGCATGGTGAAACAGTGGCAGGATATGATCTATTCAGGCCGCCATTCGCAATCTTATATGGAGTCGCTGCCGGACTTTGTGCGTCTGGCTGAGGCCTATGGTCACGTCGGCATCGCCATTCAGCATCCTTCCGAACTGGAAGAGAAACTGCAGCTGGCGCTGGATACGCTGGCGAAGGGCCGCCTGGTATTTGTCGACGTCACCGTCGACGGCAGCGAGCATGTGTACCCGATGCAGATTCGCGGCGGGGCGATGGATGAGATGTGGCTGAGCAAAACGGAGAGAACATAATTATGCGTCGTATTTTATCGGTTCTGCTGGAGAATGAATCCGGCGCATTGTCGCGCGTGGTGGGCCTCTTTTCTCAGCGCGGCTACAACATCGAAAGCCTGACCGTCGCGCCGACTGACGACCCAACGCTGTCGCGTATGACCATTCAAACCGTCGGTGACGAGAAGGTGCTGGAGCAGATTGAAAAGCAGCTGCATAAGCTGGTGGACGTGCTGCGCGTCAGCGAGCTGGGGCAGGGCGCTTACGTCGAACGCGAGATCATGCTGGTGAAGCTGCAGGCCACCGGTTACGGCCGCGAAGAGGTAAAGCGCAGCGCCGAGATCTTCCGCGGTCAGATTATCGACGTGACGCCGACGCTGTACACGGTTCAGCTTGCGGGCACCAGCGATAAGCTCGACGCCTTTCTCAATACCGTGCGCGAAGTCGCTGAGATTGTCGAAGTGGCGCGTTCCGGCATCGTCGGCGTGTCGCGCGGCGATCGCATTATGCGTTAATCACAACAGGTTACTGTCTCTAACCCGGCGTAATGCCGGGTTTTTTTATTTTATGCGCTAAACAGGGATCGCTAAGAAAAGCGGTTGCTCAGCGCGGAGTTCTGCTGTTAGATGTTACAAACGAGTTACCCTTAGCTTAGTTGCGGACATCTGTCGCAACGCGGCTCGCCGTGAAGTATGGAGTTATCGTGAAACTGGATGAAATCGCGCGTCTGGCGGGCGTGTCGCGCACCACGGCCAGTTATGTCATCAATGGCAAAGCGCGGCAGTATCGTGTCAGCGAAAAAACCGTCGAGAAAGTGATGGCGGTCGTGCGTGAGCATAACTATCACCCTAATGCAGTGGCGGCGGGCCTGCGCGCCGGCCGCACGCGTTCTATCGGCCTGGTGATCCCCGACCTGGAGAATACCAGCTACACCCGCATCGCCAATTATCTGGAGCGTCAGGCGCGTCAACGCGGCTATCAGCTGCTGATCGCCTGTTCAGAAGATCAGCCCGACAATGAAATGCGCTGTATCGAACATCTGCTGCAGCGTCAGGTTGATGCGATTATCGTTTCTACCTCTTTGCCGCCTGAGCATCCCTTTTATCAGCGCTGGATCAACGATCCGCTGCCGATTATCGCGCTGGACCGTGCGCTGGATCGCGAGCATTTCACCAGCGTCGTCGGCGCCGATCAGGACGACGCTTTTGCCCTGGCGGCTGAATTGCGTCAGCTGCCGGTAAAAAACGTCCTGTTCCTCGGCGCGCTGCCGGAGCTTTCCGTCAGCTTTTTACGCGAAATGGGGTTCCGCGATGCCTGGAAAGAGGATCCACGACCCATCGACTATATCTACTGCAACAGCTTCGAGCGTACGGCGGCGGCCGCGCTGTTTGAGAAGTATCTTGACGATCATGATATGCCAGAGGCGCTTTTCACCACCTCGTTCGGCCTGCTGCAGGGCGTTATGGACGTGACGTTAAAACGTGACGGGCGGCTGCCGACCGACCTCGCTATCGCGACCTTTGGCGACCACGAATTACTGGACTTTCTGGACTGTCCGGTGCTGGCCGTAGGGCAGCGTCATCGTGATGTTGCGGAGCGCGTGCTGGAGTTAGTTCTGGCTTCGCTTGATGAGCCGAGAAAACCGAAACCGGGATTAACGCGTATTCGGCGAAATTTATTTCGCCGTGGGCAGCTAAATCGCAAAATTAAATAGCCGACGGGCAGCAATACCGCTGCCCTTAAATTTTTATGTATTAATATTCGTCAATTTTTAGGGTAAAAAAGCGTAAATCTGCGACACCTCATCTAACAAATTAGCGGCGATGTGATTGTTAATTGTCCATTTCTTCGGGCTGGCAACCCCTCCCGCCGTGCCTGGGGCGGGTGTGGCCGCTTTCAGAAATCCCCTAAAATGCAGCCCCTGTCTCAGAAACAGTGAAGAATATTAGCGCAGACCATCAGGTTTATTTTTAATCATTTTTTTAAGCACTATGGTTTTTATTCCACTATTCATCAGGTTAATTTTTAAAATTGACCTTTTGACCCCTTTGTCGCTTTTCAATCAGCGAAATTCCCCCCTGTAAATAGTTATATTCCCGCCGCGCTTCGGCTTGACAACGATTTCATCGCCTCCGTAAACTCGTGGCGTGGTAAAAAGTGGGGTAAAGTGGTGAAAACGGGGAGCTGAGGGGAAGACTGGCATGTTCCGTGGGGCAACGTTAGTCAATCTCGACAGCAAGGGGCGACTGGCCGTACCTGTGCGCTATCGCGACACGCTGATCGGGGAATCTCAAGGGCAGATGGTGTGCACCATCGACCTTCATCAGCCCTGCCTGTTGCTTTATACCTTGCCCGAATGGGAAATCATCGAAAAAAAGCTGTCTCGCTTATCCAGCATGAACCCCGTTGAGCGACGCGTACAGCGTCTGCTGCTGGGCCATGCCAGTGAGTGTCAGATGGACAATGCAGGCCGTTTACTGCTGGCGAATACGCTTCGGCAGCACACGGGCCTGACAAAAGAAGTGATGCTGGTCGGCCAGTTCAATAAGTTTGAACTGTGGGATGAACAGACCTGGTATCAACAAGTTAAGGATGACATTGACGCAGAACAGTCGGCTCAGGAACCGTTATCTGAGCGGTTGCAGGACTTGTCGCTATAGCTATGCAGGAAAATTTTAAACATACCACGGTGCTACTGGACGAGGCGGTTAACGGCCTCAACATCAGGGAAGACGGCATCTACATCGACGGCACCTTTGGTCGCGGCGGACATTCACGATTGATTCTGTCGCAGCTGGGCGCGCAGGGACGGCTTATCGCCATCGATCGCGACCCGCAAGCTATCGCTGCAGCTGCTGAAATCGCCGATCCGCGCTTTTCCATTGTGCATGGCCCGTTCTCCGAGCTGGCCGAGTATGTCGAAGCGCTGGAGTTAAGCGGCAAAATTGACGGCATCCTGCTTGATCTCGGCGTGTCGTCGCCGCAGCTGGATGACGCCGAACGCGGTTTCTCTTTTATGCGTGATGGGCCGCTGGACATGCGAATGGACCCGACGCGCGGGCATTCCGCCGCTGAGTGGCTGTTGCAGGCCGAAGAAGCGGATATCGCCTTTGTGCTGAAGACCTACGGCGAGGAGCGTTTTGCTAAACGTATCGCACGCGCCATCGTGGAGCGTAACCGCGAGCAGCCGATGACGCGCACCAAAGAGCTGGCCGAAGTCATCGCGGCGGCGACGCCGGTGAAAGATAAGTTTAAACATCCAGCGACGCGCAGCTTTCAGGCGATACGTATCTGGATCAACAGCGAGCTGGAAGAGATCGAAAAGGCGCTGAAAGGCGCGTTAACGGTGCTGGCACCTGAGGGGCGTCTCTCCATTATCAGCTTCCACTCGCTGGAAGATCGCCTGGTGAAGCGTTTTATGCGCGATCAGAGTCGCGGTCCGCAGGTGCCAGCAGGGCTTCCGATGACCGAAGCGCAGCTTAAGGCGCTGGGCGGACGTCAGCTGAAGCTGCTCGGCAAAATGACGCCGGGCGAAGCGGAAGTGGCGGACAATCCACGCGCGCGCAGTTCGGTTCTGCGTATCGCGGAGAGAACCGACGCATGATCGGCAACGAACGTCACAGCCTGCCCGGGGTTATCGGCGGCGATCTGCTGCGATTCGGCAAAATCCCGGTGATTTTGCTTATCGCCGTATTGGTGTCGGCCATCATGGTGGTGACGACGACGCACAAAACGCGTCTGCTGACCGCGCAGCGCGAGCAGCTGGTATTAGAGCGCGACGCGCTCGACATTGAATGGCGTAACCTGATCCTTGAGGAGAACGCGCTGGGCGATCACAGTCGGGTGGAGCGTATCGCTACCGAGAAGCTGCAGCTACAGCATGTTGATCCCTCTCAGGAAAACATTGTGGTACAGAAATAAGGAACGCTAAATCGCCATGAGCGGCGCAAGCAAAACGCTGAAGTTGAAAAAACAGGAAGATAAAGCCAGCTTTGTAAGCTGGCGTTTTGCGTTGCTGTGCGGCTGTATTTTACTGGCGCTGTTCGGCTTGCTGTCTCGCGTCGCCTGGCTGCAGGTCATCAAGCCGGATAAGCTGGTGAAAGAGGGCGATCTGCGCTCCTTGCGCGTACAGGCTATCCCCACCGCGCGCGGCATGATCAGCGATCGCGCCGGTCGTCCGCTGGCGGTCAGCGTGCCGGTCAACGCCATCTGGGCCGATCCCAAAGAGCTGCACGACGCGGGCGGCGTGACCCTCGACAGCCGCTGGAAGGCGCTTGCCGACGCGCTCTCGATTCCGCTCGATCAGCTGGCGACGCGCGTCAACGCCAATCCCAAAGGACGCTTCATCTATCTGGCGCGTCAGGTCAATCCCGCCATCAGCGACTACATCAAAAAGCTCAAGCTGCCTGGCATCCATCTGCGTGAAGAGTCACGTCGCTACTATCCCGCCGGTCAGGTGACTTCTCATCTGATCGGCTTTACCAATATTGACGGGCAGGGCATCGAAGGCATCGAAAAGAGCTTCGATAAGTGGCTGACCGGCGCGCCTGGCGAGCGAACGGTGCGTAAAGATCGCAACGGCCGCGTCATTGAAGATATCTCATCGGTAGACAGCCGCGCCGCCCATAACCTGACGCTCAGCATTGACGAACGTCTGCAGGCGCTGGTTTACCGCGAGCTCAATAACGCCGTCGCGTTCAATAAAGCTGAATCTGGCTCCGCCGTGCTGGTCGAGGTTAATACCGGCGAAGTGCTGGCGATGGCGAACAGCCCGGCTTACAACCCTAATAACCTCGGTAACACGCCGAAAGAGATCATGCGCAACCGCGCCATCACCGATATTTTCGAGCCGGGCTCGACCGTTAAGCCGATGGTAGTGATGACGGCGCTGCAGCGCGGCGTGGTGCGGGAAAACAGCGTGCTTAATACCGTGCCGTATCGCGTTAATGGTCATGAAATCAAAGACGTGGCGCGATACAACGAACTAACCCTTACTGGGGTTTTGCAGAAGTCGAGTAACGTCGGTGTTTCACGACTGGCGTTAGCGATGCCCTCCTCAGCGCTTGTAGATACTTATGCGCGCTTTGGCCTGGGTAAACCGACCAATTTGGGGCTGGTCGGGGAAAGTAGTGGCTTATACCCTCAAAAACAACGGTGGTCTGACATAGAGAGGGCCACCTTCTCTTTCGGCTACGGGCTAATGGTAACCCCGTTACAGTTAGCGCGTGTCTACGCGACGATCGGCAGCTACGGCATCTTTCGACCGCTGTCGATCACTAAAGTCGATCCGCCTGTGGCGGGCGAGCGCGTCTTCCCGGAATCGCTGGTGAAAACCGTGGTTCATATGATGGAAAGCGTCGCGCTGCCGGGCGGCGGCGGCGTGAAAGCGGCGATTAAGGGCTACCGCATCGCGATTAAAACCGGTACCGCGAAAAAAGTCGGACCGGATGGCCGTTACGTTAACAAATATATTGCTTACACCGCAGGCGTCGCGCCTGCCAGTCATCCTCGTTTTGCGCTGGTGGTGGTGATCAACGATCCCCAGGCCGGTAAATATTACGGTGGTGCGGTCTCCGCGCCGGTGTTCGGTGCCATTATGGGCGGGGTTTTACGCACCATGAATATCGAGCCGGACGCGTTGCCGACCAATGACAAAAACGAGCTGGTGACTAACAGAAGTGAGGGAAAAAGTGACAGATCGTAACCTGCGCGACTTGCTGGGCCCGTGGGTGCCAGGCGCGCCGGCGCGTCCCTTGGGTGACATGACACTGGACAGCCGCAAAGCGGCCTCCGGCGATCTGTTTGTGGCCGTCGCAGGCCACCACGCCGACGGACGGCGTTTTATTCCGCAGGCGATCGCGCAGGGCGTTGCCGCCGTGATCGCGGAAGCTGAAGGCGAAGCCAGCGATGGCGATATTCGTGAGATGCATGGCGTGCCGGTGATTTATCTGGCGCAGCTGCCGCAGCGCCTCTCCGCGCTGGCGGGGCGTTTTTATGGTCAGCCGGGCGAAAAGCAGAAGCTGATAGGCGTGACCGGCACCAATGGCAAAACCACCACCACGCAGCTGCTGGCGCAATGGGCGCAACGGCTGGGTGAAACCGGCGCGGTGATGGGCACGGTCGGCAATGGCCTGCTCGATCAGCTGACCGCCGCGGAGAACACGACCGGATCGGCCGTTGAGGTGCAGCATCTCTTACGGGATCTGGCGCAGCAGGGCGCGACGCTGACCGCAATGGAGGTCTCCTCGCACGGTCTGGTGCAGCATCGCGTTGCCGCGCTGCCGTTCGCCGCTGCGGTCTTTACCAATCTGAGCCGCGATCATCTTGACTACCACGGTGATATGCAGACCTACGAATCGGCTAAGAAGCTGCTTTTTACCGACCATCAGGTTGGCGAAATGATCCTTAACGCCGATGACGAAGCCGGGCGCCGCTGGCTGGCGACGCTGCCGGACGCCGTCGCCGTCACCATGGCAAATAATTTACAGCCGGGCTGTCACGGTCGCTGGGTGAAAGCCGAAGAGGTGAAATATCACGATAACGGCGCCCATATTCGTTTCAGCTCAAGCTGGGGCGAGGGCGAATTCGACAGCCGACTGATGGGCGCGTTTAACGTCAGCAATCTGCTGCTGGCTTTCGCTACGCTGCTGGCGCTTGATTATCCGCTCGCCGATCTGGTGCGGACCGCGCCGCAGCTTCAGCCGGTCTGCGGTCGCATGGAAGTTTTCAGCGCGCCGGGCAAACCGACCGTTGTAGTGGATTACGCCCACACGCCGGACGCGCTGGAAAAAGCACTGGAGGCTGCGCGCCTGCACTGCAAAGGCAAGCTGTGGTGTCTGTTTGGCTGCGGCGGCGATCGCGATAAAGGCAAGCGTCCCCTGATGGGCGCGATCGCCGAGCAGTTCGCGGATGTTGTGGTGATTACCGACGACAATCCGCGCAGCGAAGATCCACAGGCCATCGTTAACGACATTTTGACCGGCCTGCTCGAGCCGCATCGCGCGCGCGTCGTGGCTGGACGTGCGCAAGCGGTCACTAACGCTGTTTTGCAGGCGCAGCCTGACGACATCGTGCTGGTGGCGGGCAAAGGTCATGAAGATTATCAAATCGTGGGGAATCGTCGTCTGGATTACTCTGACCGCGCCACGGTTGCTGCGTTATTAGGAGTGACGGCATGATCCCGGTTTCCCTTACCACTCTGGCTGAGATCAGCGGCGGCACGCTACACGGCAACGATCTTACGCTTAACGACGTCACTACCGATACGCGCAACGTGACGCCGGGCAGCCTGTTTGTGGCGCTGGTCGGTGAACGCTTCGACGCGCATGACTTTGCCGCTGACGCTATCGCCAGCGGCGCGCAGGCGCTGTTAGTGAGTAAGTATTTACACGTCTCCGTGCCGCAGGTCGTGGTCGCTGACACGCGCATTGCGTTCGGCAAACTGGCCGCCTGGGTGCGTCAGCAATCGAAAGCGCGTGTAGTCGCGCTCACCGGTTCGTCCGGCAAAACCTCGGTCAAAGAGATGACCGCCTCTATCCTGCGCGAATGCGGCGAAACGCTTTATACCGCGGGTAACCTGAATAACGATTTCGGCGTGCCGATGACGCTGCTGCGCCTGACAGAGCAGCATCAGTATGCGGTTATCGAACTGGGCGCGAATCACCAGGGCGAAATTGCCTATACCACCGAGCTGACGCGTCCTGAGAGCGCGCTGGTGAATAACCTGGCGGCGGCACATCTGGAGGGCTTCGGTTCGCTGGCGGGCGTAGCGAAGGCGAAAGGGGAGATCTTCAACGGTCTGCCCGCGAACGGCACCGCCATTCTGAACGCCGACAGCAACGACTGGCCGCACTGGCAGGCGAACCTGCACGGCAAGCGCGTATGGCGCTTCTCGCCGCAGGCGGCCGACAGCGATTTTACCGCGCGCGATATCCGTCTGACCGTGGACGGCACTCACTTCACCATGCAAACGCCGCGCGGCGACATCGATGTCACGCTGCCGCTGCCGGGACGTCATAACATCGCTAATGCGCTGGCCGCCGCCGCGCTGGCGCTGTCGGTCGACGCACCGCTTAGCGCCATTCAGAGCGGGCTGAAAAGCCTGCAGGCCGTGCCTGGCCGCCTGTTCCCGATTCGTCTCTCCGAGACGCAGCTGCTGCTCGACGACAGCTATAACGCCAATGTCGGCTCGATGACGGCCGCCGCGCAGGTGCTGGGCGAGATGCCCGGCTACCGCGTAATGGTAGTAGGCGATATGGCGGAGCTGGGCGAAGAGGCGGAGCAGTGCCATCGCGAGGTCGGGCTGGCGGCGAAAGCCGCAGGGGTCGATCGCGTGCTGAGCGTTGGCGCGCTGAGCGCGCACATTAGTGAAAGCAGTGGGGTTGGCGAACATTTCGACACAAAAACCGCGCTGACTGAACGTTTACGGACGCTGTTGTCCGAACATCGGGAATTAACCGTTTTGATTAAGGGTTCGCGTAGTGCTGCCATGGAGCAGGTCGTGCAGAACCTACAGGAGATGGGAACATGTTAGTCTGGCTGGCCGAGCATCTGGTCGCTTTTTATTCCGGCTTCAACGTCTTTTCGTATCTGACGTTTCGCGCCATTGTCAGCCTGCTGACCGCTTTATTTATCTCTTTATGGATGGGGCCTCGCCTGATCGCCTGGCTGCAAAAGCTGCAAATCGGCCAGGTAGTGCGCAACGACGGTCCGGAATCGCACTTCAGCAAGCGCGGTACGCCGACCATGGGCGGGATTATGATCCTCACCTCGATCACCGTTTCGGTGCTGATGTGGGCTTATCCTTCGAATCCCTATGTCTGGTGCGTACTGGTGGTGCTGGTGGGCTTTGGCATCATCGGCTTTGTCGATGACTATCGCAAAGTGGTGCGTAAGGACACGAAGGGCCTGATCGCGCGCTGGAAATATTTCTGGATGTCGGTGATTTCGCTGGGCGTGGCGTTTGCGCTCTACGCCGCCGGTAAAGGGACGCCCGCGACGCAGCTGGTGGTGCCTTTCTTCAAAGATATCATGCCCCAGCTTGGCCTGTTCTACGTGGTGCTCGCCTACTTCGTTATCGTCGGCACCGGCAACGCCGTTAACCTGACCGACGGCCTGGACGGGCTGGCAATTATGCCGACCGTATTCGTCGCGGCAGGGTTCGCGCTGGTGGCCTGGGCGACCGGCAACGTTAAGTTCGCTGAGTATCTCCATATTCCTTATTTACGCCATGCGGGCGAGCTGGTGATCGTCTGTACCGCTATCGTCGGGGCAGGGCTGGGCTTCTTGTGGTTCAACACCTATCCGGCGCAGGTCTTTATGGGCGACGTGGGTTCGCTGGCGCTGGGCGGCGCGCTCGGCACGCTGGCTGTGCTGCTGCGTCAGGAGTTTTTGCTGGTGATTATGGGCGGCGTGTTTGTGGTCGAGACGCTCTCTGTGATCCTGCAGGTAGGATCGTTCAAGCTACGCGGACAGCGCATTTTCCGCATGGCACCGATTCATCATCACTATGAACTGAAAGGCTGGCCGGAACCGCGCGTGATCGTGCGCTTCTGGATCATCTCGCTGATGCTGGTGCTTATTGGCCTGGCCACGCTGAAGGTACGTTAATTATGGCTGACTATCGGGGCAGAAAAGTCGTCATTATCGGGCTGGGCCTGACCGGGCTCTCCTGTGTTGATTTCTTTTTAGCGCAAGGCGTAACGCCGCGCGTGATGGATACCCGTGTGTCGCCGCCGGGACTCGACAAGCTGCCTGAGCAAGTAGAGCGCTATACCGGCGGGTTGAACAGCGACTGGCTGCTGGCGGCGGATCTTATCGTCGCGAGCCCAGGCATCGCGCTGGCGCATCCGGCGCTCAGCGAGGCGGCAGATGCGGGCGTTGAGATCGTCGGCGATATTGAGCTTTTCTGCCGCGAAGCGCAGGCGCCGATCGTCGCGATCACCGGTTCCAACGGCAAAAGCACCGTCACCACGCTGGTTGGCGAAATGGCACGGGCCGCTGGCTGGCAGGTTGGCGTCGGCGGCAATATCGGCCTGCCGGCGCTGTCGCTGCTGAAGTCGCCCGCGCAGCTCTATGTGCTGGAGCTTTCCAGCTTTCAGCTGGAGACCACGTTCAGCCTGAAGGCCGCGGCGGCGACCATTCTTAACGTCACCGAAGATCATATGGATCGCTATCCGCTCGGCATGCAGCAGTATCGCGCCGCGAAGCTGCGTATCTATGAAAATGCGCGAGTATGCGTAGTCAACGCTGACGATGCGATGACGATGCCGGTGCGCGGCGTCGATGCGCGCTGCGTCAGTTTCGGCATCGACTTCGGCGACTATCACCTTAACCGCCAGCAGGGCGCGACCTGGCTGCGCGTGAAGGGCGAAAAAGTGCTCAACACCGACGAGATGAAACTGGTGGGGCAGCACAACTATACCAATGCGCTGGCGGCGCTGGCGCTGGCGGATGCCGTGGGCCTGCCTCGCGCTTCCAGCCTGGCGGCGCTGACCAGCTTTAGCGGGCTGGCGCATCGTTTTCAGCTGGTGCATGAGGCGAAGGGCGTGCGCTGGATCAACGACTCTAAAGCCACCAACGTCGGCAGCACCGAGGCGGCGCTTAACGGTCTGCAGGTTAAAGGCCGACTCTGGCTGCTGCTGGGCGGCGACGGCAAATCGGCCGATTTTTCCCCGCTGGCGCGCTACGTGCAGGACGAGAAGGTTCATCTCTACTGCTTTGGCCGCGATGGCGACGCGCTGGCTGCGCTGCGCCCTGACAGCGCCGTGCGCACCGAGACGATGCAGCAGGCGATGGAGCAGATTGCGCCGCAGCTGCAGCCTGGCGATATGGTGTTGCTCTCGCCAGCCTGCGCCAGCCTCGATCAGTTCCGTAATTTCGAGCAGCGTGGCGACCGCTTCGCGCAACTGGCGAAGGAGTTAGGCTGATGCGTATTCCTGGCGCCGGACTGATAATCGGACTTTTTGCTTTTGTCGGCAGCCGACTGAAAGACTGGGTAATGGGCGCGCGCGAAAGCGACGACTCCGCGCTGGTGCTCTATGACCGCACGCTGCTGTGGCTGACCTTCGGTCTGGCGATTGTGGGCTTCGTGATGGTGACCTCGGCTTCTATGCCGGTCGGTCAGCGTCTGAACGACGATCCCTTTTACTTCGCCAAGCGCGACGCGTTCTATATTGCGCTGGGTCTCGGCATCGCGCTGGTCACGCTACGCGTGCCGATGGATTTCTGGCAGCGCTACAGCAACGCCATGCTGCTGGCTTCGGTAGTGATGCTGCTTATCGTGCTGGTCGTGGGCAGCTCGGTGAACGGCGCGTCTCGCTGGATCGCTCTGGGTCCGCTGCGTATTCAGCCCGCGGAGCTGTCGAAGCTGTCGCTGTTCTGCTATCTCGCCAGCTATCTGGTGCGTAAGGTCGAGGAAGTGCGAAATAACTTCTGGGGCTTCTGCAAACCGATGGGCGTGATGGTGGTGCTGGCGGTGCTGCTGCTGGCGCAGCCTGACCTCGGCACCGTGGTCGTGCTGTTCGTCACCACGCTGGCGATGCTCTTCCTGGCGGGCGCGAAGCTGTGGCAGTTCCTGGCGATTATCGGCTCCGGCATTTTCGCCGTGGTGCTGCTGATTATCGCCGAGCCCTACCGCATGCGTCGCGTGACTTCCTTCTGGAACCCCTGGGAAGATCCCTTCGGCAGCGGTTATCAGCTGACGCAGTCGCTGATGGCGTTTGGCCGCGGCGAGTTCTGGGGACAGGGGCTCGGTAATTCGGTGCAAAAGCTGGAATATCTGCCGGAAGCGCATACCGACTTTATCTTCTCCATCATCGGCGAGGAGCTGGGTTATATCGGTGTGGTTTTAGCGTTGTTGATGGTATTCTTCGTCGCTTTTCGTGCGATGTCGATTGGCCGCCGCGCGCTGGAGATCGATCAACGTTTTTCCGGCTTTCTGGCCTGCTCGATCGGCGTGTGGTTCAGCTTCCAGGCGCTGGTAAACGTCGGCGCGGCAGCGGGCATGCTGCCGACGAAAGGTCTGACGCTGCCGTTAATCAGCTACGGCGGCTCCAGCCTGCTGATTATGTCGACCGCGATCGTGTTTTTGCTGCGTATTGATTATGAAACGCGCCTGACCAAAGCGCAGGCGTTTACCCGAGGTGCCCGATGAGTGGGAAGCGTTTGATGGTGATGGCGGGCGGAACCGGCGGGCATGTCTTCCCCGGTCTGGCCGTCGCCCATCATCTGATGGAACAGGGGTGGCAGGTTCGCTGGCTCGGTACGGCCGACAGAATGGAAGCGGATCTGGTGCCGAAACACGGTATTGAGATTGATTTTATCCGCATCAGCGGCCTGCGCGGCAAGGGGCTGAAAGCGCTGCTGCTGGCGCCGATGCGTATTTTCAACGCCTGGCGTCAGGCGCGCGCCATTATGCGGGCGTGGAAGCCGGATGTGGTGCTGGGCATGGGCGGTTACGTCTCAGGTCCCGGCGGCCTCGCCGCCTGGAGCTGCGGCATCCCGGTGGTGCTGCATGAGCAGAACGGCATCGCCGGGCTGACCAACAAGTGGCTGGCGAAGATCGCCAGCAAAGTGATGCAGGCGTTTCCCGGCGCCTTTCCGCATGCGGACGTCGTCGGCAACCCGGTACGTACCGATGTGCTGGCGCTGCCGCTGCCGGAGCACCGTCTGGCTAACCGCAGCGGCCCGGTCCGCGTGCTGGTGGTCGGCGGCAGCCAGGGCGCGCGCGTGCTGAACCAGACGCTGCCGCAGGTCGCGGCCGCGCTGGGCGACACGATCACGCTGTGGCACCAGACCGGTAAAGGGGCGCTGCAGGATGTGCTTAAGGCCTATCAGCAGGTCGGCCAGACGCAGCATAAGGTTACGGAATTTATTGATGATATGGCGGCCGCCTACGCCTGGGCGGATGTGGTGGTTTGCCGCTCCGGCGCGCTGACCGTCAGCGAAATCGCCGCAGCGGGTTTACCGGCGATTTTCGTGCCCTTTCAGCATAAAGATCGTCAGCAGTACTGGAATGCGCTGCCGCTGGAAAAAGTGGGCGCAGCCAAAATTTTTGAGCAGCCGCAGTTTACCGCGGATGCCGTGGCGGAGACGCTGCGCCACTGGGATCGCCCCACACTATTAAACATGGCGGAAAAAGCCCGTCAGGTGGCGATCCCCGATGCAACCGAACGGGTTGCGCAAGAAGTGGCGCGCGCCGCGAAGTGATAAATCGGGTCAGCGTAGCTGGCCGGTGCCGCAACAGGCACAGATAAAGATGACAGGTAACTGAGAACGATGAATACACAACAACTGGCAAAACTGCGCTCCATTGTGCCCGAGATGCGTCGCGTCCGGCACATTCACTTTGTCGGCATCGGCGGTGCCGGCATGGGCGGTATTGCCGAAGTGTTGGCGAACGAGGGTTACCATATTAGCGGCTCCGATCTGGCGCCGAACGCGGTGACGCAGCATCTGGCGGCGCTGGGCGCCATCATTTATTTCAACCATCGCCCGGAGAACGTCACCGACGCCAGCGTCGTGGTGGTCTCCAGCGCGGTGGCGCAGGACAACCCGGAACTGGTCGCGGCGCGCGAACAGCGTATCCCCGTTATCCGTCGCGCTGAGATGCTGGCGGAGCTGATGCGTTTTCGGCATGGCATCGCCATTGCCGGAACGCACGGTAAAACCACGACTACAGCGATGGTATCAAGCATCTATGCCGAAGGCGGTCTGGATCCGACCTTCGTCAACGGCGGGCTGGTTAAGGCCGCGGGCACGCACGCGCGGCTCGGCAGCAGCCGTTACCTGATTGCGGAAGCGGACGAGAGCGACGCCTCTTTCCTGCATCTGCAGCCGATGGTAGCGGTGGTGACCAATATCGAAGCTGACCACATGGACACCTATCAGGGCGACTTCGAGAACCTGAAGCAGACATTTATTAATTTTCTGCACAACCTGCCGTTTTACGGCCGCGCGGTCATGTGCATTGATGATGTGGTGATCCGCGATCTGATCCCTCGGGTCGGACGGCACATCACCACCTACGGTTTCAGCGACGACGCTGACGTGCGCATTGAGCACTATGAGCAGCGAGGCGCGCAGGGGCATTTTACGCTGGTGCGTCATGACAAGCCGCGCCTGCAGGTGACGCTGAACGCCCCTGGCCGCCATAACGCGCTCAACGCGGCGGCAGCAGTTGCGGTAGCGAGCGAAGAGGGCATTGAAGACGACGCCATTCTCGCTGCGCTGGAAAGCTTCCAGGGCACAGGCCGTCGCTTCGACCTGCTGGGCGAATTCCCGACGGAGCCGGTGAACGGCAACCCGGGCACCGCGATGCTGGTAGATGATTACGGCCACCATCCGACGGAAGTTGACGCCACGATTAAGGCGGCGCGCGCCGGCTGGCCGGATAAAAAGCTGGTAATGGTCTTTCAGCCGCACCGTTATACGCGCACCCGCGACCTGTTCGACGATTTCGCCAATGTGCTGTCGCAGGTCGACGTGCTGCTGATGCTGGATGTCTATTCGGCGGGCGAAACGCCGATTCCAGGCGCGGACAGCCGGGCGCTGTGCCGCTCTATTCGCGGCCGCGGTAAGGTCGATCCGGTACTGGTGCCGGATCATGACGCGCTGCCGGAAATGCTGGCGCCGCTGCTGTCGGGCAACGATCTGATTCTGGTGCAGGGCGCCGGTAACGTAGGCAAAGTGGCGCGCAAGCTGGCGGAGTGCAAGCTGCAGCCGGAGCGTAAAGCGGAGGAGCGTCATGGCTGATAAAGTCGCTGTCCTGATGGGCGGCACCTCGGCGGAGCGCGATGTTTCGCTGATGTCGGGCAAGGCAGTGCTGGCGGGTCTGCGCGAAGCGGGCATCAACGCGCACGCGGTCGACACGCGTGAAGTCTCGGTGCTGACGCTGAAAGAGCAGGGCTTCGACGCTGCCTTTATCGCGCTGCACGGTCGCGGAGGCGAAGACGGCACCCTGCAGGCGGTACTGGAATTTTTGCAGCTGCCCTATACCGGCAGCGGCGTAATGGCGTCAGCCATTACCATGGATAAGCTGCGCACCAAATTACTCTGGCAGGGGCGCGGTTTGCCGTCAGGCCGTTTTGTCTGGCTGACGCGCGAGCAATATCAGGCAGGTCTGACCGCGGAAACGCGCAACGCCGTTGAGGCGCTCGGCCTGCCGCTGTTCGTCAAGCCGAGCAGCGAAGGCTCAAGCGTCGGCATCAGCCGCGTCAACGCGCTGGAAGCGCTGCCTGCGGCGCTGGATGAAGCCTTTCGTCATGACGATAACGTGTTAATCGAAGCTTTTCTCAGCGGCGCTGAGTACACCGTCGGCATTATTGGCGATCACATTCTGCCTTCAATACGCATTCAGACCGCCAGCGAGTTCTATGACTATGAAGCAAAATACATTTCTGACGATACTCAATACTTCTGCCCGGCAGGATTAAGCGCGGAGCGGGAGGCGGAGCTGCAGAAACTGGTATGGGACGCATGGCGCGCGCTGGGCTGTAGCGGCTGGGGACGCGTAGATGTTATGGCGGACGGTGAAGGCAATTTCCAGCTGCTGGAGGTGAATACCTCGCCGGGAATGACCAGCCACAGCCTGGTGCCGATGGCGGCCAGAGAAGCGGGAATGAGCTTCTCCCGGCTGGTGGCGCGTATTCTGGAGCTGGCCGACTGATATGTCACAGGCGGCACTTAACGCACGGAACCGCGAGCCTCAGGAGCGCGTGCGCACGGGGCGCAGCAACGGGGCCAGACTTTTCGGCATCGTTTTTTTGCTGATGGTCATTGGCATTATGATTTTCGGCGGGCTGGTCGTGCTGAAGTGGATGAACGACGCGTCGCGACTGCCGCTCTCAAAACTGGTGGTGACGGGCGAAACCCACTACACCACGCACGATGATATTCGCCAGGCGATTTTGTCGCTGGGCGCGCCGGGCACCTTTATGTCGCAGGATGTCAACATCCTGCAGCAGCAGATTGAGCGTTTGCCGTGGATTAAGCAGGTCAGCGTGCGCAAGCAGTGGCCTGACGAGCTGAAGATCCATCTGGTGGAGTATGTGCCGGTGGCGCGCTGGAACGATCTGCATATGGTGGATGCGGACGGCGTCTCCTTCAGCGTACCGGCCAGCCACATCGGCAAAGAAACGATGCCGATGCTGTACGGACCGGAAGGCAGTGAAAAAGAGGTGTTGGCGGGTTACCACAGCATGAGCGACGTGCTGAAGGCCAACAAATTTACCCTGAAGGTAGCGTCGATGACGGCGCGGCGGTCATGGCAGCTGGTCACCAGCGACGATGTGCGCATCGAACTGGGACGCGGCGAACCCATGAAACGTCTCAACCGATTTATTGAGCTCTATCCGGCGTTGCAGCAGCAAGGGCAGAACGAGCACAAGCGTATCAGCTATGTGGATTTGCGGTACGACTCGGGTGCAGCCGTGGGCTGGACGCCGGAGCCCGTAGAGCTCCAGGACAGTAATCAGCAACAGAACCAGGCACAGGCTAAACAATGATCAAGGCAACGGACAGAAAACTGGTAGTTGGACTCGAAATTGGCACCGCGAAGGTTGCCGCCCTGGTTGGGGAAATTCTGCCCGATGGCATGGTCAACATTATCGGGGTGGGCAGCTGCCCGTCTCGCGGTATGGATAAAGGTGGCGTAAACGACCTTGAGTCGGTGGTGAAATGCGTACAGCGCGCCATCGATCAGGCCGAGCTGATGGCGGATTGCCAGATCTCTTCCGTCTATCTTGCTTTATCGGGCAAACATATCAGCTGTCAGAACGAAATCGGGATGGTTCCGATTTCCGAAGAGGAAGTGACTCAGGATGATGTGGAGAATGTCGTACACACTGCGAAGTCAGTGCGCGTGCGCGATGAGCACCGCATCCTGCATGTTATTCCTCAGGAATACGCTATCGATTATCAGGAAGGCATTAAAAATCCGGTGGGTCTCTCGGGCGTGCGCATGCAGGCGAAAGTGCACCTGATCACATGTCACAACGATATGGCGAAAAATATCGTCAAAGCCGTTGAACGTTGTGGCCTGAAAGTTGACCAACTGATTTTTGCCGGCCTGGCGTCCAGTTTTGCCGTGTTGACGGAAGACGAACGTGAACTTGGCGTCTGTGTTGTCGACGTCGGTGGCGGTACAATGGATATCGCTGTTTATACAGGCGGGGCGCTGCGTCACACTAAAGTGATCCCTTATGCAGGTAACGTGGTCACCAGCGATATCGCCTATGCTTTCGGCACGCCGCCGACAGACGCAGAGGCGATTAAGGTTCGCCACGGTTGCGCGCTGGGTTCGATTGTCGGCAAAGACGAAAACGTCGAAGTGCCGAGCGTTGGCGGACGACCGCCGCGCAGTCTGCAACGGCAGACGCTGGCTGAAGTGATCGAGCCGCGATACACCGAATTGCTGAATCTGGTTAATGACGAGATTTTGCAGCTACAGGAACAACTGCGTCAGCAGGGCGTTAAGCATCATCTGGCAGCCGGGATCGTGCTGACCGGAGGTGCTGCGCAAATTGAAGGGCTGGCCGCCTGCGCGCAACGCGTTTTTCATACGCAGGTGCGCATTGGACAGCCGCTCAATATCACAGGATTGACGGATTACGCGCAGGAACCTTATTACTCAACCGCAGTGGGGCTGCTGCACTATGGCAAAGAGTCCCATATGAACGGCGATGCAGAGACGGAAAAACGCGCATCGGTGGGCAACTGGTTCAAGCGCATTAATAGCTGGTTGAAGAAAGAATTTTAATTTTAGAAAGGAGACCATGCAGGCACTGTTTATGGTCTCCAGGCGACAGGCACATAACGGAGAGAAATCATGTTTGAACCGATGGAATTGACCAATGACGCGGTGATTAAAGTCATCGGCGTCGGCGGCGGCGGCGGCAACGCCGTAGAGCACATGGTACGCGAGCGTATCGAAGGTGTAGAATTCTTCGCTGTGAACACCGACGCCCAGGCGTTGCGTAAAACAGCGGTTGGCCAGACGATCCAGATCGGCACCAATATCACCAAAGGTCTGGGTGCTGGGGCGAATCCGGAAGTTGGTCGTACCTCGGCTGAAGAAGATCGCGAAGCACTGCGTTCTGCGCTGGAGGGAGCAGACATGGTGTTTATCGCTGCCGGTATGGGCGGCGGTACCGGTACCGGCGCTGCGCCGGTAGTCGCGGAAGTGGCCAAAGACCTGGGCATTCTGACCGTTGCGGTCGTGACCAAGCCGTTCAACTTCGAAGGCAAAAAGCGTATGGCTTTTGCCGAGCAGGGCATCGCTGAACTGTCGAAGCATGTGGATTCGCTGATCACTATCCCGAACGACAAGCTGCTGAAAGTGCTGGGTCGCGGCATCTCTCTGCTCGACGCCTTCGGCGCGGCAAACGACGTGCTGAAAGGCGCGGTACAGGGCATCGCCGAGCTGATTACGCGTCCGGGCCTGATGAACGTCGACTTCGCTGACGTGCGCACCGTTATGTCCGAAATGGGCTACGCCATGATGGGCTCCGGCGTCGCTTGCGGTGAAGACCGTGCGGAAGAAGCGGCAGAAATGGCGATCTCCAGCCCGCTGCTGGAAGATATCGATCTTTCTGGCGCGCGCGGCGTGCTGGTCAACATCACGGCGGGCTTCGACCTGCGTCTGGATGAGTTCGAAACCGTGGGTAACACCATCCGCGCCTTCGCCTCCGACAACGCGACCGTGGTTATCGGTACCTCGCTGGATCCAGAGATGAACGACGAGCTGCGCGTTACCGTGGTAGCAACCGGCATCGGTATGGACAAGCGTCCTGAAATCACACTGGTGACCAACAAGCCTGCCAGCCAGCCGGTCATGGATCATCGCTATCAGCAGCACGGCATGTCGCCGCTGCCGCAGGAGCAAAAACCGGCAGCGAAAGTGGTCAACGACCAGAGCGCGCAGTCAAACAAAGAGCCCGATTACCTTGATATTCCAGCGTTTCTGCGTAAGCAGGCCGACTAGGAATAACCTGAGAATTGGGATTCTCCGCTCTTTGTGCTAAAGTGTTCGCCCGCTGGTAAAGTATACTAGCGGTCGGATGGGTAATATTGCGAGATAATACGATGATCAAACAAAGGACTTTAAAACGTATTGTTCAGGCGACTGGCGTCGGTTTGCATACCGGCAAGAAAGTCACACTGACATTACGCCCTGCGTCGGCTAATACCGGGGTCATCTATCGTCGCACTGACTTGAATCCACCGGTTGATTTCCCGGCTGATGCAAAATACGTGCGCGACACCATGCTGAGTACCTGCCTGGTGAATGATGAAGGCGTGCGTATTTCAACGGTTGAGCATCTGAACGCCGCGCTGGCCGGGCTGGGCATCGACAACATTATTGTTGAAGTGGATGCGCCAGAAATCCCGATCATGGACGGCAGCGCCGCGCCCTTTATCTATCTGCTGATGGATGCGGGCATTGAGCAGCTGAACAGCGCGAAGAAATTTGTGCGCGTTAAGCAGACTGTTCGCGTGGAAGATGGCGATAAGTGGGCTGAGATTAAGCCGTACAACGGTTTTTCTCTCGATTTCACTATCGACTTCAACCATCCGGCGATCGACTCCAGCTCTCAGCGCTATCAGCTGAACTTCTCTGCCGACTCTTTTGTTCGTCAGATCAGCCGCGCCCGTACCTTCGGCTTTATGCGTGAAATCGAGTACCTGCAATCCAAAGGCCTGTGCCTGGGCGGTAGTCTGGATTGCGCTATTGGCCTCGACGATTTTCGCGTGCTGAACGAAGAAGGCTTGCGTTTTGAAGACGAATTCGTTCGTCATAAAATGCTTGATGCAATCGGCGACCTGTTTATGTGCGGCCATAATATTATCGGCGCGTTTACCGCGTTCAAATCAGGCCACGCACTGAACAACAAGCTGCTGCAGGCCGTCCTGGCGAAACAGGAAGCCTGGGAATGGGCTACCTTCGAAGACGAAGCGGAACTCCCGCTGGCATTCAAGGCACCAAACCTGGTTCTGGCTTAATTACCCCAGAACGTTGAAAGGCTGGTTATGCTGACACCCCTCTCCGGTCAGCGGCGCCAGCCTTTTTTATTGCCTTTTTTGCTCCTCTGAGATTTCCGGCACGCCTCGCAATAAATGATGTCATGCTGCTGAAACGCTGAACAATCAGGCGTCTTTTCTTCCAGAGCGACTTTAAACACTGATGTGGTCGCCCCACATTAATGGTACTATCAGGCGCTCTGAAAAGCTGAGCGCCGCTGTTCAAAGACGAGCGGCAAACCCCCAACAACGACGCGATCGTTGATGCGCAATGGAAGAGCTGTGATCGGAATTTTTCTACGCTGGCGACACTTAGGCAGACGCTATTTCTGGCCTCATCTCCTGTTGGGGATGGTGGCGGCCAGCTTTGGTTTGCCTGTCTGCGCGCAGAGTGCCGAACTTAACACCTCATCTGAATCCTCTTCCAGCAGCCTGTTCGTCGGTAACGCCGCGCGCTTCGATCACCTGATCCGGCTGCAGGAAACGGCGCGACGTCCCAGCTTTACTATCGATTACTGGCATCAGCACGCCATCCGCACCGTTATCCGCCACCTTTCGTTTACCTTAACGCCGCAGGCGGAAACACCGGATACTGTCCCGCTGGCTGCGCATAAGCTGGCGCTTATCGATTCGCTCCAGGCGTTACTGACCACGCACACTTCTCTGCGTCAGCCGTCGCAGCAGGTCGCGCAGGCGCCGCGTGATGCCCTCGTACCTGTCACTTCGCTGGCCGACTGGCGCAGCAAAACGCATGCAATTCGCGCCGGACCGTCTACGCTGCTTGTCTGAAACCGTTATTTAAATACCCTTTTTCATTATCGCAGCCCGTGTAAAGCGGCTGAATTGAGAAGTTTTTAATATGTTAATCAAACTGTTAACGAAAGTATTTGGCAGCAGCAACGATCGTACTCTGCGCCGTATGCGCAAAGTGGTAGACGTCATCAACAAGATGGAGCCGGATTTCGAGAAACTTTCAGACGATGAACTGAAAGCGAAAACCAATGAATTCCGTGAGCGTCTGAAAAAGGGCGAGTCGCTGGAAAGCCTGATCCCGGAAGCTTTCGCAACGGTACGTGAAGCGAGTAAGCGCGTCTTCGGCATGCGCCACTTTGACGTGCAGCTGATTGGCGGCATGGTGCTGAACGATCGCTGTATTGCTGAGATGCGTACCGGTGAAGGTAAAACGCTGACCGCGACGCTGCCTGCCTATCTTAATGCGCTGAGCGGCAAAGGCGTGCACGTCGTGACCGTCAACGACTATCTGGCGCAGCGCGATGCGGAAAACAACCGCCCGCTGTTTGAATTCCTTGGCCTGAGCGTCGGCATTAACCTGCCTGGCATGCCTTCTGTGGCGAAGCGTGAAGCCTACGCGGCAGATATCACCTACGGCACCAACAACGAATATGGCTTCGACTATCTGCGCGACAACATGGCGTTCAGCCCGGAAGAGCGCGTACAGCGTAAGCTGAACTACGCGCTGGTGGATGAAGTTGACTCCATTTTGATCGATGAAGCGCGTACGCCGCTGATTATTTCCGGCCCGGCTGAAGACAGTTCTGAACTCTATATCAAGGTCAACAAAATCATCCCTAGCCTGGTACGTCAGGAGAAAGAAGATTCTGATAACTTCCAGGGTGAAGGCGATTTCTGGGTCGACGAGAAAGCGCGCCAGGCGCATATGACCGAGCGCGGTCTGGTCAAAGTCGAAGAGCTGCTGGTTAGCCAGAACATTATGGCCGAGGGCGAATCGCTCTACTCGCCGACCAACATTATGCTGATGCATCACGTCACGGCGGCCTTACGCGCGCATGCGCTGTTTACGCGCGACGTAGATTACATCGTAAAAGATGGTGAAGTGGTTATCGTCGACGAGCACACCGGCCGTACCATGCAGGGCCGCCGCTGGTCTGACGGCCTGCATCAGGCGATTGAAGCTAAAGAAGGCGTAGAAATCCAGAACGAGAACCAGACGCTGGCTTCCATCACCTTCCAGAACTACTTCCGTCTCTATGAGAAGCTGGCCGGTATGACCGGTACGGCGGACACCGAGGCTTTTGAGTTCAGCTCCATCTATAAACTCGACACGATTGTGGTGCCGACCAACCGTCCGATGGTGCGTAAAGATCTGCCCGATCTGGTCTATATGACCGAAAAAGAGAAGATCGACGCGATCATTGAAGATATTCGCGAGCGTACCGCAAATGGCCAGCCGGTGCTGGTGGGTACGATTTCCATCGAAAAATCGGAAGTGGTCTCTAACGAACTGACGCGCGCGGGCATCAAGCACAACGTGCTGAACGCCAAATTCCACGCCCGTGAAGCGGACATCGTGGCGCAGGCTGGTCAGCCGGGCGCGGTCACCATCGCGACCAACATGGCGGGTCGTGGTACCGACATTATGCTGGGCGGCAGCTGGCATGCGGAAGTCGCTGAGCTGGAAGAGCCCACCGAAGCGCAGATTGAAGCGATCAAAGCCGCGTGGCAGCAACGCCATGATGCGGTACTGGCTTCAGGCGGTCTGCACATTATCGGCACTGAGCGTCATGAATCGCGCCGTATCGACAACCAGCTGCGCGGCCGCGCCGGTCGTCAGGGCGACGCCGGTTCTTCCCGTTTCTATCTGTCGATGGAAGATGCGCTGATGCGTATTTTCGCCTCGGATCGCGTCTCTAATATGATGCGTAAACTGGGTATGAAGCCTGGCGAAGCGATTGAGCACCCGTGGGTGACCAAAGCTATCGCCAACGCGCAGCGCAAAGTGGAAAGCCGCAACTTCGATATTCGTAAGCAGCTGCTGGAGTATGACGACGTGGCGAACGACCAGCGTCGCGCTATTTACAGCCAGCGCAACGAATTGCTGGACGTCGCCGACGTCAGCGAAACCATTAACAGCATTCGCGAGGACGTATTCAAAACCACCATCGACAGCTACATTCCGCCGCAGTCGCTGGAGGAGATGTGGGACGTGCCGGGTCTTGAAGAGCGTCTGCGCAACGACTTCGATCTTGATCTGCCGATCGCCGAGTGGCTGGATAAAGAGCCGGATCTGCATGAAGAGACGCTGCGCGAGCGCATCATGACGCATGCCCGTGAGAGCTACGCCAGTAAGGAAGAGGTTGTCGGCGTTGAGATGATGCGCAACTTCGAAAAAGGCGTGATGCTGCAGACGCTGGACTCGCTGTGGAAAGAGCATCTGGCGGCGATGGACTACCTGCGTCAGGGCATCCATCTGCGCGGCTACGCGCAGAAAGATCCGAAGCAGGAGTACAAACGCGAATCTTTCGCTATGTTCGCGGCGATGCTGGAGTCGCTGAAGTATGAAGTAGTCAGCACCCTGAGCAAGGTGCAGGTTCGTATGCCGGAAGAAGTCGAAGCGATGGAGCAGCAGCGTCGCGAAGAAGCTGAACGTCTGGCGCAGCAGCAGCAGCTCAGCCATGTCGATGATGAAGCCGCCGCAGCGGCGTCGCTGGCGGCGCAGAGCGGCGAGCGTAAAGTCGGACGCAACGATCCCTGCCCATGCGGCTCCGGTAAAAAATATAAGCAGTGTCATGGCCGACTGGCCTGACAGGCGCTAAGAAAAAGGAGCTTCGGCTCCTTTTTTCTTGCCCGCGGAGTGTGATTAACATTACGCCGCCCATGCTTTAGAATCAGCGCACATTGACTCACCTGACGTGGAAAAACCTTATGAAGCACCTGCAGGTTGCCGTTGGCATCATCCGTAACGCCGATAAACAGATCTTTCTGGCTCAGCGCCCGGCCTCATCGCATATGGCGAATATGTGGGAGTTCCCCGGTGGCAAAATCGAGGCGGGGGAGAGCGCTGAAGAGGCGCTGAAGCGCGAGCTGCTGGAAGAGACAGGCATTGACGTGACGCAGGCGACAGCGATTGGCGCAGCGGATCATACCTACGAAGATCTGTGCGTTACGCTGAACTTCTTTCTGGTGGAAGGCTGGAACGGCGAACCGTGGGGACGTGAAGGGCAGCCGCAGCGCTGGGTGGCGCAAAGCGCGCTGGTGGCGGAAGAGTTCCCGCCAGCAAACCATACGCTGATTGCACGTCTGGTCGCCGGCGAGCTTTAACAGCAGGGGCTGCGCCCCTGCTCTCAGTGCTGCTCTTCGCTCCAGTCCTCGCTGTCGTTCAGATCGCCCTCGCTGGGAATGCGTTTCTCTTCCTCTGCCCATTCGCCTAAGTCAATCAGCTGGCAGCGCTTGCTACAGAATGGGCGCCACGGGCTCAGTTCATCCCAGATTACATCTCTACCGCAGTGCGGGCACTGAACGGTAATCACTTCATTTTGCATAGCTACCTCTAACAACAGGCCAGTTCAAAGTTGAGTCGTGCGGGTACTTCGCCATGTTCGCTGTCCAGCGGCAGGAAACGGATGGCGTAACGACTTTTGTGGCCGGAAACCTGGGGGTAAAGCGCATCTTCCAGCTGCAGCTGCAGGCGCAGCAGTTCCGCACCCTCCGCATTATCCTGATAAAAACCGTTCAGGCTGGTCTGATGGCGGAATGCCCCCGACTGACGAATAAGATCCAGAATCATCGCCAGGCTCTGATGCAGCGGCTCCAGCGTTTCCAGCCAGGCGGCGACGTGGCTGTCGCGCATCTCCTGAGGCTGATGCAGCCAGATATGCAGTCCTGGCAGATCGAAACTACAGCATCCGCCGGGAATGCTAAGCCGTTGACGCACCAGCCCGATAAGCCGATCCTCACGCAGCTGCTGCCCCATACGCGGCGCACTGTTGAGCTGAACTGCCTGCGCGCGTAGCTGGTCGCGCAGTGCATCGACCACGGCCATATCAACGCCGGGTACGTCAGCCCAGGCGCGTAGTTTTTGCTGCTGACGCTCCAGCTCTTTCAGGAGTTCAGTGCGCATATCGCCGCGCTCGAAAATATCCAGCAGCTCGCCGATGATGCGGAAAAAGGTCAGGGCCGAGGCGGTACGGGTTATCGGCACGGTTTCCTGCAGCTGCTGGATCAGGAATTCCACGCGCAACCAGGTGCGCATTTTTTCATTCAGAGGATGTTCAAACAGAACGACTGTACTCATGGCGTTAATCCTGTTGCGTTGCCGCCAGCGCCAGATAGCGCTGGTGCAGGGCGGCAACCTGCGGCAGCGCCTCATCGGGCGTGCCGCTGTTATTGATGACGTCGTCGGCTACGGCGAGGCGCGCGCTGCGCGTCGCCTGAGCGGACAGAATATTTTGCGCCTGCTGTCGGTCGATGCCGTCGCGCTGGATGGTGCGCATGAGCTGTGTCGCTTCATCGACGTCGACGACCAGTACGCGATCCGCCTGGCGCTGCAGGCCATTCTCGACCAGCAGCGGCACGACCCACAGCACATAGGGCGCTGTGGTCAGCGCTTTCAGCTGCTGCGTGCGGGCGTTAATCAGGGGATGAAGCAGATTATTCAGCCAGGTTTTTTCATCAGGCGACCGGAAAATAATGTCTCTCAGCCGGGCGCGATTCAGCGTACCTTCTTCCGTCAGGATGCCGTTGCCGTGGCGCTCTGCGATTTTCTGTAGCGCCGCCGAGCCTGGCTCGACCACTTCGCGCGCAATAATATCCGCGTCGATAATGGGTACGCCAAGCGCCGCAAAAGCATTGGCGATGGTGCTCTTTCCACTGCCGATTCCACCGGTCAGCGCCACGGTATAAGGCATATCACTCTCTCAGGCGCGCTACACAGCCAGGCAAGCCGAAGCGCAGAACTGTGTGCGCGATCACAATGAAAATTCTCAGCTAAATTTATGGGATTGTAGCTTAAATAAAGTGAAATTCGCAGTCTTGTCGGCAGGCGTATGGCGCGTATGATTATGCCACTGGAGCCGTGCGCGCTACCCGAACTGCGGTTCGTTGCCACTTACCAGGACATTTTTTATGCGTATTGAAGAAGATTTAAAGCTGGGTTTTAAAGATGTACTGATCCGTCCTAAACGCTCCACGCTGAAAAGCCGCTCTGAAGTCGAACTGGAACGTCAATTTACCTTTAAGCATTCCGGGCTGAGCTGGAGCGGCGTGCCCGTGATCGCGGCGAACATGGACACCGTCGGTACTTTCAGCATGGCGGAAGCGCTGGCGAGCTTTGATATTCTTACGGCTGTGCACAAGCACTACAGCGTCGAAGAGTGGCGCGCCTTTATTCAGCGCTCGTCTGTTGCAGTGCTGAACCACGTTATGGTGTCGACGGGCACCTCCGATGCCGATTTGCAAAAGCTGACCGCCATTCTGGCGCTCTCCGCCGATCTTAAATTCATCTGTATTGACGTGGCTAACGGCTATTCCGAGCACTTTGTCACCTTCCTGCAGCGCGCGCGTGAAATCTTCCCGGATCGCACCATTTGCGCAGGCAATGTGGTCACTGGCGAGATGGTGGAAGAGCTTATCCTTTCCGGCGCGGATATCGTTAAGGTGGGCATTGGTCCAGGCTCAGTGTGCACAACGCGCGTCAAAACGGGCGTCGGCTATCCTCAGCTCTCCGCCGTTATCGAATGTGCGGATGCGGCGCACGGCCTGGGTGGTCAGATTGTCAGCGACGGCGGCTGCGCGGTGCCGGGTGATATCGCCAAGGCATTCGGCGGCGGTGCCGATTTCGTAATGCTGGGCGGCATGCTCGCCGCGCATGATGAGTGCGAGGGAACGGTGATCGACGAGAACGGCGAGCAGTTTATGCTGTTCTATGGCATGAGCTCTGAATCGGCGATGAAGCGTCACGTTGGCGGCGTCGCGCAGTATCGTGCAGCGGAAGGCAAAACGGTGAAGCTGCCGCTGCGTGGTCCGGTTGCCGAAACGGCGCGCGATATTCTTGGCGGTTTGCGCTCAGCCTGTACCTATGTCGGCGCTGAGCGGCTCAAGGAGCTGACCAAGCGAACCACCTTTATTCGCGTTGCCGAGCAGGAAAACCGCGTTTTCAACCGTTAACGGTGTCTATGCATTAGGGTGCCGCGCGCACCCTAATGCATCACGTTTCCCAGTCCAAATACCGGCAGATACATCGCGATCACCAGCGTGCCGACAATAGCGCCGATAATCACCATCATTACTGGCTCCAGCGAGGCGGCGAGCGCATCGGCAAGCGCCAGCGTTCGGGCCTCATGCCACTCCGCTAGCTGCGCCAGCATGGTATCCAGCGCACCAGCCTCTTCCCCGACCAGCACCAGCTGCATACAGAGCGGCGTAAACAGCGGATGCGCCCGCATCGCCTGATGCAGCGGCTCTCCCCGCGTAATATGCTGCTGAAGCGCAATGACGGCGTCGCGCCATAACCGCGTCGTCAGCGTCGCTTCAGCCGCCTGTAAACCCTGCAGCAGCGTAATGCCTGCCTGTTGCGTCAGCTGCAGAATGGCGTAAATCTGGCTGAGCTGGCTGCCGCGCCACAGATCTGAGAAAAGCGGCAGGCGCAGCATCAGACGCTGTTCCCACCGTTGCCATGCTGACGAGCGTTGTTGTAGCGCTCGCCAGCCCGCTGCGGCGAACAGCAGCGCGACCGCGAGCCAGCCGCCCCAGCGCTGCAGGCCCACTGAGAACGCCAACACCGCCGCCGTAAAGGCGGGGAGCGGCGCGTTGAACGAGGCGTAGACCGAGACGAACTCCGGCAGCACAAACAGCAGCATGCCGCCGCTTACCGCGACTGCCACCATTAAAATAAAGAGTGGGTAGCGCAGCGCCTTGATGACTTTATTCCTCAGATGTTGCTGACGTGCCTGTTGATCGGCCAGCTGCGCGCAGCAGACGTCAAGCTGGCCGGTCAGTTCGCCCACCTGCATTATGGCGGCGAACAGGGGTGGAAAAATTTGCGGCCACTGGCTTAACGCCTGGGAGAAGGGGACGCCGCTTAAGACGCGCAGCCGCAGCGCATGCAATAGTAACCGCCAGCCAGGATGGGGACGACCTTGCGACAGCAGCTCCAGGCCTTGCGCCAGCGGCAGACCCGCTTTAAGCAAGGTTGCCAGTTGCCTGACAAGGTCTGTTTTGTGCTGCCACTTCCAGTCACGTGCCCGCCACACTTTACGACGCTGCCAGCTAACCGGTAGCAGATCCTGTTCGGCCAGCTGGCGCAGCAGGCTCTCTTCATCAACCGCCAGGCTCTGCCCCTCGTGCAGCTGCTGCTGGCTGTTGAGCGCTTGCCAGCGGTAGAGGCTAAGCCTGGACATCTTCCAGACCGGTAACGCGCTGCATCTCCTCCAGCGAGGTTTCGCCGCGGCTGACCGCCTCCAGGCCAGCGCTGAACAGGGTGCGCATACCCTGCTTTTTTGCCAGCGCCAGCACACTGTCGAGCGGCATCTCGGCGGCGATGGCATTTTGCAGTTTGTTGCCGACCGGCAGGATTTCAAACAGCGCCAGCCGCCCGAAATAGCCGGAAAAACAGTGGTCGCAGCCGGGCGCGCGCCAGGTTTGCAGCGTGCCGGGCCAGATGTCGGGCGGGAAGTGCGCTATCGCCTGCGCCGGCTGTCGACAGTGGGGGCAGAGGCGGCGCACCAGCCGCTGCGCCACAATCAGCCGTAACGCCGGGCCGAGCAGATAGCCAGGAATGCCCATCTGCCGCAGCCGCGTCAGGGTCTCCGCCGTTGAGTTGGTATGCAGCGTCGATAAGACCAGATGGCCGGTCTGCGCCGCTTTGACCGCAATTTCTGCCGTTTCCGCATCGCGTATCTCGCCCACCATAATGACGTCCGGGTCCTGGCGCAGCAGGGCACGCAGCACCCGGTTAAAATCGAGGCCGCATTTCGGGTTGATCTGCGTCTGGTTAATGCCGGCCAGTGGAATTTCGACCGGATCCTCTACGCTGCTGACGTTCATTTCCGGTCGGTTCAGCGTGCTCAGGCAGCTGTAGAGCGTAAAGGTTTTTCCGCTGCCGGTGGGGCCAGTCACCAGAATTAGCCCCTGCGGCTGCGCCAGCGCGGCATCCAGCAGACGCCGCTGCGCAGCGGGCAGGCCGAGCTTATCCAGCGCCAGGGCGCTATCCTCGCTTTGCAGCAGACGAATGACCGCTTTTTCACCGTACTGCACCGGCAGCGTCGCCAGGCGGAAAGCGGCGGGCTTGCCCTCCAGCGTCAGAGTAAACTGACCATCCTGCGGCAGTCGTCGCTCGGCAATATCCAGACCGCCCAGAATTTTCAACCTGGCGAGCAGCGCGGCGGGCGGCGCTTCGCTCAGGAGCGTCAGCGGCTGCAGCACGCCGTCTATGCGCAGCCGTATCCGCACGCCGTCCCGCTGCGGTTCAATATGAATATCGGACGCCCGTCGCCGCAGCGCCTGCTGCAACATCTGGTTAACGGCCTCGATAGCCGACTCCGGCAGGGCGTCGCGCGGCGCATCCGTAGCGGCACTGCCGTGCTGGTGAAGCTCAAGGCGCGCCAGAGGCCAGCACTCAACTTCAACCTGACACTGGCTGGCGAAGGAGAGCGCCTCGCTTAAGCCCTCCGGCACCTGTTCCGCAACGGCGACGCGCAGCAGCGTCGCATCATGATGCAGTAAGACGGCGCGATAGCGCTGGCACAGCGCGCGAATAGCGGAATCAGCCATTGCCATCGCTGGCTCCTTTGTCATCGAAGCGGAACTGTTCCAGACAGTTATCACGCAGGCTGTCGCTGGTGCTGGTACAGCTACGTTGCCACCTCAGGCTGCCTTCCGCACTGTCCCATACCGGCGTCATCTCGACACTCAGTCCAGTCAGGCTCTCCTGACCGGTTAAGGTGATCGCGCCGTTTACGACGCTGAGCGTCGAAACGTAACGCGAGCCTTTTGCCGCCGGTATCCCTTTTTCGCCCGCCTGGCACTGCGCAGGGCCGCCTCGCTCCATAGCGCATAGCTCAACGGCCGTTTTGTAGGGCACCATCGTTTGCAGCATGTCGGTGAGCGCCGCGCGTTGCAGGTAGTTTTGATAGGCTGGTAAGCCGATAGCGCTAAGGATCGCCACGATCCCCACCACAATCATCAGCTCGACCAGGGTAAAACCCTGTTGATGAGTCATTACATCGCCTCCTGAGTAGATTAAGAGGCGGCAGAATAAAAAAGCGCAGGCGTTAAACCCAGCCGCGGATTTTCAGGCCGGGAAAGGGAACGCAATAAAGCGACGGAGTTGCAGCGTTCTGAACAACGAAGCGGAAGCGGGCGCGCAAAAAAGCCGTGTGCAGCGCCACGGCATAGTTGGTTTACAGGGAAGTGAAGCGCATCGAGAGATCGAGCGCACGGACATGCTTGGTGAGCGCGCCGACAGAGACGTAGTCGACGCCGGTCTGCGCAATTTGCGGCAGCGTCGTTTCCGTGACGTTGCCCGAAACCTCAAGCTGCGCGCGCCCCTGCGTACGCGCGACGGCCTCTCGCATCTCGTCGAGGGTGAAATTATCCAGCATGATAATGTCAGCCCCCGCCGCAAGCGCCTGTTCCAGCTCATCCAGCGATTCCACTTCCACTTCTACCGGCACGTCCGGATGCATCCAGAACGCTTTTTCCACCGCCTGCTGAATCGAACCGCTGGCGATAATATGGTTCTCTTTAATCAGGAAGGCGTCAGAAAGGCCGAGACGGTGATTTGCGCCGCCGCCGCACAGCACGGCATATTTCAGTGCCGTGCGCAGGCCCGGCAGAGTTTTGCGCGTATCCAGCAGCTGCGTGTCGCTGCCTGCAAGCAGTTGCACATAACGGCGCGTTTCGGTTGCCACGCCTGACAGCGTTTGAACGAAATTGAGAGCGGTGCGTTCAGCGGTCAGCAGGCGACGAGAAGGGCCGCTCAGGGTAAACAGCTGCTGGTCAGGCGTCACGTTGTCGCCATCTTCGACCTGCCAGCTCAGCGTCACATGACCGCCAAGCTGATTAAACACCTCTTCCACCCAGCGTTTACCACAGAAAACACCCGCTTCCCGCGTGATCACCTGGGCTTGTGCCTGGCTCTCTTCGGGAAGCAGCTGGGCGGTGATGTCACGGTCGGCATCGATCTCGCCGCCCAAATCCTCCTGCAAAGCGCGCGCGACCGTGGCGGGAATATCCTGTTCAATACGGGCGATCAGCGCCTGTCGGCGGCTATCGGCATTATAACGGCGGGTTGGCATAACGAATTCGCTCCTGATGACCTGAAACAGTGAGGCAGCCACAATAGATCGAAAAGGCCAAATTCACCAGCCGAAGTCTGAGTTTTGTTTAGTATACTTAACATGGGCGCGTCACCGCCGTAGCGCAGCACCTTTAGGCTGCCGAAAATCAGTGGAAATCATGCTATTCTCAGCCCGACTCTGCTAAGGAAAAACCGGCATGAAACTGGAACAGGGCTGGCTGACCGACATTCGTCAGGTGCCGTCGCCGCATTTTAATCAACGTCCCAACGACGAGGCGCCCTCGCTGTTGGTCATCCACAATATCAGCCTGCCGCCGGGCGAATTCGGTGGGCCGTGGATCGATCGGCTGTTCACCGGCACTTTGCCGCCCGAAGCCCATCCCTATTTTGCCGATATCGCCCACCTGCAGGTCGCCGCGCATTGCCTGATTCGTCGCGACGGTGAAATCGTGCAGTATGTCTCTTTCGAAAATCGCGCCTGGCACGCCGGGGTTTCCTGCTATCAGGGCCGCGAAAACTGCAACGATTTTTCTATCGGCATCGAGCTGGAAGGCACCGACGATCTGCCTTATACCGATGCGCAGTACCAGGCGCTGGCCGCAGTGACGCGACTACTGCTGCAGCACTATCCTTTGACGCCTTCGCGCATTACCGGACACAGTGATATTGCCCCGACACGTAAGACCGATCCGGGTCCTGCTTTTGACTGGGCGCAGTATCAGCGACTGTTGGCGCAGACTTCTTGTTGATTTTCCCGGAGTGGGTATGACGTTGTTTTCCTTGTTACTGGTTTTAGGTTGGGAACGCCTGTTTAAGCTGGGTGAGCACTGGCAACTCGACCATCGGCTGGAGCCTCTCTTCCGCCGTCGCCGTCATTTTTCGCTGCTGCGCACGCTGGGCATGACCCTGCTGGCGATGGCGCTAACGGCGCTGGCGATCTGGTGCGTAAAAGGCCTGCTGTTCGGCGTCGTGCAGCTGCTTTTCTGGATCCTGGTCGGTCTGCTCTGCATCGGCGCCGGCTCGGCACGCCTGCACTATCACGCCTATCTGAAGGCGGCGAGCCACGACGATGTGGCGGCCCATCAGATGATGGCCGCCGAACTGACGATGATCCACGGCGTGCCGGTGGAGTGCAGCGAGCGTGAGTTTCTGCGCGAGCTGCAAAACGCGCTGATCTGGATTAATTTCCGCTTCTATCTGGCGCCGATGTTCTGGTTTGTGGCGGGCGGCCCCTATGGGCCGGTGCTGCTGGTGGGATATGCTTTCCTGCGCGCATGGCAGAGCTGGCTGGCGAAGCATAAGTCACCCCTTGAGCGCGCGCAGTCAGGCGTTGACGGCCTGCTGCACGTTATCGACTGGATCCCGGCGCGGCTGGCTGGCGTCGCCTACGCGTTGCTGGGGCACGGCGAGAAGGCATTGCCCGCCTGGTTCGCCGCGCTGACCGACTTCCATCGTTCGCAATATCAGGTGCTGACCAGTCTGGCGCAATTTTCGCTGGAGCGCGATCCGCACATGGATAAAGTCGAAACGCCGCGCATCGCTGTTGCCCTGGCGAAACGCATTTCGCTGGTGCTGGTGGTCGTGGTGGCGTTGCTGACCATCTACGGCACGCTGGTCTGATCCGCAGGCGGCACGCCGAAATCGGGCGTGCCGTCGTCGCGCCAGTGAAAATTCTTAAGCCGCGTATGACGATTGGGGTCCCACAGCGGATCCCCTTCAATTTCCGTATAGTTGCGTGCGTGATAGACCAGCACATCCTCGCCGTTCTCATCCTGAGTGAAACAGTTATGGCCTGGTCCATACTGATGGTTATCCCAGTTTGAGGTGAAAACCGGCCGCGCCGACTTATGCCAGTTGGCGGGGTTAAGCAAATCCTGCTCGCTGTCGATCGACAGCAGTCCCAGGCAGTAGTTTTCATCCGTCGCGCTCGCGGAGTAGGTGACGAAGAGCCGGTCGCCGTGCTTAATCACCGCCGGCCCCTCATTTACGCTGAATCCCGCGCACTCCCACTCATATTCAGGTCGACTCAGCATCGCTGGCGCGCCTGTCAGCGTCCAGGGATTAAGCAGTTCCGCCAGATAGAGGTTAGAGTTGCCGGGAATCGCCGGATCCTTCTGCGCCCACAGATACCAGTTTTTGCCCTGATGCACGAAGTGCGTGGCGTCCAGCGCAAAGGTGTCGAACTGGCTAAAGACCCGACGCGGCGCTTGCCAGCGTCCGCTCAGCGGATCGGCGTCGTCGCTCACCAGTGCATACATGCGGTGCTGAAACAGGCCCTCTTTAATATCGCGCGTCGGCGCGGCGGCGAAATAGATCACCCACTGGTTGTCGATGCGGTGCAGCTCCGGCGCCCAGATTAGCTCGCTGCACGGACCGCTCTCCGGTTTGCGCCAGACCACTACCGGTTCGGCGTCGCGCAATCCCAGCAGCGTGCTGGCACGACGCAGTTCCAGCCGGTCATAGGCGGGTACGGAGGCGATAAAGTAGTAGTGCTGCTCATGGCGCAGAATAAAAGGGTCGGCCCGTTGTTCAATAAAAGGATTCGGCCAGTGTAGGGTCATTTCACTTCTCCTGGTTGGGTGACGGCGCCGTCGCGCTGACGCAGTTCATGCAGTTCGCGGAAATTGGCGCGGCGCAGCGCGAGATCGTCCTGAATAGTGCGCATGAGCGCGCGGTCGACCTTCAGCAGACGGACAACGCCTGCGGTAATCAGATAGCCCACGCCGGGGATGACGGTGAACAGCAGCATAATGCCGTTTACCGCCTGCGAAGACTGCTGTTTCGCACCTGCGTCGTAGCCGTAAATCGAGAGAAGAAAGCCGACCATCGCGCCCGCCACCGCCAGCCCAACCTTAAGGAAAAACAGGTTGCCGGAGAAGCTGATGCCGGTGATGCGCTTGCCGGTTTTCCACTCACCGTAATCATCGACGTCGGCCATCAGCGACCAGTGCAGCGGCGACGGGATTTGATGCAGCACGTTCAGCAGGAAGTAGGCGATCACTATCGCGACGGTGGCGTGCGGATCGATCCAGTAAAAGCCGCAGGAGAAGAACGCCAGCGCGATATTGGTCCAGAAAAAGACTTTCAGTTTACACCAGCGGTCAGTAAGCAGCTTCGCCAGCGTACTGCCGAACATCATGCCCACGACGCCGAGGCTGATAAACAGCGTGGCGAAGTGGGTCGACTGGCCCATTACCCAGGTAACGTAGTACATGGTGGCGGCCATACGGATAAAGCCGGGACAGACGTTGCAAAAGGTAAGCAGCAGGATGCGCACCCACTGGTCGTTTTTCCAGACGTCGCGCAGATCGTTTTTCAAATCGTCATGGGTCGGCACCGCCGGGCGAATACGCTCGCGCACTGTGGCGAAGCAGAACAGAAACATCCCCAGCCCAATCAGCGCCAGTACGCTCATCGCCAGCTGATAGCCGCGCGCCTTGTCATCGCCGCCGAACCACTCCGCCATGGGCAACAGCGACAGAGAGAGGATCAGCGTCGCGATGCCGACCATAACAAAGCGGTAAGACTGGCAGGAGACGCGTTCGCCAGGATCGTTGGTGATAACGCCACCCAGCGAGCAGTAGGGGATATTGATGGCGGTGTAGGTCAGAGACATGAAAAAGTAAGTAACGAAGGCCCAGATAACTTTGTTTTCGTAGCTCCAGTCTGGCGTGGTGAACATCAGCACGCTGAACAGCACGTAGGGCACTGAGACCCACAGCAGCCAGGGGCGAAAACGGCCCCAGCGGCTTTGCGTACGATCGGCGATGGCGCCCATAATCGGGTCGGTAACGGCATCAAGCACGCGCACCGAGAGCAACAGCGTACCCACCAGCGCAGGCGCCAGGCCAAAGACATCGGTATAGAAGTAATTAAGAAACAGCATGATGGCGCCGCCAATCATATTGCAGCCCGCATCGCCCATGCCGTAACCCAACTTTTCGCGAAAAGAGAGGGCGGAATCCTTCATGGTTATTATCCTGCGCATTTGGTATGAGCAGAGAAGTATCGTTGCTGAGTCAGCAGGATGGCTGGGAGCAAATAGTCAGTAAGATGGACAAAACAGGCGCGGCGGGAAAAATGTGAGCTGGATCCAGAGGAAAAGAGCCCGCCGACCTGAATCGGCGGGATGAAGATCGCATCAGGCGCGCTGCGTTCTGTTTTTAACGGTGTAGCCAATGGCGAGGATGACCAGCCAGACCGGGATCAGCCAGACGGAGATCGCCATGCCGGGGGTCATCAGCATAATCACCAGGATAGCCACCATAAACGCCAGGCAGAGCCAGTTGCCGAAGGGATAGAGCAGGGCTTTAAAGCGCGTGGTGACGCCCTGCTGATCTTTCTTACGGCGGAATTTCAGATGCGCCATGCTAATCATCGCCCAGTTGATCACCAGCGCGGAGACCACCAGCGACATCAGCAGGCCAAAGGCTTCGCCCGGCATCAGATAGTTGATTAGCACGCAGAGCGCGGTCGCCACGGCAGAGACCAGAATCGTAGCCACCGGCACGCCGCGGCGGTCTACCTTCAGCAGCGCTTTCGGCGCGTTGCCCTGTTGCGCCAGGCCGAACAGCATGCGGCTGTTGCAGTAGACGCAGCTGTTATAGACCGACAGCGCCGCGGTCAGGATGACCACGTTCAGCGCGTTCGCCACCAGCGCGTCGCCCAGATCGTGGAAAATCAGCACAAAAGGGCTGGTGTCTGCGGTCACGCGCGTCCAGGGCATCAGCGACAGCAGCACCGCCAGCGAACCGATATAGAAGATCAGGATGCGGTAGATAACCTGATTGGTGGCTTTGGGGATGCTCTGCTCCGGATTATCAGCTTCCGCAGCGGTAATGCCCACCAGCTCCAGACCGCCGAAGGAGAACATAATTATCGCCATCATCATCACCAGCCCGCTGAAGCCGTGCGGCAGAAAACCGCCCTGCGCCCAGAGGTTGCTGACGCTGGCCTGCGGGCCGCCTGTGCCGCTGAACAGCAGCCAGCCGCCGAACAGGATCATGCCGATGACCGCAACCACTTTTATGATAGAGAACCAGAACTCCATTTCACCGTAGACTTTTACATTGGTCAGGTTAATGGCGTTGATCAGCACAAAGAATACCGCGGCGGTAATCCAGGTCGGCACATCTGGCCACCAGAACTGAATATATTTGCCCACGGCGGTCAGCTCGGCCATGGCTACCAGCACATAGAGCACCCAGTAGTTCCAGCCTGACGCGAAGCCGGCAAAGTTGCCCCAGTATTTGTAGGCGAAGTGGCTAAAGCTGCCGGCAACCGGCTCCTCGACCACCATCTCTCCCAACTGACGCATAATCAGAAAAGCGATAAAGCCAGCAATGGCGTAGCCCAGAATAACACCCGGACCGGCAGCCTGAATGACCGATGCGCTGCCCAGAAACAGGCCGGTACCCACCGCCCCGCCCAGCGCGATCAACTGAATATGACGGTTTTTCAGGCCGCGCTTCAGCGTATCGCCGTGCTGTTGTTCCATACAAACCTCGTGTTGTTTTAATTCTTCTTTTGCAGCGCGCGATGGCTGTCAGGAAGTGGTTACAATAACGTACTGTTTTATTTACGGTATCAGGCGCCTTCTCTGTAAGCGGATGCTACCCTGGCGACAAGAATAGTGATATGCGGTGCGCTTTGCACCTGCTTTCTCTTTTCGTGCTGGGAGTTAACTGAAAATCATCGTTGCCATCACACTGCCGCCTGCGTCTGTTCTGCCACGAACGAGCGGCAAAGACGAATAAGGTTGTCTTATGACCCGACGGGAAATTGTGCTTAACGCTGTGTAAGGTTTGGTAAAAATCCCGGCATCTCACTTTTTTCGTACAGCGCCGTTTCTGGTTTTCCGGCGGTAACTTAACCTTGCGCAGCCTGTTGTCTGGCAAGGATTGTGACGGGCGTCATATAGACACAAGGTGAATACTTTGTTACTTTACGGCCAACTTTTTGGAATTGGTATTACCAATTTACTCCGGACGACGGCTTGATAAGAAGGGAAGATGGCTTACAGTAAGATTCGCCAACCCAAGCTCTCTGATGCCATTGAGCAGCAGCTGGAATCTCTGATTATGGAAGGGACGCTACGTCCTGGCGAGAAGCTGTTGCCCGAGCGCGAACTCGCCAAACAATTCGATGTCTCACGTCCATCCCTTCGCGAAGCCATACAGCGTCTGGAAGCGAAAGGTCTGCTGCTGCGCCGTCAGGGCGGCGGCACCTTCGTCCAGCAGAATCTCTGGCAAAGCCTGAGCGATCCGCTCGTCAGCCTGATCACTAAACATCCAGAATCTCAGTTCGATTTACTGGAAACGCGCCATGCGCTGGAAGGGATCGCCGCCTACTATGCGGCGCTGCGCGGCACCGAAGAGGATATCGAGCGTATCCGTCACTGCCACGTACAGATTCAGCAGGCTCAGGAGAGCGGTGACCTCGACGCGGAAGCGGATGCAGTGATGCAGTATCAGATCGCTGTCACAGAAGCCGCCCATAATGTGGTGCTTTTGCATTTGCTGCGGTCGATGGGCCCTATGCTGGAACAAAACGTTCGACAGAATTTTGAATTGCTCTACTCGCGCCGGGAAATGCTGGCGAAAGTGAGCGGTCACCGCGCCAGTATTTTCGAGGCGATTGTGGCTCGCGAGCCAGAACAGGCACGCGAGGCCTCGCATCGTCACCTGGCGTTCATAGAGGAAATCTTGCTGGACAGAAGTCGGGAGCAGACTCGTCGTGAACGCTCCCTGCGTCGTTTACAGCAACGTAAGGAATAACGCGCGACAAAGAACGCGCGACATCAACGACGGGCCTGTCTCCTTGTGCTCTGGCAAATGAAGCAAGCAGAGCACATGGAGACAGGCTCCAGACAATTCAACGTATTAGACACAGATAAGGAATACCCCCCATGTCAGAACGTTTACAGAATGACGTGGATCCGATCGAAACTCGTGACTGGCTACAGGCGATCGAATCGGTCATCCGTGAAGAAGGTGTTGAGCGTGCGCAGTATCTGATCGATCAGGTGCTGAGCGCAGCCCGCAAAGGCGGCGTAAAAGTGGCGGCAGGTGGTAACGCCGTCAGCAACTATATCAACTCTATTGCCGTTGAAGACGAGCCGGAGTATCCGGGCAACACGTCTCTGGAGCGTCGTATCCGTTCCGCAATTCGCTGGAACGCCATCGTAGCGGTGCTGCGCGCCTCGAAGAAAGATCTGGAGCTGGGCGGCCATCTCTCCTCATTCCAGTCTTCTGCGACCATCTATGAAGTGTGCTTTAACCACTTCTTCCGCGCGCGCAGCGACAAGGACGGCGGCGATCTGGTTTACTTCCAGGGTCATATCTCGCCGGGTATCTACTCGCGCGCGTTCCTTGAAGGCCGTCTGACCGAAGAGCAAATGAATAACTTCCGTCAGGAAGTGCACGGCAACGGTCTGTCATCTTACCCGCACCCGAAACTGATGCCGGACTTCTGGCAGTTCCCGACCGTTTCTATGGGCCTGGGGCCGTTGAACGCTATTTATCAGGCGAAGTTCCTGAAATATCTGGAACACCGCGGCCTGAAAGATACCTCTAACCAGACCGTTTACGCCTTCCTCGGCGATGGCGAGATGGACGAGCCGGAATCCAAAGGCGCGATCACCATCGCGACCCGCGAGAAGCTGGACAACCTGGTGTTCATCATCAACTGTAACCTGCAGCGTCTGGACGGCCCGGTTACCGGCAACGGCAAGATCATCAACGAACTGGAAGGCATCTTCGCAGGCGCCGGCTGGAACGTGATCAAAGTCATCTGGGGCGGTCGCTGGGATGAGCTGCTGCAGAAAGACACCAGCGGTAAACTGATCCAGCTGATGAACGAAACCGTCGACGGCGACTACCAGACCTTTAAATCCCGCGACGGCGCCTACGTGCGCGAACACTTCTTCGGTAAATACCCGGAGACGGCGGCGCTGGTTAAAGACTGGTCAGACGAAGAGATCTTCGCCCTGAACCGCGGCGGCCACGATCCGAAGAAAATCTACGCGGCACTGAAGAAAGCGCAGGAGACCAAAGGTCAACCGACGCTGATTCTGGCGCATACCATCAAAGGCTATGGTATGGGCGACACCGCTGAAGGTAAAAACATCGCGCACCAGGTCAAGAAGATGAACATGGATGGCGTTCGCTACATCCGCGATCGCTTCAATGTGCCGGTTGCCGACGACAAGATCGAAGAGCTGCCGTACGTGACCTTTGAGAAAGGTTCCGAAGAGTACAACTACCTGCACGGCCAGCGCGAGAAGCTGGGTGGCTACCTGCCGTCCCGTCAGGCGGAGTTTACTGAAAAACTGGACATGCCGAAGCTGGAAGAGTTCAAGGCGCTGCTGGAAGAGCAGAGCAAAGAGATCTCAACCACCATCGCCTTCGTGCGCGCCCTGAACGTGATGCTGAAGAACAAGTCGATCAAAGATCGTCTGGTGCCGATCCTGGCGGACGAGGCGCGTACCTTCGGTATGGAAGGTCTGTTCCGTCAGATTGGTATCTACAGCCCGAACGGCCAGCAGTACACGCCGCAGGACCGCGAGCAGGTTGCTTACTACAAAGAAGATGAGAAAGGCCAGATTCTGCAGGAAGGGATCAACGAGCTGGGCGCAGGTTCATCCTGGCTGGCGGCGGCGACCTCTTACAGCACCAACAACCTGCCGATGATCCCGTTCTATATCTACTACTCCATGTTCGGTTTCCAGCGTATCGGCGATCTGATGTGGCTGGCGGGCGACCAGCAGGCGCGCGGCTTCCTGATCGGTGGCACCTCCGGTCGTACCACGCTGAACGGCGAAGGTCTGCAGCACGAAGATGGTCACAGCCACATTCAGGCGCTGACTATCCCGAACTGTATCTCTTACGATCCGGCGTATGCGTACGAAGTGGCGGTCATCATGCATGACGGCCTGGTGCGTATGTACGGCGAAGCGCAGGAGAACGTTTACTATTACATCACCACGCTGAACGAAAACTACCACATGCCAGCGATGCCGGAAGGCGCCGAAGAGGGTATCCGTAAGGGTATCTACAAGCTGGAAACCGTGGAAGGCAGCAAAGGCAAAGTGCAGCTGCTGGGTTCAGGCTCTATCCTGCGTCACGTGCGTGACGCGGCGCAGATCCTGGCGAAAGAGTACGGCATCGGTTCCGACGTCTACAGCGTGACCTCGTTCACCGAACTGGCGCGCGACGGCCAGGACTGCGAACGCTGGAACATGCTGCATCCGACCGAGGAAGCGCGCGTGCCTTACATCGCTCAGGTGATGAACGACGCGCCGGCGGTGGCATCGACCGATTACATGAAGCTGTTCGCTGAACAGGTTCGCAGCTACATTCCGGCCAGCGACTACCGCGTGCTGGGCACCGACGGCTTTGGCCGTTCTGACAGCCGCGAAAACCTGCGTCACCACTTTGAAGTGGACGCCTCCTACGTGGTGGTGGCTGCGCTGGGCGAGCTGGCTAAACGTGGCGAAATCGACAAGAAAGTGGTGGCGGACGCGATCGCTAAGTTCGACATCGATGCCGATAAAGTTAACCCGCGTCTGGCTTAAGAGGTAAGAGAGTAATGGCTACTGAAATTAAGGTACCGGATATCGGGTCTGATGAAGTTGAAGTCACCGAGATCCTGGTGAAGGTTGGCGACAAGGTGGAAGCCGAGCAGTCGCTGATCACCGTAGAAGGCGACAAAGCCTCTATGGAAGTTCCCTCGCCGCAGGCGGGCGTAGTGAAAGAGATCAAAATCGCGACCGGCGACAAAGTCGAAACCGGCTCGCTGATTATGATTTTTGACGCAGAAGGCGCGGCGGCAGACGCGGCGCCAGCGGCGGAAGAGAAGAAAGCCGAAGCCGCTCCGGCGCCGGCTGCTGCCGCCACCGCAGCAAAAGACGTCAATGTGCCCGATATCGGCGGCGACGAAGTGGAAGTCACCGAGATCCTGGTGAAAGTCGGCGACAAAGTTGAAGCCGAACAGTCGCTTATCGTCGTTGAAGGCGATAAAGCCTCGATGGAAGTGCCTGCGCCGTTCGCGGGTACCGTAAAAGAGATCAAAATCGAAACCGGCGCGAAAGTCAGCACCGGCTCGCTGATCATGGTCTTCGAAGCAGAAGGCGCGGCGCCGGCAGCGGCGGCGAAGCCGGAAGTGAAAGAAGCGGCGACCTCCGCACCTGCGGCTACCGCTGGCGCGAAAGAGGTCAAGGTGCCGGATATCGGCGGCGACGAAGTGGAAGTCACCGAAGTGCTGGTGAAGGTCGGCGATAAAGTGGAAGCCGAACAGTCGCTGATTGTTGTTGAAGGCGACAAGGCCTCAATGGAAGTGCCTGCGCCGTTCGCTGGCACCGTCAAAGAGCTGAAAGTCTCAACCGGCGATAAAGTGAGCACCGGCTCGCTGATCATGATCTTCGAAGTGGAAGGCGCGGCGAAAGCCGAAGCGCCGAAGCAGGAAGCTGCGCCCGCACAGGCTCCGGCGAAAGCCGCTGCGCCTGCCGCACCGGCCGCGCCTAAAGCTGACGCGAAGAGCGACTTTGCCGAAAACGACGCTTATGTGCACGCGACCCCGGTTATCCGTCGTCTGGCGCGCGAATTTGGCGTGAACCTGGCGAAGGTGAAAGGTACCGGCCGTAAAGGCCGTATCCTGAAAGAAGACGTTCAGAGCTACGTGAAAGACGCGGTGAAACGCGCTGAGGCCGCTCCGGCTGCCGCCAGCGGCGGAAGCCTGCCTGGCCTGCTGCCGTGGCCGAAAGTGGACTTCAGCAAGTTCGGCGAAGTTGAAGAAGTGGAGCTGGGCCGCATCCAGAAAATCTCTGGCGCTAACCTGAGCCGTAACTGGGTAGTTATCCCGCACGTTACGCACTTCGATAAAACTGATATCACCGATCTGGAAGCGTTCCGTAAACAGCAGAACGCGGAAGCCGAGAAGCGTAAGCTGGATGTGAAATACACCCCGGTGGTGTTTATCATGAAAGCGGTCGCTGCCGCGCTGGAACAGATGCCGCGCTTCAACAGCTCGCTGTCTGAAGACGCGCAGCGCCTGACGCTGAAAAAGTACATCAACATCGGTGTGGCGGTCGATACGCCGAACGGCCTGGTGGTTCCGGTCTTTAAAGACGTGAACAAGAAAGGCATCACCGAGCTCTCTCGCGAGCTGATGGCGACCTCGAAGAAAGCGCGCGACGGCAAGCTGACCGCGAGCGACATGCAGGGCGGATGCTTCACCATCTCCAGCCTTGGCGGTCTTGGCACCACGCACTTCGCGCCGATCGTCAACGCGCCGGAAGTGGCTATCCTCGGCGTGTCTAAATCGGCGATGGAGCCGGTCTGGAACGGTAAAGAGTTTGTGCCGCGTCTGATGATGCCGATCTCGCTTTCCTTCGATCACCGCGTGATTGACGGCGCTGATGGTGCGCGTTTCATCACCATCATCGGCAATATGTTGTCCGACATCCGCCGTCTGGTGATGTAAGTACAATCAAGGCCGGCAATCGCCGGCCTTGTTGTAAAGATTCGTGGCATCGCGGTTTGCAGTTTGTTAACAATTCTGTAAACTCTTGCGGTGAAAAATGTCCCGGTGGAGCAAAGGACATCGTGAGCCTGTTTCGTCAGGCGTACCTGGCGCAGTCAGTTGTTGACGCCCAGCGCGCAGAACCTGCAGCGTACTTAAGATACGCAAGGCGTCGCGCACTGCCCGGATGCAAGTGGCCTCCCAGCCTGATGAAAAACGCTCTACGTCTGACCCGCCGGATCACAACTAAGAGGTCATGATGAGTACAGAGATTAAAACCCAGGTCGTGGTACTTGGGGCTGGTCCTGCAGGTTACTCTGCAGCCTTCCGTTGCGCTGATTTAGGTCTGGAAACCGTACTGGTAGAGCGTTACAGCACCCTGGGCGGTGTCTGTCTGAACGTGGGCTGTATCCCGTCAAAAGCGCTGCTGCACGTTGCTAAAGTGATCGAAGAGGCGAAAGCCCTGGAAGAGCATGGCATTGTGTTTGGTCAGCCCTCTACGGACATCAACAAAGTCCGCACCTGGAAAGAGAAAGTCATTAACCAGCTGACCGGCGGTCTGGCTGGCATGGCGAAAGGCCGTAAAGTCAAAGTCGTTAACGGCCTGGGCAAATTCACCGGTGCAAATACTCTGGTTGTGGAAGGAGAAGGCGGCGCGACCACCATCAACTTCGACAACGCTATTATCGCGGCCGGTTCTCGTCCGATCACGCTGCCGTTTATTCCGCATGACGACCCGCGCGTATGGGACTCTACCGATGCGCTGGAGCTGAAAGAAGTGCCGGAGCGTATGCTGGTTATGGGCGGCGGTATTATCGGTCTCGAGATGGGTACCGTTTACCATGCGCTGGGCTCGCAGATTGACGTGGTTGAGATGTTCGACCAGGTTATCCCGGCAGCCGACAAAGACGTGGTGAAAGTGTTCACCAAGCGCATCGCTAAGCAGTTCAACCTGATGCTGGAAACCAAAGTCACCGCGGTTGAAGCGAAAGAAGACGGCATCTACGTTACGATGGAAGGCAAGAAAGCGCCGGCCGAACCACAGCGTTACGACGCGGTGCTGGTCGCGATCGGCCGCGTGCCGAACGGTAAAGGTCTGGATGCAGGTAAAGCGGGCGTGGAAGTGGACGATCGCGGCTTTATCCGCGTCGACAAGCAGATGCGCACCAACGTTCCGCACATCTATGCTATCGGCGATATCGTCGGTCAGCCGATGCTGGCGCATAAAGGCGTGCACGAAGGCCACGTAGCGGCCGAAGTTATCGCTGGCATGAAGCACTACTTTGATCCGAAAGTGATCCCGTCTATCGCTTACACCGAGCCGGAAGTTGCATGGGTCGGCCTGACTGAGAAAGAAGCGAAAGAGAAGGGCATCAGCTACGAAGTCTCTACCTTCCCGTGGGCAGCCTCAGGCCGCGCTATCGCGTCTGACTGCGCAGACGGCATGACCAAGCTGATTTTCGACAAAGAGACGCATCGCGTTATCGGCGGCGCGGTTGTCGGCACCAACGGCGGCGAGCTGCTGGGCGAAATCGGTCTGGCGATCGAGATGGGTTGCGATGCAGAAGATATCGCGCTGACTATCCACGCGCACCCGACGCTGCACGAGTCGGTTGGCCTGGCGGCAGAGATCTTCGAAGGCAGCATCACCGACCTGCCGAACCCGAAAGCGAAGAAAAAGTAATTTTCTCCGCTAATAAAAAAAGCTCCCGCAAGGGGGCTTTTTTTTGCGCCCGATCCACGGTGAGCGTCGCGGGCAAAACAGAGGCGCCAGACGCCTTTATTCATAACCCAGAAGTGCATCAATACGGAAAAAGTTGGTGTAAAAGTTATACCTGCCTCCTGAATGTCGCCGTGCCGCTTCGCCAGACAGTCGCCTGACGAAAGCACATTTTGCAAACAACCTCTGACGCCACGCCGTTCCCCGCCAGCTAGCTCAAAAATTCAAAAAGCGCACTTTTTTACCCTGTTAATTATGTTGTGTTTTTGTAAACAGATTAACAAACAGCCTGAACCCTGCTATGCTGCCCCACGCGGAACCGGGCACCTTACCCTACTCATGGAATGCTTTGTCACCAGGGTGCACCGGAAACCCATACAATGTGAGCGAGGAGAACGTCGTGCTAGTAGAATACCGTAAGCACGTTGCTGAGCGTGCAGCCCAGGGGATCGTACCTAAGCCGTTAGATGCTTCCCAGATGGCCGCGCTGGTTGAACTGCTGAAAAACCCGCCAGCGGGTGAAGAAGAATTCCTGACCGATCTGTTGGTCAACCGTGTCCCACCCGGCGTTGATGAAGCCGCCTACGTTAAAGCGGGTTTCCTTGCCGCGGTGGCTAAAGGCGAAACGACCTCTCCTCTGGTATCCCCCGAAAAAGCGATTGAACTGCTGGGCACCATGCAAGGCGGTTACAACATCCATCCGCTGATTGACGCGCTGGATGACGCGAAGCTGGCACCGATTGCCGCGAAAGCGCTGTCGCACACGCTGCTGATGTTTGACAGCTTTTACGACGTTGAAGAGAAAGCGAAAGCGGGCAATCCCCATGCGCAGCAGGTGATGCAATCCTGGGCAGATGCTGAGTGGTACCTGTCACGCCCTGAGCTGGCAGAAAAAATTACCGTCACCGTGTTCAAAGTGACCGGCGAAACCAATACCGACGACCTCTCTCCGGCGCCGGATGCATGGTCACGTCCGGATATTCCACTGCACGCACTGGCGATGTTGAAAAACGCCCGTGAAGGCATTAACCCGGATGAGCCTGGCAACGTCGGCCCGATCAAGCAGATTGAAGCGCTGCAGGCTAAAGGCTATCCGCTGGCTTATGTCGGCGACGTCGTCGGCACCGGCTCTTCTCGTAAATCAGCGACCAACTCCGTACTGTGGTTCATGGGCGACGATATCCCGAACGTCCCGAACAAAAAAGGCGGCGGTCTGGTGCTGGGCAGCAAAATCGCGCCGATCTTCTTCAACACCATGGAAGATGCGGGCGCGCTGCCGATCGAAGTGGACGTTGGTGAGCTGAATATGGGCGACGTGATTGACGTCTATCCCTATAAAGGCGAAGTACGCAACCACGAAACCGGCGAGCTGCTTGCCAGCTTTACGCTGAAAACCGACGTGCTGATCGACGAAGTGCGCGCGGGCGGCCGTATTCCGCTGATTATCGGCCGCGGCCTGACCAGCAAAGCGCGCGAATCGCTGGGTCTGCCGCACAGCGACGTGTTCCGCCAGGCGAAAGACGTTGCTGAAAGCACGCGCGGCTACTCGCTGGCGCAGAAAATGGTCGGTCGCGCCTGCGGCGTCGACGGCGTCCGTCCAGGCGCCTACTGCGAACCGAAGATGACCTCGGTAGGTTCTCAGGACACCACCGGTCCAATGACGCGCGACGAGCTGAAAGATCTGGCGTGCCTCGGCTTCTCCGCCGATCTGGTGATGCAGTCATTCTGCCACACCGCCGCCTATCCGAAACCGGTTGACGTCAATACGCACCATACGCTGCCGGACTTCATTATGAACCGCGGCGGCGTATCGCTGCGTCCGGGCGACGGCGTGATCCACTCCTGGCTGAACCGCATGCTGCTGCCTGACACCGTCGGCACCGGCGGCGACTCGCATACCCGCTTCCCGATCGGCATCTCGTTCCCGGCAGGCTCTGGCCTGGTGGCCTTCGCCGCCGCGACCGGCGTAATGCCGCTCGATATGCCGGAATCGGTGCTGGTGCGCTTTAAAGGCAAAATGCAGCCGGGCATCACGCTGCGCGATCTGGTGCATGCGATCCCGCTGTACGCGATCAAACAGGGTCTGCTGACCGTTGAGAAGAAAGGCAAAAAGAACATCTTCTCTGGCCGTATCCTGGAAATCGAAGGTCTGCCGGATCTGAAAGTTGAGCAGGCGTTTGAGCTTACCGATGCCTCGGCCGAGCGCTCGGCGGCGGGCTGTACGATCAAGCTGGATAAAGCGCCGATTATCGAATACCTCAACTCCAACATCGTGCTGCTGAAGTGGATGATCGCAGAAGGCTACGGCGATCGCCGCACGCTGGAGCGTCGTATTCAGGGTATGGAAAAATGGCTGGCGGATCCGCAGCTGCTGGAAGCGGACGCCGATGCCGAATACGCTGCGGTAATCGAGATCGACTTGGCTGATATCAAAGAGCCGATTCTGTGCGCGCCGAACGATCCGGACGACGCGCGTCTGCTCTCTGACGTACAGGGCGAGAAGATCGACGAAGTCTTTATCGGTTCGTGCATGACCAACATCGGTCACTTCCGTGCGGCAGGTAAACTGCTCGACAGCCATAAAGGCCAGCTGCCGACCCGCCTGTGGGTTGCGCCGCCGACCAAAATGGATGCGGCTCAGCTGACTGAAGAGGGCTACTACAGCGTCTTCGGCAAAAGCGGCGCGCGTATTGAGATCCCGGGCTGCTCGCTCTGCATGGGTAACCAGGCGCGCGTGCAGGACGGCGCGACGGTGGTCTCCACCTCAACCCGTAACTTCCCGAACCGTCTTGGCACTGGCGCGAACGTCTACCTGGCATCGGCTGAACTGGCTGCGGTCTCTTCGCTGCTTGGCAAACTGCCGACGCCGGAAGAGTATCAGCAGTTTATGGTGCAGGTGGATAAAACCGCCAGCGACACCTACCGCTATCTCAACTTTGACCAACTGAATCAATACACCGATAAAGCGGACAATGTGATTTTCCAGACTGCGGTCTGAGTGACTCACTAAAATACAAAGGGGCGATAATCGCCCCTTTTTCTTTTGCCTTTTCCTCGCAATAATGTCGCCCCGATCTCACTTTAGCGTTGATGATGCGCACACTCTATTTTGGTGCGGATTACTCGCGTCATTAACCAAAGGGTTAGCCCATGGAATACGAATTTTTACGCGATCTCACCGGGCAGGTGAAAGTACGCATGTCGATGGATCACGAGGCGGTGGGCCACTGGTTCAACGATGAGGTCAAAGAGGATCTGGCGCTACTGGATGAAGTAGAAGCCGCCATGCGCGCTATCAAGGGCAGCGAGCGCCAGTGGCAGCGCATCGGCCATGAATATACGCTGTGGATGGATGACGAAGAGGTCATGATCCGCGCCAACCATCTCGCATTAGAGGATGACGGGCTGGAAGAGGGGATGAATTATTACGATGAAGAGAGCCTGTCGTTCTGCGGTGTTGAAGACTTTCTGGCCGTTATAAATGCCTACCGTCAGTTTTTACAGGGACGCTGAGTCAGCGCGCCCATGCCCAGGGTTAACCCGCTGCGCGCCCATAAATTAAGGACGACCCTCATGTTTTCTCTGTTAAAACTTACCGCTGTTTCCCTGCTGCTTAGCGCTGTGGCCGCTCACGCCTCGATAAATGACGACGCCGCGCTGGCGACCGTCGCGAAGCAGGAGGAGCAGGCGCTGAAGGCGCGTATCGGCATCGCCGTAATCGATACCGCCACAGGAAGCGTCACGCGCTATCGCGGCGATGAGCGCTTCCCGCTCAACAGTACGCATAAAGCGCTGCTGTGCGGCGCGCTGCTTAGCCAACAGGATAAGGGCAGGCTGATGCTTTCGGAACGTACGCAGTTCGATCGCGCTGCGCTAGTCACCTGGTCACCGGTGACTGAAAAATCTGTCGCGCCCGCCACCATGAGCTGGCAGCAGCTCTGTCATGCAGCTATCGCCTACAGCGATAATACGGCGGCGAATCTGATTGCGAAAAAGCTGGGCGGTCAGGCGGCGGTTACCCGCTTTTTTGCTGATCTTGGCGACAAGGTAACGCGACTGGACCGCTTTGAGCCAGAGCTAAACAGCGCCATACCCGGCGATATGCGCGATACCACGACGCCGGTCGCCGTCAGCGAGACGCTGCAAAAGCTGACGCTGGGAGAGGCGCTGAAGCCCGCCTCGCGCGCGCAACTGGTGCAATGGATGCGCGACGATCGGGTCGCAGGGGCCTTGCTACGTTCGGTTTTACCAGCGGGCTGGTCAATTGCTGACAAAACCGGGGCGGGGGAATATGGCTCGCGGTCGATTATCAGCGTGGTCTGGCCGGAAAACGGCAAGCCGCTGATTGTCGCTATCTATGTGACGCAAACAGAGGCGACGCTCGCGCAGAGCAATGCGGCTATCGCCCGTATCGGCAAAGCGATTTTCGCCGCGGCGCGCTAGTTTGATGCAAAACGAGAAAAGGCTCTGAACATGGTCAGAGCCTTTTTTGCAGGCCACCCTCAGACGCCGCTGGTGACTGCCCGAGGCTGATGAGCCTTCTCTTCATCGACGATAGGCTCAACCTTGCCCATCAGGAACAGGTAGTTGATGATCCCTATCACTACCAGCACGGCGGAAAAGACCAGCGCCCAGGTAAAGTTGCCGGTCGCGCCGACAATCGCGCCGGTAATAATCGGGCCGACCGCACCGCCCATATTCGACACCGTATTCTGCAAACCAGCGACGATAGAGACGCTGTTCTTCGGCGCGACGTCGCCCGGCAGCGCCCAGATCTGCGAGGCGGCCACGGTGGTGCCTGACTTGGCGATACAGAGCAGCAACACGGTCATAAACACCGAGTCGGTAAAGGGCGCGAAGCCGATGCACAGCGCCATTAGCAGACCGATGGTAAGGAACAGCTTGCGCGTGGCGGTCAGCGACAGCACCTTTTTATGCACCATACGATCCGACGCCCAGCCCGCCAGCACCTCAATCAGCATGCCGCAGATCAACGGCAGCGCGGCGACAAAGCCCATCTTCAGGAAATCCATACCCTTATCTTTCACCAGATAGGTCGGCAGCCAGGTAATAAAAAAGTAAGAGGTGTAGTTAATGGTGAAAAAGCCGATGCACATCGCCCAGATATTGCGGTAGCGCAGCAGTCGGTACCACCTCATCGGCCGCACCCCTTTTTCGCCATGATTTTGCGCCTGGCCGTCGCGGATCAGGCGAACTTCACTTTGATCGATCTTTTTATGATCTTCCGGATTCTCGGCATAAACAAAATACCAGGCGATCACCCAGAACAGGCCGATCGCGCCGATCGCCAGGAAGGTGATGCGCCAGTCCACCATGGCGATCATCCAGACAATGAGCGGCATCGCCACTGCGCCGCCGAACTTCGAGGCGCTGTCGAACAGGCCCGATACGGTGGCGCGCTCGCGATCCGGGAACCAGCGCGCGGCGATACCCGCATTGCTGGGGTAGGCGGCCGCTTCGCCGACGCCCAGCGCCAGACGCAGCGCCAGCAGCGACTTGAAGCCGGTCGCCAGTCCCATCGCCATGGTGGCGATCGACCACCAGCCGACCGCGATGCCGAGGCCTTTTTTCTGGCCGAAGCGGTCGGCGAACCAGCCCGCAGGAATTTGCAGCAGCGCATAAGACCAGAAGAAGGCGGCCATAATCAGGCCCATCATTTCTGGATCGATCTCCAGTTCGGTGATCAGGTGCGGTGCGGCGGCAGAAAGAACGGTTCGGTCAATATAGTTAATAGCGACCGCCAGCCACATCAGGCCAGCGATCCACCAGCGGATCCTGGTCGAGCGCGTCGTAGCGTTCATTGTTGTTTTCCACTCGAATCGGTTTGCAGATCAAGGCGGCGCTTACGCCAGCCCGTTCATTACGTTTACTGGCCGCTCTTCCTGCCTGACGCACTGCACAATCTGCGCCACGCAGCGTTCGCCAATGGCGCTGATAGCGCCATCGGTATAACCGGCGATATGCGAGGTCGGGATAAAACTGGGCAGGCTAAAGAGCGGATGCGTTGTCAGCGGCTCCTGCACAAACACATCGGCCGCCGCTCCGGCGATCGTCTGGTCCTGTAGCGCATGGAACAGATCCGCTTCATTCACTACGCCGCCGCGCGAGACATTGATCAGAAAGGCGCTTTTCTTCATGCGGCGCAGGCGCGCGGCGTCGAACAGATCGCGCGTCTCGTTGGTCAGCGGCGTATGCAGCGTGATGAAATCGCTCTCCTCCGTCAGCCGATCGAGGCTGACAAAAGTAACGCCCTGTTCGGCGGCAAAGGTCTCGTCAGGGTAGAAATCAAAGGCGATGACGCGCATGTTGAAGCCTTTCGCGCGCAGCGCCACCTGCTTGCCGATATTGCCCAGCCCGATAATGCCCAGCGTTTTGCCGTAAACGTCGGTGGCGAAAATGCGCGGCCAGCCGCCCGCGCGCGTTTCTGTCGCTGCCTGCGTCACCTGACGCGCACTGTTGAGGATCAGCGCAAAGGCGAAATCGGCGACGGCATGCTTGTTGGCGTCCGGCACGTTAGTGACATAAATTCCACGCGCGCGCGTGGCGTCAAGATCGATATTGTCGACGCCGACGCCGTGCTTGCAGACAATTTTTAACCCTGGCGCCTGGTTGAGCAGCGCTTCGTTCACCTCGGTGAAGGCGACGATCATCGCCACGGTCTCCGGCAGATGCGGAGCCAGCGCTTCCGGCGGCGCGTCGGCGGGCAGGGATATCAGTTCAAAGCCGTGCTGTTTCAGGGTTTCAATCGGCGTCGTGTCATATCTGGCGAACGACGGCGAGGTGCAGATTACTTTCATCACGTTTCCCGGTGCTTAAGTGATACAGGCAAGGGCAGCAACGGCCGCCCTGACGGCCTTACTTCAGGTACTGATTGACGACCTGACGAATTTTTTGCTCTTCGTCGGCGCTGAAACGCACCGCATAGCGGCTTTCGCCAACGTCGTAGCCAAGCAGAGAGACCGCTTTCTTCACCGCGGCCGGTGAGAAGCCGATGCTGTAGAGATCGGTACGCAGGCCGGTCACGTTTTCCTGCGCCGCGCGCGAACCGTCAATGTCGCCTGCGCTGAAGCGCGCCCAGATCGCGTTGATCTCTTTCGGCGCGGCGTTGGCCAGGCCGGAGATACAGGCGGAACAGCCATCAACGAAGCCCTGATGGATCAGCGAGTCCGGGCCGTTGAGGACGTTAAAGTTATCGATGCCTTCCGCTGCTTTAATAAAGCCGCTCAGGCTTTCATAGCTGCCCGCCGAATCTTTAATGCCGATAATATTGGGATGCGACGCCAGGGTGCGTACGGTTTCGGGCTGCAGCGTATTGCCGGTGCGCGCCGGGATGTTATAGAGGAACAGCGGCACGTCGAGCGCGTCAGCCACGGTCTGATAGTGATAAATCAGCTCTTCCTGCCTGAGCGGCACGAAGTAAGGGGTGATCGCCGATACCGCATCCACGCCCAGCTTTGCAATCTGTTTGCCGAGGCGGATGGTTTCGCGCGTCGAGATTTCGCCGATATGCGCCACCACCGGCGCGCGGCCGTTGACCTCATCGACGCAGGTCTCCGTGACCGCGATTTTTTCCTGCTCGTTCAGCACAAAGAATTCGCCGTTGGTGCCGCCGCAGAAGATGCCGTTGCCTGCCGCCAGCTGACGCTTAATCTGCTCGCGCTGTGCGGTGGGATTCAGGGCGCCTTCCTGATCAAAGCAGGTGACGATAGCGGTCAATACGCCGGTTATTTTCTGACTCATACAATCCTCTTTATTCCTGGTGTGACGGGAACAGCGTCAGGTAGACGTCACGGACGTCGCTGGCGCTGACGGCAGCGGGCACGTTCTTCATCAGACGTTGAACGTCGAGCGCGGCCTCCACTAAGTAGGGCAGGTGATCCGGGCCGATGCCAAGCTCTTCAAGGCTGGCTGGCAGCTTCAGACGTTTAACCAGCGCGGTGAAATAGTCCACCAGCGCGTGCGATTTGGCCTCGTCATCCAGCGCCGGATTGGCATCGGGCAGCAGATCGTAGGCCTGCGCAAATTTGCTCACCGCGGCAGGACGCACAAAAGCCATGCAGGGCGCCAGCAGAATGGCGTTGGCAACGCCGTGCGGCAGGTGATATTTGCCACCCAGCGGATAGGACATGGCGTGCACCAGGTGCGTGCCCGCATGGGCGATCGCCGCGCCGCCATAATAAGAGGCCCAGAGCATATCCAGGCGTGCACGCAGGTTATGCGGCTCTGCAACGGCGGTTTCGAGGCTGGCGAACAGCTTTTTCATACCAATCAGCGCGTAGTTGTCGCTTACCGGATTCGAAACCGTGGCGGTGAAACATTCGATAAGATGACAAAGCGCATCGATACCGGTTGAAGAGGCGATATGCGCCGGCATGCTGGTGGTCAGTTCCGGCACCAGCGCCACGAAATCGGGCAGCATCACCGGCGAGATAATACCGACTTTCGTTTCGCGCTCCGGGATCGCCAGAATCGCATTCGGCGTCGCTTCTGAACCGGTGCCTGCGGTGGTCGGGATTAACAGTGAGGTGGTGCGCGTGGTCGGCTTTTCGCCCGCCAGCAGCGCCTCCAGAGATGGCGCGTTAACCACGCACAGCACCGACAGCAGCTTGGCGACATCCAGCACGCTGCCGCCGCCGACGCCAATCACCAGATCCACCTCACGCATGGGCAGCGCCGCCAGAATCGCCGCGACATCGTGCTGGCTCGGCTCCGGCGGCACGCTGTTGATCACGCTCACGCTGGCGATATGCTGTTTCAGCTGGGCGATTAGCGCCTGCACAGCCGGAATGGTTTCAATGTTCTTGTCAGTGACCAGCAGCGCGCTGGCTTTTCCTTTCAGCAAATAGCTAATGTCGTTCAGCGCCTGATAGCCGCTAATTACCGTGCTGTTGATCGTCATTTCACACCCTTATTACTGCGAAGTCGGACTGAATGATTGTTTTTGCTCACTACAGTGCGATATCTGTCACTTACTGTGCCTCAATTTATAGGGCATATCGATTTCAATTAATTTGATCTTGCTCACATATAATCAATCGTGATTGAATATAATCATACAGAGCGGCATGCAGCCGAATCAGGAGAGAAGATGACGCAAAGGTCATGGAAAACGCCGGTGCTGGTTATCGCCGACGATTTCACCGGCGCTAACGACGCGGGCAGCGGCCTGGCGCAGGCGGGCGCACGCGTCCATGTGCTGTTCAGCAGCGAGACGCCGCTGGATGCCGCCGCCGCCGACGTCTGGGTGATCAGCACCGACAGTCGCGCCATCAGCGCACAGGATGCGGCGGCACGCACTGAGGCTGTAGTGCATCGACACCAGGCATTTATTACGCAGGGCTGGCTGTTTAAAAAGATCGATTCCACGCTGCGCGGCAATGTCGGCGCTGAAGTGCGCGCCGCGCTGGCCGCCAGCGGTAAAAAACGCGCGTTGATTGTGCCTGCCGTGCCCCGGCTGGGACGCGTTACGCGCAACGGCGAGGTGCAGGTAAACGGCGTGCCGCTGACCGAGACCGAATACGCCAGCGATCCAAAAACGCCGGTGGTCAGCGCCCACGTATTAACGCAGCTGGGGATCGACGGCAGCGAGATCGATCTCGCCACGCTGCGCAGCGATCGCTTTGCTGCGCTGCTGGCTGAACAGCAGGGCGCAGTGGTGATCGATGCGGAGCAGGAGAGCGATATTGCACGCATCCTGGCCGCCGCCGCGCAGCTGGACGAAACGCCGCTGCTGGTCGGCGCCGCCGGACTGAGCGACGCGCTCGGCGCGCAGCTTGCCGCACGCGCCGCCGCGCCGGTTCTGGCGGTGATCGGCTCGATGAGCGCCAGCGCGCAGCAGCAGATCGCCCGGCTGGCGGCACAGCGCGATATTGCGCTGGTGGATGTCGATATTCGTCAGCTGTTTGTGCAACCTCGCTGGCCGGAGAGCCCGCACTGGGCGGCGCAGGCGCTTGCCGCAATGCGCGCGGGTCGGCATACGGTGATTCGGACCTGCCAGCGCGCCGATCAGCGCCACGAGATTGACGCGCTCTGTCTGCAGCATCAGCTAACGCGCCAGCAGCTCGGCGAGGCGATTTGCCACTTTTTAGGCGAGCTGACCCTGACGCTCTGCCGCACGCAGCGGCCCGCCGGGCTCTATCTTTCCGGCGGTGACGTGGCGATTGCGGTGGCGCAGGCGCTGGGCGCCAGCGGTTTTCAGATTCAGGGCATCGTGGCGGGCTGTGTGCCGCACGGCGTCCTGCTTAACAGTGAATTTACCCTGCCGGTGATGACCAAAGCGGGCGGTTTTGGCGACGAAAACACCCTGGTAGCAGCCATTCGTTTTATTGAGGAGAAGTCGAGTGAGTAAAATTATTGCGGTGACCATGGGCGATCCGGCGGGCATCAGCCCGGAGATCATCATCAAAGCGCTGGCGGAAGGGGACCTTAACGGCGCGCCGGCGGTGGTGGTGGGATGCGCGGCGACGCTGCGTCGCATTCTTGCCCTGAATATTACGCCGCAGGTGGAGCTGCGCGTGCTGGATAGCGTAAAAGAGGCGCACTTCGCGCCGGGCATCGTCAACGTTATTGACGAGCCGCTGGCCGAGCCGGATGCGCTGAAGCCAGGCGTGGTGCAGAAGCAGGCGGGCGATCTTGCCTGGCGCTGCGTAAAGCGCGCCACCGAGCTGGCGCTGGCGGGCGAGGTACAGGCTATCGCCACCGCGCCGCTGAATAAAGAGGCGCTGCACTCGGCAGGCCATCTCTATCCTGGCCATACCGAACTGCTGGCGCATCTCACCAACACCAAAGATTACGCGATGGTGCTCTATACCGATAAGCTAAAGGTCATTCACGTCACCACCCATATCGCGCTGCGCAAGTTCCTCGACACGCTGAACCGTACGCGTATCGAAACGGTGATTGGCATGGCAGATACCTTTTTGCGCCGCGTCGGCTTTGAAAAGCCGCGCATCGCGGTGGCGGGCGTCAATCCGCATGCCGGAGAGAACGGCCTGTTCGGCGACGAGGAGATCACCACCGTCGCGCCTGCGGTGAAGGCGATGAAGGCGCAGGGCATTGAGGTTTTTGGTCCCTGTCCGCCTGATACGGTTTTCCTGCAGTGTCAGGAAGGACAGTACGACATCGTGGTGGCGATGTACCACGATCAGGGACATATCCCGTTGAAACTGCTTGGCTTTTATGACGGCGTTAATATCACGGCCGGTCTGCCGTTTATCCGCACGTCTGCGGACCACGGCACCGCTTTTGATATCGCATGGACAGGTAAAGCGAAGTCTGAGAGCATGGCGATCTCCATTAAACTCGCGATGCAGCTGGCATAGGGAAATATGAAGGGACAAAGTCGCCTTGACCAGATTATGGACTATCTGAAAAGCCATAATCTGGTGACTGTTGATCAGCTGGTGAGCGCTATCTCCGCCTCGCCAGCAACCATTCGACGTGATTTGATTAAGCTGGATAAAGAAGGGGTGATTAGCCGCAGCCACGGCGGCGTCACGCTGAACCGTTTTATTCCGGCGCAGCCCACTACGCTGGAGAAGATGCAGCGTAACCTGGCGGAGAAGCAGGCTATTGCCCATCACGCCGCTACGTTTGTGCAGTCGGGCGATGCGGTGGTGCTGGACGCTGGCACCACCATGCTGGAGCTGGCGCGGCAGCTGACGCATTTGCCGCTGCGCGTCATCACGGCCGATCTGCATATCGCGCTGTTTCTCTCTGAATTCAAACAGATTGAAGTGACTATTATCGGCGGCCGTATCGACGACTCCAGCCAGTCATGCGTCGGCGAACACGGGCGTCGTCTGCTGCGCAGCATCAATCCTGATATCGCTTTCGTCAGCTGTAACTCCTGGAGCCTTGAGCGCGGCATTACTACGCCGACGGAGGAGAAGGCGGGGCTGAAGCGGGATCTACTGGCGAATGCGCGACGCCGCATCCTGCTGGCGGACAGCAGCAAATATGGCTCCTGGTCGCTGTTTTGCGCCGCGGCGATAGACGATTTGACCGATGTGGTAACCGACAGCCGCTTAGACGACGACGTATGCCGCACGCTGCGCGAGCGCGGCATTGCGCTGGCGCTGACGGAGTAGAGGTAGGCAGAGAGCGCGCTGTTGCTCACAGCGCGCATGCGACTAAAACGTCTTCAACCCCACCGCCGGAATATTGCGCCCGTAGTAAATCTCGCGCATCTCCTTCCACAGCAGGTCAGTAATACGCTTATGTTCCGCCGGGCTGAGATCTTCAGGACGGGTATTAAACAGATAGTGTTTCAGGTCGAACTCTTTCAGCAACATCTTGGTGTGAAAGATATTTTCCTGATAAACGTTTACGTCCACCATGTCATACATCGCCTTCATATCTTCCGACATAAAGTTCTGGATCGAGTTAATTTCATGGTCGATAAAGTGCTTCACGCCGTTCACATCGCGGGTAAAGCCGCGCACGCGGTAGTCGACGGTGACGATATCGGATTCCAACTGGTGGATCAGGTAGTTCAGCGCCTTCAGCGGGGAAATCACGCCGCAGGTTGAGACTTCAATATCGGCGCGGAAGGTGCAGAGTCCCCCTTCAGGGTGGCTTTCCGGGTAGGTGTGCACGCAGATATGGCTTTTATCCAGGTGCGCGACGACGGAGTTCGGCAGCGGGCCGGGATGTTCCGAGTTGTCGATATCTTTAGGATCGATCGGCTCTTCGCTCACCAGAATGGTGACGCTGGCGCCCTGCGGCTCATAGTCCTGGCGCGCAATATTCAGCACGTTCGCGCCAATGATCGCACAGGTTTCCGTCAGGATCTCGGTCAGACGGTTGGCGTTGTACTGCTCGTCGATATAGGCGATATAGCCATCGCGCTCGGCTTCAGTATTCGCATAACAAATATCGTAAATACAAAAACTCAGGCTTTTGGTCAGGTTGTTGAAGCCATGCAGTTTAAGCTTTTGCAATTTGGTTCACCTCCTTATACAGGCTGTTCAGCGGACAGGGCGTTCAGCAGATATTGCGGCAGCGCGAAACTACCAGCATGGATAGCCGGATTATAGTAGCGGCACGTCAGGCCAGCCGCAGCGAAACGCGCTTGAAGCGTGGCGACATCAAGCTGACGCAGCGCCGGATTATCGCTTGCCCAGGCGAAGGTCATGATCCCGCCGTAATAGGTGGGGATCGCCGCCTGGTAAAAACTGACGTCGGCGAAATAGTGGCTGAGTTTGCGATGGCTGTTGACCGCTTCCTCTTGTTGCAGAAAACAGACACCGTTTTGCGCCACGAAAATGCCGCCAGGATTCAGCGCGTTTTTGCAGCCAGCGTAAAATTCCGAGGTGAACAGACTCTCGCCCGGACCGACAGGATCGGTGCAGTCGGAAATGATCACGTCGAACTTTTCCTGGGTCTGGTTAACGAAGTTTACGCCGTCGTCGATCACCAGATTGAGACGCGGATCGTTATAAGCGCCCTGGCTATGTTCAGGAAGATATTGCTGGCAGAAGGTCACCACGCCGGCGTCAATCTCGACCATGGTAATGCTTTCCAGCTGGGCGTGACGCGACACCTCGCGCAGCATCGCCCCGTCGCCGCCTCCGATAATCAGCACGCGCTTCGCCGCGCCGTGCGCCAGCAGCGGCACATGCGTCATCATTTCGTGATAGATGAATTCGTCGCGCTCGGTGGTCTGCACCACGCCGTCCAGCGCCATTACGCGGCCCATCTGCGCGTTTTCGAAGATAATTAAATCCTGATGCGCGGTCTTTTCCCGGTAAAGCGTTTTGTCGACCGTGAAATATTGTCCGAAACCGGCATGAAGGGTTTCATACCACATCTCTTTTTGCGCCATGGTGGGCTCCTCTCTGATGACTTCGCCATGAAAAGAGCGGCACATGATAACCAGGAGTGACCGTGCATGCACGGTCAAATGATCGGCAGAAGGCGGATAGCGACTTATTTAACGTAGGCGAGCAGGCTGAGAGAATCGCGCGCCAGCGACTTGCACTTCTTGTCGTTGGTGATGGCGATGCCGCTCAGATCTTTGTAGCTCGCTTCGCCAAGCGCTTTCATATTGTAAGTGGCGTAATTGCTTAAATCCCAGCGGTTCTGCTGGGCGAAAAACACCAGAGCCTTGCGGATTTGCGCATCAGGGAGATCCTGATAGCCGCAATCGTTTTTCAGATAAACGAATACGGCGGTAAGATCGGCCAGATCTTCTGCTTCGGATTCGCTCAGGGCAAAACTGGTGGAGGAGAAGCCAAAGAGTCCTGCCAGTAACAGGATCCTGATGCTTTTCTTCATAGTGGTTCTCATTCATTGATCATCATGTGACGATAGCACAGTGACTGGCAGGATTCCGATTATTTTGCCGCGGAGAGCCCGCGCCAGCACTTTTTTCAGGCGTTTCCGCTATCAAGACTTGACCCTCCCGCAGGGGAAGGGTTTAGGCTGTGGTTCCCTTACCACACGGATGAATAAGCTATGCATCGTCGCCATTTTCTTAAACTGACCGCAGCGCTGAGCGCAGCCGGGGCGCTGCCGATCTGGAGCCGCTCCCTGATGGCGGCCAGTCGCCCGCTGCTGCCGGTTCCTTCAAGGCTGGAGCCCGATCCGCGCGGCCAGATCCAGATCACCGCCATGACCGGCACCAGCCAGTGGCAGGGCAAGGATGTGGCGACATGGGGCTACAACGGCAGTTTGCTGGGGCCGGCCATCGTGCTGCGGCGCGGCAAAACGGCGACGGTCAATATCAATAACCAGCTGCCGGAAGCGACGACGCTGCACTGGCACGGACTGGCGATCCCCGGCGACGTCGACGGCGGGCCGATGGCGCGTATCGAACCCGGCGCGACGCGGCAGGTCAGCTTTACGCCCGATCAGCCCGCCGCGACCTGCTGGTTCCATCCACACCTGCATGGCAAAACCGGCCATCAGGTGGCGCAAGGCCTGGCGGGATTGATCCTGCTGCAGGACGATGAGACCGACAAGCTGCGGCTGCCGACGCAGTGGGGCTCGGACGATGTGCCGCTGATCTTCCAGGATAAGCGGCTCACTCAGGACGGCAGCCGCATCGACTACCAGCTCGATATCATGAGCGCCGCGGTCGGCTGGTTCGGCGATATGATGCTGACTAACGGCGTACAGTATCCGCAGCAGGCGGTGCCGCGCGGCTGGCTGCGGCTGCGCCTGCTGAACGGCTGCAATGCGCGCTCTCTGCATATCGCCGCCAGCGATAACCGACCGCTCTACGTTATCGGCAGCGACGGCGGACTGCTGGCGGAGCCGGTGAAAGTGGCGTCGTTGCCGCTGCTGCCGGGCGAACGTTTCGAGGTGATGGTCGATACCTCCGACGGCAAAAGCTTCGATATCATGACGCTGCCGGTAGAGCAGATGGGCATGACGCTGGCGCCGTTCGATCAGCCGCTGCCGCTGGTGCAGATCCTGCCGCTGCGCGTGATGGCGAGCGCCACGCTGCCCGACACGCTGGTGCAGCTGCCGCCGGTTCCCTCCGCGGAAGGCGCCAACGCGCGCTGGCTGCAGCTGATGATGGATCCGCAGCTGGATCAGCAGGGCATGGCGGCGCTGATGCAGCGCTACGGCGATAAAGCGATGGGCAATATGGGCGGGCATCATGCTATGCCATCGAAGAGCGAAAGCCACGACCAGATGGCGATGGGCGATCATGATATGTCGGCGATGAGCGGCCATGATATGTCGATGCCCAAGGCGCACGGCGCTAAAGCGGCCTACGACTTCCATAACGGCAATAAGATCAACGGCCAGGCCTTTAATATGACGAAGCCGATGTTCAACGTTACGCCTGGCCAGCTGGAGAAGTGGACCATCTCCGGCGAAGGGGACAAGATGCTGCATCCCTTCCATATTCACGGCACGCAGTTCCGCATTCTTTCAGAAAACGGTAAGCCGCCTGCACCGCACCGCCAGGGATGGAAGGATATGGTCAATGTCAACGGCTGGCGCAGCGAAGTGCTGGTGCGCTTTGACCACCGCGCCGCCGCCGAACACGCCTATATGGCGCACTGTCATCTGCTGGAGCATGAGGATACCGGCATGATGCTGGGCTTCAGCGTCGGCTGATCAGGCTTTCTCCAGCGCCAGACGAATATCTTCCACCAGATCGCCGGCGTTCTCGATGCCAATCGAGAGGCGAATGGTGGCGTCGCTGATGCCGATACGCTGCCTGACCGCTTCCGGCACGCCGGAGTGCGTGGTGCTGCCGGGATGGCTGGCAAGCGACTCGGTGCCGCCGAGACTCACCGCCTGCTTAAACAGCGCCAGCGCGTTAAGAAAGCGGAACGCAGCGGGCTGTCCGCCGACAATATCAAACGAGAAGGTCGAACCGGCGCCGCTGCACTGCTGGCGGAAGGTGCGGCCTTCGGCGCTGTTCTCATCGAGATAGGGCAGCCACTGTAGCTTCGCCACCTTTTCATGGCTGCGTAAAAAGGCCGCTACCGCCTCGGCGTTCTGCCAGGCTTTCTCCATGCGCAGCGACAGCGTCTCCAGCGAACGGCCGATCATCCAGCTGGAATGCGGATCGAGCTGGGTACCAATGGCGCTGCGCAGCGCGCGTATTTGGGTAATCAGCGCCTTGCTGCCCATTGCCGCCCCGGCGAACAGATCGGAGTGGCCGCCGACATATTTGGTTAACGAATAGAGCGACAGGTCGGCGCCAAAATTCAGCGGGCGCTGAAACAGCGGACCGAGCAGCGTATTGTCGCAGGCGACAACCGGACGCGATCCCTGCTGCTGACCGATTTCATCAGCGATACGCGCAATCAGCGCAATATCAACCAGGCTGTTGGTGGGGTTGGCAGGCGTCTCAATCAGGATCAGCGCTACGCGCCCCAGGCTCAGCGCCTGCTGCGCGGCGGCGCGTACTTTTTCTTCATCGGTGCCGTCGCTGAAGCCCACCGGCTCAATATTGAGGTTGTGCAGGGTCTTGCTCAGCAGCGTCTCGGTGCCGCCGTAAAGCGGCTGCGAGTGGAGGATTACGTCGCCGGGACGCGCAAAGGTCAGCAGGGTGGTAGAGATGGCCGACATGCCGGATGAAAACAGGGCGCAGCTCTCCGCCTCTTCATAGATAGCCAGACGATCCTCAACGATTTCACTGTTGGGATGATTAAAGCGCGAATAGACCAGACCGCCGCTTTTGCCTGCCGGCGGCTCGCGCCGTCCCGCCACGTAATCAAAGAAATCGCGTCCCTCTTCGGCGCTGTTAAAGACAAAAGTTGACGTCAGGAATACCGGCGGTTTGACCGCGCCTTCCGACAGCCGCGGATCGTAGCCGTAGTTGAGCATCTGGGTTTCCGGATGCAGCTTGCGCTCGCCGATATGGTTTTTTTTACTGGAGTGGTCAGACATGGGATCTCCTGCTCAGCGCAGATGTAATATAACGATATGTTGACCACAGGCTATCATGTAGCGATTTGTTCTGTTAAAGGCCGGGAAGTTCTAAGTTTATAGCTTCCGCTCATCAGGAAGCCGCCAGCGGTGCGGCGCTGCATCTCGCCGCGTCTGGCAAGCTGTGATACTCTCCTGCGAATCGCTACCCGCTCAGGTCTGAGCGGGTTCTCTCTGTTCATCCGCTGCTGAGGATGGACGATCCCTTTAAAATCAACGAGAAGTACAGGTTTTGAAACATACTGTTGAAGTGATGATTTCCGAAGAGGCGATCGCAACGCGCATTGCCGAACTGGGTAAAGAGATTTCCGAGCGCTATCGCGACAGCGGCAGCGAGATGGTGCTGGTCGGGCTGCTGCGCGGCTCCTTTATGTTTATGGCCGATCTCTGCCGCGCCGTCGAGGTGCCCCATGAAGTCGATTTTATGACCGCCTCCAGCTACGGCAGCGGCATGTCCAGCTCACGTGACGTGAAAATCCTGAAGGATCTCGACGAAGATATTCGCGGCAAAGATGTGCTGATTGTGGAAGATATCATCGACTCCGGCAACACGCTGAGCAAGGTGCGCGAGATCCTGCGTCTGCGCGAGCCGAAATCCCTCGCCATCTGCACGCTGCTGGATAAGCCCGAGCGTCGTGAAGTCGACGTGAAGGTAGAATATGTCGGCTTCGCCATTCCTGACGAGTTCGTGGTCGGCTTCGGTATCGACTACGCCCAGCGCTATCGTCATCTGCCCTATATCGGCAAAGTGGTGCCGCTCGAATCCTGAGCCTGACCGCACAATCTTCCAAGGCTGACTGCGTCGGCCTGGTGTAGGCTGTGCTCCGGTTCAGGAGTTCAGCCTTCACCTCCGCAAAAAAGTGTCCATCCAGGAAGATTTTACGCTCAGGGTGGCTCATCATAAGTAGCAACGTTGCGGCGACATCGCGTCAGCCAGCGACTCGCTATGTCCATCGCGACACACCGACATTAAAACAGGATATGGATTCGGAATGACTTATGCACTGGAACTTTCCCGGCTGACCAAGACCTATTCCGGCGGCGTACAGGCGCTGAAAGGCATAGATCTTAACGTCGAAGCCGGCGATTTTTATGCGCTGCTGGGGCCAAACGGCGCAGGTAAATCCACCACTATCGGCATTATCAGTTCGCTGGTAAACAAATCAGGCGGCAGCGTGCGCGTGTTCGGTTACGACCTTGAGAAAGACGTCGTCAATGCCAAACGCCAGCTCGGCCTGGTGCCGCAGGAGTTTAACTTCAACCCCTTTGAGACCGTGCTGCAGATTGTGGTCAACCAGGCGGGCTATTACGGTGTTGAGCGCCGCGAGGCGCAGCAGCTCGCGGAGAAGTATCTGACGCAGCTCGATCTCTGGGGTAAACGCAACGAGCGCGCGCGGATGCTCTCCGGCGGTATGAAGCGCCGTCTGATGATCGCACGCGCGCTGATGCACGAGCCGAAACTGCTGATCCTCGACGAACCGACGGCGGGTGTGGATATTGAGCTTCGTCGCTCTATGTGGACCTTCCTCAAGGAGCTGAATGAAAAGGGCACCACTATTATTCTGACGACGCACTATCTTGAAGAGGCGGAAATGCTGTGTCGCAACATCGGCATTATCCAGAGCGGCGAGCTGGTAGAGAACACCTCAATGAAAGGGCTGCTGGCCAAACTGCAGTCGGAAACCTTTATTCTCGATCTCGCGCCGGGCAGCGCGCCGCCGACGCTGGAAGGGTTTCAGTATCGTCTGGTGGATGCCTCGACGCTGGAAGTCGAAGTGATGCGCGAGCAGGGCCTGAACAGCGTTTTCGGCCAGCTCAGCGCGCAGGGCGTGCAGGTACTGAGCATGCGTAATAAAGCGAACCGTCTGGAAGAGCTGTTTGTCAGCCTGGTGCAGGGCAAAGGAGTGAAAGCATGACACATTTGTACTGGGTGGCGCTGAAGAGTATCTGGGCCAAGGAGATCAACCGTTTTGCCCGCATCTGGATCCAGACGCTGGTGCCGCCGGTGATCACCATGACGCTCTATTTTATTATTTTCGGCAACCTGATCGGTTCGCGCATCGGCGATATGCACGGCTTCAGCTATATGCAGTTTATCGTGCCGGGCCTGATTATGATGGCAGTGATCACCAACGCCTACGCTAACGTCGCCTCGTCGTTCTTCAGCGCCAAGTTTCAGCGCAATATTGAAGAGCTGCTGGTGGCGCCGGTGCCGACGCATATTATCATCGCCGGTTATGTCGGCGGCGGTGTGGCGCGCGGTCTCTGCGTTGGGATACTGGTTACGGCGATTTCGCTGTTTTTCGTGCCGTTCCACGTCCACTCCTGGTCGATGGTGGCGCTGACGCTGCTGCTGACGGCAATTCTTTTTTCGCTGGCCGGTCTGCTGAATGCGGTGTTTGCACGTACCTTTGACGATATCAGCCTGATCCCGACTTTCGTGCTGACGCCGCTGACCTATCTGGGCGGGGTGTTCTATTCGCTGACGCTGCTGCCGCCCTTCTGGCAGGCGGTATCGAAGCTCAACCCTGTAGTCTATATGATTAGCGGTTTCCGCTTCGGCTTCCTCGGCATTAATGATGTGCCGCTGGTCTTTACCCTGTCGGTGCTGATCGCCTTTATCCTGGTGTTTTATATTCTGGTCTACACGCTGATCCAGCGCGGACGCGGCCTGCGCACCTGATAAGCAAAGAAGCAGCCAGAGGGCTGCTTCAGTTTAGCGCTGAGAGAGGGGGCGGGTAACAGGGTCGATCGCAAAGTCGCTCAAGGCATCTTTGCTCGCTCGTCCCGCGCTATCCACGGTGCGGGGCGCTTTGCTCTTCGGCCCCGGTTACCCACGCTTCAGCATTGAGACGTCTGGAATAGCGTCTTTGCGAGCGGGCCATGCCGCTCGCGCAGGCGCCATGTCCAACCGTGCTTTCCGCTACGCGCGTTAAACTCAGGCAACCTGCACCGGCAGCGCTTTCGCCAGACGCTTCATCTCATTCTCGCCTTCGAAATAGGCGACTTTCGGCTGCCACTGGCGCGCTTCCGCATCCTCAACCTGCACGTAAGAACAGATAATCAGGATATCGCCTTCGCAGGCGCAGCGCGCCGCCGCGCCGTTCACCGAAATAATTTTCGAGCCGCGTTCGGCGGCGATAGCGTAGGTGGAAAAACGCTGCCCGTTGGTGACGTTATAGATATCAATGGCTTCATATTGCAGGATGCCGGACGCGTCGAGAAAATCCTGATCGATGGCGCAGGAACCTTCATAGTGCAAATCCGCCTGGGTCACTTTCACGCGGTGCAGCTTGCCCTGTAAAACGGTACGAATCATAACCGAAAGACCTTATTGTTCTGCCTGAAAACGACCTCGCTTACTGCGTAAGGTCGACCTGTTGATTATCAATAAGACGCGCTTTGCCCAGCCATGCCGCCATCAGGATCACCGCGCGTCGGCTCTCTACCGTCAGCGGCTCCAGCGTGTCGGCGTCGCAAATCGCAAGCCCGTCCGGGCGCAACCCTTTCTCGCTGAGTTCCGCTTCGGCGGCCTCGATAATCTCTTCGATATGGCGTTCGCCATTGGCGAGGCGCGCCGCCATGCCGTTCATCACCTGCGCCAGCGCGGGCGCGAGCTGACGCTCGTCGGCGCTGAGATAGCCATTGCGCGAGCTGAGCGCCAGGCCGTCTTTGGCGCGCACCGTTGGCACGCCGACAATCTCAATGTCAAAGCCCATATCCGCGACCATCTTGCGGATAATTGCCAGCTGCTGAAAATCCTTCTCGCCGAAACAGGCGATATCGGGCTGCACCAGATTAAACAGCTTGCTGACGATAGTGGCGACGCCGCGAAAATGGCCGGGACGGCTTGCGCCTTCCAGCAGCGACGAGAGGCCGGGCACCTCGACGAAGGTCTGATTCTCCAGCCCATGAGGGTAAACTTCCGCGGGCGCAGGCGCGAACACCACATCGACGCTGCGGCGGTTAAGCTTCTCGCAGTCCTCCTGCAGCGTACGGGGATAGCGCGCCAGATCGTCGGCGCGATCGAACTGCATCGGGTTGACGAAAATCGAGACCACAACGATATCGCCGCGCTCGCGCGCTTCATCGACCAGCGTCAGATGACCGTCATGCAGATTGCCCATGGTCGGCACTAGCGCGATACGTTTTCCTTCCTGCCGCCAGCGGCGAATTTCACGACGCAACATCGGCAGCGTTTCAATGATCAGCACGGTAAGGCTCCTGAATTACTGGAAACTGTGTTCAGCCGCAGGATAGGTTCCCGCTTCGACTTCGGCGATATAGTGACGGATAGCAGCGCGCATGTCGCCCGCCTCGGCGAGAAAGTTTTTCGCAAATTTCGGGATATGGCCGCCGGTAATGCCGAAGGCGTCATGCATCACCAGAATCTGGCCGTCAGTGACGTTGCCCGCGCCGATGCCAATGACCGGGATGGTCAGCGCCTGGGTAATGCGCTGCGCCAGCGAGACCGGCACGCACTCCAGCACCATCAGCTGCGCGCCTGCGGCTTCCAGCGCCAGCGCGTCGGCCAGCAGCCGTTCGGCGGCCGCCTCGTCGCGGCCCTGCACCTTATAGCCGCCGAAGATATTCACCGACTGCGGCGTCAGGCCGAGATGGCCGCACACCGGAACCGCGCGTTCGGTCAGCATACGCACCGTCTCCGCCAGCCATTCGCCGCCCTCCAGCTTCACCATATTGGCACCGGCGCGCATCAGCTGTGCCGCGCTGTCAAAGGTTTGCTGCGGCGTGGCGTAACTCATAAAGGGCAGGTCAGCCATGACCAGCGCCTGCGGCGCACCGCGGCGTACGGCGGCGGTGTGGTAGGCGATATCGGCGACGGTCACCGGCAGCGTGGAGTCATGGCCCTGAACGGTCATGCCGAGCGAATCGCCGATCAGCATCACCTGAATGCCTTCATCGGCGAACAGACGGGCAAAGCTGAAATCGTAGGCGGTCAGGGTGGCGAACTTACGTCCGCTCGCTTTCCACTGACGCAGATGAGAAATAGTGGTGGGTTTCATTGCGCTCTCAACTCAGGTATTTCAGATGGGCGCAGTGTACTGGATAGCAGGGGAGAGCGGAATCTCCCGCGATCAATCTATGCGGCGGTCAGCCGTGCCAGAAGCGAATGGCGCTGGTGTCGAGCCCGGTCAGCAGGTTGCGCAGCGGGCGCCCGTCCGGTAGCGCCGCGTCGGGCGCAATCTCCAGCAGCGGTACCAGCATAAAGGCGCGGTTGTGCATATCATAGTGCGGCACGATCAGGCGCGGCGTATGCAGGCGCTGCTGGCCGAAGAGCAGAATATCGATATCGAGGGTGCGCGGCCCCCAGCGTTCCGCTTTGCGCACGCGGCCGTGCTCAAGCTCGATACGCTGGGTATGATCCAGCAGGGCTTCCGGCGCGAGAGCGGTCTCCAGCGCAACCGCCGCGTTCAGATAATCCGGCTGATCCGGCGGACCGTAAGGCGGCGTGCGGTAGAGAGAAGAGGTGGCGACGCGCGTGGTATCGGGCAGCCCGTCCAGCGCGCGCAGCGCCGCGTCGACCTGATGCAGGGGATCGGCAAGATTGCTGCCGAGCGCCAGGTAGACGCGGGTCACGAGGCGTTCTGACTGTCGCGGCGCGGCGCAGTGGGACGACGGCGCGGACGACGCGTTTTGCGGCGCGGCGCCGGATCGTCGCCCAGCGTATTGAGCATGGTTTTCTGCTGCGTCGGCGCGGCGGCCTGGAACTCGCCCCACCAGTGGCTCAGGCGGATCAGCTCCGGGTTGTTCTCGACTTCGGCGCGCAGCGCCAGCAGATCGTAGGCGGCGCGGAACTTCGGATGCTCCATCAGCTTCCAGGCGCGTTTGCCGTGGCGGCGCGACATGCGCAGCTGCAGCTGCCAGATATCCCGGATGAGCGTCGTGATGCGTTTCGGGATCGCCAGCGCGCGGCAGGCTTCATCCAGCGTATCGTTCATCGCCATCGCAAAGGCGTCGAAATAGGTCAGGCCACTCTCCTGAGCGATGCGCTGCGCGGCTTCGAGCTGCGGATACCAGAACATCGCCGCAAACAGGAAGGCTGGATTAACGCGCATATCGTTATGGATGCGGTTGTCGGTGTTTTTCAGCACCTGCGCCACCATACGCTCCATATAACTGTCGCCTTCGTCGGTGAAGTTACGCGTAATGGTCGGGAACAGTGGCTGGAACAGCTGGAATTCACGCAGCTTGACATAGGTGCTGTAGCCGTAGCCCGCCTGCAGCAGCTTCAGCGACTCTTCGAACAGACGCGCCGGCGGAATATCGCGCAGCAGCGTGGCGAGACGCGGGATCGGCTCGGCGGTTTCCGCCGCGATCGACATATCCAGCTTAGCGGCGAAGCGCACCACGCGCAGCATGCGCACCGGATCTTCGCGGTAGCGCGTCTCTGGATCGCCAATCAGGCGAATAATGCCCTGCTGCAGATCCTGCAGGCCGCCTACGTAGTCGCGCACCGTAAAATCGGCGACGTTGTAATAGAGGCTGTTGATCGTCAGGTCGCGACGCTGCGCATCGTCTTCGATGCTGCCGAAGATATTGTCGCGCAGCAGCATGCCGCTCTGGGCGCGCTGCGACAGATTGCGATCCTCTTCAACATCCTCTTCGGCCTGATGATGGCCGCGGAAAGTCGCGACTTCAATCACTTCGGGACCGAACATAACGTGCGCCAGACGGAAGCGACGCCCGACCAGACGACAGTTGCGGAACAGCTTACGCATCTGTTCTGGCGTGGCGTTGGTGGTGATGTCAAAGTCCTTGGGCTTTTTACCCAGCAGCAGGTCGCGAACGCCACCGCCCACCAGATAGGCTTCATAGCCCGCTTTATTCAGGCGGTAGAGCACCTTCAGGGCATTTTCGCTAATGTCTTTGCGCGAGATGTTATGGCTCTCACGAGGGATAATGGTCATCTGATGACGCTCAGTTTCAACCTCGACGGGCGCCTCCTCATCACGCATGAGGACTTTCCGGCAAAAATTAGCAACTCGGGTAAAAATGGGACACCTCGACAGCGACGTAAAGTGGTGTAAATAAAATCAGCGGCTAATCATAGCCTGTTGCGATTCATTTAGGAATGGTGTTGTCGGCTCAGCCGGTTTCAGGGCGTTCTCATGGGGTATCAAAGCGATATTCCACTGTGAGACCGCGCTTTCCAGCAGTTTCTCCTGCGTTTCGTCGCGCCATTCCGCCGCCACAGGCTGTCCCAGAAAGCGAAGCGCCTGCACCAGCAGCGGTCGCGGGTCGCCTGCGGGCAGCGAAGGCGCATGATTCTGCTTCGACAGTTTATTGCCGTCGGGATTGATCGCCAGCGGCAAATGCAGCCAGTCAGGCGTCGGCCAGCCGAACTGCTGATAAAGCGCTATCTGCCGCACCGTGGGCTCAATTAAATCCGCGCCGCGCACGATCTCCGTTACGCCCTGAAAATGGTCATCGACCACCACGGCAAGGTTGTAAGCGAACAGGCCATCGCGCCGATGAATAATAAAATCTTCCTGGGCCAGACGCACATCCACGTTCACGATGCCGCGCAGCCGATCGTCAAAGCTGAAAACCGGCGCGTGCTGACGTAAACGCAGCGCGGCGTTTTCCGGCCCCAGATGGCGATCGCGGCAGTGACCGTCGTAAAACCCGCCAATCTGCTGGATGCGGCGACGCGTACAGGTACAGTAATAACTCTGACGATGCGTCTGCAGCCACGCCAGCGCCTCGCGATAGGCTTCATGGCGCTGCGACTGCCACAGCACCTCGCCGTCCCAGTGCAGGCCGTAATGCTCCAGCTGATGCAGAATGCGCGTGGCGGCGCCTGCGACTTCGCGCGGCGGATCGATATCTTCGATGCGTACCAGCCAGCGGCCTTTTTGCGCGCGCGCGCTGAGATAGCTGCCAAGCGCGGCAATCAGCGAGCCGAAATGAAGATCGCCAGAAGGAGAGGGAGCGAAACGCCCGATACAGGGAAGCGTGGACATAGGCATTAAAAGTCACCGCACAGCGGAACAACAGCGTGCTCTTCCGCAGTGCGGTGATAGAGGCATGGCATTAGCCAGCCATCTGTTTCTCGCGGATTTCAGCCAGCGTCTTGCAGTCGATGCAAAGATCGGCGGTCGGACGCGCTTCCAGACGGCGGATGCCGATCTCCACGCCGCAGGACTCGCAGTAGCCGAAGTCGTCATCTTCGACTTTCTTCAGCGTCTTCTCGATCTTTTTGATCAGCTTACGCTCGCGGTCGCGGTTACGCAGTTCAAGGCTGAATTCCTCTTCCTGCGCGGCACGGTCAACCGGATCCGGGAAGTTCGCCGCTTCGTCCTGCATATGCGAGACGGTACGGTCAACTTCATCACGCAGCTGATTGCGCCAGGCTTCCAGAATCTTGCGAAAATGTTGCAGCTGGGCTTCATTCATATACTCTTCGCCCGGCTTCTCCTGGTATGGCTCCACCCCAGCGATGGCGAGAATACTCAGGGACGATGTTTTACGGTTTTGCCCTTCTTGCATGTTGTTTCTCCTGGATAACACGCACTATACCTTTTGTGGTTCAGCGCCAGCGATTAGGCGTCAGGCGGTTGAGTGTAGTCATTACGCTACATTTTGCCTGCCGGGTTTCGCCGCGTTGCCGCAAACGGGTACATCGATCCCCCTACGGGGAAAAACAGGCCGCTATAAATAACAGAAGCAGTCAAGGTTGGCAATTATTCATGATCGCACCTTGACAAGCCTGTGAGGAACAGCGTATTTGGCGCCGCGCGTTAAACATTCATAACACAACAATTTGCAAAAGATATTACAAGCTTACGGCAACCGGCTTTTTCAGAAACACGCCTGCCGGTGATAAATCTGCGCGATACGCCAAAATCTCTACGCCATCCTGCTGCGCCTGGACCAGTTGGTCTGCGTAACGTGCGTCAATGTGACGCGCGGGGGAGACGTCCTCAATCCCCGAGTGCAGAACCGCAAACAACAAAACAGCCCGATGACCGGCAGCCGCGACGGCGCTTAGCTCGCGCAGATGCTTCTGGCCTCGGACCGTCACCGCATCCGGAAAATAGCCTTTTCCTTGATGTAAAAGGGTCACGGACTTGACTTCAATATAGCAGTTGCGTCTGCCGCCTGCCTGAAGCAGGAAGTCGATTCGGCTCTTTTCCGCGCCATATTTGACTTCAGCCTGGCAGGCGTCGTAGCCGGACAAGGGCGCAATGACGTCTGCCGCCAGCGCCTCTTTCACCAGCTGGTTGGCGCGCAGTGTGTTAACGCAGATCCAGTGGCCCTGCTGCGTTTCGGTCAGCTCCCAGCTGTGCGGGTATTTGCGCGTCAGGCTGTCGGAGGTGGAGTACCACACTCTGTCGCCTGGCGTGGCGCAGCCGGTCATCGCGCCGGTATTGGCGCAGTGAATGGTCAGGGTTTCCCCTTCCGGCGTCACCACGTCGGCAAGAAAACGCTTATAGCGGGCGATCAGTCGGGCGGGCTTTAACGGCGGTGAAAACAGCATAGCGCTCCAGAATCAGGTCAGCGGCCAGCTCGCCAGCGCCTGGTAGCGCGTGCGGCCCCGCGCGTACTGCGACGAAAACAGCGAAAAATGGTCGACGCGAAAGCGCCAGTGGAAGCCGCGCGGCGGCAGCGCGATGCGCGCTGCTGCGTCGCGCAGCAGCGTAACGTGCGGATGAAAAGGTTGGGCGCTCTGCGCGCAGCCGTGGCGCGCCGCCTGGGCCCGCAGCAGATCGGCGAGCTGCAGCAGACCGCGTGGCGGCCGCTGGCAGCCGAGCCACACCACGCGGGGACGCGGCCAGTGGCCGGCGTCGTCCAGATCGAGATCGAAGGCGGGCTGCTGAATACGCGCGGCCAGCTGTTGCAGCTTTTGCGCGGTCTCGCTTTTCACCTCGCCGAGAAAGGCGAGCGTCAGGTGCAGGTTGGCCGCAACAACAGGGCGGCCGGCGTCGTCGGCGAAGTTATCGGCGCGCCAGCGCACCAGCTGCTGCTGCAGCGCGTCAGGCAGCCCGATGCCAAAAAACAGGCGTTGCGTCTCCATGGCGGTCTCCGGCAATCCTCGCGGATGAATGCTACAATGCGCGCCATCTTAACACAGGCTGAACGGGAGTTTGCCGTGAGTGATTTACCGGTCAGCGCCGTGCTGCCCGACCTGCTGCAGGCGCTCGACGCGGCGCCGCAAATTCTGCTGGCGGCCCCGACCGGCGCGGGCAAGTCGACCTGGCTGCCGCTGCAGCTGCTGCAGCGGGCGAATCTGTCGGGCCGCATTATTATGCTGGAGCCGCGTCGGCTGGCGGCGCGCAACGTGGCGCAACGTCTGGCGGAGCAGCTTGGCGAGCAGCCCGGCGAAACCGTCGGCTACCGCATGCGCGGCGAAAACTGCGTCGGCCCGGCTACCCGGCTGGAAGTGGTGACGGAGGGCATTCTGACGCGCATGCTGCAGCGCGATCCTGAACTCAGCGGCGTGTCGCTGGTGATCCTCGATGAGTTCCACGAGCGCAGCCTGCAGGCGGATCTGGCGCTGGCGCTGCTGCTCGACGTACAGCAAGGGCTGCGCGACGATCTGAAAATCCTGCTGATGTCGGCGACGCTGGATAACGCGCGCCTCTCGGCGCTGCTGCCCGACGCGCCGCTGATTGTCTCCGAAGGGCGCAGTTTCCCGGTGACGCGCCGTTTTGCCTCGCTCAGCGCAACGCTGCGCTTTGAAGAGGCGGTGGCGCGCGAAACGGCGCAGCTGCTGCGCGAAGAGAGCGGCTCGCTGCTCCTGTTCCTGCCCGGCGTGGCGGAGATTGAGCGGGTTAAACGCGAGCTGGAATCGCGCGTGGCGGAGGATGTCGACCTCACGCCGCTCTATGGCGCGCTGCCGCTGGCGACACAGCGCCGCGCAATTCTGCCTGCGCCGCCCGGCCGCCGCAAAGTGGTGCTCGCCACCAATATCGCTGAAACCAGTCTTACTATCGAAGGCATCCGTCTGGTGGTGGATAGCGCGCTGGAGCGCACGGCGCAGTTTGACGCGCGCAGCGGCGTGACGCGGCTGCTGACCCAGCGTATCAGCCAGGCGTCGATGACGCAGCGCGCCGGCCGCGCCGGTCGTCTGATGCCCGGCATCTGTCTGCATCTGATCGCCGAAGAACAGGCGTCGCGCGCCGCCGCGCAGAGCGAGCCGGAGATCGCGCACAGCGACCTCGCCGCGCTCTGGATGGAGCTGTTGCAGTGGGGCTGCAACCAGCCGGACCAGCTTACCTGGCTCGACCTGCCACCAGAAAAACATCTGCGCGCGGCGCGGCAACTGCTTGCCCGCCTTGGCGCGCTGGATGAGAGCGGCAAGCTGAGCGCGCAGGGACGACGCATGGCGCAGCTCGGCGGCGAGCCGCGTCTGAGCGCGATGCTGTGCGCCGCCGGGCAGGATCCTGATGCGGCCGCCAGCGCCGCGCTGCTGGTGGCGGTTCTTGAGGATCCGCCGCGCAGCGGCACGCCCGATCTGCGTGACGCGCTGCACCGTCCGCAGCCGCAATGGCAGCGGCGCGCAAAGCAGTGGCAGTCACGGCTCGGCGTCAGCGGCGGCCGCGTCGATGAAGACCGCTTTCCTGCGCTGCTGGCGGCGGGCTTCGGCGATCGGCTGGCGCGACGTCGCGATAACGGCGGCCGCTATCAGCTCGCCAACGGCCTGGGGGCGATGCTCGATTCGCAAGAGGGGCTGAACCGCTACGAATGGCTGATCGCACCCGCTTTGCTGCAGGGCAGCGCGACGCCGGACGCACGCATGCTGCTGGCGCTGCCGGTTGATATCGACGCGCTGCGCCAGGCGCGCCCGGAGCTGGTGGAAGTGCGCACCGAAGTCGAATGGGACGAAGAGAAAGGCACGCTGCGCGCGCTGCGTCGCGAACAGGCTGGCGTACTGGTGTTAAAGGCGCAGCCGATGGCGCGTCCGCAGCCTGAGGTGCTGCACGCGGCGATGCTGCGCTGGGTCGCGCAAAAGGGTCTGGCAGTGCTGGGCTGGAGCGAGGCAGCGGAACAGCTGCGCGTGCGGCTGCAGTGCGCGGCGCAGTGGTTGCCGGAGGAGACATGGCCCGCCGTAGATGATGAAACGCTGCTGGCGACGCTCGATGTGTGGCTACTGCCGGAGATGGGCGCGGTGCGCGATCTGAAATCGTTGCAGGCGGTTAACCTTGTCAGCGCGCTATTACATTTGCTCACATGGTCACAACGCCAGCGGCTGGATAGTGCGCTGCCAACTCATTACACTGTGCCGACCGGAAGCCGACTGCCCATTCGCTACCATGCCGACAAACCGCCCGCGCTGGCGGTGCGCATTCAGGAGATGTTTGGCGAGGCGAGCAATCCCGCCGTGGCGGAAGGGCGCGTGCCGCTGGTGCTGGAGCTGTTATCGCCCGCGCAGCGTCCGTTGCAGATAACCCGCGACCTGGCCGCCTTCTGGCGCGGCGCGTATCCGGAGGTGCAAAAAGAGATGAAAGGGCGCTATCCCCGACATCCCTGGCCCGACGATCCGGCCAGCGCCTTGCCCACAAGGCGCACCAAAAAATATTCCCCGCAAGGTTGAGCCAGCTGGATCGATTTCAGAGGGTTCCGCCATGCGGAAGAGGTAAAAGCCGCTAGAGTATCGGCGCAGCCAACGTAATGCCTGGAGAATGAAACCAATGTCTGGGAACGATCGCGAACCCATTGGGCGCAAAGGAAAACAGCCCAAGCCGCCGCGTAACGCTACGCGCCGGGGTCGCCGCAGGGATGAAGACGATTTTGATAATGATGATTTTGATGATGAGGTTGAGGAGAAAGCGCCTGTGCCGCGTAAAAGTAAAGGAAAGCGTCCGCCGCGCGGGAAGCGTCGCTGGTTAAGTTGGCTTATCAGGCTGTTCCTTGTGTTTGTGGTCGTCATGGCCGTCTGGGGTGTTTACCTCGACTCTGAGATCCGCGCCCGCATCGACGGAAAAGTGTGGCAGCTACCCGCGACCGTTTATGGCCGCATGGTCAGCCTGGAACCAGGCATGGCCTACAACAAAAAAGAGATGATTGCGCTGCTGGAAGGCACGCAGTATCGCGAGGTGTCGCGTATTACGCGTCCCGGCGAGTTCTCGGTAAAAGGCAACACCATCGATCTGCTGCGCCGTCCGTTTGATTTCCCGGACAGCAAAGAGGGTCAGGTGCACGCGCAAATGGTGTTCGACGGCGATGAGCTGGGCGAAATTAAAAATATCGATTCCGGTCGTGATTTTGGCTTCTTCCGCCTCGATCCGCGCCTGATCACCATGTTGCAGTCACCGAACGGCGAACAGCGCCTGTTTGTGCCGCGCGCCGGTTTCCCGGATCTGCTGGTCGACACGCTGATCGCCACCGAAGATCGTCATTTCTACGAGCATGACGGCATCAGCCCTTATTCTATCGGCCGCGCCTTCCTCGCCAATATCACCGCCGGGAAAGCGGTGCAGGGCGGCAGTACGCTGACGCAGCAGCTGGTGAAAAACCTGTTCCTGACCAACGAGCGCTCGCTGTGGCGTAAAGCGCGTGAAGCCTATATGGCGGTCATTATGGATGCGCGTTACAGCAAGGATCGCATTCTGGAGCTCTACCTGAACGAGGTCTATCTCGGCCAGGCGGGCAACGACCAGATCCGCGGCTTCCCGCTGGCGAGCCTCTACTATTTTGGCCGTCCGGTCGACGAGCTGAGCCTCGATCAGCAGGCGATGCTGGTGGGCATGGTGAAAGGCGCCTCGCTCTATAACCCGTGGCGTAATCCGAAACTGGCGCTGGAGCGACGCAATCTGGTGCTGCGTCTGCTGCAGCAGCAGAAGGTGATCGATCAGGAGCTGTACGACATGCTTTCAGCGCGTCCGCTCGGCGTACAGCCGAAGGGCGGCGTGATCACGCCGCAGCCCGCCTTTATGCAGATGGTGCGCAACGAGCTGCAGGCGAAGCTGGGCGATAAGGTGAAGGATCTCTCGGGCGTGAAGATCTTCACCACGCTCGATCCGGTATCGCAGGACGCAGCGGAAAAAGCGGTGCTTGACGGTATCCCGGCGCTGAAAAAACAGCGTGGCCTGAAAGATCTGGAAACCGCGATGGTGGTAGTCGACCGCTTCAGCGGCGAAGTGCGCGCCATGGTAGGCGGCGCGGATCCGCAGTTCGCTGGCTACAACCGCGCGCTGCAGGCGCGTCGCTCTATCGGCTCGCTGGCGAAACCGGCCACCTATCTGACCGCGCTCAGCCAGCCGAACACCTATCGTCTTAACAGCTGGATCGCCGATGAACCTATCGCGCTGAAACAGCCGAACGGCAGCGTCTGGAAACCGATGAACGACGATCGTCGCTTCAGCGGCAAGGTGATGCTGGTGGATGCGCTGACCAACTCCATGAACGTGCCGACGGTAAACCTCGGTATGACGCTGGGGCTGGACGCGGTGGTGGATACCTGGACCAAGCTGGGCGTGCCGAAAGATCAGCTTAACCCGGTGCCAGCGATGCTGCTCGGCGCGCTGAACCTGACGCCGATTGAAGTGGCGCAGGCGTTCCAGTCGATCGCCAGCGGCGGCAACCGCGCGCCGCTCTCGGCGGTGCGTTCCGTTATCGCGGAAGACGGCACCGTGCTCTATCAGAGCTTCCCGCAGGCGCAGCGCGTAGAGCCAGCGCAGGCTGCCTATCTGACGCTCTACACGATGCAGCAGGTAGCCGATCACGGTACGGCGCGGGCGCTGGGCGCGCGTTATCCCAAGGCGCATCTGGCAGGCAAAACCGGCACCACTAACGACCTGATCGACAGCTGGTTTGCTGGTGTTGACGGCAAAGAGGTCGCCATTACCTGGGTGGGCCGCGACAATAACCAGCCGAGCAAGCTGTACGGCGCAAGCGGCGCGATGCAGATCTATCGTCGCTACCTGGACAACCAGGCGCCAATGCCGCTGGTGCTGACGCCGCCGGAAGATGTCTCCATGATGAACATCGACTCAGCGGGTAATTTCGTCTGCGGCAACGGCAGCAGCACCTGGCGTTCGCTGCCGGTGTGGGCGCTCGATCCCGACGCGCTCTGCCAGCAACAGCAGCAGCTGTTCCAGCAGCAGCAGCAGCAGTTGCAGGAGCAGCAGAACCAGCAGCAAAATCAACAGCAGATGCAGCAGCAGCAACAACAGCCGCAGCAGCAGAAAGAGAGCGACGGCGTCGCTGGCTGGATTAAAGATATGTTCGGCGGTAACTAAAACGTCGGTTAAAAAGGGCGCTACGGCGCCCTTTTTTTGTGCCTGATCAATACTGCGCGAATGCCCGCCAGACGGCGCTGCGCGCGGGATTATCCCTTGCAGAGAAGTAAGAGTTTCGCCTAAAATCCATTCGGCATAATAATCATTCTCGTTTCCATTCGCCTGCCCACTATATTATTCAAGAGACACTATTATGAATGCGCGAACGACTTTTCCTTGTTACCTGCGCGGCGCGCTTGCTCGCCGTCCGCTGGCTTTGAGCATTGCCGTCATTTTGGGCTCAGTAAGCGCCTCCGCGCTGGCTGAGGAGACGCTGGTGGTTTCGTCGGATGCTGCCTCTGCCGCGGCGCAGGAGAGCGCATGGGGCCCGGCGCCGACCATCGCCGCCAGACAGAGCGCCACCGGCACCAAAACCGATACGCCGATTGAGAAAAACCCGCAGTCGGTTTCGGTGGTGACGCGCGAAGAGATGGAAAAGCGTCAGGTAACATCGGTAAAAGAGGCGTTCAATTACACGCCGGGCGTCCTGACCGGCAACCGCGGCAGCTCGCAGGTGATCGATGCGCTGTCGATTCGCGGCTTTAGCGAAACCAACACCAACCAGTATCTTGACGGCCTGAAGCTGCAGGGCGACAACTATTCCGAATTCGCTATCGATCCTTACTTCCTGGAGCGCGCCGAGCTGCTGCGCGGCCCGGTTTCAGTGCTCTACGGCAAGAGCAATCCCGGCGGCGTAGTGGCGCTGGTGAGCAAGCGTCCGACACAGGAAACGCTGCGCGAAGTGCAGTTCCAGATGGGCAGCGACAACCTTTTCTCTACCGGGTTCGATTTCGGCGGCTCGCTGGATGACGATGGCGTCTACAGCTACCGCCTGACCGGCCTTGCGCGCAGCGCCGACGCGCAGCAGGAGCGGAATAAAGAGAAACGCTACACCATTGCGCCCTCGTTCAGCTGGCGTCCGGACGAAAATACCCGCTTCGACCTGCTGACCTATTTCCAGAACGAGCCGGAAACCGGCTATTACGGCTGGCTGCCGCGTCAGGGCACGGTGGTGCCAATCAGACGCGCGGACGGCAGCGAATACAAGCTGCCGACTAATTTTGATGAAGGCGAAGAGAGCAACAAAATCTCGCGCAACACCAAAATGGTGGGTTACAACTTCGAGCACAGCTTCAACGAGACCTGGACGGTACGTCAGAACCTGCGCTACGCCGATCTGCGCACCGACTATCGCAGCATTTACGGCAACGGCTTTGATGCCGCTACCCAGACCATTACGCGTGGTTCGGCGGTCTCTGAGGAAGAGCTGAATCAGTTCGCCGTCGATACCCAGGCGCAGGCTAAATTCGCCACCGGCGCGCTGGACCATACGCTGCTGCTGGGCGTCGATTTCCAGCGCACGCGTAACGATATCAATGCGCAATTTGGCACCGCCAGCAGCCTGAACGCCGTTAACCCGCACTATGGCGATGAGAGCGTTACGCCGTTCGCTCCTTTCCAGCACCTTAATAAACAGCGTCAGACCGGCCTTTATGCGCAGGATCAGATGGCGTGGAACCGCTGGGTGCTGACGCTGGGCGGCCGCTACGATTACGCCATGGCGTCAGTATACGATCGCTATAACGGAACCTTCGATCGCCAGAACGATCAGGCCTTTACCTGGCGCGGCGGCCTGAACTATGTGTTCGATAACGGTATCGCGCCCTACTTCAGCTACAGCGAAGCCTTTATTCCCAACTCTGGTTCTACCTACGCAGGTCAGGCCTTTGATCCTTCACGCGCAAAACAGTATGAAGCGGGCGTGAAATATGTGCCGAAAGATCGCCCGATCACAATGACCGCTGCGGTTTATCAGCTGACCAAAACTAAAAATCTGACGGCCGATCCCGACACGGTAAACCATCCGAACGGCAGCGTGCAGAGCGGCGAAATTCGCTCGCGCGGCGTAGAGCTGGAGGCGAAAGCGGCAGTTAACGCTAATATCGACCTGACGGCTGCCTACACCTACACCGACGCGGAATATACCCACGATACGCAGCTGAAAGGCCGCACGCCGGTGCAGGTGCCAAAGCATATGGCGTCGCTGTGGGCGGATTATACCTTCCATGAGACCGCGCTCTCCGGCGTCACTGTCGGTGCAGGCGTGCGTTACGTCGGCGAAAGCAAAGGCCTTTACAGTAGCGGTACGCAAAACAACCAGAACTTCGATGTCGCTGGCTACACCACGGTCGATGCGACGCTGAAATATGATCTGGGTCGTTTCGGTCTGCCGGGCTCGTCAGTGGGCGTCAACGTGAAAAACCTGTTTGACCGCGACTATGTGGCCAGCTGTTACCGCGACTACGCCTGCTACTGGGGCGCAGAGCGACAAATCATCGGCACCGCCACTTTCCGTTTCTGATGCAACCGGGCGCCGCGGCGCCCGTTTAACCTGGGATGACCATGCAGCCTCCGCACGACGCAGCCACTTTTACGCTGGATAATGTCAGCTTTCACGTGCCCGGCCGCACGCTGCTGCATCCGCTCTCATTAACCTTTCCGCCTGGCAAAGTCACCGCGCTTATCGGCCATAACGGCTCCGGCAAATCCACGCTGTTAAAAATGCTGGGACGACACCAGACCGCCAGCGAGGGACGCGTACTGCTCAACGGTACGCCGGTCGAAGCCTGGAACAGTAAAGCCTTTGCGCGCGAGGTCGCCTATCTGCCGCAGCAGCTGCCCGCCGCCGAAGGCATGACGGTGCGCGAGCTGGTGGCGATTGGCCGCTACCCGTGGCATGGCGCGCTGGGCCGTTTTCGCCAGGAAGATCGCGTTCGGGTGGAGGAGGCGATCGCGCAGGTCGGGCTGAAGCCGCTCGCTGCTCGCCTGGTGGACAGCCTCTCCGGCGGCGAGCGTCAGCGCGCCTGGCTGGCGATGCTGGTGGCGCAGAACAGCCGCTGTCTGCTGCTGGATGAACCGACGTCGGCGCTGGATATCGCCCATCAGGTCGAGGTGCTGGCGCTGATCCAGCGTCTCAGCCGCGAACGCGGCCTGACGGTCATCGCCGTACTGCACGATATCAACATGGCCGCGCGCTACTGCGACCATCTGGTCGCGCTGCGCGGCGGCAAAATTATCGCTGAAGGCGCGCCGGAGGCCATTATGCAGCCCGACGTGCTGGGCGCGATTTACGGTATTCCTATGGGCATTCTGCCGCATCCCCAGGGCGGGGCGGCGGTTAGTTTTGTCTACTGAGGGGTTGAGCATGGAGATCACGCGTCGTCGTCTGCTGGCGGCACTGGCTGTCTCGCCCTGGCTGAGCGCCTTGCCGCTGCGCGCCGCGACCCTGCCTGAGCAGCGCATTATTGCGCTGGAGTGGCTGCCGACCGAACTGCTGCTGGCACTCGGCGTCGCGCCGCTGGCCGTTGCTGATACCCGCAACTACAACGTCTGGGTCGGCCAGCCGCCGCTGCCGCCGCATACGGTGGACGTAGGGCTGCGCACCGAACCCAATCTGGAGCTGATGACTCAGCTGCAGCCGTCGCTAATCCTCTGTTCAAACGGCTACGGACCGTCGCCGGAAAAACTCCAGCGCATCGCGCCGATCATGGGCTTCGATCTTAACCGCGGCGACGGCAAACCGCTCTCTGCCGCGCGCGATTCGCTGCGCGCGCTGGCGGCGCGTATCGGTCGTGAAGCGGAGGCGGAGGCGCATCTGCAGCAGCTGGATCAAGCGCTGGCCGCCGCGCGTCAGCGGCTTGCGTCCCATGCGAAGCGCCCGGTGTTGCTGATGTCGCTGATGAACAGCCGTCATGCGCTGGTCTTCGGCAAAAACAGCCTGTTTCTGGAAGTGATGGAGCAGCTTGGACTGACCAACGCGTGGCAGGGCGAAACCAACTTCTGGGGCAGTGCGGTCACGGGCATCGAACGGCTGGCGTATTTGCGTGACGCAGAGGCCATCTGCTTCGATCATGATAACGACGGCGATATGGCGCAGCTCGGGCGCAGCCCGCTGTGGCAGGCGCTGCCGTTTGTTCGTGCCGGACGCTTTCAGCGGGTTCCGGCGGTGTGGTACTACGGCGCGACGCTGTCGGCGCTGCATTTTGTTCGCGTGCTGGAACGCGCGCTGGAGACGCGCTGATGCGCCATCGTTATTTTCCTGCCGCGCTGCTGAGTCTGCTGTTTGTGCTGGCGCTGCTGCTGAGCATTATTAATCTGCGCGCGGCGCTGCCGTCGGCGCAATGGTCGCAGGGTCTGCTGTCGCCGGATCAGAACAACATCGAGCAGATGCTGTTTCACTATAGCCTGCTGCCGCGGCTCGGTCTGGCGCTGCTGGTCGGCGCCGGGCTGGGGCTGGCGGGGCTGCTGTTTCAGCAGGCGCTGCGCAACCCGCTGGCGGAGCCGACGACGCTGGGCGTCTCGTCCGGTGCGCAGCTCGGTATTACCGTCGCCACGCTGTGGCAGCTGCCGGGCGGCGCGGCGACGTCGCAGCTGGCGGCGCTGATCGGCGCGCTGGCGGTGGGCGCGGTGGTGTTCGGCGTCGCCTGGGGCAAACGGCTGTCGCCGGTCACGCTGATCCTCTCCGGGCTGGTGCTGAGCCTCTACAGCGGCGCGGTGAACCAGATCTTCGCCATATTCAATCACGACCAGCTGCAGAATATGTTCCTGTGGAGTACCGGCACGCTGAACCAGATGGGCTGGGAGAACGTCAGTCTGCTCTGGCCGCGTCTGCTGCTCGCCTTTGTGCTGGCGCTGGCGCTGCTGCGTCCGCTGACGCTGATGGGGCTGGATGACGGCGTAGCGAAGAACCTCGGCCTGGCGCTGGCAATGGCGCGCGTCGGCACGCTGGCGCTGGCGATCCTGCTCAGCGCGCAGCTGGTGAGCGTGGCGGGCATTATCGGCTTTATCGGTCTGTTCGCGCCGCTGCTGGCGAAGCTGCTGGGGGCGCGTCGGTTGTTAAGCCGCATGCTACTGGCGCCGCTGATCGGCGCGCTGCTGCTGTGGCTGGCGGATGCCGGCGTGCTGTGGCTCACCGCGCACTGGCGCGAACTCTCCACCGGCACGCTGACCGCCCTGACGGGCGTGCCGCTGCTGCTCTGGCTGCTGCCGCGCCTGCGCACCGGCTCGGTGCCGCCCGCGCTCGACAGCGGTGATAAGGTGCCGGCTGAGCGCCACGCGGTGCTGCGCTGGGCGCTACTCGGTCTTGCGCTGCTTGCGCTGCTGGCGTGGGCCGCGCTCGCCTTCGGTCGCGATGCGCACGGCTGGCTATGGTCGAGCGGCGAGCTTTTCCACCAGCTGCTGCCGTGGCGCGCGCCGCGTCTGCTGGCGGCGCTGGCGGTGGGGCTGATGCTCGGCGTGGCGGGCAGTCTGATCCAGCGCCTGACCGGCAATCCCATGGCGAGCCCGGAAGTGCTGGGTATCAGCTCCGGCGCGGCGTTCGGCGTGGTAGTGATGCTGTTTTTCGTGCCGGGCGACGCGCTGGCGTTTTTGCTGCCGGCGGGCGCGCTGGGCGCTGCGGGAACGCTGCTGCTGATTATGCTGGTGGCGAGTCGCGGCGGCTTTTCGCCGGAGCGTATGCTGCTGGCGGGGATGGCTCTTAACAGCGCCTTCGTTACGCTGCTGATGCTGCTGCTGGCGAGCGGCGATCCGCGCATGGGCGGCCTGCTGAGCTGGATTTCCGGTTCGACCTATAACGTCAGCGAAAAGGCGGCGCTGCAGAGCGCCGTGTTGGCGCTGGTGCTGACGGCGCTGGCGCCGCTCGCCAGCCGCTGGCTGACGCTGCTGCCGTTGGGTTCCGCTACGGCGCGCTCGGCGGGCATGGCGCTGAACGCCTCGCGTCTGGCGCTGCTGCTGCTGGCGGCCGCGCTGACTGCCGCCGCGACGCTGACGATCGGTCCGCTGAGCTTTATCGGCCTGATGGCGCCGCATATCGCGCGTATGCTTGGCTTCCGTCGCGCGCTGCCGCAGATGACGATGGCGGGGCTGTTTGGCGCGGGCCTGATGCTGCTGGCCGACTGGTGCGGACGTATGCTGGCGTTCCCGGATCAGATACCGGCGGGACTGATGGCGACCTTTCTCGGCGCGCCTTACTTTATCTGGCTATTAAGACGTTCCCGGTAAAAGCTTTTCACAGGCGGCGTTCGCGTTGACCTCTTTTCCGCCAGCAAAAAAAAGACCGGCATCTGCCGGTCTTTTACTTACTCTCTTTTTTACAGCTTCGCAAAACAGCGACGCGCGGCGTCAACGGTGCGCTCGATATCTTCAGCGCTGTGCGCCAGCGACATAAAGCCCGCTTCGAAGGCGGAAGGGGCAAGGTAAACGCCCTCTTCAAGCATTAGATGGAAGAAGCGCTTAAAGCGCTCTACGTCGCACTTCGTCACGTCGGCGTAGCAGGTAACGCTGTCGGCTTCGGTGAAGAAAATACCGAACATGCCGCCAACGTGATTCACCACCAGCGGAATATTTTCCGCCTGCGCCGCCGCCAGCAGGCCCTGTGCCAGCTGCGTGGTGCGCTCGGTCAGCGTCTGGTGGGTGCCCGGCTGAGCAATCTGCGTCAGGCAGGCGAAACCGGCCGCCATCGCAATCGGGTTGCCGGAGAGCGTGCCCGCCTGGTAGACCGGGCCGGTCGGGGCCAGCGCGTCCATCACTTCGCGGCGTCCGCCAAAGGCGCCTACCGGCATGCCGCCGCCGATAATCTTGCCGAGACAGGTGAGATCCGGACGCACATTGTAATACTCCTGCGCGCCGCCCAGCGCGACGCGGAAGCCGGTCATCACTTCGTCGATGATCAGCAGCGCGCCAAACTCGTCGCACAGCGCGCGCAGGCCAGGCAGGAACGCCGGAAGCGGCGGAATGCAGTTCATATTGCCCGCGACTGGCTCGACGATGATACAGGCGATATCATCCGGATACTGCTCAAACGCGGCGCGCACGGAGTCGAGATCGTTATAGGTGCAGGTCAGGGTATGTCTGGCGAAATCGGCCGGCACGCCAGGGGAGTTAGGCTGGCCAAGCGTCAGCGCGCCGGAGCCCGCTTTCACCAGCAGGCAGTCGGCGTGGCCGTGGTAGCAGCCTTCAAATTTAATGATCTTGTCGCGGCCGGTAAAACCGCGCGCCAGACGAATGGCGCTCATGGTCGCTTCGGTGCCGGAGTTAACCATACGCACCATATCCATGCTTGGCACCAGCTCGCACACCAGCTGCGCCATTTTCACTTCCATCTCGGTAGGCGCGCCGAAGCTCAGGCCGCGCGCTGCGGCTTCAATTACCGCGTTGCGGATCTCGACGTTGTTGTGGCCCAGCACCATCGGTCCCCATGAACCGACATAGTCGATATAGGCTTTGCCGTCGGCGTCATACAGGCAGGCGCCGTCGGCGCGCTCGATGAACAGCGGCGTGCCGCCTACGCCGTTAAACGCGCGCACCGGCGAGTTAACGCCGCCGGGGATCAGGCGTTGCGCTTCGGCAAACAGGTTTTCGGACTTACTCATTTATTCGGCTCCAGCGGTTCATAAAAAATCTCGCGCCATTCTACGGGAAGATAACGACATGAAGAAAGGGCGGAAAGGGCGCGCTATACTTACCTTAGCTGAAGGCCGGAGGCACACAGTGCGAAGGGCAAAACTTGATTGCGCTATCGCGCTGGCAGATAATACGGCAATTGAGGTCGTTTTATGACCTGGACGTTTACCGGAGTATGAGATGAGTGATGATGTTGCAGCACTGCCGTTACAGTTTACCGATGCGGCGGCCAGCAAGGTAAAAAACCTGATTGCCGACGAAGAGAATCCCGATCTGAAACTGCGCGTCTATATCACCGGCGGCGGTTGCAGCGGCTTCCAGTATGGTTTCACCTTTGACGATAAAATGAATGACGGCGACATGACCATTGAGAAGCAGGGCGTGGCGCTGGTGGTGGATCCCATGAGCCTGCAGTACCTGGTCGGCGGCTCGGTGGATTATACCGAAGGTCTGGAAGGATCGCGTTTCATCGTGACCAACCCTAACGCCAAAACCACCTGCGGCTGCGGCTCCTCCTTCAGCATCTGATGCAAAAAGGCCGTCTTACGACGGCCTTTTCATTACCATTCAACGGTTATCAGCTTCGCCGTTTCCTTACGCATCGTATCCTTTTTTAGCACGCTTTCCGTCACGCGCGGCTGCGCGTTAGTGCGGCGACCGCAATCGATCTGCGGCAGCGCCCGTTGCGGCTGGCTGTTAATTTCACAGCGCGAAAAGATAATGAGCTGAACGCCTATCGTTCCCGTGGTCGACGCAGTCGCAAAGGGCGCGACGATCGCGATCGCGAAGGCCAGCAGCAAGGCTCTGGTCATGTTGGATTCCTGGTGTAGCAAAAATGCGCGGCGCGCATAAAAGGACGCTGAGCTTACGTGGCATCAACGTCTCGTTTCATAATTAACGGCAAAATTAGCGGAATCTTTAATCGCTTTCTGCTGCTTTATTGTTCCGGATGCAGGGCGGCGCAGAGCCGTTTTGCCGCCAGCAGCATACGCGGGCCTGGACGGCTGATCCAGTCATCATCGATGGCGATGACCGGCACGTTTAGCTGGGGTTGCCAGAAGCGGGAGACGTTTTGCGCCTGTGCGGCGCTGCCGCCGATAACGATAGCCTGCGGATGGCGCATCAGCACCTGCTCGCGGCTGACCTGCGGCCAGCTGACGCGGCTGTCGGCAAAGATATTCTTTCCGGCGCACAGCGCAATGATGTCGTTCTGCAGGGTGTCGCGCGCGGCGGTAAACAGCGGCTGCTGGCCGAACTGAAGAAAGAGTGGCACCGCAGGCAGCGCAGCGTAGCGCGCGCGCAGAGAGGTTACTTGCTGCCTGAGCTGCTGCGCGGCGTTCAGCGCCTGCTGCGGCTGCGGGCTCCAGCGCCGCAGCGCCGCCACGGCATCCGCCATCTCATCCAGCGAGCCGGGATCGATCCACTCGACGTTAACCCCGAGCTGCTTTAGCTGATCGATCTGGCGCTGCGGGTTGCCGCCGCGCCAGGCCAGCACCACGTCCGGCTTCAGCGCCAGAATACGTTCGACTTTAATGCCTTGCCAGTTGGCGACCTGCTCCAGCTCTTTAGCGGCGGGCGGATAGTCGGACCAGGCGCTGACCGCCACCGGCGTAATGCCTGCGGCGAACGCCATTTCGGTGAGATGGGGCGCGAGGGTAATAACGCGCGGGGCGGCGGCGAACAGGCTGCCGCAAAACAGCAGCAGCCCGATCAGCCAGAGCAGCTTAGCCACGCGCCAGGCGCGCCAGCAGCTTCTCCACCATTAGCGACGACTGCTGCGCCGCGACGCTGAGGAACTCTTCAAAGCTCAGATGCGACGCCTTATCAGCCACGTCGGAAATGGCGCGCACTACGACGAAAGGCACCTTGAACTGGTGGCAGACATGGCCGATAGCGGTGGCTTCCATCTCTACGGCGATCGCCTGCGGGAAGGTGGTGCGAATGCGCGCCAGCGGCTCGGCGCCGTTGATAAAGGCGTCGCCGCTGACCACCAGGCCGCGCACGGCGTTCAGGTTCAGCTCGCTGATGCAGGCCTCTGCGGCGGCAATCAGCTGTGCATCAGCGGTAAAGGCCGCCGGGCAGCCCGCCATCTGGCCTGGCTCGTAGCCGAAGGCGGTGACGTCGGCGTCGTGATAGCGCACTTCGTCTGAGACAACGATATCGCCGACGGAGAGGGTAGGGGCCAGGCCGCCAGCCGATCCGGTGTTGATCACCAGATCTGGCTTGCACAGCTCAAGCAGCAGCGTGGTGCCCAGCGCCGCCGACGTTTTACCGATACCCGATTTCAGCAGGGCGACCTCAACGCCGTTAAGCGTGCCGGTGTAAATTTCGCATCCGGCCAGCGTCAGGGTCTGGCGGTTCTCGATTTTGTCGCGCAGCAGGGTAACTTCCTGCTCCATCGCGCCAATAATGCCTGCTTTCATAAAAGAGTCTCGCTAATGTGGTGGAAGTAGTCGTAAAAAGTGAGGCATAGTCTAGCATGGCTGGCAGGGGATTGATTCACGAAGTAATAAGGGGTAACGATGGCGACGGTCAATTTCAGGAAGAAGATAAGTTTTACCCGCCCTTATAACACGCGCAAAGAGCCGGAAGGGGAATACTATATTACCCGCCACTTTGAGAGCGATCGTGGCCGTATTATCAACTCGGCGGCGATTCGCCGACTCCAGCAAAAAACCCAGGTCTTTCCGCTGGAGCGCAATGCCGCGGTACGCTCGCGCCTGACCCATTCGCTGGAAGTGCAGCAGACGGGACGCTATATCGCCAAAGAGATCCTGCAAACTCTGAAGAATCAGGGCGGCCTGGCGCAGTACGGACTGGATGAAATGGAAGGGGCGTTTGAAAGCCTGGTGGAGATGGCCTGCCTGCTGCACGACGTGGGCAACCCGCCTTTCGGCCATTTCGGCGAAGCCGCCATCAATGACTGGTTTGAAGAGCATCTTCCTCTGGAGCTGGTCGACCCGCTGGTGGCAGGCGTTGAAGGCGACCAGCAGCGTGCCGATTTTGAGCGGCTGAACGCCATGATCCGTCAGGATCTGTGCCATTTCGAAGGCAACGCGCAGGCGATCCGCATGGTGCATACTCTGCTGCAGCTTAACCTGAGCTACTCCCAGGTCGCCTGCATCCTGAAATATACCGCACCCGCCTGGTGGCAGGGCGAGAAGCCCGAGCAGTTCAGCGCCCTGATGAAAAAGCCCGGTTTTTATCTCTCCGAGCGGGAATATATTGCCGAACTGCGCGAAGCGACCAATATGGCCGAACACCATCGCTTTCCGCTGACCTATATTATGGAAGCGGCGGATGATATCTCTTACTGTATTGCCGATCTGGACGATGCCGTCGAGAAAGATATATTTAACATTGATGCTCTTTATGACTATTTATGTAAAAACTGGGGGCCGATAAAAAATAATGACGCTTTCAGTCGAACGGTCGGCGATGCCTGGCGCGAAGCCTGTAACAAAAAGCGTCGCAGCAGAAGCGATCAGTTCTTTATGTCATTACGCGTTAACGTCCAGAGCGTGCTGGTCAGCCACGCGGTTAAGCGTTTTGTCGATAATTTACCCGCCATTTTCAATGGCGATTTTAATCATGCGCTATTAGAAGATGATGGTGAAGAGGGGCGCTTATTGCAGATGTTCAAAACGGTAGCGCGCCGTCATGTATTTAACCATGCTGAGGTTGAGCAGCTGGAATTACAAGGTTATCGTGTTATTAAGGGATTGTTAGAAATATACCAGCCTCTGATGTCGCTAACCTTTGAAGCTTTTACCACATTGATTAATGAAGATTTTCTCCGTCAGCACCCTATCGAAACCCGCCTGTTTCATAAGCTTTCCGGTAAACACCGTAAAGCCTACCAGCAAAAAATGCGGACGCTGACGGTCGAGCATAAATATCAGCGCCTGCTATGGGAGCGTTATTATCGCTTTCGTCTGATTCAGGACTATATTAGCGGGATGACCGATCTTTATGCGTGGGATGAGTATCGCCGACTGATGGCGGTGGAATAACAGGAGTTTTGTAAAGAGCGTGCATAAATTTTTACTTTTGCCGCAAACTTTTGCTGGAACTTCGCGATAAAAGATAAATCTCATAACTGACCACAGCAAGGGTCTGACGTTAATTACTGGATGAGACTAACACGAATGAAAAAAAACACCTTAACGTTGAGCGCGCTGGCGCTCAGTCTTGGCCTGGCGTTAAGCCCTGCCGCCGTTTTTGCCGCTGAATCGGCTTCTTCTACCAGTCAGCAACTACCGAGCCTGGCGCCGATGCTGGAAAAAGTCATGCCTTCGGTGGTCAGTATCAGCGTTGAAGGCAGCACCACGGTGAAAACGCCGCGTCTGCCGCAGCAGTTTCAGCAGTTCTTTGGCGATAACTCGCCCTTCTGTCAGGAGGGATCGCCTTTCCTGAGTTCGCCGATGTGTCAGAGCGGCGTGGGTGGTGGTGGCGGCAATACCCAGCAGGAAAAATTCCGCGCGCTGGGTTCCGGCGTCATCATCAACGCTGAAAAAGGGTACGTGGTGACCAATAACCACGTCGTTGACAACGCCACCAAAATCCAGGTGCAGCTCAGCGATGGCCGTCGCTACGATGGTAAAGTGATTGGCAAGGATCCGCGCTCTGATATCGCGCTGGTGCAGCTTATCGATGCGAAAAACCTGACGGCGATTAAAATCGCGGATTCCGATAATCTGCGCGTCGGCGACTACACCGTCGCTATCGGCAACCCGTACGGCCTGGGTGAAACCGTGACCTCGGGCATCGTCTCGGCGCTGGGCCGCAGCGGCCTCAACGTCGAAAATTACGAAAACTTTATTCAGACTGATGCGGCGATTAACCGCGGCAACTCCGGCGGCGCGCTGGTGAATCTCAACGGCGAGCTGATCGGCATTAACACCGCCATCCTCGCGCCGGACGGCGGCAATATCGGCATCGGCTTCGCTATCCCGAGCAATATGGTGAAAAACCTGACGGGCCAGATGGTGGAGTATGGTCAGGTGAAACGCGGCGAGCTGGGTATCCTGGGTGCCGAGCTTAACTCAGAGCTGGCGAAAGCGATGAAGGTCGATGCCCAGCGCGGCGCCTTTGTCAGCCAGGTGCTGCCGAACTCCGCCGCGGCGAAAGCGGGCGTGAAAGCGGGCGACGTGGTGGTGTCGATGAACGGCAAACCGCTGAGCAGCTTTGCCGCGCTGCGCGCCGAAGTCGGTTCGCTGCCGATTGGCACCAAACTGCAGCTCGGCCTGCTGCGCGACGGCAAACCGGTCAGCGTTACCGTTGAGCTGCAGCAGAGCACGCAGGATAAAGTGCAGTCGGCCACTATCTATACCGGCATTGAAGGCGCCGATCTGAGCAACGACAGCGGTAGCGATAAAGGGGTTCGCGTAGACAACGTTAAGCCTAACAGCGCTGCGGCGCGTATCGGCCTGAAAAAAGGCGACGTGATCCTTGGGGTTAACCAGCAGCGAGTCACTAACCTGGGCGAGCTGCGTAAAATTCTCGATACTAAACCTTCGGTGCTGGCGCTTAACGTTAAGCGCGGCGACAGCAGCATCTATCTGCTGATGCAGTAACGCTATTTTCCCTGTCAGGCGGACTCCGGTCCGCCTTTTTATTTAGGCTGGTCAGAGTGTGACCAGTGCCGCAAAACCTGTAAATCCCCCTCTTGCTCTGTGCATTTGCACAATGCCTGGCCCTGCTGCCATGCGTATGCTGTCTCTTCTACTCTCTGTCAGGATTAACAGATGGCAACCTATCATCTTGATGCGCGCCTCGCGCAGGATATTGTGGCGCGCACCATGAAGATTATTGACAGCAATGTCAACGTGATGGATGCGCGCGGGCGCATTATCGGCAGCGGCGATCGCGAGCGTATTGGCGAATTGCACGAAGGCGCGCTGCTGGTGCTGTCGCAGGGGCGGGTAGTGGACATCGACGAGGCGGTGGCGAAACATCTGCACGGCGTGCGGCCAGGCATCAATCTGCCGCTGCGCATTGACGGCGAAATCGTCGGGGTGATTGGACTGACCGGCGATCCGGTCGCGCTGCGCCACTACGGCGAACTGGTCTGCATGACGGCGGAGATGATGCTGGAGCAGACGAGACTGCTGCATATGCTGGCGCAGGACAGCCGTCTGCGCGAGGAGCTGGTGCTGAACCTGATCCGCAGCGAAACCCTGACGCCGCAGCTGACCGAATGGGCACAGCGTCTCGGCATCGATCTTAACCAACCGCGCGTCGCGGCGGTGGTGGAGGTCGACAGCGGTCAGCTGGGCGTCGACAGCGCCATGTCTGAGCTGCAGCAACTCCAAACGCTGCTCACCACGCCGGAGCGCGATAACCTGATCGCTATCGTTTCTCTGACGGAGATGGTGGTGCTGAAACCGGCGCTCAATGCGCATGGGCGCTACGATCAGGACGATCATCGCAAGCGCGTCGAACAGCTACTGCAGCGTATGAAAGAGAGCGGGCAGGTGCGGATGCGCATCGCGCTTGGCAACTATTTTACCGGGCCGGGCAGCATTGCGCGCTCTTACCGCACCGCGCGCACCACCATGATGGTCGGCAAGCAGCGTATGCCGGAGCTGCGCAGCTATTTCTATCAGGATTTAATGCTGCCGGTGCTGCTCGACAGCCTGCGCGGCGGCTGGCAGGCGAATGAGCTGGCGCGTCCGCTGGCGAGGCTGAAGAGTATGGACAATAACGGCCTGCTGCGGCGCACGCTGGTCGCCTGGTTCACCCATAACGTGCAACCCAGCGCCACGGCGCGCGCGCTCTTTATTCACCGCAACACGCTGGAGTATCGGCTCAACCGTATATCGGAGTTGACCGGGCTGAATCTCAGCCAGTTTGACGATCGTCTGCTGCTCTATGTGGCGCTACAGCTGGACGAGCAGAGTTAAGGCAATAAAAAGGCCAGCATCAGCTGGCCTTCAAATTGTCGTTAAGCTGGGCGCTGGCGCGATTAGCGGCTGTTGCGGGTCAGCTTGTCCAGATCGCTCTCGATCTCGCTAATTTTATTGGTAACCACGCTCTCCAGATGGCGCAGATCGGCAAGGATCTTGCGCTTCAGATCCACTTCCACCTGATCGCGCTGGCAAATCTGATCCAGCTCATCAATCACGTAGCGCAGATTCGGGCTGATCTCCTGCACCTCTTTGTAACCCTGGTTGATGTTATCCGCTACCACGGTTTTGCGCTGGCGTGGATATTTGAACTTCACGCTTTTAGCGAAGAATTCGCCTTTATCTTTGCGGAAGTAAATTTTCAGGATGTCGTTATTGGCTTCCTGACGCAGGCTATAGCGATCGATATCGTCCGGGTTATTAATGCCTAAGCTTTTAAGATTGTCATACATAGCGATTTTTCCACCAAAAAGAGAGAAGCGCGCATCTGTGTTCATGGCACAAAAATAACTGTAGACAAAAAACGGGTTGAACACTGCGCGACAGGAGATAACTGGCGCGGATTATGACCTGGGTAAAAAGTAAACGCACCTGTTAATTCGGCTCGCGAATCAGGTCAGGGAAGGGAGAAGTGTAAAGAAAATATGACGGGCCGGAAAGGCCCGTCGGAAAAGCTTAGTCGATAGTGCGCAGCAGTTCGTTAATGCCCACTTTGCCGCGCGTTTTCGCGTCGACTTTCTTCACGATCACCGCGCAGTAGAGGCTGTAGCTGCCATCTTTCGAAGGCAGGTTACCGGAAACCACCACAGAGCCTGCCGGTACGCGGCCGTAATGCACTTCGCCCGTTTCGCGATCGTAGATTTTGGTGCTCTGGCCGATATAAACGCCCATGGAAATCACAGCGCCTTCTTCTACGATCACGCCTTCCACGATTTCAGAGCGCGCGCCGATGAAGCAGTTATCTTCAATGATGGTTGGATTCGCCTGCAGCGGCTCCAGCACACCGCCGATGCCGACGCCGCCGGAAAGGTGAACGTTTTTACCGATCTGCGCGCAGGAACCCACGGTCGCCCAGGTATCAACCATGCTGCCTTCGTCGACGTAAGCACCGATGTTGACGTAAGAGGGCATAAGCACGGTATTGCGCGCGATATAGGCGCCCTGGCGCACCGCAGCGGGTGGCACGACGCGGAAGCCAGCGGCTTTAAAGCGCGCGTCATCCCAGCCGGCGAATTTCATCGGCACTTTGTCATAAAAGCGGGTTTCTGCGCCTTCCATAACCTGATTGTCGTTAATGCGGAACGACAGCAGAACTGCCTTCTTCAGCCACTGATGCGTTACCCACTGACCCTCGATTTTTTCCGCTACGCGCAGCGCGCCGCTGTCCAGCTGAGAGATGACCTCGTTGATGGCTTCACGGGTTACGGTGTCCACGCTCGCCGGGGTAATCTCGGCGCGGCGCTCGAAGGCCGCTTCAATAACGCTCTGTAACTGTTGCATAATTTTTTCCTGATCTGTCTGGTGCATGTCGGGCCACTTCCCGACACAAAGAATAAGTAAGTAAATCGATTGCGGTCACACTTTATCGTTTGGATTAAGGGCTTCTGTCAACCGTTGTTGCAATGCTTTGCGCATTTCCGCGTCAAGCGCGCGCCGCTCGCTGTTGGCCAGAATAAATAAATCCTCGACGCGCTCGCCAATGGTGCTGATGCGCGCGCCGTGCAGCGAGACGCCCATATCGGCGAAGACTTCGCCGACGCGCGCCAGCAGACCAGGCTGATCGAGCGCCACCAGTTCCAGATAGCTGCGGCGATCGGTATGGGTCGGCAAAAAGTTAACTTCGGTATCAACGCTGAAGTGGCGAAGCTTCGCTGACGCGCGGCGCGTGCGCGGCGGATGCCAGCTGGTCTGCGCAATCGCCTGCTCCAGCGCCTGACGGATCATCAGGTGGCGATCGGGCGCCAGCGGGCTGCCGTCCGGCTCCAGCACGATAAAGGTGTCCATCGCCATACCGTCGCGGCTGGTGAAAATCTGCGCGTCGTGCACGCTGAGATTGCGCCGATCCAGCTCGCCCGCCACGGTAGCAAAAAGGTAAGGGCGATCGGGGCTCCAGATAAAGATCTCGGTGCCGCCGCGCGTCGCCTGCGGGCTGACCAGCACCAGCGGCTGGCGAAGGTCGTGCTCCATTAAATGACGCGCGTGCCACGCGAGCTGGTTAGGCGTATGGCGCAGGAAATAGTCGGCGCGGCAGCGATTCCAGATATGGTGCAGCCGCTCCTCGTCAATATTGTCCATCCGCAGCAGCGCCAGCGCCTGAAGACGGTGGTGGCGCACGCGCTCGCGCAGATCCGGGCTGTTCTCCATGCCGCGCCGCAGCTGCTTCTCGGTAGCGAAAAAGAGTTCGCGCAGCAGGCTCTGCTTCCAGCTGTTCCACAGGGTTTCATTGGTGGCGCAGATATCGGCCACGGTAAGGCAGACCAGATAGCGCAGCCGGTTTTCGTTCTGCATCACCTCGGCGAACTGCTGGATGACGGTAGGATCCTGGATATCGCGGCGCTGCGCGGTCACCGACATCAGCAGGTGGTGACGTACCAGCCAGGCGACCAGCTGCATCTCCCGCGAATTCAGGCCGTGCAGCTCGGCGAACTCCAGCGCATCCTGCGCGCCGAGAATAGAGTGATCGCCGTTGCGGCCTTTAGCGATATCGTGCAGCAGCGCCGCCATCAACAGCAGCTCCTGCTGCGGCAGGCGCGGCCAGAGCTCGACGCAGAGCGGATGCATTGGGCGCGTTGCCTCGCTGGCGAAGCTCTCCAGCTTTTGCAGCACGCGGATGGTGTGCTCGTCGACGGTGTAAGCATGAAACAGGTCGAACTGCATCTGTCCGACGATATGTCCCCACAGCGGCGTATAGGCCCAGAGCACGCTGTGACGATGCATCGGCAGCAGGGCACGTTTGACCGCGCCGGGATGACGCAAAATCGACATAAAAAGCTGACGCGCCTCGGGGATCTGACACAGCGGCTGCTTGAGATGGCGGCGTGCATAGCGCAGCTGGCGCAGCGTAGTGGAATAGATGCCGCGAATATTCTCGTTGCGCACCATAACGTAAAACATGCGCATAATCGCCTGCGGCTCGCGTTCAAACAGCGTTTCGTCGCGCAGGTCGATCAGATTGCCGCGCAGCTGGAAAGTATCGTCCAGCGGGCGGGGTTTTTCCGTCGTGGAGAGCGCCAGAATCGCTTCGTCGAACAGCTGCAGCAGCATCTGGTTAAGCTCGCCGATGCGGCGCGTGACGCGGAAAAAATCCTTCATCATGCGCTCGACCGGCTCGTTGCCTTCGCCCTGATAGTTAAGGCGCTGCGCGACGTTGAGCTGGCGATCGAACAGCAGCCGGTTGTCATAGCGCGTCAACGTCAGATGCAGGGCAAAGCGGATGCGCCAGAGAAACGCCTGACACTCGTTAAGCTCGATGCGCTCAGCTTCGGTAAGAAAGCCGAACCCTACCATTTCATCCAGCGTAGTGGCGCCGAAGTGGCGACGCGCTACCCACTGCAGCGTATGAATATCGCGCAGGCCGCCTGGGCTACTTTTAATATCGGGCTCAAGGTTGTAGCTGGTGCCGTGATAACGCTGGTGGCGCGCCTGCTGCTCTTCGATCTTGGCGGCGTAGAAGGTCGCCGACGGCCAGAAGCCTTCGCTGAAGATATTCTTCTGCATCTCCAGAAACAGGGCGACATCGCCGGTCAGCATACGCGACTCGATAAGGTTGGTGGCGACGGTCAGATCGGCTAACCCCTCCAGCAGACACTCCTCCAGCGTGCGCACGCTGTGGCCTACCTCCAGCTTTAGATCCCACATCAGCGTCAGCAGTTCGCTGGTTTGCTGCGCGCTCGCGTCGTCGAGCGGCTCGCGGCTGAGGATCAGAATATCGACGTCGGAAAGCGGATGCAGTTCGCCGCGACCGTAGCCGCCGACCGCGACCAGCGCGATAGCAGGCAGGGCGTCGAAGCCGTAAAAGCGCCACAGGCGACGCAGCAGGCGGTCGATAAACAGAGTGCGCGCATCGATCAGAGCCTCAACCGATTCGCCGGCGTCGAACGCCGTGGAGAGAAAGGTATTAAAGGTTTCCAGCTTCTGCTTCAGGACGTCGCGGGTTAACTGCGCATCATCCCAGTGCGCCGGGGAGTCTTTCAGGCCGTCAATGACCTCATCCGTCAGGATCGCGCTCATACCGCTTCTCTCTTCTTGAGCCATAAAAAAACCGGCACAGGGCCGGCTTTTTATCAGTGGGGGACGTTTACCCTTCGTTGACCAGCACCGCGTCGATGGTGTCGTCGCTACGCAGGGTCAGGATTTCACAGCCGTTATCGGTCACCACAATAGTATGCTCGTACTGTGCGGACAAGCTGCGATCTTTAGTTTTTACCGTCCAGCCATCTTTCATGGTGCGGATGCGGTAGTCGCCAGCGTTGACCATCGGCTCGACGGTAAAGGTCATGCCCGCCTGCAGCACCACACCGCCGTCATCCGCATCGTAGTGCAGCACCTGCGGCTCTTCATGGAAACCTTTGCCGATGCCGTGGCCGCAATATTCGCGCACCACTGAGAAGTCATGGGATTCGACATATTTCTGAATCGCGCGTCCCAGCTCGCGCAGGCGGATGCCCGGCTTCACCAGGCGCAGCGCCAGATAGAGGCTCTGCTGGGTGATATGGCACAGACGCTCGCCCTGGATGGTCGGCTTGCCGACGATAAACATCTTCGAGGTGTCGCCGTGGTACTCATCTTTGATAACGGTAACGTCGATATTGATGATGTCGCCATCCTTCAGCAGACGATCGTCGCTGGGAATGCCGTGACACACCACCTCGTTGACCGAGATGCAGACCGATTTCGGGAAGCCGTGATAGCCGAGGCAGGCGGAGATGGCGTGCTGCTTGTTAGTAATGTAATCGTGACAGATGCGGTCCAGTTCGCCGGTAGAAACGCCCGGTTTGACGTGCGGCGCGATCATCTCCAGCACCTCAGCGGCCAGACGGCCCGCGACGCGCATTTTTTCGATTTCTTCAGGGGTTTTAATTGAAATTGCCATTAAATTAATCCGCAGTTGCCGAAAATTTCAGCAATAATGAACGATGTGCTGTCATGTTAGCAGCCGAAAACAAGGCAGCCAAACAGTTCGCGTTGCGCGGCCCCGCACTGAACAAATTCTGGCTTCAGCAGCGTGGTTGTGGTATAAAGCGCGCCGACGATTCTCTGTCAGGTCCGTAATGGCCGACAGGAAGCGCGAATTGCATAATGCGTGAGCGAAATGAGAGCGAGTGCGCTCATCCGCCGCCGTTAGCAACAATCTCATTATGTGTACTAAAACACACATGTATCGACACATGCGCCGGGGTGCTTCGAAAGAGGTCGGTCGCATGGGATACATGGAGGCCCAACCCCAATCTAAATTTAGAGGTAATCATGGCAACTGTTTCCATGCGCGACATGCTCAAGGCTGGTGTTCACTTCGGTCACCAGACCCGTTACTGGAACCCGAAAATGAAGCCGTTCATCTTCGGTGCGCGTAACAAAGTTCACATCATCAACCTTGAGCAGACTGTACCGATGTTCAACAACGCTCTGGCTGAGCTGCACAAAATCTCTGCCCGTAAAGGCAAGATTCTGTTCGTCGGTACCAAGCGCGCTGCCAGCGAAGCGGTAAAAGAGTCTGCACTGAGCTGCGACCAGTTCTTCGTAAACCACCGCTGGCTGGGTGGCATGCTGACCAACTGGAAAACCGTTCGTCAGTCTATCAAACGTCTGAAAGACCTTGAGACTCAGTCTCAGGACGGCACCTTCGACAAACTGACCAAGAAAGAAGCGCTGATGCGCGGTCGCGAACTGGCCAAGCTGGAAAACAGCCTGGGCGGTATCAAAGACATGGGCGGTCTGCCGGACGCGCTGTTCGTTATCGATGCCGATCACGAGCACATCGCGATTAAAGAAGCAAACAACCTGGGTATCCCGGTATTTGCTATCGTTGATACCAACTCTGATCCAGACGGCGTTGACTTCGTTATCCCGGGTAACGACGATGCGATCCGTGCTGTTAGCCTGTACCTGACTGCCGTTGCCACTACCGTGCGCGAAGGCCGTTCACAGGACCTGGCTGAGCAGGCTGAAGAAGCGTCTTTAGAAAACGCTTAATAAGGTTCGCTCTGACAAAGAGCCCTTAGACATCAGATGTAATCTGTTAAGGGGCCAGTCTTGGCCCCTTTATTTTATCTCCGTCTGTCACGCCTCCTTTTCTGGCGGGCGGGACAGAGTAAATTTTCCGCAACAGGTGCCTTAGTGCGTAAGCACGGGGGTACGAACCGAGGATTCTGGAATGGCTGAAATTACCGCTGCACTGGTAAAAGAACTGCGCGAGCGTACTGGCGCGGGCATGATGGACTGCAAAAAAGCGCTGACCGAAGCGAATGGCGACATCGAGCTGGCGATTGAGAACATGCGTAAGTCCGGCGCGATCAAAGCGGCGAAAAAAGCAGGCAACGTAGCTGCTGACGGCGTGATCAAAACCAAAATCGACGGCAACTACGGCGTGATCCTGGAAGTCAACTGCCAGACCGACTTCGTTGCGAAAGACGCTGGTTTCCAGGCGTTCGCTGACAAAGTGCTGGACGCGGCGACCGCAGAGCGCATCACCGACGTTGAAGCGCTGAAAGCGAAATTCGAAGAAGAGCGCGTAGCGCTGGTGGCGAAAATCGGCGAAAACATCAACATCCGTCGTATCGCTGTGCTGGAAGGCGAGCAGCTGGGTTCTTACCTGCACGGCGCGCGTATCGGCGTACTGATCTCCGCGAAAGGCGCTGACGAAGAGCTGATCAAGCAGATCGCTATGCACGTTGCTGCCAGCAAGCCGGAATTCGTTAAGCCGGAAGACGTTTCTGCTGACGTGGTTGAAAAAGAGTACCAGGTTCAGCTGGACATCGCGATGCAGTCTGGCAAGCCGAAAGAGATCGCTGAAAAAATGGTTGAAGGCCGCATGAAGAAATTCACCGGCGAAGTCTCTCTGACTGGCCAGGCTTTCGTTATCGATCCGAGCAAAACCGTTGGCCAGGCGCTGAAAGAGAAAGGCGCTGACGTCATCAACTTCATCCGCTTCGAAGTGGGCGAAGGCATTGAGAAAGTCGAAAGCGACTTCGCTGCTGAAGTAGCAGCGATGTCCAAACAGTCTTAATGCTGTTAAAGGAACCGCCAAAAGGCGGTTCTTTTTTGTCTGCTGCGCTAAGCAGACGCTTTTCAGTCTCATCCCAATAGTAATTTACGCGCGCTAAGCGGATGATCGATCAGATTTAACTTCTCCTTTTCAACTCTTCCAGGAAGAACCGACCATGGCGACCAACGCAAAACCTGTATATCAACGTATCCTGCTGAAACTGAGTGGCGAAGCACTGCAAGGTGCCGAAGGTTTTGGTATCGACGCGAGCGTGCTTGACCGCATGGCGCAAGAGGTGAAAGAACTGGTCGAGCTGGGCATTCAGGTAGGCGTGGTAATTGGCGGCGGCAACCTGTTCCGCGGAGCGGGGCTGGCGCAGGCGGGTATGAATCGCGTCGTGGGTGATCATATGGGCATGCTGGCGACCGTAATGAACGGGCTGGCGATGCGCGACGCGCTGCACCGCGCGTACGTGAACGCGCGCCTGATGTCCGCTATCCCGCTTAACGGCGTGTGCGACAACTACAGCTGGGCCGAAGCCATCAGCCTGCTGCGCAATAACCGCGTGGTGATCTTCTCCGCCGGCACCGGCAACCCGTTCTTTACCACCGACTCGGCGGCCTGTCTGCGCGGCATCGAAATCGAAGCGGACGTGGTGCTGAAAGCAACGAAAGTCGACGGCGTTTACTCAGCCGATCCAGTGAAAAACCCGGATGCGACGCTGTATGACCAGCTCTCCTACGCCGAAGTGCTGGAAAAAGAGCTGAAAGTAATGGATCTGGCGGCCTTTACCCTGGCGCGCGACCATCAGCTGCCGATCCGCGTATTTAATATGAACAAACCTGGCGCGTTGCGTCGCGTAGTGATGGGTGAAAAAGAAGGCACCCTGATTACGCATTAATACCCGACGCAAGGTAAAATAAGGTATATTCTGTCGGCGCGGTGAACGTCACCGCGCACCATTCAGGATTATCGCTCAACAGCGATACCGCTTCCGGCCCCGCCGGAATGGCCAGGTCAAACCGAATCCAAGGGTTTCAACGTGATTAACGACATCAAAAAAGATGCTGAAACGCGCATGGACAAATGCGTCGAAGCGTTCAAAAACACCATCAGCAAAGTGCGCACCGGTCGCGCTTCTCCTTCACTGCTCGACGGTATCGTGGTCGAATACTACGGTACGCCGACGCCGCTGCGTCAGCTCGCTTCTGTCACCGTAGAAGACTCACGCACGCTGAAAATCAACGTGTTCGACCGCTCCATGGGCCCGGCAGTGGAAAAAGCCATCATGGCTTCTGACCTCGGCCTCAACCCAAGCTCAGCGGGAAGCGACATCCGTGTTCCGCTGCCAGCGCTGACCGAAGAGCGTCGTAAGGATCTGATCAAAGTTGTGCGCGGCGAAGCCGAGCAGGGCCGCGTCTCTGTGCGTAACGTGCGCCGCGACGCTAACGACAAAATCAAAGCCTTGCTGAAAGATAAAGAGATCAGCGAAGACGACGAGCGTCGTACTCAGGACGAGATCCAGAAAATGACCGATGCGCGTATCAAGAACGTAGATGCGGCGCTGGCTGAAAAAGAGAAGGAGCTGATGGAGTTCTGATCCCATCAGTTGCTTTCTATACCCGATATCCTTGGGTATAAAACGCCGTTCAGAGCTGTGTTCATTGCGAATGCGCTCTGGCGGCGTTTTACATTATGCCTTCCGCGCGAGCGGAGTTATTCGACGTCTTCACAGGGACAGCTTAATGAAGCGATTAACCTTGCTGGGTTCCACCGGATCTATTGGCGCCAGCACGCTGGCGGTAGTCCGCGCTAATCCTGAGCTTTATCAAATTACCGCGCTGGTCGCCGGCCAGAATGTCGCGCTGATGGCGGAGCAGTGTCAAACGTTCCAGCCGCGCTACGCCGCGATGGCGGACGAGGCGTCCGCACAGGCGCTGCGTGAACGACTGAAAGCACTCAATGTCTCAACCGAAGTGCTCTCCGGCGTTCAGGCCGCGTGCGAGCTGGCCGCGCTTGACGAGGTCGACCAGGTCATGGCGGCGATTGTCGGCGCATCCGGGCTGCTGCCGACGCTGGCGGCGATCCGCGCCGGAAAAAGCGTGCTGCTCGCTAACAAAGAGTCGCTTGTCACCTGCGGCCGTTTGTTTATGGAGGCGGTGCGCCACTATCAGGCGCAGCTGCTGCCCGTCGACAGCGAGCACAACGCGATTTTTCAGAGTTTGCCCGCTTCCATCCAGCATCAGTTAGGATACGCTGACCTGCGGGAAAATGGCATTGAGTCCATTATCCTTACGGGATCGGGTGGTCCTTTTCGTGACACGCCGCTGGCCGACCTCGCGACCATGTCGCCGGAGCAGGCCTGTGCGCATCCGAACTGGTCGATGGGACGTAAAATCTCCGTCGACTCGGCCACCATGATGAATAAAGGTCTCGAATACATTGAAGCCCGCTGGTTATTTAACGCCAGCGCAGCGCAAATGGAGGTGATCCTGCATCCGCAGTCGATGATCCACTCCATGGTGCGCTACTGCGACGGCAGCGTGCTGGCTCAGCTCGGTTCACCGGATATGCGCACCCCCATTGCACACTGCATGGCCTGGCCCGCGCGTATTTCAGCAGGCGTAACGCCGCTGGACTTCACCCGCATGTCCGCGCTGACGTTCGCCGAACCTGACTTTGCCCGCTACCCTTGCCTGAAACTGGCGATAGATGCCTGCGAGGCAGGGCAGGCGGCGACCACTACGCTCAACGCGGCCAATGAAGTTGCGGTGGCGGCCTTTCTGGATAACCAGATTCGCTTTACCGACATCGCGGCGCTCAACAGCGAAGTGCTGGCGGCGCAGGCGTTTGCGGAGCCGGATTCAGTGGACGCCGTGCTGGATATCGACCGCGCCGCGCGCGCCAGAGCCACAGAGATGCTGCCGCGTTTCGCGACCTCGCGTTAACGCGCGCCGCTATTTGTTCGCCTGTGGCGAAAATGGTATAGTCGCTCGCTCGCGTTTCCGTGTATGGCATCGCATCAGATGCGCCTCGCCCCTTTTGGGCGGGAGAGTACCGGGCGCAATGTATTCAGAAACCACAGCATTTCTGACAACAGGAATTAATTACGCGTTATGTCGTCCAATAATCACAACAAAACCGATGACCAACAGGGAACGGGCCCACGTCACGTGGCTATCATTATGGATGGCAATGGTCGTTGGGCTAAAAATCAGGGAAAACTGCGTATTTCCGGCCATAAAGCGGGCGTAAAAGCGGTGCGCCGCTCCGTCAGCTTCGCCGTCAGCAATAATCTTGAAGCGCTGACGCTCTACGCCTTCAGCAGTGAAAACTGGAGCCGTCCGGCTCAGGAAGTCACTGCGCTGATGGAGCTGTTTGTCTGGGCGCTCGACAGTGAAGTAAAGAGCCTGCACAAGCACAACGTGCGTCTGCGCATCATCGGGGACGTGAGCCGTTTCAGTAACCGTATTCAGGAGCGTATTCGTCGCGCCGAGGAACTGACTCAGCAAAATAGTGGACTGACTCTCAATATTGCCGCGAACTATGGCGGACGTTGGGATATTATCCAGGGAGTGAAAAAACTCGCTGAACAGGTTCAGGAAGGTTTATTGCGTCCTGACCAGATCACCGAGGAGAACTTGTCTGCACATTTGTGCATGCAGGGGCTGGCTCCAGTGGATTTAGTGATAAGGACCGGGGGAGAGCATCGGATTAGCAACTTCCTGCTGTGGCAGATCGCCTATGCTGAGTTTTATTTTACCGATGTTCTCTGGCCTGATTTTGATGAACACGTTTTTGAAGGTGCACTGAATGCATTCTCTCTGCGGGAGCGTCGTTATGGCGGCGCTGCACCAGGCGGCGCCTGAGCAAACAGGGGGTAACCTTTGCTGAAGTCTCGTCTGATTACCGCGCTTATTCTCATTCCGCTGGTGATTGCTGCGCTTTTCTGGTTACCGCCCGTTGGTTTTGCGATTACGACGATTATCATCTGCATGCTGGGCGCCTGGGAGTGGGGCCAGCTTGCGGGCATGGCGTCGCGTCAACAGCGTATCTGGCTCTCTGTAATTTGCGGGCTGCTGCTGGCGGGGATGCTTTTTACCCTTCCTCCTTATCAGCGCGATGTTCATCTGCCGCAGGTTGCCGCTTCACTCTGGGCATCGCTGGCGTGGTGGATCGTGGCGCTGGTTCTGGTTCTCTTCTATCCGGCATCGGCCTCTCTGTGGCGTAATTCGCGTCCCTTGCGTCTGGTGTTTGGTATTCTCACGCTGATCCCGTTTTTCTGGGGCATGATGGCGCTGCGTCAGTATCATTACGACAGCGACCACTATGCGGGTGCATGGTGGCTGCTGTTCGTCATGTTTCTGGTGTGGGGCGCCGATTCCGGCGCCTATATGTTCGGTAAAATGTTCGGCAAGCATAAGCTGGCGCCCAAAGTGTCGCCCGGAAAAACCTGGGAAGGCTTTCTCGGCGGTCTGGTCTCCTCCGCACTGCTCGCCTGGCTGTTCGCCAGCTTCGCGCCGCTGAGCGTCTCCGCCGGTACGCTGATCGTCTGCGCCGTGCTGGCGACCCTCGCCTCGGTGCTGGGCGACTTGACCGAAAGCATGTTCAAACGTGAAGCGGGTATCAAAGACAGCGGCAACTTGATCCCGGGTCACGGCGGCATACTCGATCGCATCGACAGCCTGACTGCCGCGGTGCCGGTTTTCGCCTGTTTGTTGTTGCTGGTGTTCCGCACTCTCTGAGGACAGGCGTAGATGTTGAGTATATTGTGGAGTTTTGTCGCCTTTATCGTCGCCCTTGGCGTGCTCATCACCGTACATGAGTTCGGTCATTTCTGGGTGGCGCGCCGCTGCGGCGTACGCGTTGAGCGCTTCTCGATAGGTTTCGGCAAGGCGCTGTGGCAGCGCCGCGACCGTCAGGGCACCGAATATGTTATCGCGCTGATCCCGCTCGGGGGCTATGTCAAAATGCTCGACGAGCGCGTGGAAAGCGTGCCCGCCGAACTGCGTCATCAGGCTTTTAACAATAAAACCATCTGGCAGCGCGCCTCGATTATTGCCGCTGGTCCCGTCGCTAACTTCATTTTCGCCATATTCGCCTACTGGGTCGTTTTTATTCACGGCGTGCCTGGCGTGCGTCCGGTGGTTGGCGAAATTGTGAACGGTTCGGTGGCGGCGGAAGCGCAAATTGCCAGCGGGATGGAACTTAAGGCGGTAGATGGCATCGAAACGCCTGACTGGGATGCCGTGCGTATGGCGCTGATCGGCAAAATCGGCGACGCACATACGGTGCTGACCGTCTCTCGCTTCGGCGAAGAGGCGACGCAGCAAAAAGATGTCGACCTGCGCAACTGGCAGTTTGAGCCAGACAAAGAGGATCCGGTTGTTGCGCTGGGCATACGTCCGCGTGGTCCGCAAATCGAAACCACGCTGGCGGAGGTTCAGGCAAAGTCGCCTGCGAGCGTTGCCGGTTTGCAAGCGGGCGACAGGATCGTTAAAGTCGATGGTCAGCCGTTAACGCAATGGCAGACTTTTGTGACGCAGGTACGGGATAATCCCGGCAAAAATATGGCTCTGGAGATTGATCGCGGCGGCGAGACGGTGCAGCTGACGTTGACGCCGGAAGCCAGGCCAGGCGCGAAAGCAGAAGGTTTCGCCGGGGTAATCCCGCGCGTGATTCCGCTGCCAGAAGCCTATAAAACGGTAAGGCAGTATGGCGCGTTTGACGCTATTGGTGAGGCCAGCGCGAAAACCTGGCAACTGATGAAGCTGACGGTCTCCATGCTGGGCAAGTTAATTACTGGCGATGTGAAGCTGAACAACCTGAGCGGGCCGATTTCGATTGCGCAGGGTGCAGGATTGTCAGCGGAATACGGGATGATTTACTACCTGATGTTTCTGGCGTTGATTAGCGTCAACCTCGGAATCATCAATCTCTTCCCACTGCCGGTGTTAGATGGTGGGCATTTGCTCTTCCTGGCGATCGAAAAGATCAAAGGTGGACCGGTGTCCGAGCGAGTTCAGGACTTCAGTTATCGCATTGGCTCAATCCTGCTGGTGTTGTTAATGGGGCTTGCACTTTTCAATGATTTCTCACGTCTGTAATCGCTGGAACGCAGACAGACGCGGGATGTGTTAGGAAAACGCATAATAACGATGGCGATGAAAAAGTTGCTCATAGCGTCGCTGCTGTTTAGCAGCGCCACCGTTTACGGTGCAGACGATTTCGTGGTGAAGGATATTCATTTCGAAGGGCTGCAGCGAGTCGCCGTCGGCGCGGCTCTGCTGAGCATGCCGGTACGAGTTGGCGATACGGTTAATGACGAAGATGTCAAAAATACCATTCGTTCACTCTTTGCTACCGGCAACTTTGAGGATGT
>NZ_RYDU01000029.1:0-24864 GCF_003970755.1 Pantoea sp. YU22 | reverse complement strand
CGCTTACCGCTCATGGGCACCTCTCTTTAAGCCATCTTAAATGACTCTGAGGTGTCTGTTAAACCCGTGGCGATTCAGCACTTGCAACTCCAGAAGGCGCTATAACCAGCCTTCACCGGAACGGCAACCTCAGCGATAACAGGTGAGAGTCCTCACAAAAATCGCTTCTTATCCACGTAATTCCCCCTTATCAGGTCAACTGAAAATGTGAGCATGATCATCGGAGTTGAGCCAGATTAAGTTCACTGAGCAGCCATGTTTTGAACACCTCCAGCGCAAAATGCATGTGCTGATAACGCGGAAAAACCAGGTAGTGACCAATGTAATGAATTTCACTTGTGCTGCTCACCAGCGGGCACACCAGCCTGCCGCTTGCTATTTCGCGTTCTGCCAGCAATTTTGACTCCAGAACAACCCCTAACCCGTCAACCGCAGCGGCAATGGCCATAAAGCTACGGTCAAAGCGAAGCCCGTAATGGCGAGGCGGCGTCATGTCATTCGCCTGGAACCACCCTTTCCACTGGTACAACTGCACATCGCACTGAATCAAGGTGAGCGCGTAGAGATCCTCCGGTTTTCGCAGCCTTTCAGCCAGCAGCGGGGAACATAACGGCGTCAGTTCTTCAACCGCGAGGGGGATTTTCTCATAAGGTGACGGGCGGGGCTCGCCGTAGACGATGTCCAGGTCAAAGTCATCCTGTTCAAAACGCGCGTATTCCGTGCTGGCTGAAAGTCGCAGATCGATATGAGGGTTCTCGCGGATGAAACTGCCGAGACGTGGTAACAGCCATTGATGAGCAAAACTCGGTGCGGTATGAAGGCGCAGCGGTCTGGATTCATCGGCCGACACTAATGAAAGCCCCTGCTGCATTTCGTTAAACCCGCGCTGTATATGCTCAAGCAGTATCGCCCCTTCTTTCGTCAGCGTGATTTCCCGCGTGCTGCGCTGAAAAAGCCGGACTTCAAGCAAACTTTCCAGTTTGCGAATGGCATGACTAATCGCACTGGGCGACAGTTCCAGCTCAGCGGCAGCCAGTGCAAAAGCGCCTGTACGGCCTGCCGCTTCAAAAGCCCGTAACAGGTTAAGAGGCGCTTTTCGCAAGAGTGTCATTCATGAATCCTTTTCACCTGTTGTTGTATTTATTGCTTTTGTCAGCCCTCACCCGAACAGCATAACCTCATCGCATACCGCGACAGGCGGGGAATCACAATGAGTCATCTCTTTAGAGCGAGCCGTTAACACTGATGAAAGATGACTTCATACGTGAATAAGTTAGCACGCTGTCCAGATGTCATCTGTCGACGCGTCCTCTCTTTTTATATTCACCTTTAAAAGGAGCAGCAAATGAGCACGATTGCAGATCCTGGCATCGTATCGGCTGAATCACTTAACAGACTTACACAGCATGCCTGGCATATACGCCGCTTCGCCCTAAGAATGGGTGAAGTGCAGGGTCAGGGCTACATTGGCCAGGCGTTGGGTCTTGCCGACATGCTGGCGGTGGCCTGGTGTCACGCCATACGCTTTGATCCTGACAATCCAGAATGGGAAGGTCGAGACCGCTTTTTGCTCTCCCATGGTCACTATGCGATTGCACTTTACGCTGCGCTGATTGAAGCCGGTGTGATCCCTGAAGAAGAGCTGGAAACCTACGGCTCGGATGACAGCCGTCTGCCGATGTCAGGAATGGCAACCTATACACCCGGTATGGAGATGTCCGGTGGCTCTCTGGGCCAGGGGCTTTCCATTGCCGTAGGCATGGCGCTGGCGCTACGCCATAAAGGCAATTCAGCCTTTGTCTACAACTCAATGTCTGACGGTGAACTCGATGAAGGTGCGACATGGGAAGCCGCAATGTCGGCCGCTCACCATCAGCTCGATAACCTGATCGCGCTGGTGGATATTAATCAGCAGCAGGCCGACGGTCCCTCACAAAAAATAATGGGTTTCGAGCCTCTCACCGACAAGTGGCTGGCCTTCGGCTGGGATGTGCAGCGCGTTGACGGCAACGACATTGCCGCGGTCAAAGCGGCATTTGACCGCGCGCGTCAGCTAAAAGAGCCCAAACCGCGCGTCATTCTACTGGATACGCTGATGGGTAAAGGCGTTCCATTTCTGGAAACGCGTGAGAAAAACCATTTTATTCGTGTTGATGCTGATGAGTGGCAAAAAGCCATAGCCATTCTCGATAAGGCAGAGGAGGAACGCGCATGAGCAGCGTCGTTGAAAAGAAACCCCGTTTAACCACCTCGGCCATGATTGCTTCTATTGCGGCAGAGGGTCAGAAAACCGTATCGGCACCTTTCGGTCATGCGCTCGTCAAAGCGGCGCAGACCCGGCCAAATATTGTTGGTCTTACCGCCGATCTCTCCAAATATACTGATCTGCACATCTTTGCCCAGGCCTTTCCTGAGCGCCATTTCCAGATGGGGATGGCGGAACAGCTGCTGATGGGTGCAGCCGGCGGCATGGCGAAAGAGGGAATGATTCCGTTCGCTACCACATATGCCGTATTCGCCACCCGCCGTGCTTACGATTTCATTCACCAGGTGATCGCGGAAGAGAACCTCAACGTGAAAATTTGCGCTGCGCTGCCGGGTCTTACCACCGGTTATGGCCCCAGCCATCAGGCAACCGAAGATATCGCCTTAATGCGCGGCATCCCTAACCTGACAATCATTGATCCCTGCGATGCCCTGGATACCGAACAGGCTGTCGCCGCTGCGGCCGATCACAACGGCCCGGTATATATGCGTCTGCTGCGCGGGAAGGTTCCACTGGTACTTGATGAGTACGATTATCAGTTTGAACTGGGTAAAGCCAAACTGCTGCAGGACGGGCGTGACGTATTGCTCATCGCCAGCGGCATCATGACGATGCGGGCGCTGGAAACCGCAAAAGCGCTGGCGCATGACAAGGTTGATGTCGCCGTGCTGCATGTGCCGACCATCAAGCCTCTCGATACGGCCACGATTATCGAGCAGTGCCGCCACAGCGGACGTCTGGTGGTGGTTATTGAAAACCACAGCGTAGTCGGCGGGCTTGGCGAAGCGGTAGCGACGGCATTAATGCGCGCGCAGATCATGCCCGCGTTCCGTCATATCGGGCTGCCGGACGCATTCCTGGCCGCAGGAGCGCTGCCTACGCTGCACGATCGCTATGGCATCTCCACCTCATCCCTGATCGGTGCGGTTAAAGGCTGGCTTGCATAAGGAGAGCGAAATGAAAGTGGTATTCGTCGGCGTAGGCGCTATCGGCCTGCCAATGGCATTACAGATCAAGGCAGCCGGGCATGAGGTGCAGGGTGTGGATGTCGCCGAAGCGTCCCGGCAGCGCGCGCGAACGCAGGGTATTGATGCCGTAGAACGATACTCCCTGACAGATAAAGCTGATGTTGTCGTGGTCATGGTTGCCACGCCTCAGCAGCTTGCGGCGCTGGTTGAGGAATCCTTGCCGAAAGTAGCCGGTCAGTGCTGGGTGATTATGTCGACCGTCGGCCCCGACGCAATCACTGCTGCTGCAGAACAGCTGCAGCGTGCAGGCGCCAGCGTGGTTGATGCGCCTGTTACCGGCGGGACCGCGCGGGCCAGCACCGGGGAGCTGGTGATTTTTGCGGCGGGTGAAGAGGATTCCCTCAACGCTGTCGCCCCGGTTCTGACCGCCATGGGCAAGATGAAAGTGGTGGGAAGCCGGCCGGGCGACGGCCAGGGAATTAAGGTGATTAACCAGCATCTCTGCGCCGTACACATTGTGGCCGCAGCCGAAGCACTGAACCTTGCTCAGTCGCTGGGATTAGATCCTGCACAGGTTTTGCCGCTTGTTGAGGGTGGCGCGGCGGGCTCCTGGATGTTGTCGGACCGTGGCCCACGCATGTTACAGAGCACAGATGTGGAGGTTTCCAGCGCCATTAATATCTTTGTCAAAGACAGCGGTCTGGTAGCAGACGCAGCTACGGCATGCCACGCAGACGTTCCACTTTTAAAAGTGGCTCATGCCCGCTATCTGGCTGCAGCACAGGCTGGCCTGGGGCAACGTGACGACAGCCGGGTAATTGAAACCTGGTACCGGCCATAAGTGTTTACCCGGTTCTACCGGCGAAACTATCGAAACGGGGTCAAAAATGAAAACTCACTCTGTACCTGCTAATCATAAAAATAACCCGGTGAAAGTGTCCATCGCCTCCATGACAGGCTCGGCGGTTGAAAGCTACGATTTCTTTATTTACGGTACGGCAGCCGCGGCATGGTTTGGGAAAATCTTCTTCCATACCGAGGAGCCTGTTGTCGGTATCATGGCGGCCTTTGCGACTCTCGCAGTGGGCTTTCTGATGCGGCCAGTGGGCGGTTATCTTGCTGGTCATTTTGGCGATCGCTATGGCCGTAAAGCTGTGCTGTTCTGGTCATTGCTGGCCATGGGACTGGCAACCGTTTTGATAGGCGCCCTGCCGACTTATGAACAGGCCGGCATACTGGCCCCCATTTTGCTGATCCTGCTTCGCATGATACAGGGCATCGGTTTTGGTGCTGAATGGGGAGGTGCAGTGCTGATGGCGTTTGAGCATGCACCGGAGAGGAAACGGGGTTTTTATGGTGCCGTGCCGCAGCTTGGTATTCCCCTTGGCCTGCTGCTGGCTAACGGCGCTTTTCTTCTTTCTGGCGCTCTGTTTGAGGGTAACTGGGTATGGCGCGTGCCGTTCCTGATTTCCTTCATTATGGTGGCTATCGGCATCTTCATTCGCATGAGCGTAGCGGAATCGCCGGAATTTGAAAAAGCGAAAGCGGAGAAGCGCATCGTTAAGCAACCGGCAATTGAAGTCATCCGTCGTGACTGGCGCACCATTATGAATATCGTGGGGCTGCGGCTGGCTGAAACCGGCGGTTATTACATTACGACGAGCTTCATGCTTTCTTATGTCGTTCTGGCAGAGATTACCGATACCCGTCACGTGTTGTGGGGAACGCTCATTGGTTCTGCGCTGGGTCTGGGCAGTCATCTCTTTTACGGCGCGCTAAGTGATAAAATAGGCCGCCGTCGGGTATTTCTGACTGGCGCGCTATTCACTATAGCATTTGGCATTCCAATGTTTATGTTGATAAATACTGGTGCTGTCGTGCTGATAATTACTGCGATCGCACTATCACTCTTGCTGAGCCATGACCCGATTTTTGCCGTGGAATCAAGCTGGTTTTCCGAACAGTTCCCGGCCCATATACGCTCGTCAGGTATTTCACTGGGCTATAATGTGGCCTCTGTCGTGGCGGGGTTACTGCCGTTTATTGCTACCGGCGTCTACAGCATGGTGGGCTGGATCGGACCGGCAATCATATTCTCGCTTCTGGGCGTGCTTTCTACCTGGTGCGCTTTACGCACCCCTGAGACGGCGCCAGCCAAAATGAAAAAGGAGAATAAAATAGTTGCCAGCGCAGCAAGCCCAACAAATGGATAGCCAGTGACTAATCTGCTTATCTTAGCGGAGCACTCCCGCCTCTGGCGTTCAGGGGCGGGAGGGAGTTAATTCGTAGCCATAAAACAAGAGAACAGGTCGTATTTCATTAATTGACAATAAGTCCCCTGCGCAATTCCTTCCAATACCGTTGATGCAAAAGGGTACAGAGCATCAAACAGACGTGCATGATTAATTATACCTTCACGCAGGATCGGTGCTTCACGGTCGCCCCGTACATTCTCTTCATCGGCAAGCATTTTCATGACTGACTGAGGCATATGTACGCTGATAAATTCTACGGGCTGGTTGTCAAAGCGCGACGCCTGAATAGTACCAGGGTTATATAAAGTAACCTGGCCGCTTTTAACATATATGTTTTTCCCTGATAACCATATCTCCTCACTACCCGTCAGATTCGCACTAATAACCTGTTCATCATGGAGATGTTTTGGAAAGCCAGAGTTCCTGGCTTGAATACGGGAGCACTCTATCCCATTCCGGCTAAACCACTCTGCAGACTGTAATGACAACTTATCTGACCTTATGCAGGATTTATGATTAATTATTAATGACTTATCAAAGCACTTGCTGACCGTTTTTTCACCTATTGGTTTAGAGCCCTTCTCTGTATAACCGGACAGCATTCGTTCGCGACGTCCAGTCTGCAAAAGTCATTTATTGTTTTAGGGCTGGGATGCGCACGGCCTGGCTACAAGCGCTGGAAGAGAAAATCATTGACGACATCTTCAGGCGCGATAAGGCACTGAAGGTTCGCACAACGAATGCTAGACTTCACATCCCGGCTGATCTTCTAAAGGCAACTTATGAGCGTCGTCCACGACACCACGGCAAAAGACCGAACGCCTCTCCGTCCCAGAGTGATCATTTACGGGGTCGGATATTACGGTATGGAGGCTGTGCGCATTCTCGTCAAAAAAGGCTGGCAAGTGGTTGCGGCGGTGAATCGCGCAGGCCCTAAGATCGGCGTGGATCTCGGGCGGCTCGCTGGACTGAATGAAGATTTGGGCGTTGTCGTACAGGACTGTGAAACTGCCGACTACGCTGCCATGAATGCAGACATCGCGCTTGTTGTGCAAACAGAGAGACTGAGCCTGAACTTTGCAGCTTATCAACGTCTGCTGGGAGCCGGTATCAATGTTATTTGCCACGGTTCAGAGTCCTATTTTCCGCAAGGTGCCGATCCCGACTTAGCCGAAAAAATCGATGCGCTGGCCAAAAGCAACGGGGTGACTTTTACCGGGACGGGCATTTGGGATTTTTCTCGCATATGGGCGGGGCTGCTGGTTGCCGGGCCCTGTACCGAACTCCGCTCGCTCACGCATCGCAGCCTGACAAACGCAGAGCTGGCGAATGAACGCATGATGCGCGCCTATGGGGTTGATATGACGCAGGCTGAGTTCCAGGAAAAAGTAACCAACGTACCCGGCCAGCTGGGAGAGTTGTATAAAAGCATACCGGCGCACGTGATGCATGCGCTTGGCTTTACCATTAAAAACGTGACCGAAGTACGCGAGCCCGTGCTCTCCGATCAACCCGTGTGGTGCCGTACCCTCAACAGGTATCTGGCGCCCGGTACCACGCTCGGTCTTCGCATCATCGCTTCTGTCGAAACGGTTGAAGGGCCTTCAGCAAGCGCGCACATCGAACTGCGTCTGCTTGCGCAAGGCGAGTCTGAAAACATGACGTGGGCGGTTGATGGCAGACCACCATCCAAAATCCGCATCGATCGCGCCGATGGCGTACACACCTCGGCAGCCTGCATGGTGAATCGTATTCCAGATGTTATCGCTGCTGCGCCCGGGATAAGGCTAATCTCGCAGTTGGGTCCACTTCGACCCTCGCTGACCTGAATGCTATAGCGACCGTTGCGAGTCGCGTCACAACTTCAAAGAAATAAAAGGTTATTACACTGCCCGGCGCTTATTACCTCTTTTTTATTTTTTAATTTACTATTTATTTTTACTGGAAATATCTTTATCTGACTCCCGGACCAGGCTTACGCTTTGCCGCTTTACGCTATTTATCATAATGACTTACGTGACTACTTTTATATATCAGGATCTTTACTCTAATATCATCTCTTTGTTAATGAACATAAAAACAGCAAAAATCAGAGCCATTAATAAAAGATTTATTTAAGGAATAATCCTAAAGCTTGCGCATTATAATGAATAGCATTACGTCCTGATGGACATTTTAACGATGAAGTGATGTTATTCACTTCACCTACTTCCAACACATTTCCTTTCAAATTATTTAATTCAGCAAAAATCGCCCGAAACGTAACGGTTAATGTTATGCGGGCTTTGTCTTTTCTCTGTTGAGGAAAACATCTTGTCTAAATTAAACCTTGTACTTCTGGGCCTTATAACGGCGCAAGGATTTATCCCTGCATTCAATCTCTCGGCCGCCGTATTAAAACCTTATACGCCGGAGCGGAACGACAATAAGGTGGGCGCTTATTGTCTCTGTAACGGCAGTACGCAAACGCTGAGCGGCCTGCCACAATTTGCGCCGGGTAAAAGCGGTGAAACCCGCGTGACGATAGGTGGATTGCAGAGCGCTGGCCGCATCGTCGATGACAATCTTACAGGAGAGGAGCGGATTGCTCTCGGCCCACAAAACCTTGATGTCATCATTCCCGACTTTGAGTCCAACACCTACACCTTATATAAAGTTTACGATTCCGCTTCGATTGCCGATCTGCCTGTCGTCAGCCTTACCACGGCAGTGCCTGATTATGTCGATGTGAATGATGGCCAATATATTAATGCGCGCGTGGCGTCGGTAAGTAACGGCACCCTGAATATCGATATTGGCAGGCATGGCGCAGCCACCCGCGCCAGCACAAATAGCTGGTCGATGGCGGCTAAAGCGAGTGAATTATTTACTGCCAGCAAACAAGGACACCTGAACTGGAATTCAGACAATCGCATTACCTTTACCGCTGCTACGCCGCCCTATGGCGGTGACCGGTTAGCCTATAACATGGGCAACGTGGTGAACTACAGCGGCGTTTTCAGCGTAACGACATCAGATGGTGCCACCAGCACGTTTAACGTCAACAACCTTAGCGATTTACGCAATTACAATGACTGGCTCATTGACCAGCTTTCAAACGCCAATCTCAGCCCGGCGAATTATAACAACGAATTTAATAAAGCCTTCTCACTGCGCGACAGAAGCGTGGTGTACACAATGAGCACAAATAATTTTGACGATGAGGTTGCCCTGCCGCTGGGCGATCAGGTCGTACTCAGCGCAGATGGACCTGATGCCAGCATTAAAATTAATGCCGGCAAAACGCTGGAAGTCATGAACAACAGTACCGCTGTTATGCGCGCCAGCAACGGCGCCAGCGCCATTATTAACGGCAAACTCGCCAGTACCGGGCCCGTACAATTTGCCAGCAAGGCGCTGGAGTTGATTAATGGCAGCAGCGGAATTAATAACGGCGTAATAAATGGCGGCTTTTTTAATAATGCTAACGGTAACGGCGTGGATCCCCATACGCTGGGCTACATCTACAATGCGGTATCGGCCTCATACGGCAGTCAGTTCACCAACAACGGCATTATCAACCTGGCCCTGAGCGCAGGGTCTGCTCTATGGGATAGTCAGGCCATCTGGCTCGGCGGCAGCAGCGCAATAAACTATGGCAATATCAATATCGGCGTGGCGGCGGTAAATAATGCTAACGCGGCTGCCGGTGTAACCTTCAGTGGAGAAGGTACTTTTATCAATGCCGATAGCGGCACGATTTATATTGGCCGCTCTCCGCAAAATAGCAAAACCAGCGAGACTACCGACGTCGCGATCAATCTGAGCGGCGGCGTCAGCGCGATCAGCGCGATCCTTGACGCAAGCGCAATCAACAATGGTCACATTGTAATAGGTACCAAAGTGCAGAACGCGGTGGGGATGCGCATTGAAGAAGGGCCGAATGCCCTGGTGCTTAACAATGGCGTTATTGATGTGAACGGCCGTGCACAGCCTCAGCCAGCCGAAAATATCGGTATGCTGGCGCTCGACTCGGGCAGCGGCGGACGCGTTGGCAACACCGGCACGATTAACCTGAACGGCGATAACAGCACGGCGATTAAAATCATCGCCCGCGAGGGTGACAGCGCCAGCGCGTTCTCTACCGGCACGATAAATGTCAATGGCGACGCCGATGTCACGACGGACACACTCAATACCGCCGTCTGGGCGATCGGGCAAGGGAGCGGCAAGGCAAAAGCGGATCTGACCGGGCCGATAAATCTGAATGGCGACTCGGCTATTGGCGTCCGCGCCGAAGGCAATGCCACGGTTAACGTGACAGCCGCCGCGGTGCCGCGACTGAACGACAGCCAACATCAGATCGGCTTTTATGCGATCGGCCCAAATGCCATAATTAATCTTCCTGCCAACGGCAGCTATGCCACTTCCGGCTGGTTTTCCACACTGTTTCGCTATCAGGATGGCGCGGTTTTTGACGGCCGTGGCATGACGCTTACGCCTGATGCCTTCTTCTCCACTGGCGTTACAGGCAGCGGCGACGGTACGCAAATCAATACCCACGGAGCAACCATCAATATTGGTCAGATTGCCACCGGCGTGCTGGTAGAAAACGGCGCTCACGGCGTTATCGATGCGGACACGACGCTTAATATGATCGGCGAGACGGCGAGAGCGGCAATCGTCGACGGCCAGAAACGTAACCTGGCGGGAGATTATATTAATCCTGATGCGAAGCCCTCTGACAACAGCCTGCTTGTCAACCACGCGGCCATCAGCGGTGTCGCGGACTGGCAAAACGGCCTGGTGGCAATGAATCATGCGCAGCTGGTGAACACAGGTGACATCACCTTTGGCGGCCAGGGAACCTATGCCATTCAGTCCAGCGCCGGCTCGAACGTCGTGAACAGCGGCGATATCAGCGTGACGCGCAGCAGCACCGGCCTTTATGCCAATGCCAATCCCTTCGTTGGCGACAATATTACGCCAACGGTGATCACTAACAGCGGCACGCTCAATGTCAGCGAGGGAGAGAGTATCCTGGCATCACCGACTATCGGCGCATACGCTATCTACCCGCTGGCACGCATCAACCAGAACGGGACGATTAATCTCTACGGTGAAAATGTTCTGGGGGCACAAGCCGCGGAGGGCGCAACCCTTAGCCTTGGCGCAGAGAGTCGGGTGGTGTTCCACAGCGCCAACCAGACCGCTTATCAGGCACTGGATGTCGGGTCCAGCCTGTTCAGCAACGGTGGCGATACGGATGTCAGCACCGATGGATCGACGCTATACCGTATTGGCGCGGGCGCATCCTTCTATCCGTCCACCGCGGGCAATGTCACGTTAAGCGGAGCAAACAGCAACGGCATTATTGCCTCTGGCGTGGGCACCTCGTTATTCGGCACGAACGCTTTTACCGTTAACGGCAAGGGCGCGACGGCCGTACGCGTTAGCGACGGTGCAGAGGCTACGCTCTCCAGCGCCATCAGGCTGAACGGGGAAAATAGCGTCGGTGCGGTCAGCGACGGCAACGAATCCACGATCTATGCCGCTTCTCAGGTTGCTGGCGCGGGCAAAAATATCACTGCCTTTGCCGTTGGTAACGGCGCAAGGCTGCTCAATCAGTATCAGGGAAATGTGGATTTGACCGGGCCTGACAGCACCGCTGTCCGACTCTATGACAACGGCAACTTTATCAACCGTGGCAGCGTCCATGTGGCATCGGGCACTGGCGTGGACGTCAGCAGTGGATATGGACAGTATGTGCCGATGGACAGCGAGCTGCGGGTCGATGATGGCATCGCGGCGCTGCGCGTAGGCCGTGGCGCGACACTGAAAATTTACGGTGACGGCCAGGGCAGTAGCAGCCTGACCGCCAGCGGCAGTGCCGACACGCTGCTGCTGGATAGCGGCGCAGCCGGGTTTGAGGCGAACGACATTATTATGGGTGCTTACGGCAGCGGTAGCGTCATTAACAACCGCGCCGAAACAGCCAGTATTTCACTGCAAAACGTTATGCTCGACGTGAGCGGCGGTAACGGCATCCGCTCAGCGACCTCGTTCGATCCTGATGGCAGCGCCCTTATCAACGTCGGCGGCGGCGGTACGGGTTATCTGTTTGCGAATGCTGACGGCTCAACAACAAATAACGATCTGGTGATTGGGAAAAACTACGCAATCCTCGTTTCCGGCGAAGGCACCGGCATCCGTGCTAATACCACCGGCAGGGTAATCTCTCAGGGTTCGATTGGCATCCGTGATACCAACGGCGGCTCAGCGATAGTGACCAGCACCGCCAGTGAAGTGATCAACCAGGGCTCGATCACCTCACTGAGCCTGGTCGCGCCTATTATCGATTTACGCGGCGGCCAGACAGTGTTTATCAACGAAGGAAATATTTCTGCGCCCTTCCCTGAAACCGTTGTGGTGGCTGGAGGAGCGACCAGTGACGTCATTGCGCTGCTGGACGGCAATGTTGTCGGTGATGTAAACACCGGCAACGGCAGGGATTCGCTTTTTGTCACCGGCGGAACGCTAGACGGCAGCCTGACAATGGGCAACGGCAGCGACAACCAGGCGACGGTGCAGAAGGTGAGCCTGGCAAACACCCGCCACATCACCACCGCGAGCGGCGCGGGCGCGACTTTGAGCCTGAGTGAAATCGAAGCGCGCGGCGGCTCCTTCGCGAGTGACGATCTGAGCAAAGGCACCAACCTTGGCGCAGGATGGAGCACCCTTAACTTTTCCAGCACCAGATGGACACTGACCGATAATATCAGGCTGGCCCACAGCACCATTAATATTGACAGCGGTTCAACGCTCTATGCTGGCGATAACGTTAACCCACTGCTGCAGGGGGCGACTGACGATTCACTTACTGTCAATAACGCCGGTACGCTGGATCTGACTAACGGCGGCAACCCAGCAGGAAATACGCTGACCATTGATGGTGCGCTGGTGTCAGCAGGCGGCACACTACGACTCAATTCTGCCGCCTCACAGAGTGACAGACTGCTGGTCAACGGCAGCGTCAGCGGCATGACCTTTATTGATGATACGCTGGTAGCGGGCGCGCAGGCTGACGCCAACCGTGACGGCGTAATCGAAGCTACGGAAGGTGTCTCACTGGCACAGGTTTCAGGTAACGCCAGCGCTGGCAGCTTCAGGTTGAAAGAGGGTTACGTGGCGTCAGGTCCCTGGCAATACAGCCTTTACAGTTTTACGCCGGGCGCGAGCGATGCCAGCCAGCGCCAGGTAAGCGGCAGCGGCAACGCCTTTTGGGATTATCGCCTCGCCAATACCTATGTCTGTGAAGAGGGCTCGCTGTGTCAGCCGCAAGCTGGCAGCAGCGCAAGAGCAGCACGACCCGCAGTAATACCGCAACTGCCCTCTTATATTTCGACGCCGCTGGGTCTGGCTTATTACACCCTCTCTGTTACCGATGATCTGCACAAACGCCTCGGCGAACTGCGCGAACAGCAAAATAACCCGGACGCGCTCGGCGGCGAGATGTTTATTCGCTACCTCGGGTCTAACCTTGATTATCAAAGTAACCGCAACCTTAGTCAGTACGGCTATGACTTCGATCTCGATTACAGCGCCGTTCAACTGGGGGGTAATCTGTTGCGCATGGATGGCGCGCGCGACAGCCTGCGTGGCGGCATCGCCTATACGCGCGGCAATACGCGTATTCGTCCCCATGCAGCAGATGGTTACAGCTCAACGACTTTCGACAGTGATAGCCTCGCGCTCTACAGCACCTGGCAGCATGAGAGCTTCTATCTGGATGGTTCGCTGGCCTGGAACTGGCATCGCGGCGAAACCGATATTGCCCGTAAAAAAGAGGTGGGATCGCCGAAGGGTAATGGCTGGACAGCCTCGCTGGAATCTGGCTATTCGCTGGCGTTTGCTTATGGATTACGCCTTGAACCTCAGGCTCAGCTCACCTATCTGCATCTGAAAATGGATAACCTCACTGACAGCGATCGAACCCGTATCTCCTGGGAGGATTATGATCAGACCATTGGACGCCTTGGCGCTCGTCTGGACCGCACCTGGCAGGATGACAGCCAGCGTCAGTACACGCCCTATATTCGCACTAACTATTATCGCGGCTGGGGCGGCGCGGCGAAGGTGAAGGCTGGCTCTGCTGACAGCGATATCACGCAAAGCTTTAATAGCGGTAAATTCGGTCAAATGTGGGACGTTGGCGTTGGCGGCACCACCAGCTTTAAAAATACTGTTTCGCTCTATGCAGAAGCTGACTATCGCAAAGAGATTGACGGCAACGGTGCAAAAGGCTGGCGTTATAACGCTGGGGTGCGCTGGTCATTTTAACCGCACGCGCTTATATACAGAGGCACGATTCAGTGCCTCTGAGTAATCGTTTAAAAAGCTGATTGCGCGAACAAGGTGGCACGCTGCGAGCGAGACAATATAACCTCCGGCACCGCCTGTGCCAGGCAGCATCGAGCTTTTTAGCGACGGTGACAAACACAGGGTCAGCGGCATCTCCTCCACTTTGCATATGGAACATAACTACTCCTGCCTTTACCCATCGGACTTGTTCGATTTGTTACAGGCCGCGGTGACGCGTTCGGACGTGCGTTATGCAGGATCTGGCCGCCGCAGCGCGCGGCAGCCAGGAGACAAGAAACTACCGGCTGATGGTCTGCTGCAGGGCAGCAATGGATGAAGTTACACCGGCGTCAACGGACATGGTTAAATCTTCCATCTCCAGAGAAACCCAGTCGTTGTAACCCGCCATGCGTACCACGGAGAAAAACGCTTTCCACCATTGCAGATCCTGACCACAGCCCACCGCCACGTAGTTCCAGGCGCGGTTAGCCACATCGTCCACCGGCCGGGTTTCCAGCAGGCCGTTAACGTTGACCAGCCCGCGTTCCAGACGAACATCTTTACCGTGACAGTGATGGATAGCTGGCCCGAGCGCGCGCGCAGCGGCAATCGGATCGGCTCCCATCCAGATGAGGTGACTCGGATCGAGGTTAAGGCCGACCATGGGCCCCACGGCATCGCGCAGCCGGAACAGCGTTTCTGGATTCCACACCAGCATTGCACTGAAGTTCTCCAGCGCAAACTTTTCTACGCCGTTCGTTCTGGCTTGTTCAACCAGACCCTGCCAGTAAGGAATAGCCACCTCGTTCCACTGATAGTCCAGGCAGTTTTTCAGCGTCGGCGGCCAGCTGACGGTGTAGGTTATCCAGTTTGGTATAGTGTCGTGCGGGCTTGCCGGCGGCAGGCCGCTCATCATGACGATTTTTTTTACGCCCAGTTCACCCGCCAGCCGCAGCGCATTTTCAGTGTCCTGCTTATGGCGCTGCCCGAGCTCGCCCGGATCGAGCGGGTTGCCGGAAACGTTCAGCGCCGCGATCGTCATGCCGCGACTTTCAATCGCCTGAAGAAACTGCTGGCGCTTTGAAGCGCTCTCCAGCAGTGCGGCGGTCGGCACGTGCGGTGCCGGGGACCAGCCGCCGGTGGTCATTTCTACGCCCTTCACATCCAGCTCAAGCAGCCTGTCCAGCATCTGCTCAAAGGCAAGGTGGCCAAGGCTGTCCGTACAGAAAGAGAGTTGCATGCTCACTCCTTATTCATAGTTAACCCAGCAGGCGCCGTTGTCTGCAGAGCGCACACAGTTTTCAATCCAACGCACGCCTTCGGCGCCCGCGTTAATGTCCGGATAGATCAGAGTTTCCAGCGTCTTGCTGTCGCCGTTCTGCATTGCATTAATGGCAATAGCAAATTTCAGGTAAATGTTGGCCCAGGATTCTGCCAGCCCTTCAGTGTGCAGCGCGCCGAGACGTTCATCGGCCAGGGCGCTTTCATCAAGGTATGGCATACCGTGATACAGCGTCTGGTTTGGCTGCCCCTGCACCTCAAACTTCAGTTCGCCCGGGTTAGCGTCGCTCCACTCCAGGCTCGCGCGGGAGCCAATAACGCGGATACGCTGGCTGTCCATTGAGCCGGCATTAATGGCCGAGGCCCACATGCGTCCAACGGCCCCGTTTTCGTAGTGCATCAGCACCATTGCGTTATCTTCCAGCGGGGCGCGGGACGGGATGAAACTCTGACGATCGCACAGCAGACTTTTAATGTTGAGGTCTGGCAGCACCAGCTGAGAGATGTACCAGGTGTGCGTGGAGATATCCCCCAGGACAAATGAAGGACCAGCAATTTTCGGATCAACTCGCCACTTCTGCGCATCGCTGAACTTGTCGACACTATCGCTGGCGTTGAAGCCGTGGGTGTACTGCAGCTCAACCATGCGCACGTCACCAATTTCGCCTTTAGCGATCATGGCGCGCATCTGCATCAACAGAGGATGGCCGGAAAAGCCGTAGGTTACGCCGACGATCAGCCCTTTCTCTGCTGCCAGCGCCTTAATTTCCTGCGCTTCTGCAGAGGTGAAGAAGAGCGGCTTTTCACAGATAACGTGAATGCCGGCGTTCAGCGCCGCTTTGGTAATATCAAAGTGCGTGCCGTTAGGTGTTGCGATAGTGACGACCTCAATGCCGTCTTCGCGTTTTGCCTCTTCTGCCAGCAACTGCTGATAGTTGTCATAGCAGCGTTCAGCGGGGATGCCGAGATTGACGCCAAAGTCGCGGCCACGCGCGGCGTCAATATCAAAAGCGCTGGCGATCAGCTGGTAAGCTGTGTTATCACGCAATGCGCCCGAGCGGTGCTTGTAGCCGACCTGACTCAGGCGACCGCCACCGATCATTGCCCAGCGCAGCGGGCGAGGAATACGCTTTTCACCGTTTAACATACCTGCTCCTTTTTTTGTTTTTGCAACCGGGTGCAAATGTAGGGTTTAAAAATCATTTCTGATTAAGGCGGGTAAACTGTTCGTAGTTGGCTTTGGTTACGGTCTGATACGGGACCCAGTGGTAGTTATCGGTTTTCTGCTTTTCAACCATCTCATGCGCCACTTTTACTGCCCCCGAGGCCTGCGCTTTTGCATCCTGAAAGACGGTGACCACCATCTCCCCGTTTTTGATGAACTGCAGGCCATCCGGCGTACCGTCAATACCCGCCACCAGCACATCTTTTTTCTTCGCCTGGTTGAGGGCCATGATGGCGCCAATCGCCATTTCGTCATTATTAGCCACTACTGCGTTAATCGGCGTACCGTTCAGGAGCCAGGACGACACGACATCGACAGCCTCATTGCGCTGCCATTTAGCCGTCTGCTTCTCCACGACTTTCATTTCTTTGTGCTGCGCCACAAACTCCTCTACTGCGCGGGTGCGCTCACGCGCTTCCTCATTGGACAGCGCGCCCATCAGGATGGCGATATTGCCGCGGTAGTTCATGATTTTTGCCAGCGCTTCAATCTGCATTTTGCCACTCTGCGCTGAATCAGAGCCGACATAGGCCATCGCGCCGGTCAGAGGCACTTCTGGTTTACGGTTTACAAAAATCAGTGGAATGTTTGCGCGCTTCGCCGCGTTTATCATCGGCTGTACCCCCTGCGTATCCACAGGATTCAGAATGATGGCGTCAACGCCCTGATTGATAAAATCATCAACCTGCTGCGCCTGGAGCGCGACATCCCCCTTCGCATCGGAGAACTGCCCTTTCATACCCTGCGTATCCAGCTCATGGATCATCTGCGTGCGCAGTATTGAGACAAAGTTAAGGTCAAAGTTAGCCAGTGCTACGCCGACCTGTGCCGTTTTAGCCTGCACTGTGGCAGCCAGCGTTACGGTCATCAACATCAGTAAACAGAGTGTCTTTTTCATCATCGTGTCCTGTGGAGGAGGTGTTTTATTCATTCCTTGACGCGAAGAGCGACAGCTTTCTGCTCTGGTTTACTTCTGCCTATGCCATATAACCAGCAACATCGCGGCTGCGTTCTCGCTTTGCACCCGGGTGCAAAGCCAGGTGCAGGATCAACAGCTCGTCATCACGGGTGTGGCATATGCGGTGAAGATGTAATGAATATGTTAGAAGGGTAAAATTTAATCAAACAGGTTTTGGTTAATAACCGATGTACGATCACAAAATATTTGCAACCGGGTGCATTTCCATAAATTTTGCTGTAACAATCAAGCGCTAACCAGATTTATTTAAAACTGGTAAGCCAAATAACATTATTAATCATGTACTTTTGAATTCACCATAATGATGGCTCAATAGCCGGAACCAGCATGACAAACAAATCAGCGAAGCGGCAAAAAGTAACGGCCAGGGACGTGGCGACCCGGGCTGGGGTGTCTAAATGGACGGTTTCCCGGGCATTCACTCCTGGAGCCTCTATCTCTGAAAAAGCGCGGGAGAGCGTTTTGGCTATTGCGCAGGAGCTGGGCTATCGCCCTAACCTGCTTGCCCGTGGACTGTCGCAAAAGCGGACACATATCATTGGCATCGCCATTGATGAACTTAAAAATCCTCACTCCATGCTGATGCTGGACGAGGTTACCCGTCAGCTCCAGAACCGTGGATATATGGCTCTGCTGCTTAACATTACCGGTAATAATTACTATTCAGTGATGTCATTAGCCGATCAGCTTCAGGTGGACGGGATCCTCTTTCTGGCCACGGCTCTGACGCCGGAATTCGTCGCGATTGCGGTAGAAATGCATGATATTCCGCTAGTGCAGGTCAGCCGTAATACCGAGGGACAGGAGATTGATGTCGTAAATGTTGACGATTATCAGGCCGGACGGGTTATTGCTCGCCTGTTAACAGATGAGGGCCATCAACGGTTCGGTTACATGGCAGGGCCGAGAGGTGAAGAAGGACACCTGCAACGGAAACAGGGCTTTCGCGATGAGCTACATGCCCAGGGTTTCAGTCTGAAGCTGGAGCTCAGTACGGAACACTATGACCGCTATCTGAGTTACAGACTGATCAAACAATATCTACTTGAGACGCCTGCTTCCGATCGCATTGATGCTCTGTTTTGTGAGAACGATGTACTGGCCCTTGGCGCGATGGAAGCCCTGCGGGATGCAGCAGACAGGCCTGCCTTTGCCGTAGTGGGATTCGATGATATTGATGAAGCTGCCGCTCCCGGATGGCAACTGACAACTTACAGCCAGCGTCTCGATCTTCTGATGGAGGAAGCGCTTAACCGGCTTATTTCAGGTAAATCAGACCCGGACGGTGACTGGAAAAAGGGTGAGCTGCGCATCCGACAATCACACCGGAAGCCGTAAAGGGGGTGAGAACTGAAGCTACCTGGATTTACGCCCTGAAATACATAGCCGCAGGGCTGCGCAGCACCTGTCATGCCACAGGATAGAGAGTGCGCCCGTCCGCTTTGCGCCAGCAGCGGACATAATCATTATTGCTGAATAATAATTGCTAAGGGAGATGCTATCTAATGAACTACCGGGTGATTAACTTTTTATTGAAATAAAATTAACGGGAACTGCTTCGGTTAACCAAACACCGTTTTCAGCCTGGAAAAATTTAAATCCATGCTGGTACATTCGCAGGGATTCAATCTCCAGCACTACTGGTTTACCGTAGCGCTGACCGACAGCAATAGCTGTTCGGGTCTCCTGCGATAAATGCACATGGTGGCGTGAACCTGCAATCAATCCTTGCTGAAAAATAGATTCAATAAAGCGTGTTGCAGTGCCATGGTAGAGAAATTCTGGCGGTTCCTTTTCTCTGTGCTGGAGATTTACGTCTGGTACTGAGTGTCCCTGGGCGGCACGTATACGCTGGCCATCGTTGGAGAGGGTAAACCGTTTCTTATCACTGCTATTCGCTACTGTCTGAATCAGTGCCAGGTCAAGTATGCGGCCTTCTTTCGCTGCGCCGGTAATCAAAGAGTTAATGTCTGCCCAGCCTTCTGCGTCGAGTCGCAATCCGATAGTGTGAGGCTCATGGCGCAAGATATAACTCAGGAACTTGCTTGTTTCATTCAGTTGCTTGTTATTCATGATTATCCTGCATAATTTTTAAGATTTAATTGCAGCCTTTTTACTGGCCGAGAGCGGCTGCGCAAGTCTAAGTGCACGGAGCACGACTAACATGCGTTTTCACCCGGGTTGCACCCTGTTTGCCCCCTTTCTGCGGTCACTTTACCTCACTTTTGCACCCATCGTGATGACTTACGGTCTACCTGCTCAATACGCAATAACGCACCTCATGCGAGATCGATTGTGCTGTTTCCCTCGTATCAATGACTCTTTTCAACTTGTATGGCGATTGCTTTAGCCGACAGCTTTTATTGTCTGGAGTAATGTCTGCTTTTCGCTCATAGCGGGCTGAAAGCTCACTGCAGGGATTGCCCTGACCGTTGCGCCCGGAATGCGCCCGTGCGGTCCGCCGAAGCTTCCTGACTCTGCCGGTTAGCGCACCAGGCCTGACGACTCGGCAAGGCCGGGGAGCCGGAGGGAGCCATCAGGATGTTGATGATTATGTCTGCTATGTGCCTGGAGCGGACATTATTCATATATCAGTCAGGTTGACTGGAGACTGATTTTCCCCTGTTGGCTGGCTTAATATTCATCTAAGGTTTTGTCCGTATGGGTCGATAAAAACAGGAGCGACAGAAACGTAAGGAGATGCGTATGTATGGAAAACTGGTCATTACGGGAATAATGGTAACGTTGTTAAGTGGATGTACGGCGGGATTTAGACCTTCGCTGGAAGACTATAAAGGTTCAGACGCAGCCCGGATCCGTGCTGCATCTGATGGCAATACAGCTCTGCAATTTTACGAAAAACAGCCGAGTGGCTGTTATAAAAAAGTTTTAGAGCGCCGGATTACGGCAGGTCTGGCTATTCTCGGTATTCCAGTGACAGGAAATAAAAAAATTGGAATGCCAGAGTCATCTAATAATAAAGGAAACTTCATAAATGAATTTACTATCAAGCCGGGACAACGGGTGACGGTAATTCATTACTGGACCCAGTCTGGCTACTACCAAAATACAGAGCGATCTGTCTCCGAGAGATTTATTCCTCAGCCTAATCATGATTACGATATCGTCGTTACTGGATCAGAATTTGCCGGGGATAGCGTATCGGTAAGAGATCTGGATTCAAGCGCTAAGATAGTAGGATGGGAAGGCAATTACTGCCCCTCCGGTATATTCGATTAAGTGCATAATGCAGATCACCGTCTGTACGGTTAAGCCCACCCTGGAGTGGGCTTTTTTATGCCCACCGGATTAAAAATCTTCTGTAAAAGGGTTAACCGACAGGGTTCCGAGAGAAACAGCGGAAGCATTACTCCCTATACTGGCTGAAGCGCTGAAGGTAGCCATCAGTCTGAAATGAACAACTTTTTGCTGAGCTGTAAAACCCGCTCTGAAGGCCCTGAAGCTGCTTCAGGAGAACGCTGTCATTTTCCTGTCACGTCTGATGCCCCAGTTGATAATGACACAGGACTTTTCCCCCGGCGGCATTTACCACTGACCGATCCGCAAGCCGCCGCCTGGCAGCTTATTACGCCGTTCGGTTAAACGCCTGTTTTTGTAATTCGTTTTACCTGATTTACCGCTACACATTCGTACAATTTTAAAAAGAGTAAAGGCGCCAGTAAGTACCTGGTAAGACTCTGGTCAGGATAATCACGCTATCTTTGCTATCCGGGAGTTTTATCATGCAACACCCTTTGCTGGCCAGCCGAGCCGCCATAACGGCTATTGTCTGTGCCTTTTCGCTGGTTTCGACCTCCACCCTTTCTGCTGAATGGGGGATTGGCGCAGGCGTTGTCAGTTCTCAAAAACCTTATAAAAAAATGTCGCGCGATACAACGCCATTACCGCTGCTCTATTTTGATAATCAATACCTGCATTTTTTTGGCACCGAGGCCGAAATAAAACTACCCGGCGTGACATTCTGTGAAACTCAACACCTCAGTTTCGGTCTCACAGGTAGATATGATGGTTCAGGCTACGACGACAATGATGCCGATATTCTTGACGGGATGGAAAAGCGTAAAAGCGGCTTTTGGGGTGGCGTGAAAGCACAGTGGAAAAACCCCTGGATGACGCTTAGCGCAGACTGGACACACGACCTTTCTGGCAATAGCCATGGACAACGCGTAAAACTGGGCGCGGAGCGAAGCTGGCAATGGGGTGACTTTTCCCTTACGCCGCGCGCCGCCACGATATGGCAGGATAAAAAATATGTCGACTATTACTTTGGCGTGCACGAAGAAGAAGCGCGCGACGGACGGCCCGCTTACCGGGGGAAATCATCGTTCGGGGCTGAGTTAGGTTTGCTGAGTATCTACCGCTTTAATACGCACAATTCCGTAATGCTTGATCTGGAAACCACGCGGCTCTCCTCCGCGGTAAAGGAAAGCCCGCTTGTTGACCGTTCAAGTGAAAATCGAATTTTCCTGGGATATATGTTCCGCTTCTAATGAGTAGAATATTGTTAATTGAAGACCACAAACAGCTGGCCGGTTTGATTGCAAAAGGTCTGTTCAGCGCCGGGATTGCTACCGATACGGTCGGCAGCCGGGAAGCCGCCCTGAGTGCGTTGAAACTGGTCGCGTATCAGGCCCTCATACTCGATCGTGGCCTGCCTGACGGCGATGGCCTCCTTCTGCTACAGCAGTTGCGTCAGCGCAACCTCATGTTACCGTGTCTCATTCTCACCGCACGCGATGCCCTGCACGATCGGGTTGAAGGGCTGGAGGCAGGAGCAGATGACTACCTGCCAAAACCGTTTGCTATGGAGGAAATGGTCGCCCGCGTGCGGGCACTGCTGCGTCGTCCCGCCGTTAGCCAGTCACTCGAACCGGCATTTGGTGATTTGACTTTACTGCCGGATGCGGGCGTGTTGCGTTGCGGCGAAGAGAGCATTACTCTCGCCCCGGCTGAAATGCAGATTATGCTGGCGCTCTTTCGGAAGCAGGGTGGCGTGGTACGCCGTAGCGCGATGGAGGCAGCCGGCTGGGGCCTGAGCGATACAGTAACGCCGAACGCGCTGGATGTGGCCTTGCACCGAATGCGCCGCAAATTATCAGCCATCGGTTCCGGGCTGCATATCGCCAACGTATGGGGACAAGGCTATGCGCTGCAGAAAACCAACATGGATGAATAGCCTTTCGTTCAGAATTCTGTTGGCCTATATGGCGGGCGCACTGCTCAGTATCGGCCTGCTGGTAACGTTTAGCGCGATTGTGAAAGATCGGTTACCCGGAATGAATCTTGCGGAACGCACGCTGGCGCTGGCGGGGCAGCTAGAGTTCGACGCGCGGGGCAATGTAACGGGTTTTAGCGACAGTGATGCGCATCCGCTGTGGATTTATGACAGTCTGCGGCAGGAGACTGCGTGGCGCGTGCTGGACGACAGTGGTCGCGTGGTGCTCCTCTCGCCTGGCGCAGCAGACTGGCCAGAGAAAGCTATGAGGCGCGAACTGCCGGGACAACGTTTTTCCTTTACCTACAGGGGGGTACTATACAAGGGGACGCAGCAGGAACTCGTTCATAACGGGCGAACGTGGACGGTTGAACTGGTGGTCAGCTCCCGGATTGTTGACTTCCTGCACCAGGGATTCGCACTGCCTTTTATTCGCCTTGGCATCCTTATCTTTAGCCTGGTGCTACTGGTTATTTTTACCGTTTGTGCATACGTCAGCCTCTCATATTCGCTTCAACCACTGCGCAACGTGTCGCAGGCCGCTAAGAAAATATCCCCCCAGTCGCTCAGTGACCGGCTTGAAACCCGGCAGGTTCCCACTGAACTGGTTCCGCTGATCGGCAGTTTTAACCAGGCTCTCGACAGGCTTGAGAAAGGTTTTCGCAGTCAGCAGGAATTTCTCGCCACAGCTGCCCATGAACTGAAAACGCCGCTGACCATTCTGCGCGCCGAGGTCGAGCTAATGAACGGACATTCAGAAGTACGTGAATCGCTTTTGTTGCAGGTATCGCATCTTTCACGTCAGGTGCAGCAGCTACTACTGCTGGCAGAAGCGAGCGAGCCGATGAGCTATCGGTTCTGTGATGTCGAAGTCTGTGATGTTGCGCATGATGTAATAAATTACCTTCGAAAAATTGCTGATGATGCATGTGTTGGACTTAATCTCATCTGTGATCAGCCGGTGGGCAAATGGTTCGCCGATCACGGAGCCTTCTTCACCTTACTTAAAAACCTGGTCGAGAATGCCGTTCAGCATGCCCCGCGAGGGACCGTTGTTGATATCCATATGCGAACGGATAGTGTAAGCGTGCGCGACCAGGGAACAGGTGTGCTGCCGGAACACCTGCCCTATATATTTGAGCGTTTCTGGCGAGGGGAACTGCGTCAGGATTCCGGTGCAGGACTGGGACTGGCTATTTGTCAGGAAATTTGCAACGCACACGGTTGGTCGCTGACAGCGCACAATGAGCTGACGGGACTGAAAATGAGTATATATCGGGCGGGTAATCCACATACTCATCAGCCGGGCGTAAACCCCGTTTACACCGCTGGCTGACGCTGACGAAACTTCGCAAGCAGGGGCGCGAAAATAGACAGTCCTGCAGGAAGTGAGGCAGCAATATGACCGTGCCAGCAGGTTCAGCACGGGCCTGTTTTGCCACCAGTTCGATCGCTTTAGCATCCCGTAACAGCCGAAGCACCCGCTCATGTAAATCACAGTCTTCAGACGTAAGCGAGCAGTAAGTGTCAAAAGCGAGATGATAGCTCAAATGCAGCACCAGGGTGACCGCAGTTATGAGCCATGCTTAACCACATGACACAGAATCGTACGCAATAGTTTATTTAAAATAAAATACGCTAAGCGAACCCTGACAGGAATAATGGTTCTGGATGCATTTCAGCAAATCTTAATCTACCTTCCACACTCCTCAGATTGACCAATATATAAAGGCATGGTGGGTTTTGCGCAATATGCGTGAATGACAGCGGCTAAGCCGTGTTACTGGCGCCGTGATATGTGCGTCTTTATGCCATAGAGGGTTGGCTGTGCTCTGCTTGCCACCCTATTGGAGTTGCTGTCAGGCAAACGTCCGCTTTGTGCCAGAAGCGGACATTTCCAACATCTGTATGTACTATCTCGTGAAGAACAAATCTCACTGTATAGTCATGCAGACATACCGGAATCATCAGGGGCGTTTTTCAGGGTTCAGACAGGGGAAAGGAACCGGAAACGGCCATCCTGCCGCAGGATCGCGCTGAGGGGCCGTACGGCGGCACAGGTAACACATGTTACGAAAAAAAGACTATCTACCTGGATTATTAATATGAAAAAAATATTTCTATTGCTTTGCCTCTTTCCGACACTAGCTCTTGCAGAAAGCTATGATGCTGCTGTTATGGATATCTGCGGTAAACCGCCGAAGGGGGATGAGGTAATGAAAGAGTTGAATATAAAGTGAATCGCCACGGGTTTAACAGACACCTCAGAGTCATTTAAGATGGCTTAAAGAGAGGTGCCCATGAGCGGTAAGCG
>NZ_RYDU01000028.1:0-25543 GCF_003970755.1 Pantoea sp. YU22 | reverse complement strand
AACAGATGTCACCGACAGAATATGAAAACCAGTATTATCAACGGCTCGGAAGTGTCTAGATTATCCGTGGCGATTCATTTGAGCCAGTTACAGGTTCCCCCCTGTGCCTGCCTGAACTGTTTCCCTTCTGCTCGCCAGAATGCGCGAAATTTAGCAATCTGGGCGGGCTCTGGTAGCTTATCAAGCTTCATTCCAGGAGACCGTTGCTCCTTAGTTGTAATTTCATTCTCCGGTGAAATCTGGTTACCCATTCGTTTAAAACCTTTTCAGACATTTGAAACTAAGGCCTGACGATCCTGCTCTACTGCATACCCCAAGGCAGAGATTAGGTTGTTGATTCTCGGGTCAGCTCTGTGCCAGAAGCTGACGTTGCACTCGAACTCTTATAGTAGATTTGAGTGCTATACCCGTAACAAAGAGAGATATAAAACCATGATCGAGACGATGTAAATCGCAGCGATAAATGATACAGAGGCCGTTACGGCACTAACAAGATTGGCTCACATCTTTGCAATCGAGCAGCTAATGGAACCGCCAGCTTAATATGGCAAGAAGCACTTCTGAGGCATGCAGTTTGAAGACCTTGAGGACGTCAAAATCAAACGTTATGTGCTGACAGCAGTTTGTTTATCTCTTTTCCCTTTCCTGCTCGAAAATCGAATGCATCCGTACACCCGGCTCTAATTCATTCAGCCGGTATCCTGCTTTTTAATCTGCAATATGCGTGTCCGGCCATAATCTGGGTCCAGTTTTTTATTCTAAAGAGTTTTATCTTCAGCAGAACTTATCATTTTAGAATCCTCAGACATCAGGAGGCTTCACTGGGAATGCGACTGAACGCGGCGGGGGCGCTTACATTCGCCAGGCAGTATTTGTGGCAGAAATATCTCATGATAATTTATCTTTTAGGATAAATCTTAAAAACAAACTAGCAAATGCTTCCGGGTGAACTATGGGCTGTACCAATTTTTTCGGGCGGATAATTGTCGGCCTGACGACTGCTTTTGTCATATTTTGCTCTGTGCCAGCTGCCTTCGCCCTGTCCAGTGGCTGCGCCGCAGTAAATGCCCTGTCGGGATCTTCCAGTCTTTCCTTCAGCTCAAACCGCTACCCGGCGTCTGACTTTGCGGCCGGTGATGCCCTGACACTGAGCTTTACCGACAGCGGTGCGGCATACGGCGGAAACGCGACGACCGCCGACAGCGTCAGCATCGCGCGTTATAACCTCAGCAGTTTCCAGACTTATAATGCTGCCAGCGCCACTAGTAGCACGTCTCAGACCGTGACCATCACCGTACCGTCAGGCAGCCTGGAGGCAAACGGCGTCGCTATCCGGGCCACGACGGCGAACGGTCAGATAAGCAACCTGGTGTTCAGCTGCACCAGCGCATCGACGGCCTCCGGCGACGCCACGCTCTCCGGTCTTACGCTTTCGTCAGGCACGCTCTCACCGTCGTTCAGTGCCTCAGCCAGCAGTTACAGCGCCTCGGTCGCCAGCAGCGTGTCATCCGTCACGGTCACGCCCGTTGTCACTGAAAGCCACGCCACCGTCACCGTGGACGGCACCGCCGTGGCATCCGGCTCGGCGTCCCGGTCCGTCAGCCTGGCAACCGACAGCACGACCAGCATTTCCGTCGTCGTCACGGCGCAGGACGGTACGACCCGGGCGTATACGATCAGCGTCACCCGTGCGGAAGCCGCCCCGGTTTCGTCAGGCAGCGCCGCCACCGTAGCCGCTAACAGTACGAACAACGTCATTTCGCTCTCCCAGAGTGGCGGAACGGCAACGTCAGTAACGCTTGTCTCCACCCCGGCTCACGGCAGTGCTGCGGTCAGCGGAACCACGGTTATTTACACGCCCGCAGCCGGTTATTCCGGCAGCGACAGCTTTATCTGGAATGCGTCTAACAGCGGAGGCACCTCGGCCGATGCCACCGTGTCTCTGACCGTCACTCCTCCGGCGCTGGCGGTGACGCCGGCATCGGGCGCACTGAACGCTGCCACCGTGGGGAACGCCTGGTCACAGAGTCTGACAGCCTCCGGCGGCACCTCGCCCTGGACCTGGTCCGTCACTGCACTGCCCGCCGGGATAACCCTCGACGCAACTACTGGCACGCTGTCCGGAACGCCCTCTGCCGCAGGCAGCTACAGCTTCCAGGTCACCGCGACGGATGCGAACGGTGCTACCGGCAGCGCCAGCTATACGCTGGTCGTCAGCGCCGCCTCGCCGGTGGCCAGCGACAGCACTGCCACCGTGGTCGCCAACAGCAGCAGCAATCCAGTCACGCTCAGTCTCTCCGGCGGGACGGCCAGTTCGGTCAGCATCGTGAGCCCGCCGGCTCACGGCAGCCTGGCCGTCTCGGGTGTGACGGTGTCCTACATCCCGGCCACGGGTTATGCGGGCAGCGACAGCTTCACCTATACCGCGTCTAACGGCAGCGGCACCTCCGCCAGCGCTCGGGTGTCACTTACCGTAACGCCGGTGCTGCTGACGCTGTCACCCGGCAGTGGCGCACTGAATGCTGCCACGGCGGAAAGCAGCTGGAGCCAGACGCTGACGGCCTCGGGCGGCCGCGCACCCTATACATTCAGTGCCACCACCCTGCCCGCCGGCGTCACGCTGAACGCGGCAACGGGTGCGCTGGCCGGAACGCCGTCTGCGGCGGGAAGTTACAGCTTCCAGGTCACCGCCGCTGACAGCCTGGGCAACAGCGGCACGGCCAGCTACTCGTTGGCCGTCAGCGCCGCCGCACCCGCCGCTCTGCAGCTCCAGCCCGCGGGCGGCGCCCTGCCTGAGGGGAAAGCCGGGCAGGCATATTTTCAGGCCCTCGGCGTCACGGGCGGCACCGCGCCCTATCGCTGGCAGCTGAGCGGCACCCTGCCGCGTGGACTGACTTTTTCCGACGGCGAGCTTTCGGGAACCCCTCTGGCCAGTGGAAGCAGTACGTTCAGCGTTCTGGTGACGGATGCCACCGGCAGGGCTCTGCAGGCCGCGTATTCGCTGGAAACTGGCGCGGAGGCACCGTCCGCGGCTGACCACGCCGCCACGGTTGCAGCCGGGCAGTCGGTTACTGTCAGCCTGACCGGCGGGGCGACCGGCGGTCCGTTCACCGGCGTCCGGCTGCAGGAGCAGCCGGACAGCAGCCTGGGTAAGGCATCAGTCCAGGCTTCCGGTGCCGACTATCAGCTGTTGTTCACCGCCGCCGCGCAGGCCAGCGGAACCCTCACGCTCCGCTATGTTCTGACCAGCGCCGCCGGCTCAACGTCACCGGCCCGGGTAACCCTGACCATTACCGCGCGCCCCGACCCTTCGAAGGATGCTGACGTCATCGGACTGGTGAGCGCGCAATATCAGGCCGCACAGAATTTTGCCCGCGCGCAGCTGCGTAACTTCAGCGACCGCCTGGAGCAGCTGCATCGCGGGGCTGACCTGCCTCCTGACATGACCGGCGTTCACTTTTCCATGCCTTCCTCCGGGCCGGAGCGTAATGCGGATCAGAAAATGTGGGGCCAGGCCTGGCTGCAGCAGAAATCCGGCCTGAACGACGCGCAGGCCCGGCCAGACGTTCCCGCCTTGCCTTTTGCTGGCGGGCAGCAGGCACAGCGGGTGTCGTACTGGACCGGGGGCTATGTCGATTTTGGCGGCGACAATGCGGACGGGGTGCGCTTCAGTCACACCACCGTGGGTGTCACCACCGGGGCCGACTATCGCTTTACCGGGACCTTTACCGGCGGAGCGGGCATTGGCTTCGGCCGCGACGTCAGCGACATTGGTGACGACGGCACCCGCACGAACGGGCGCGCACTCAGCGCCGCCCTTTACGGCAGCTATCACCCGGGTTCCTTCTTTGTAGATGGTTTGCTGGGACACGGCTCGCTGAACTTTGACAGCCGCCGTGCGGTAACCGATTCCGACGCTGTGGCCCGCGGTTCCCGATCGGGGCGTCAGGTCTTTACGTCACTGACCTCGGGTTATGAATTTCGTGCGCCCGACAGACTGGTTTCACCCTACGCCCGTCTGCAGTACACCCGCACGTGGCTGGACGGCTTCAGCGAGTCGGGCGCCGGTGCGTACAGCCTTGCCTATGGCCCACAGACGGCGGCGCAGGTCGTGACGGCCGCCGGACTGCGGGGGGAACGCATTGTGCCAGCCCGCTGGGGTGCAATGCGCCTGCAGGGGCGCATCGAGTATGCACAGACGCTTAGCAACAGTGGCACCGCGCGCGTCGGTTATGCTGACACCGCCAATGATACCTGGCGCGTGGCGCTGACCGAGACGAGCCGGCAGGTGATGACGGTCGGCACCGGCATTGATTTCCTTCTGCCGTACAGCATTACACCGGGCATTGCCTATCAGGGCACGCTGGGGCTTGATGCTCAGCGCACGCGCGACCAGATGGTGATGATCCGGGTGAACATTGGTTTCTGACAGTGTTACCGGGAAATGTACCTCCTGTACCGACGCCTGCAACGGTCGGTGACATTATGACAGCACGATCCGGCTAAATTATAAACTCACGGTACACGGCAGGTTTCAGACACCTGCGCTGACCAGATATAGATCAAGGAGTACTGAGTGTCAGACAATCCAATAGATACGAGTCATGGTGGCAAAGGCCGTGCCCCTGATGATGTCAGCAGCCGTGTGGATAAGGCCATGCAGGAGCAGCAGCTTTTAGCCGTTACACAGGCCGAGGTAGAGACTGAGCAGCAGAAGAAACGACAGTGTGCTGAACTGGCCGATCACCGGACCAGGCTTCTCAAAGCTGTACAGGTTGAAGCGCCCGACCTTGCCGCCCCCCTTTTTGAAAAACTCAGCGCTCTTGCCCATGATAATCATGAATTCGCGCCGCGTGAGGTTGTTGACCTTCTGAAATCCCATAAAGCCCGGTTCAAAGATGAGCCAGACTTTTTTGATTTAGGTATCGCTCAGCGTGCAGATCTTCTCGACCGCGTGGGATTCTACCGGGGCGTGGTGATCGATCATTCGCTGAGTAATTCGGTAGAATTCGGTTTCAGGGACGTTCTTATGAGACTGGATGACGCTCCCACAGAAAGCCAGCGGCTCCTGCCTGCCCGGCTTTTTTACCGCAAGCCTAACTTTTCAGGCTATTTCGAAAACTACTACACCACCTCTGAAACGATGTTTCAGACGCAAAAAAAACCTGCCTGAGTGACCCTTCTCTCTTTGGCTGGCTCCGCTGTTATTTCAACTGCTCGTCTATGTACTCATATTCAACGCTGCCCACTTTCCCGATCGTAACAGCATCAATACCGGGCGCTTATAAGCTTATTTTACCTGTAATGACTAAAGCAGTGTGTCTGGCAGGCCATAATACCGGCGTGGGGAAATCACAGCTGTTCTTCCCTTTTATCCGTATGAGTTTTATGTACCTGACTGTTCGGCTTTCTCAGGCCCAGCTGGTACATCACTGGTGGCAAACAGACAATGGCAGTTATCCTCAGGTGTGTGCTGAACGACATCTTCCGGGAAGCCATTGTGGCCGGGATTATCGAAAAAACCCTGTTGGACCTACGCGTACATCAGCCCCAAAATACAGAGAAGCCGGCTCTCAACAGAAGATCTTCGCAAATTGCTGGAGGCCACGCGTGAAGTGGAGCCGTGGTTTTATAAAGCCATGCTCATCGCGCTGTTAAGCGCACAGCGCACAGCGCACAGCGCACAGCGCAGAGAATATATCACCCGTATGAAATTCTCGGATGTCAAAGACGGGCGCCTGTTTATTACGCAAGGCAAAAAAGGAAACACGCTGGCCATACCTGTCGCGCTCGGGCTTCCTGAAATAGACATGACGCTGAGTGATGGCATTGCATTATGCCGAAGAGATAATCCTGCTGAGTATTTGATTTATTCAGCCACCAGACGTCACGGACGCAAACCCGGCCCGGTCTCGCCAGAAAATATTACCCAGGCATTTTCCCGAGCACGTGCGCGCTGTGGCCTGGACACAATCGAGAATCCGCCGACCTTTCACGACATAAGAAGTCTGTCCGGACGCCTGTATGAAGCCAGACAGGGCGAAGCTTTTGCGCAGCGGCTGCGTGGCCTTAAAAACCTTCCAATAACCAAAAAGTATCTTGATCCCCGCAGAGCACGAGTACGTGCTGGTCTAAAGCATGTATATGATTTTCGGACATTTTCGGACAGTCTAAAATTCTCCTTGCATGTCAGGCGGTAAAAGTTAAGCTATATACAAAACATATATATTCCATATAAGGCCGCTATGGGCATTGTTAAAATTTCCGACCTGATGCATGAGAACCTGCGTATCGCTAGCCAGGCGATGAGCCGCTCCATCAATGCGCAAGCCGAACACTGGCTTAAGCTGGGCATGCTGGCGGAGCTTTATCCGCAATTTACCCAGCAGGAGCTGGCGCAGCTGTTGATCCGCGTTGAACTGGAGCATGGCAGCGACCTGCGTCAGTTGATATCGACTTCCGAACGCATTCCACAAGGAGACGTGCAGTGAAAAGAAGCGTGAAGATCCATACCTCAGAACAGATTGAACTGGCGCGCGCGGCGGGTCATGCCGCTGCGCAGGTGCTGGCGATGATTACGCCGCATGTACAGCCGGGCGTGACAACTGAAGAGCTGGATGATATTTGCCACGACTTTATCGTTAACGAACTGAAGGTTATCCCCGCCAATATCGGCTATCAGGGATATACGCGCACCACCTGTATTTCAGTCAATCATGTGGTCTGTCACGGTATTCCCTCAGCGAAGAAGCTGAAAAAAGGGGATATCGTCAATATTGATATCGGCATTATTAAAGATGGCTGGTACGGCGATACCAGCCGCATGTACTTTGTCGGCGAACCGTCAGTGCGTGCCCGGCGCCTGGTAGACATCACCTATCAGTCGATGGTTGCAGGCATTCACAGCGTGAAACCGGGCGCTACGCTGGGAGATATCGGCGCGGCTATTCAGCGCGTCGCCGAAGAGGCAGGTTTTTCGGTCGTGCGCGACTATTGCGGCCATGGCGTCGGCCAGATTTATCACGATGAGCCGCAGATTCTGCATTACGGCACGCCAGGCGAAGGTCTGACGCTTCAGCCAGGCATGATCTTTACCATTGAACCGATGATCAATGCCGGTAAAGCCGGCACCAGCGTGCTTTCTGACGGCTGGACGGTGGTCACGAAAGATCGCTCCCTTTCCGCCCAGTGGGAACATACGGTGGCGGTGACCGAGGACGGGTTTGATCTGCTGACGCCCTGGCCTGATGGCACCGGCGACTATCCTGCGGTTTAACGCTTAAGCGAGTCGCGCACAAGCATTTAGCTGGATGTGCAGCCGGAACCAGGCAAAGTAGCAGAGGGCGCTGCTGACCAGCGCGCTAAATGGAAGTGTGTACATTCTTCTTGAGACTGCAGTGCTGGCAGCGTTAAAGCTGATTTTCTGGCGTCGTCCGACGTCAGTAATGGTTTCCTCGCCTGCCTGGCAGGCGAGGATGATATCAAGCCGATAGATAATAACCGCCCCTGTCCCGAGCAGAGTAAGTCGCTTCCGCAATGCCATTTATCATGGCTAGCCCTACGCCCGGCTGACAGATGCAAGCCGCCTGCTTTAAACGTATTTACTCGCTCTTCGCAACGTACTTCTGCATATTCTCTTTGGTCACCAGCTCGAACGGAATCCACAGGTGCGAATCCACTTTCTCGCCTTTAATCAACTTCTGCGCCACATCCACTGACGCCTTGCCTTGACCCACTGCATCCTGGAACACTGTCACCTGCATCTTGTCTTGTGACATCGCTTTCAGCCCGTCCGGTGTGGCATCAATGCCGCCCACTAAAATCTTCTTATTGCTTTTAGCCAGCGCCATTGCTGCACCTATCGCCATCTCGTCGTTATTGGCAGCAACGATATCAATCTCTTCGCCGTTACCGATCCAGTTCAGCATGAGATCCATGCCTTCGTTACGCGCATAGTTAGCAGGCTGTTTCTGCACGACCTTCATTCCCGGATATTTCGCCACAACCTGCTCTACATCTTTAGTACGTTGCAGTGCGCCGGCATCCGTCAGGTTACCGATCATGATGGCCACATTGCCTTTGTAGTTAGCCATTTTCGCCAGTGCTTCCATCTGCAAGGTGCCCGACTCCCGCTCGTCGGAGCCGACAAACACTACGCCGTTCGGCAGTGTTTTATCGCCCGGCGTACGGTTCACGTAGACCAGCGGGATCTTCGCCTGCTGCGCCAGCCGGGTCAGCTGTGGGGTGCTGGCGGAATCTACAGGGTCGACGATGATGGCGTCCACACCCGCGCCGATAAAACTCTGCACCTGATCGGTCTGGCGACCTACATCGCCGCGGGCATCTTCAAACTGCACATCAAGCCCGCGCGCTTTGGCCTCTTTATCTATCGACTGGCGAATAATGGTTAAAAAATTCTGGTCGACGTAAGCCATCGATACGCCGATTTTTTCTGCCAGCGCTGAGGCAGAACTGGAGAGCAGACCAAGTAACAGTATCGCCTTGAGGATTTTCATTAGGGACTCCAGGGTAAGCCTTTAATTAGAATAAATGTTTCACTGAGTTTAAAAATGACTCAATAAAATCATTTTCAGCCTACGAGGTGGCAAATACGCTGACAATCGGCATGATGGGATTTTGCTGCTAAGCGCACACTTTACTTGTGGATGTATTACGACTTGCACGCCTGGAGCGGTATTGCGACGATTTTTTTAGAGTTTGAACCCGCTATCGTGCTTACGAATAAGGTTGCCTTGCAGAAACGCGTCAGTCCCTCTCAACATCTGGCTGATGGTGCGTGCCAGGGGCCCACGTTGTGGCACTGCGCTTTAACAGCGACCTCTGGTGATTAACCCGCTCTGAAGAGCAGTTCAAAACCTGTGTTCTACTAATGAATGAGCAGCCTGTCGGTTGAGAGATATGTTTAGCTGAAACGATTTAATTAAAATCCCCTCTTTTCTGTCTCACCCTTTTACACCTGCCAGAATTGCGCGTTTTTTAAGCTAACGTGTGTGATACGGATCTTATTTATCTTATTCACTGCATAGAAAATCACACCAGGTGAGCCTCATCACGTTTTCCCTCAAGCGCTATTTATACTCTTGGCCGGCTTTAGCTAAATCAATTCAGCAACAGGATGCGTAAAAATGAAAACTGCACTTTTCACAGGCATGGTTATGGCGGCGATCAGTGGTCAGGCTGCAGCACAAACGTGGGTGCTGACCGATGCTGAAGCCGGAACTGACAAGGGAAACTGGCAGACAGACAGCGAGAAGCTGAAGCTCTCTGGCGAAGCGTTCAGCATAGAGCAAAAAGTATTACATGGTGGCAAGCAGGAGGGCTCAAAGGTGCTGACCATTACCAGCAAAAATGGGCTGACCATAGCGCTTAGCCCAACGCGCGGCATGGATCTGCTGCATGTGAATGGCTATGGCGTACGGCTGGGATGGGATTCACCGGTAAATGAGGTCGTTAATCCTGCCTATATCAATCTCGAAAGCCGCAATGGATTAGGCTGGCTGGAGGGTTTCAATGAAATGATGGTGCGTTGCGGTTACGAATGGACGGGTCATCCGGTAGTGAAAGATGGCATGGTTTATACCTTGCACGGTAAGGCGGGCAATACGCCAGCTTCCAGGGTTGAAGTCACTGTTGACGATAAAGCGCCTCATGAGATTCGCGTTCGCGGCCTGCTAAAAGAGCACACGTTCAAAAAAGCCAATCTGGAAACCTGGACCGAGCTACGTTATGTGCCTGGCGCTAATTCCTTTACTCTGCATGATGTGCTGACCAATCGTGGCGATTATCCGCATGATTATCAGATCATTTACCACAGTAATTTTGGAACGCCGATTCTGGAAAAAAATGCGCGCTTTATCGCGCCGTTGAAGTCCGTTTCGCCCTTCAACGATTATGCCAAAACGGGCCTGAAAGAGTGGAACATTTACGGCGCGCCAACTAAAGACTTCGATGAAATGGTCTTTAACCTTGTGCCGAAAGCAGACAATAACGGCAAAACGCTGGCTGCGGTGATCAACAGCAAAGGCGATAAAGGCGCCTCAATTGAATTCGATATCCATCAGCTGCCGCTGCTAACCATGTGGAAAAACACTGATACGCTGAAACAGGGTTACGTTACGGGTATTGAGCCAGGCACTAACTATGCCTATCCGGTCACGATTGAAAAAGAGCAGGATCGCGTGAAGCAGTTGCAGCCCGGACAAAGCACTACCTTTGAGCTGACCTATACGCTGTTGAATAACGCCAGCGCGGTCAACCAAACTGAGCAGCGCATCAGGCAGATCCAGGGGGAAGAGAAAACCAGGGTGGATGAGAAACCCATCGCGGTAGAATAATCCTGGCAGTCAGGCGCGCGATCGGATCGCCCTGCTGTTGAGTGTTATCCCCCTGACTGCTAACCAGTCAGGGTTTTATCAAGAGTGGCGGGCCGCTTTATGCCGGAAGCGGCCGCCTGATGTATCGGGTAAGGCTAACGGTCAGATACGATTCTTCACGTCAGAAGAACAGTTCAGAAGGCATGGCCCACACGATTTTCCTCAAAGCAGGACGCTTTCATCTTATGGACTAGATTTTGGCGGCCGTTGGGCATGAGCTCGTAAACGTGCCTGAGGTTTGCTGCCTCCTCATTAACGCGCCTGTGCCGGCTAAGGCCCTGTTCATTCATCTGTGAAACCGAGCTCTGCCCGGCATGTGTCATACCGATCCCAGAAGCCCCTGAGAGCATTAAAGCTACGCGCTCTATTAATCAGTGCTCAGCCAGCCATTTCTCATATCGTTTGGGCCATTCTTCTGTAGGGGTTCCGGGCCTGCCCATGCTGAAGCCATGTCCACCACTCGAATAACGGTGTAATGCTACGGGCACATGTTTTGCCTCACAGGCCGAAAACATAATAAGAGTATTGGCTGGATCAGAAACAGGATCATCCTTTGCCTGAACAAGAAAAAAGGCAGGCGCAGAAGGCGTAACATAATTCTGAACAGACCATTCAGCTTCTGCTGCTGATGAAGCGTGCGCACCTGCAAATATTTTGTGCACGGAAGTATGCGTGTAAGGCTTTTCAAGCGTAATGACGGGGTATATAAGCGCTGCGCTGTCGGCTTTTGCAGGAATCTGATCAATCTCGTCTGTTGGTGCATAGGATTCAAATCCTGGACGCAGTGCAAGCATTCCCATCAGGTGTCCACCTGCGGAGAATCCCAGGACGCTTACCTCTTTTTCCCTCTCCCGGACTATGCGTAATGCTCGTTGCGCATCCTGCAACGCGACCAACTTCCCGTCGTGCCAGCCTTCATCGGGCAGACGATAGCTCAGGATATAACTTGTATATCCACGCGCGGTTAGCCATGCAGCGGCAGGCAATGACTCTTTACCTGCTTCTATGCGCTTGTAACCGCCGCCGCCTGCTATTAACACCGCTCGTCCATTCGGACGGACGGGATTAATAACGGTGAGGGTCGGAACGCTTATATTGCTCTGTGCTCCGGAAGCTGAAACGTGCATCTGTCCTACTGGACCACCGCCGTCAGGGGGCGTGCTGTTCCAGAGCGGAATGAGGGTATTTTCCCTGAATGACGAGGCAAAGGAGAGGCGGCCTGAAACAAAGGCGGTCGCAGCCAGACCGGTAAGAAAAAAGCGGCGGTTCAAGGTCACGCTCCTGGAAAGCCAGCCAGTATTCACTTCAGGAACTAAAGCACAAAATTGTGCATAAAAAATGGATTGCGTATCTTTTCTGGTCAGGTAAAACCCGAAAGCTGCCGACGCGCGCGCAACGGATGCGGTAGTTACTGACATACCGGGCGCTATATGTAAGCGGTAAAAGACCACGTCACCTCTGCCTGCAGCCTGGTCGAAAACAACCTGTATGCCGGCTCAAAGACGGCTCAGTGGTAATCAGGCTCGCCCAGGATAAACCCGCGGATCAAAATATCAGTGATCGATGGACGGCTGCTCCTGCCCATGCGCCGTCTCCGACCGCCAGAGAGACCGAATGTGGCACGCGAGCTACATCTCCGCAGGCAAACGCACCAGGAACTGTCGTCTCCTTCAGGTCATTACTGCGGATTTGAGTACCAAACAGAGTCTCTTCCATTTCACAGCCCAGGGTTTCCGCAATGTCCGTAGCTGGCAGGCATCGGGGTGCAGTGAATATTCCGGCAAAACGTAATATACGCCCATCGGCAAGCTCAATATCCGCATCATTGACCAGGCGCTTAATCGGCGCAGCCTCAACGGTGATACCGCGCTGACGTAAATCTGTCTCTGTTTCCTCGTTCAGTACAACAGCATTGTTAGTGAAGAGAGTAACGCTACCCCATTCTGCAACCATCTGCGCCTGATGTGCGGCCATCTCGCCGGTTGCAATGACCGCCAGGTGTCCCAGGTTGAGTTCGTAGCCATGGCAGTAAGGGCAGTGAAACACATGCTGTCCCCATCGCTGCTGTAGACCATCAATTTCTGGAAGGTGGTCTTTGACCCCCGTGGCAAAGAGTATACGGCGTGACTCAAAGCGGTCGCCTGCGAGTGTCTGTACCTGAAAAGCCTCTTTTTCACCGGTTACTTTTTCCGCACGGCCCTGATACCACCGCAAAGAAGGGTAACGCATGAGTTGCTCACGGGATTTTTCAAAAATCACGTCAGGAGCGACGCCATCCTGTCCGAGGAAACCGTGCGAATAGCTGGCAAAACGGTTTCTTCGTTCTCCGGCATCAATGATAAGCACCTGACGCCGGGCCCTTATCAGCTGAAGGGCAGCCGCCATACCTGCATAACTACCGCCAATGATTATTGCGTCATATTTCATGCTTACCTCCGTGATTGCGTCTTTCAGCATCGGCCAGCAGATCGGCCAGGGTAATGCGCCCGAACTGGGCCAGCAGTAGCGCTTCAGCCTCGTCAAAAGCCTCACACAGGGCGGCGTTAACGGCCTGCTCAATCAGACATTCGGGGTGTTCATTGCGATTGCCTATAGCAAAAACGGCTGGCTCTCCCAGTACGTCATGTAGCTGACGCAGAGTAACCCGGTCCAGCTGCGCCGTCAGAGACCATCCCCCTCCGGGGCCCGCCGTTGATGAAACCAGCTGCTGGGTGCGTAAGAGCCCCATCATGCGACGGATAACAACTGAGTTCGTGCCGACACACTGTGCAAGGTACTCAGAAGTCAATGGTTTAGCATGAAGCTGCATGTGCAGCAGAATATGCAATACGGTCGAAAGTCGGCTGTCTTTTTTCATGTAACTAACGATATTACGATTATCACTACTCCGCAACCTCAAAAGCATTTCGCTTTGAATAGTTCAGGCTGTTTTTACTGTCTGGCGGGGATGGAGGGATCCGCGTTTCGCTCGCAGTGGGCGGGCCGACTTCCAGCGAGATTACAGCACTCTCCGCTTTTAACTGAAAAGGTGAGCATAAACACCACTTCCCGTTGCCACTCTTCCCCTTAACGCCCAGGCGGGACAGAATTAGCCGGAGCAATACCAGGAAGCAGAATGGTGGTTTTACACCAGAAGGGAACCGTCACAAACAGCCTGCTACAACAGCACCGTTACGAACCTTAATGGGCAAATTTGCGCGAACCGATAACGCAGAGAATAACTCCCAACGTGACTGCAAGCATCGCAGGGGTTACCGTTTCTGACAGCAGCCAGGCTGAAAGCGCGAGCCCAAAAAAAGGCTGCAGCAGTTGTAGCTGACCTACGGATGCAATACCGCCAGCAGCTAATCCTTTGTACCAGAAGATGAAACCGATCAGCATACTAAAAAGGGATACGTATCCCAACGCCAGCCAGCTCTGTACGCTAATTGCGCTAACTTTCTCTGGTATGAACATAAAAGTAGCGATGAGCATTAGCGGCAGCGAGATGATCAACGCCCAACTGATGACCTGCCATCCGCCCAGCTCACGCGACAATTTTGCGCCTTCGGCATAGCCCAGCCCGCAAATAACCACGGAGGCCAGCATCAGCAGATCGCCATTCGCGGAGCTGGAAGCACTCTGCGTCAGAGCAAATCCAGACACTAACAGGCTGCCAATTGCGGAAAATAGCCAGAAAGTCAGTCGCGGTCTTTCCCCTCCTCTCAGTACGCCAAAGATGGCGGTCGCGAGCGGCAATAACCCCAGAAAAACGATGGAATGTGCAGAGGTGATATGCTGCAGCGCTATTGCCGTCAGTAAGGGAAAACCGATAACAACGCCCAGCGCAACGACCACTAAGGAAAATATCTGGCTGCGCCGCGGACGCTGCTGCCTGAAAAGCAGAATCAGCATAATTGCCAGAACACCAGCAATGGACGCCCGCATAAACGTCAGAAAAAGAGGGTTCATATCCTGAACCGCTATCCGTGTGGCGGGTAACGAACCGCTGAATATTATTACGCCCAGCAAGCCATTGACCCAGCCGGACACTGCACCAGGCACAGCTTCATTAACCCTGTTTGTTGCCACCATATCCCTCACTTAGTTCGCTGGCAGAAGCAGCGCGTCGACAAAATTGACAGCCCCTATGCTAGCCCTCATGATTTGTGACAATCAAAAAATCGTCATGGATACAATTTATGAAGGCACGCTATAAAGCTATCGTGGATGAATACGCCGCCGCGATTCGAAGCGGTAGCCTTCCGGCTGGCACCCGACTCCCGACACACAGAGCGCTCTCCGGTGAAAAACATATTTCTCTGGCAACTGCCACGCGCGTATATACAGAACTGGAAGCCATGGGTCTTGTGAGTGGAGAAATCGGTCGCGGAACGTTTGTCAGAGATATTTCATTGCCTGCCGGACTCGGCACTGACCAGCATGTGGTGGCATCAGACGTGGTGGATCTGAACTTCAACTACCCTGCTTTGCCGAACCAGGCGGACCTGTTACGAGAAGCAATGCGCCAGCTGGCTACGACAGGCGATCTGGAATCGCTGCTGCGTTATCAGCCTCACGCCGGGAGACAAAACGATCGCGATATCATTGCGTCATGGCTGGCGAAAACGGGCATTACAGCCTCTGCGGATAACATCCTGATCGTGAATGGTGCCCAGCATGGCCTCGCTGTTGCTGTAATGGGCCTGCTAAAACCTGGCGATGTCGTGGCGGTCGATGCCTTGATCTACCCAGGCTTTAAAGCCCTGGCCGCTCTTTATCATCTGGAGCTTGCCCCGATACCTGCCGGTATCGATGGTCCTGACCTGAACGCGCTCAGGCAAATCTGTCAGCGCAGGCGCGTCCGCGCCATCTATACCATGCCTACGCTGCATAATCCGCTTGGCTGGGTGCTGAGTCATGCCCAGCGCAGGGAGATCGCTCTGATTGCCCGAACCTTTGATCTGATCTTACTCGAGGACGCAGCCTATGCTTTTCTCGTTCATCGTCCTCCATCGCCACTGGCCTGTTATGCACCCGAAAGAACGGTCTACATTACCGGTTTTGCGAAAAATATTGCGACCGGTCTGCGTGTCGGGGCCGTGGTTTGCCCGGCTGGCATGCGAGGAGCGCTTGAGCGTGCCATTCGCGCCACAACATGGAATACCCCTTCTCTGATGGTCTCCATTATTTGCGGCTGGATTAAAGATGGCACGATCAGGCGGCTGGAATCCCTGAAACGGCGTGATGCCCGCCAGCGTCAGGCCATTGCCCGCGAGATACTGTGTGATGATGACTGGATAAGTCATCCCAGTTCGTACTTTATCTGGTTACCGCTACCCGGTGAGATCAGAGCTGAGCGAATTGTGCATCGTTTATTAAAGCAGCAGATTTCTGTTTCTACCGCAGAGCCATTTAGCACATCACAAAACGTGCCTCATGCCATACGCCTCGCGCTAGGCTCAGTCAGTATGGATAAACTCCGGCTTGCCCTTATTGCGGTCAAAAAAACAATCGATTATGAAAAGGATATTTAGGTGATGTAATAAAAGTTGCTCGGTCGTCGCGTCGCAGTCTGTCGGGCTTGAGCTGGCACGCTAACAGCTGCCTTACTTCACTAAAATAATCGTCCCGAATGACCGCGCCATAAGCCCCCTGATAAACAGCCAGAACAGGAAGTAAGGCGTTCATATAAATAAAATCTTCGTGCCACAGAATAACGATGTCGATCTGCTGTACCTGAGCTTTCAAAAAATGGAGTACTCAATGCGCCTCTTTCATTTCAGTGATAACCCGAACATATCAATCTTCAGGCCGCGCCCGTTGCGGGTACATGTCGACAGGCCAGCAGGACAGGAATGGCTGAACGGTTCATTAGTATGGACAACAGATGAAGCTCATGAGCTTCTTTACCTTTTTCCGCGTGAGTGTCCACGCATCGTTTTTTGGCCTCTGCCTGAAACTACCCAAACGGACAGGGAACGATGGATGGGCGAGGCCACCAGCTCAACAGCAATAGCCTGTATAGAACAGGCCTGGCTTTCCCGATTTAAGTTCGGACAGGTTTTCAGGTATGAGCTGCCCGCGGACTGTTTTGAATATACGGGCGAAGTGGGGATGTGGGTATGCCGAACCGACGTTATACCTGTGAGTCTTACCCATTTTTCCCGCCTTCCCGCAGAGCTTGCAGAGAGAAATATTGCGCTTCGCGTTTTCGACAGGCTGACACCTTTGAAAAATATCTGGCAATCAACGCTGCACGCAAGCGGAATCAGACTGAGGAATGCTCAGGACTGGGGAAAGCCAGGATGGACCCATTCAAAACCGGGTCGCCAGGTAATAATCTGATGCACGGCAGTGAGCACAGTCATTATTCAGTCATTAAGGAGCTAATTTGAGCTACGTTTCAGAAATGCGCAGCATCATCGGTCACCGTATGCTTTTGCTTGCGGGTGCCAATGTCATCATTGTGCGGGATGACGCTTATATATTGCTTCAGCAGCGTACAGATTCAACTTGGGGACTACCGGGAGGACTGCTGGAGCCAGGAGAATCTCTGGAGCAAACGGCCATGCGTGAAGTAAAAGAGGAAACTAACCTCGATATTCACTCACTTACCTTTCTGAAGATTTTTTCAGGCCCAGAGTACAGTTTTACGCTACAAAACAAGGATGAAATTAACGTCCTTACCGCCCTGTACTTCACCCAAAACTGGTCAGGTGAATTAATCAACGATCCCGCCGAAGGTCTGTCTCTTGAATTTTTTCCTGTGGACCGGTTGCCTTCACCAATGAATGAAGAATATATCACTTACATAAATTACTTTATGAACCAGCATACATGACCTCAGGTAGCCGTACTGTTCCTGATATGTAACGTCAGTACACCTACTGAAGGCATTACCTTCCCAACAGACTCCAGCCTCAGAGCCGGAAAGTCTGTCGGAATATTTGCCGCTGTTCGCCAGTAGCAAAAAAGACATAACGAACAGGCGGCGTAGCAACAAATAAGGCGCCCTCTTTAGCTACGACTAAATACCAGCTTCAGACCTGCAATCGTAAAGCAGCATGCTAACAGCGCATCAAGCCCACGACGAATACGACGATAAAATGCGCTCATTACTGCGGTTGAGAAGAGTAGCGCATAGCCGCAGAACACCAGCACGCAAATGGTCGCACAGCCGAAAATTATGGTGGGTAAAGTAGAGACTGCCGCGCCTGGTTTAAGTGCGACGGACATGATCGCCACCCAGGTGAGGATGGCTTTAGGGTTGCCAACGTGCATCAGGATCCCCTGGCGAAACAGTTTGCCATAGGCGACGCTTTTATCGCTGGTGGTCACCATGCTGGAGTCAGAGCGGGCCAGCGCGGATTTGCCCGCTTTAAATGCCAGCCATAACAGATATAAACCACCGCCGATTTTTAACACTATCAGCAACTGTGCAAAGGTCGCCAGCACGGTTAGCACACCACAGGCCGCCAGCAACGCCCACATCATCGAACCGCTTATCACACCACCCGCCAGGGCCAGCGCTGCGCCGCGGCCTTTTTTCATTGCCGTCCCCATAATGGCCATATTGCTTGGCCCGGGGCTGGCAGTGGCGACAAAGTAAGTGGTGTAAATCAGGATTAATTCGTGCGAAAGCGTCATGTTTTCCTCGATGATATCGTTGTCCTTCCTCTGTTATATCGGCCCGTTCGAAAATTTACCATGTTACGTTGTTAATTCTGGCGATGCTTTTCCAGACCGCGGCCTTCTGATCGGCAGGAATGCGATCCGCGCCCGGCAGGGTTTCATTCACGGGTAAGCACGAGCCCGACGCCTGGTATAGTTTCAGGAAGAGAAAAACTGGCAGCCACCGACTCACACTCCTGCAGATAAGAGTCGCTAAGTAATTTAGCGACAAGACCATGCCAGACGTAGCGCCTGTATTCTGTGTTTTACCGATCCTGACGAGATTCAAGCCATTGTGCGGCTGTGGTCGTTGCTATTCCCCGACGTGCATTGAATGTTTCTGCTTTGCTCCATGCAACGCCATCAGAACGCGCAAAAGCGAGTCGGTATTTCGCTGCGATATCATCCGGGTGGTTTTGCACGTCGTTGCGAAGCTTTTCATTGTTCAGCAACTTCCGCTGAATATTTTCACCCCAATGGGCCTGCATCAAATCAGCCAGCTCACGATACGTTAACGTATCGCCGGCGATATAAATGATCTCATCACGAAAAAGGGGCTGATGAAAAAATATCTCTGCGGTCAATGTGCCGATATCCTCTGGCGTAGTTAGCGTAACGGCATTATCCCAGTCACCGAGTCCATAAACGGTTTTACCTGGATCATCCACGACGCCAAAACCGGGTTCAAACAGATAGCTGGTAAAGATCCCCGTAGAAACGATCACCCAGGCAGTGTCTTTTTGATCGCGCAACCTATGGCGCACCTCGAGCTGTTCATCCCAAACCTCCTGCCCGCTTCCTTTTCCCACCACCTCATAGTCCACACCGAACTGCCAGGGAAAGTAGCGTGCAACGCCTGCTGAGAGTACCGCCTGCGTAATTTTTAACTGCGTACCTGACCCACCAACAAAGCCGCTGCAGTTGATGACCGCGTCAAAGGCGCTAAAAAGAGCGCTTAGCTGTTCTACAGACTGTTTTTCCAGATCGCCTTTCACGATTGAAATGCCCAGCTTACGTAACGCATCCAGCCGTTTTTCTTGCCTGCCACTGCTTCCTTGCGCGGCGTCGTCCCGAAGCAGCACGCTTATCTTATTTTGCGGATATAACTTTGTCTTGCGGCTGAATGCACGTAACACCGCCATACCCAGTTCACCGGCGCCGATCACTAAAATCTGCGTTTCTGATTTCTTATGCGAATACGTCATACTGTTCTCCTGCTGTTTTAACCAGCCTGACACGGACCGAGATTTGGGTTCAATTAGGCACATCAGTGATACCGGAGGAACAATGAACCTGGAGCGCGAGGCGGCACTGCAATTTTCCAAAGAAATATGTGAGCAGCTCAGTGACGATGATGATGGTTTGAAACGCGAAATATTAACGCATACAGGCAACCGCTGGTCGCTGGGCGTGGTGCATATTTTGGGCACGAATGGACCTATGCGTCATGCCGATATTCGTCGCCGTCTGAACGGCGTAACGCAGAGAATGCTGACCCGCACGTTGCGACAGCTGGAGCGTGACGGACTGATAGCCCGATTCGATTACCAGGAAAAACGACCGCGGGTCGAATATTCTGTTACCGAGCTGGGCAAAGAGATGCTGATACAGATGATGCCGGTATGGCGCTGGATAATTACCTCTGCAGAGCATTTTCGCAAGGCGCGAGAAGAGTATGATTTAACAACGGCATCAACCACTCCGTAACATTATCGCTAAAAAAGAGGCTGAAGGGCGAGATCCTGAAAGGCCCAGGATTAAATGGCTAACGCTGCCCTTGCACTTACTGCCTCGCCCCGAATTCGGTATGCCTTTACCTCTTCCTCGAAAAGCACCCGAAAAGAGAACTTATAATCCACCAGACAACCTCATTATCGCGAACGGTTTTGTATTACTTTTGTTAAATGATGATATTTTTTATCAAACCATTTATTTAGCATTTAATTAATAACGATATAAGTTAATGGTCAATAAACGACTCACTTAAACTTTTTATTCTTTTTCTGGGATTTTTTTGCCAAAAAACATCTTTTTTACAAGCGGCAAAAAAATTAAAACCAAAACAACCCCATCTAATTCATTGAATAATTTGGGTTTATTTTGACTAATATCATAACACGCCATCGTTCAATTCGATCATTAACCCAATAACAATAGCTCCAGGCTATCGTGATTTGAATATTGATCGCTGTTGCCGATCAATCTGAAATGGATATACTAGCCCCACCGAAACGGATGGTAGCAAAAATAAATGAATTCTGAACGAAAGCCGAAAGAAATATCGGCCCCGCATTTTCTTACGCGGAAAAGAGCATTAAACATACTTAAAGCCTATGGTTTCATAGAAATAGCTGATGCAATTAAATTCCTTCAACTTATCTGCGGCAACGAACTGGACACCAGTGAAATAGCCTATTTAAGAAAGAAAATAGAGTTTTGCCTGAAAAATCACGACAATCAAAGCGACTATTTTATTCCTCTGAGAGAATTCGCAACCGAGCTCGATTGCCTCAGCGACATTAAACTCTCCTCAAACGTATAAAAACAAACAATAAAATAAACCATTAGCATCATGACGCCATATTTATCAGCACACTGAAGTACTGATAAATATGGCTGCGCGGCAGCCTGTATTGAAAATAAATTGCTGATAATACGATCACTTACAATGGAGTCTTTCAAATGAAACTGAAAACAATTGCGGTAACAATGGGTACGGCGCTGGCCTTATTTGCAGGTGCGGCTAATGCGGGTGATCCGCCACCGGCGCCGCCAACCGTTACCGTTAACGGCGGTACCGTGCATTTTAAAGGAAAGCTGGTGGCAGCGCCCTGCTCCGTCAGCACGGATACCAGCGATCAGGAAGTTAAGCTCGGCGAGTACACCACCCACCACTTTAAAACGGCGGGTCAGCTCGGTGCCGTGGTTCCGTTCCAGATTAAACTGGAAGACTGCGATTCCTCTGTGGCAAAAACTGCAGCCGTTGCGTTTTCCGGCCGTGCGGACAGCACCACTTCTGACAGCTCACTGCTGGGCATAGATCAGGATCTCTCTGGCGGTAACAGCGGTACGGCATCCAACATTGCTATCCAGGTTCTGGATAACCAGTCAAAGCCAGTTAAATTTGACGGCTCTACTTTCGTCAATAAAACCACGCTGATTGACGGCGAGAACATCCTGAAATTCGCCGCGCAGTATAAGTCTACAGGCGTGGCCACCGCTGGCGATGCCAACGCGGACGCTAACTTCATCATGCAGTACAACTGATTTATCTGCCTTCGCGGGACGGCCGGCTTATGCCGCCCCGCACACTTTCCCGGATTATTTCATGAAATATCCACAACCTCTGATGTCGCTCTTGTTCATGCTGTTGATTCACACCGGATGCGCGATGGCGAGAAACGTTCACGTCATCATACCAGGAGGTGAGGTTCATATGCGTGGACAGCTGACGAACGGAGCATGTGTCGTCAGCGCTGACAGCCAGGACCTGCATGTGGATATGGGGCAATACATTACCCATGCATTTGAACGGGTGGGTGACCTCTCCACGCCGGGTATTCCGTTCACCATCAGGCTGACAGACTGTATGCCCGGTATGGCGGGCGGTATCGGCATTACGTTTTCAGGAATGACAGCCCCTAAAGAGCCAGATGTCTTTCTGGTTGCCGCTTCTGACGCACGACCAACAGGCGGTTCCGGAAGCGACGGTTACAGCGGCCTTGGATTATTAATCACTGACCCGGCGGGACATCAGGTCATACCGGGAGGCGTCCCGGATTTTTTTTCCCAACCGGACGGAAGCGATATCGCGCTTCATTACATTGCGCGCTATCGAGCAACGTCGCGTAGCCCCTTGCCCGGCGAACTGCACAGTGAAGTGCGATTTGATATTGCCTACCCGTAATGCTCACTGACTTTAGAAACAGGTTTCACACTATGCAAAAAATGGTCTCTTTACTCCCGGTTGCTGCCCTGGTGCTTTTCAGCTGCCAGCCTGCCACGGCGGGCGGCATTGCGCCCGGCGCTACGCGCGTCATTTATCCAGAAAGCGACAATCAGGCTTCTCTCGCTGTCACTAACAGCGACAGCCATGAACGTTACCTGATTCAGGCCTGGGTCGAAGACGACAAGGGTCAACGCGATCGCGAATTCATTGTTACCCCGCCGCTGTTTGCTGCGGCGCCGAAAAGTGAAAACACGCTGCGTATCGTCTATACCGGCAAACCTCTCCCCCAGGATCGCGAAGTGGTCTACTGGATGAACGTCAAGGCCATCCCCGCCGTAGACAAGAGTGCGATCAAAGGTGCCAATACTCTTCAGCTGGCCGTCCTGTCAAGGATGAAGCTGTTTATGCGCCCGGACGGGCTGAAGATGAGCGAGCCTGAATCCGCGGCGCAGCTGAGCTTTCAGCAGACGGCAGGACAACTTATCGTTAAAAACCCAACGCCCTATTACCAGTCGCTCGTCAACATCAGCGTGGGTAACCAAAAACTCGAAAGCACCATGGTTGAGCCCTTTGGTCAGCGAACGCTGAAGCTGCCAGCAGGCGCTACCGGGCCAGCGCATTACCAGACGGTAAATGACTACGGCGCCATCACCCAGCAGAAAATGGGTAAATCCTCTTAACCTGTTCCTCAACTCGCACTTTCCCGCATGTTGATATCCCGTGCGGAAAATCAGCTCGTTCAGATCTGGGAGTCAAGTCATGCATCAGTTAAAGCGCAAAGTACTGCGTAATCCGTACCGGGTTCCCCGTTTCCGGTACTCTGCGCTTGCCGTATTTGTTGCACTGGCAGGCCCTGCCCGAGCCCAGGACTGGTTTAATCCCGCCTTTTTGTCCAGAGACGGAGGGGAAGTAGCGGACCTGTCCCGCTTTGAAAACAGCGCTGGACAACTGCCCGGCATGTACCGGGTGGACATATGGGTAAATGACGAATTTATCACCACCAGTCCCCTTCGCTTTGATGCGGCAAAGGCTGACAAGAGCATCACGCCCGGCCCAGAGCGGCCAAAGGATGATGGCACAGGGCTGGTCCCCTGCCTGACTCTACAATGGCTAAAGCGCCTCGGGGTAAATACGGCGACGGCTGATGAACTGAAGAAGATGAAGGATGAGGGACAGTGCGTTGATTTCATGCGGATCTTCCCGGGCGCATCGTCATACTATGATTTTTCATCGCAGCGGCTGACGCTGACCTTCCCACAGGCGGCGCTGCAGAACAGTATCAAGGGCTATATCCCGCCGGAAGAGTGGGATGAGGGCATTAACGCCGGCCTGCTGGATTACACTCTGACAGGCAGCAAAGGGAATGACAGCAGTAATTATTATCTTAATCTCACCAGCGGCCTGAACCTGGGGGCCTGGCGTCTGCGCAACAACGGCGCATGGGTTTACTCGGATTACAGCAACGGTAACAGCCAGCGCCAGTGGCAGAATATTTCCACCTATGTTGAGCGTACCGTCATTCCCTTTAAAAGTGAGCTGGTGCTGGGCGACAGCAACAGTTCGGGCGATATTTATGACAGCCTGGGGTTTCGCGGCGTCAGACTCTACACCTCAGACCCGATGTATCCCGATAGCCAGCAGGGGTTTGCGCCAACCATCCGCGGCATTGCGACAGGCCGCTCACAGGTGACGGTCAGACAGAACGGATACGTAATCTATCAGAACACCGTTCAGTCCGGCGCGTTTGAAATCACCGACCTCAGCGCCACCTCGTCCAGCGGCAATCTGGAGGTAACGGTTAAGAGTGAATCGGGTGCCGTGCAGACGTTTGTGGTCCCCTATTCAACGGTGCCTCTGCTGCAACGCGAGGGGCGCCTGAAATATGACGTAGTGGCCGGGCGCTATCGCAGCGGCCTGACAGGTAAGGATGCCCCCCTCTTTATCCAGGGAACCCTTGCCAAAGGATTCACCAATGGGGTGACGCTTTACAGCGGAAGCCAGGTGGCGAAAATCTATACCTCGGCCGTGGCCGGCGCAGGCATAAACCTGGGTACCTGGGGTGCCGTGTCAGCCGATATTACCACTGCCCGCAGTGAACTGGCCGACGGTAGCTCGCACAACGGCCAGTCGGTGCGCTTTCTCTATGCCAAATCCCTCAATAACTATGGCACCACCTTCCAGCTGCTTGGCTATCGCTACTCCACCCGGGGATTTTATACCCTGGATGAGGCGGCCTGGAGCGCCATGAATGGCTACCAGTATGAATGGAAAGAGGATGGCAACGGCCAGGGTCGTCATCAGGAACCCGTCAGCTATCACAACCTGCGCAACAGCAAAAAGGGTCGCCTGCAGATGAGCGTCTCGCAGCAGGTGTCCGATATTGGCTCGCTGAACCTCTCGGCCACGCGACAGGATTACTGGAACAGTACCGGCAACGACACCTGGTATCAGGCGGGCTTTTCCAGCGGCTGGAACGGCATTAACTACAGCCTTTCTTACTCACTGAGCCGGAGTAACGGCATGCCGGGGACAGACCGTCTGGTGTCGCTGAACGTGTCGATCCCCTTTGGGCGCTGGCTGGGTCATAGCATGGCAGAGCACGACCGCCTCAATAACATGTATGCCACGGCCCAGATGAGCCGAGACCAGGACGGCGTCACCCAGATGCAGACGGGCGTCAGCGGAACGTTGCTTGAAGGGAACAATATGAACTACAGCGTGATGCAGGGGCACAGCAGCCGGAGCGGCGGCAGCGGCAGCCTGAATGCAAGCTGGCAGGGAGAAGCGGGCCGGGCCAGCGGCGGCTACAGCTATAGCCAGAATGAACACGCCTGGAACTGGGATCTGTCCGGCGGCGTAGTGGCCCATGCGAACGGCGTCACTTTCAGCCAGTCGCTGGGAGACACTAACGTGCTGATTAAAGCGCCGGGCGCGAAAGGCGTTCACGTGGAGAACGAAACGGGGGTCAGCACAGACTGGCGGGGCTATGCGGTAATGCCCTATGCCACCGTGTACCGACGTAATCGCGTTGCGCTGGATGTGAAGAGCCTGGATATACATACGGACCTGGATGACACAGTTCAGGACGTCGTACCGACCCAGGGCGCCATCGTGCGGGCGGAATACCGGACCCACGTAGGCCTGCGGGCAATGTTTAGCCTCACCCATGATGGCCATCCCGTTCCGTTCGGAACGGTAGTCACTGAGAAAAGCGTCGGCGCCACGGGTATTGCCGATGATACCGGCGAGGTTTATATGGCAGGAGTGCCAATGAAGGGTGTGCTGGAAATGGTCTGGGGGGGTAGCGATCGGGATAAATGCAAGGTGCCGTATGCCCTGCCTGCCGGCAGTGAATCGCTGCCCGTAGCAAGGATGGCACTCGACTGCATTGCCGCCAGGGGAGAAAAATGAAAAAATTTCTTAGTCAACTCGCAATTATTGTTGGGATTATTAATACGCCTTTAGCTTTTGGTGATGCTGCCAACTTACTGATTTAGTGTATGATGGTGTTTTTGAGGTGCTCCAGTGGCTTCTGTTTCTATCAGTT
>NZ_RYDU01000027.1:0-26310 GCF_003970755.1 Pantoea sp. YU22 | reverse complement strand
ATGCCGGGCGACAACATCAAAATGACCGTTACTCTGATCCATCCGATCGCGATGGACCAGGGTCTGCGCTTCGCAATCCGCGAAGGCGGCCGTACCGTTGGCGCGGGCGTTGTTGCTGAAGTTATCGCTTAATTGCGTTAGCGAGGTGGCCTTCGGGCCACCAGAGCAGAAAAGAGCACTTCGGTGCTCTTTTTTTATGCCTTAAGTTTGCCCGAAACGCGTTATCCACACTAACTCTGGGTTTGAAATAAAAATTATTCTCATTTAAGCTTTGATCATAAAATGATCGAGGTGAGCAGTAAATGTACGTCTGTTTGTGTAACGCCGTCAGTGATAAAACCCTTCGCGAAGCGGTTCGCCGCTATCAGCCAAAATCTATCCAGCAGCTGCGTCAGCTGGTTCCTGTCGGGAAGCAGTGCGGCAAATGTATCCGTGTGGCGCGGGAAATCATGGAAGAAGAGCTGCAAAGCGTGCCGCTCTATAAAGAAATTGCCTGACCCCAGCGCGCTGTTCTTAATACCCATAGATTTTGTCGCGTTTTTTTGACTTCTTTTTATCCGCATCTACGCTCTAACTTAACTGGAAGCGGAGGAAGCAAAATGAAGGGCGACATTAAAATCATAAGCCATTTGAATAAACTGCTGGGAAATGAACTGGTTGCGATTAATCAGTACTTTCTTCACGCGCGGATGTTCAAAAACTGGGGCCTGATGCGCCTCAACGACACGGAGTATCACGAATCCATCGACGAGATGAAGCACGCCGATAAGTATATTGAGCGCATTCTGTTTCTTGAGGGAATTCCGAACCTGCAGGATTTAGGCCGGTTGCGAATTGGCGAAGATGTCGAGGAGATGCTGCGTTCCGATCTCCAGCTGGAGCTGGAAGGGGCGAAGGACCTGCGCGAAGCTATCGCTTACGCTGATAAGGTACATGATTACGTCAGCCGTGACATGATGATCGAAATCCTTGCGGATGAAGAGCACCATATCGACTGGATCGAAACCGAGCTCGATCTTATCAGCAAGATGGGTATTCAGAACTACCTGCAGGCGCAAATCAGAGAAGAAGGGTAGTCCAGTCGTGAATAACGCATTAAGAGAGCCCGCTTTCGCCGCCATCAGGCGCTAAGCGGGCTTGTTTCCATTTGTGCCTCTTTTGCTCTTCCACTCCCCGGTTCTTCGCTTCTTCACCGCCAATGGTAATAACGCCACCAGAAAATAAGGTTAAAAACAGAACGCGGGTTGCTTCCTGAGCAGATTTACGTATAATGCGCGGGCCTGCCAATATTAGCAGGCGCGATTCGAGCAGAATCGCAGGCGGCAGCATGTTAGGTCGCCTGACAATACTCCCAATTGTGGAGTTATATGCTGAACGATTACACTCTCCCATCAATCGTAATGGGTGCGAGTAGTAATTTTTTTCGTCTATAAAAAGTTTGGAGCTCTGGTCTCATGCAGAACCAAAGAATCCGTATCCGTCTTAAAGCGTTTGATCATCGTCTGATCGATCAATCAACCGCGGAAATCGTTGAGACTGCCAAGCGCACTGGTGCGCAGGTTCGCGGTCCGATCCCGCTGCCGACTCGCAAAGAGCGCTTCACCGTTCTGATCTCTCCGCACGTTAACAAAGATGCGCGCGATCAGTACGAAATCCGCACTCACAAGCGTCTGGTAGACATCGTTGAGCCAACTGAAAAAACCGTTGATGCTCTGATGCGTCTGGATCTGGCTGCCGGTGTAGACGTGCAGATCAGCCTGGGTTAATCAGGTCATCGAGCGATTGAGAGGTTGATACAATGATTGGTTTAGTCGGTAAAAAAGTGGGCATGACCCGCGTCTTCACTGAAGACGGCGTTTCAATCCCAGTAACCGTAATCGAAGTTGAAGCAAACCGCGTTACTCAGGTCAAAGGCCTGGAGAACGATGGTTACCAGGCAATCCAGGTTACCACCGGTGCGAAAAAAGCGAACCGTGTGACCAAACCTGAAGCTGGTCATTTTGCTAAAGCTGGCGTTGAAGCCGGCCGTGGTCTGTGGGAATTCCGCACTGCTGAAGGTGAAGAGTACTCAGTTGGCCAGAGCATCAGTGTTGAAATTTTCGCTGACGTTAAAAAAGTAGACGTAACCGGTACCTCTAAAGGTAAAGGTTTCGCAGGTACCGTTAAGCGCTGGAACTTCCGTACCCAGGACGCTACTCACGGTAACTCCCTTTCTCACCGCGTTCCGGGTTCTATCGGTCAGAACCAGACTCCGGGCAAAGTGTTCAAGGGCAAGAAAATGGCAGGTCAGCTGGGTAATGAGCGCGTAACCGTTCAGAGCCTGGATGTGGTACGTGTTGACGCTGAGCGCAACCTGCTGCTGGTGAAAGGTGCTGTCCCGGGAGCAACCGGCAGCGACCTGATCGTTAAACCAGCTGTGAAGGCGTAAGGGGATAGCAATGGAATTAGTACTGAAAGACGCGCAGAGCGCGCTGACTGTTTCCGAAACTACCTTCGGTCGTGATTTCAACGAAGCGCTGGTTCACCAGGTTGTTGTTGCATACGCTGCAGGCGCCCGTCAGGGTACCCGCGCGCAGAAAACGCGTGCTGAAGTAACTGGTTCAGGCAAAAAGCCGTGGCGTCAGAAAGGCACCGGCCGTGCGCGTTCAGGTTCTGTAAAGAGCCCGATCTGGCGTTCAGGTGGCGTGACCTTCGCTGCGCGTCCGCAGGACCACAGTCAAAAAGTTAACAAAAAGATGTACCGCGGCGCGCTGAAAAGCATCCTGTCCGAACTGGTACGTCAAGATCGTCTGATCGTTGTCGAGACGTTCTCTGTAGAAGCACCGAAAACCAAGCTGCTGGTACAGAAACTGAAAGACATGGCGCTGGAAGACGTGCTGATCATCACCGGTGAACTGGATGAGAATCTGTTCCTGGCTGCGCGCAACCTGTACAAGGTTGACGTGCGCGATGCAGCGGGTATCGACCCAGTTAGCCTGATCGCCTTCGACAAAGTCGTTATGACTGCTGATGCAGTTAAGCAAGTTGAGGAGATGCTGGCATGATCCGTGAAGAACGTCTGCTGAAAGTACTGCGCGCGCCGCACGTATCTGAAAAAGCGTCTGCTGCGATGGAAAAAACCAACACCATCGTTCTCAAAGTTGCGAAAGACGCGACCAAAGCAGAGATCGTTGCTGCTGTTGAAAAACTGTTCGAAGTAGAAGTTAAAGACGTGAATACCCTGGTTGTTAAAGGGAAAACTAAGCGTCACGGACAGCGTATCGGTCGTCGCAGCGACTGGAAAAAAGCTTACGTCACCCTGAAGGAAGGCCAGAACCTGGACTTCGTCGGCGGCGCTGAGTAAGTCGGAGGAGAAAGACAATGGCAGTTGTTAAATGTAAACCGACATCTCCGGGTCGTCGCCACGTCGTTAAAGTGGTAAACCCTGAGCTGCACAAGGGCAAACCTTTTGCCCCGCTGATCGAAAAGAACAGCAAATCCGGTGGTCGTAACAACAATGGTCGTATCACTACCCGTCATATCGGTGGTGGTCACAAGCAGGCTTACCGTATTGTTGACTTCAAACGCAACAAAGATGGTATCCCGGCAGTTGTTGAGCGTCTTGAGTACGATCCGAACCGTTCTGCGAACATCGCACTGGTTCTGTACAAAGACGGCGAGCGCCGTTATATCCTGGCCCCTAAAGGCCTGAAAGCCGGCGACCAGATTCAGTCTGGCGTTGATGCTGCGATCAAAGCAGGTAACACCCTGCCGATGCGTAACATCCCGGTGGGTTCTACTGTACACAACGTAGAAATGAAGCCAGGCAAAGGCGGTCAGATCGCTCGCTCTGCTGGCGCTTACGTGCAGATCGTTGCGCGTGAAGGCTCCTACGTTACCCTGCGTCTGCGTTCAGGCGAAATGCGTAAAATCGAAGCTGATTGCCGCGCAACCCTGGGCGAAGTCGGCAACGCTGAGCATATGCTGCGCGTTCTGGGTAAAGCGGGTGCAACTCGTTGGCGTGGTGTTCGTCCGACCGTTCGCGGTACCGCGATGAACCCAGTAGATCACCCGCACGGTGGTGGTGAAGGTCGTAACTTTGGTAAGCACCCGGTAACTCCGTGGGGCGTTCAGACCAAAGGTAAGAAGACCCGTAGCAACAAGCGTACTGATAAATTTATCGTACGTCGCCGTAGCAAATAATTTTAGAGGATAAGCCATGCCACGTTCTCTCAAGAAAGGTCCTTTTATTGACCTGCACTTGCTGAAGAAGGTAGAGAAAGCGGTGGAAAGCGGAGACAAGAAGCCCCTGCGCACCTGGTCCCGTCGTTCAACGATCTTCCCTAACATGATCGGTTTGACCATCGCTGTCCATAATGGTCGTCAGCACGTTCCTGTCTTTGTTTCCGACGAAATGGTCGGCCACAAGCTGGGTGAATTTGCACCGACACGTACTTATCGCGGCCACGCTGCTGATAAGAAAGCCAAGAAGAAATAAGTAGGAGGAAGAGATGGAAACTATTGCTCAACATCGCCATGCTCGTTCTTCTGCTCAGAAGGTTCGCCTTGTGGCTGACCTGATTCGCGGTAAGAAAGTGTCGCAGGCTCTGGATATTCTGACCTACACCAACAAGAAAGCGGCTGTACTGGTTAAGAAGGTCCTGGAATCTGCCATTGCTAACGCCGAACACAACGATGGCGCTGATATCGACGATCTGAAAGTCGCGAAAATTTTCGTAGACGAAGGCCCGAGCATGAAGCGCATTATGCCGCGTGCTAAAGGTCGTGCAGATCGCATCCTGAAGCGCACCAGCCACATTACTGTGGTTGTGTCCGATCGCTGAGACTCTGGAGACTAGCAATGGGTCAGAAAGTACATCCTAATGGTATTCGCCTGGGTATTGTAAAACCATGGAACTCTACCTGGTTTGCGAACACCAAAGAATTCGCTGACAACCTGGACAGCGATTTTAAAGTTCGTCAGTTCCTGACTAAAGAACTGGCAAAAGCGTCTGTATCCCGCATCGTTATCGAGCGTCCGGCTAAGAGCATCCGTGTGACCATTCACACCGCTCGCCCGGGTATCGTTATCGGTAAAAAGGGTGAAGACGTAGAGAAACTGCGTACGGTCGTCGCGAATATCGCTGGCGTACCTGCACAGATCAATATCGCCGAAGTCCGTAAGCCGGAACTGGACGCGAAACTGGTTGCTGACAGCATCACTTCACAGCTGGAGCGTCGTGTGATGTTCCGTCGTGCGATGAAGCGTGCTGTTCAGAACGCCATGCGTCTGGGCGCGAAAGGTATCAAAGTTGAAGTTAGCGGCCGTCTGGGCGGTGCTGAGATCGCACGTACCGAATGGTACCGTGAAGGTCGCGTACCGTTGCACACTCTGCGTGCTGACATTGACTACAACACCTCAGAAGCGCACACCACTTATGGTGTAATCGGCGTTAAGGTATGGATCTTCAAAGGCGAGATCCTGGGTGGTATGGCTGCTGTTGAACAACCGGAACCGGCTGCTCAACCTAAAAAGCAGCAGCGTAAAGGCCGTAAGTAAGGAGAGTCGCTGATGTTACAACCAAAGCGTACAAAATTCCGTAAAGTGCACAAAGGCCGCAACCGCGGTCTGGCGCAGGGTACGGATGTTAGCTTCGGTACTTTCGGTCTGAAAGCTGTTGGCCGTGGTCGTCTGACTGCTCGTCAGATCGAAGCAGCACGTCGTGCTATGACCCGTGCAGTTAAGCGTCAAGGTAAGATCTGGATCCGTGTATTCCCGGACAAACCGATCACCGAGAAGCCGCTGGAAGTGCGTATGGGTAAAGGTAAGGGTAACGTGGAGTATTGGGTTGCCCTGATTCAGCCTGGTAAAGTCCTGTATGAAATGGACGGCGTACCAGAAGAGCTGGCCCGTGAAGCCTTCAAGCTGGCAGCAGCAAAACTGCCTATCAAAACCACCTTTGTTACTAAGACGGTGATGTAATGAAAGCAACTGAGCTGCGTGAAAAAAGCGTCGAAGAGCTGAACACTGAGCTGCTGAATCTGCTGCGTGAGCAGTTTAACCTGCGCATGCAGGCAGCATCTGGCCAACTGCAGCAGACCCATCTGCTGAAACAGGTTCGCCGTGATGTTGCACGCGTTAAGACTTTACTGACTGAGAAGGCGGGTGCGTAATGACCGATAAAATCCGTACTCTGCAAGGTCGTGTTGTTAGTGACAAAATGCAGAAATCTGCAGTTGTCGCTATCGAGCGTTTCGTGAAACACCCGATCTACGGTAAATTCATTAAGCGTACGACTAAGCTGCACATCCATGACGAGAACAACGAATGCGGTATTGGTGACGTGGTTGAAATCCGCGAAACCCGTCCGCTGTCCAAGACTAAGTCCTGGACTCTGGTTCGCGTTATTGAGAAAGCGGTTCTGTAATAAGAACAGTTTTTTCTGAAGAAACCCTCTGCTTCGGCAGAGGGTTTTTTTTTGCCTCTCGCTCGGCTCATATCCCATCACGCATCAATTCTGCCTGCCATTTCCCTCAACGCCCGCATCAAGGCGGCGGTAATGTAGTCGTTTCTCGCGCCAGCTGCGGGACAGAAGCAGGACGTCCTGACCGGCGCGGAGTAACGGCGACATCCGTGCTCGCCAGGATAACGTTAGTATGCTGCCAGCAAGGTAAGCCCAGCAACCCGCCAGGGCAGGGAAGAGTGTCTGGCAGGCGCAGCACAGGGCCTGATCAGCACAGCATCGCGCTGTGTCTTTACCGACACTGGTGCCGTAAGGCAAACGTCTCGCTTCATCTATTGTGCCGGTACTGCGCATGGACAACGCGGAGCTTCAGTAATCAGGCACAGGTTGCCGTCGCGTCATCAGAGCAAATGGGCGCCGTGTAGAGAGACGTTAGCGGTTATTGACCTGCCGAAGGAGCGCTATTTGCTTATCCAGCTAGTCGTTCCGCAGAGGATGTAAAGGCGTTAGATGAGGCGGTAATGGCGAGTGTCGAAAAATAAGGCAGATTACATTTGCTACTGCTGAGACTATTCCCTAGAATACGCCCTCCCTGTTATCAGGGAAAATAAGCGGCCCCATTGTTGAGCCGTTCATTTTTTCTACCCATCTGTGAGAACCGGTGTTATAATGCCGCGCCCTCAAATATGGGGCTTTCTAACGACCTGAAGTTTGGGTCCCGAAGTAGTAGTTGACATTAGCGGAGCACTAAAATGATCCAAGAACAGACTATGCTGAACGTCGCCGACAACTCCGGTGCACGTAGCGTAATGTGTATCAAGGTTCTGGGTGGCTCGCACCGTCGCTACGCAGGCGTCGGCGATATCATCAAAGTTACCATCAAGGAAGCAATTCCGCGTGGTAAGGTGAAAAAAGGTGATGTCCTGAAGGCGGTAGTGGTGCGCACCAGGAAGGGTGTTCGTCGCCCGGACGGTTCTGTCATTCGCTTCGATGGTAACGCATGCGTTATTTTGAACAATAACAGCGAGCAGCCAATCGGAACACGTATTTTTGGGCCGGTAACTCGTGAACTTCGTACTGAAAAGTTCATGAAAATTATCTCTCTGGCACCAGAAGTACTCTAAGGAGCGAACAATGGCAGCGAAAATCCGTCGTAACGACGAAGTTATCGTGCTGACCGGCAAAGATAAAGGTAAGCGCGGTAAAGTTAAGAATGTCCTGTCTTCTGGCAAGGTCATCGTTGAAGGCATCAACCTGGTTAAGAAACACCAGAAGCCGGTTCCGGCTCTGAACCAACCGGGTGGCATCGTTGAAAAAGAAGCCGCTATTCAGGTTTCTAACGTTGCGCTTTTCAATGCGGCAACCGGTAAGGCTGACCGTGTAGGCTTTAGATTCGAAGACGGCAAAAAAGTCCGTTTCTTCAAGTCTAACAGCGAAACTATCAAGTAATTTGGAGTAGTACGATGGCGAAACTGCATGATTACTACAAAGACGAAGTAGTCCAGAAACTCATGACAGAGTTTGGCTACACTTCTGTCATGCAAGTCCCTCGGGTCGAGAAGATCACCCTGAACATGGGTGTTGGTGAAGCGATCGCTGACAAGAAACTGCTGGAAAACGCAGCAGCTGACCTGGCAGCAATCTCCGGTCAAAAACCGCTGGTCACCAAAGCACGCAAATCAGTTGCAGGCTTCAAAATCCGTCAGGGCTATCCGATCGGCTGTAAAGTAACTCTGCGCGGCGAGCGCATGTGGGAGTTCTTTGAGCGTCTGATCACCATTGCTGTACCGCGTATCCGCGACTTCCGTGGTCTGTCCGCGAAGTCTTTCGATGGTCGTGGCAACTACAGCATGGGCGTTCGTGAGCAGATCATCTTCCCAGAAATCGACTACGACAAAGTCGATCGCGTTCGTGGTTTGGATATCACCATTACCACTACTGCGAAATCTGATGATGAAGGCCGTGCTCTGCTGACTGCCTTTGACTTCCCGTTCCGCAAGTAAGGTAGGGTTACTTAATGGCTAAGCAATCAATGAAAGCACGCGAAGTTAAGCGTGTGAAATTAGCAGACAAATTCTTCGCAAAACGCGCTGAACTGAAAGCGATCATTTCTGATGTGAACGCTTCCGACGAAGATCGTTGGAACGCTGTTCTCAAGCTGCAGACTCTGCCGCGTGATTCCAGCCCGTCTCGTCAGCGTAACCGCTGCCGTCAAACAGGTCGTCCGCACGGTTTCCTGCGGAAGTTCGGGTTGAGCCGTATCAAGGTCCGTGAAGCCGCTATGCGCGGTGAAATCCCGGGTCTGAAAAAGGCTAGCTGGTAATTGTCACCAATTGAATCACGGGAGTAAAGACAGATGAGCATGCAAGATCCGATCGCGGATATGCTGACCCGTATCCGTAACGGTCAGGCCGCGAACAAAGCTGCGGTCACCATGCCTTCCTCCAAGCTGAAAGTGGCAATTGCCAACGTGCTGAAGGAAGAAGGTTATATTGAAGATTTCAAAATCGAAGGCGACATCAAGCCGGAACTGGAACTGACTCTTAAGTATTTCCAGGGTAAAGCTGTTGTAGAAAGCATTCAGCGTGTCAGCCGCCCAGGTCTGCGCATCTATAAGAAAAAAGATGAGCTGCCGAAAGTTATGGCGGGTTTAGGTATTGCTGTTATTTCTACCTCTAAAGGTGTCATGACTGATCGTGCAGCGCGCCAGGCTGGTCTTGGCGGCGAAATTATCTGCTACGTAGCGTAATCGGAGGAAACTATGTCTCGTGTTGCTAAAGCACCTGTCGTTGTTCCTGCCGGCGTAGAGGTAAAACTCGACGGTCAGGTAATTTCGATTAAAGGTAAAAACGGCGAGCTGACTCGTACTATCAATAATGCCGTAGAAGTTAAGCATGCTGACAATGCACTGACCTTCGCTCCGCGCGACGGTTTTGCAAACGGCTGGGCGCAAGCGGGTACCGCTCGTGCGCTGCTGAACGGCATGGTTATCGGTGTTACCGAAGGCTTCACTAAGAAGCTGCAGCTGGTTGGTGTTGGTTATCGTGCTGCCGTTAAAGGCAATGTGGTTAACCTGTCACTGGGTTTTTCTCACCCGGTTGATCATCAGCTGCCCGCGGGTATCTCTGCAGAATGTCCGACTCAGACTGAAATCGTGCTGAAAGGCGCTGATAAACAACTGATCGGCCAGGTTGCAGCTGACTTGCGCGCCTACCGTCGTCCTGAGCCTTACAAAGGCAAGGGTGTCCGTTACGCCGACGAAGTCGTGCGTATCAAAGAGGCTAAGAAGAAGTAAGGTAACACTATGGATAAGAAATCTGCTCGTATCCGTCGTGCGACCCGTGCACGTCGCAAGCTCAAAGAGCTGGGTGCTACTCGCCTGGTGGTACATCGTACCCCGCGTCACATTTACGCACAGGTAATCGCCCCGAACGGTTCCGAAGTTCTGGTTGCTGCTTCTACTGTAGAAAAAGCTATCTCTGAACAACTGAAGTACACCGGCAACAAAGATGCAGCTGCCGCAGTAGGTAAAGCTATTGCTGAGCGCGCAATCGAAAAAGGCATCAAAGATGTTTCTTTCGACCGTTCCGGTTTCCAATATCATGGTCGTGTCCAGGCACTGGCAGATGCTGCTCGTGAAGCTGGCCTTCAGTTCTAAGGTAGAGGTCTAGGATGTCACACATCGAGAAACAAGCTGGCGAACTGCAGGAAAAACTGATCGCGGTAAACCGTGTTTCTAAAACTGTGAAAGGTGGTCGTATCTTTTCCTTCACCGCACTGACTGTAGTGGGTGATGGTAACGGCCGCGTTGGTTTTGGTTACGGTAAAGCGCGCGAAGTTCCGGCAGCGATCCAGAAAGCGATGGAGAAAGCCCGTCGCAACATGATTAATGTCGCGCTGACCAACGGCACCCTGCAGCACCCGGTTAAAGGTGCGCACACGGGTTCCCGCGTGTTCATGCAGCCGGCTTCTGAAGGTACCGGTATCATCGCCGGCGGTGCAATGCGCGCCGTTCTGGAAGTCGCTGGAGTTCATAACGTTTTGGCTAAAGCCTATGGTTCCACCAACCCGATCAACGTGGTTCGTGCAACTATCGACGGCCTGGAAAATATGAATTCTCCAGAAATGGTCGCTGCCAAGCGTGGTAAATCCGTTGAAGAAATTCTGGGGTAATCACGATGGCTAAGACTATTAAAATCACTCAAACCCGTAGCTCAATCGGCCGCCTGCCTAAGCATAAAGCCACTCTGGTTGGTCTGGGTCTGCGTCGTATTGGCCACACCGTTGAGCGTGAAGACACGCCTGCTGTACGCGGTATGGTCAACGCGATTTCTTACATGCTGAAAGTAGAGGAGTAACAGATGCGTTTAAATACTCTGTCTCCGGCCGAAGGCTCTAAGCACGCTTCCAAGCGTCTGGGTCGTGGTATCGGTTCTGGCCTCGGCAAAACCGGTGGTCGTGGTCACAAAGGTCAGAACTCTCGTTCTGGCGGTGGCGTACGTCGCGGTTTCGAGGGTGGTCAGATGCCTCTGTACCGTCGTCTGCCGAAATTCGGCTTCACCTCGCGTAAATCATTCGTGACTGCAGAAGTGCGTCTGTCTGATCTGGCGAAAGTGGAAGGCGGTATCGTTGACCTGAGCACGCTGAAAGCAGCCAACATTATCGGTGTTCAGATTGAATTCGCGAAAGTGATTCTGTCTGGTGAAGTTTCTGCACCGGTAACGGTTCGCGGTCTGCGTGTCACCAAAGGTGCTCGTGCTGCAATCGAAGCTGCTGGCGGTAAAATCGAGGAATAAGTAGCAGATGGCTAAACAACCGGGATTAGATTTTCAAAGTGCCAAGGGTGGATTTGGTGAACTGAAACGCAGACTGCTGTTTGTTATCGGTGCACTGATTGTCTTCCGAATTGGCTCTTTTATTCCGATCCCTGGTATTGATGCCGCTGTACTTGCCAAACTGCTTGAGCAACAGCGTGGCACCATCATTGAAATGTTCAACATGTTCTCTGGTGGTGCTCTCAGCCGTGCTTCAATCTTCGCGCTGGGTATTATGCCGTATATTTCGGCCTCTATTATTATCCAGCTGCTGACGGTGGTTCATCCAGCGTTAGCGGAGATTAAGAAGGAAGGGGAGGCTGGCCGTCGTAAGATTAGCCAGTACACCCGCTACGGTACGTTGGTATTGGCAATATTTCAGTCAATCGGTATTGCTACCGGTTTACCGAATATGCCTGGAATGCAGGGCCTGGTGCTTAATCCAGGCTTTGCCTTCTACTTTACCGCTGTTGTAAGCCTGGTAACCGGGACGATGTTCCTGATGTGGCTGGGCGAACAGATTACTGAACGAGGTATCGGCAACGGTATTTCGATCATTATCTTCGCGGGTATTGTTGCGGGACTTCCGCCGGCCATTGGCCATACCATCGAGCAAGCGCGGCAAGGCGACCTGCACTTCCTCCTGTTGCTGTTGGTTGCAGTTCTTGTATTTGCAGTGACCTTCTTCGTTGTTTTCGTTGAGCGTGGTCAACGCCGCATTGTGGTGAACTATGCGAAACGTCAGCAAGGTCGTCGTGTATACGCTGCACAGAGCACACATTTACCGTTGAAAGTGAACATGGCGGGTGTAATCCCGGCAATTTTCGCTTCCAGCATTATCCTGTTCCCCGCGACGATAGCATCCTGGTTCGGGGGCGGTACCGGTTGGAACTGGCTGACAACAATTTCGCTGTATTTGCAGCCAGGACAGCCGCTATATGTGCTACTCTATGCGACTGCAATCATCTTCTTCTGCTTTTTCTACACGGCGTTGGTTTTCAACCCGCGCGAAACGGCAGATAACCTGAAGAAGTCTGGTGCATTCGTACCGGGAATTCGTCCGGGAGAGCAAACGGCGAAGTATATCGATAAAGTAATGACGCGTCTGACCTTAATCGGCGCACTGTACATTACTTTTATTTGCCTGATCCCGGAGTTCATGCGTGATGCGATGAAAGTTCCCTTCTACTTTGGCGGTACATCACTGCTCATCGTAGTGGTCGTCATCATGGACTTTATGGCTCAAGTGCAAACTCTGATGATGTCTAGTCAGTACGAGTCTGCATTGAAGAAAGCAAACCTGAAAGGCTACGGCCGTTAATTCAGGCGCTTGAGAAGTTACGGAGAGTAAAAATGAAAGTTCGTGCTTCCGTCAAGAAATTATGTCGTAACTGCAAAATCATCCGTCGCGACGGTGTCGTACGTGTGATTTGCAGCGCCGAGCCTAAGCATAAACAGCGCCAGGGCTGATTTTTTCACATATTTTTCTTGCAAAGTCGGGTTGAGCTGGCTAGATTAGCCAGCCAATCTTTTGTATGTCAATGCGTTTCCATTTGAGTATCCTGAAAACGGGCTTTTCAGCATGGGGCGCATTTATTTAATTATAGGAGTGCATAGTGGCCCGTATAGCAGGCATTAACATTCCTGATCATAAACACACCGTTATCGCATTAACTTCGATTTTCGGTATCGGCAAGACCCGTTCTAAAGCCATTTGCGCTGCAACGGGTATCGCTGAAGATGTTAAGATCAGTGAGCTGTCTGAAGAACAAATTGATCAGCTGCGTGATGCAGTTGGTAAATTCGTTGTTGAAGGTGATCTGCGCCGTGAAATCACCCTGAGCATCAAGCGTCTTATGGACCTTGGTTGCTACCGTGGTTTGCGCCATCGTCGTGGTCTGCCGGTTCGCGGTCAGCGTACCAAGACCAATGCACGTACCCGTAAGGGTCCGCGCAAACCGATCAAGAAATAATCGGGGTGAGTAAATAATGGCAAAGGCACCAGTTCGTGCACGTAAGCGTGTAAGAAAGCAAGTCTCAGATGGCGTGGCTCATGTCCATGCTTCTTTTAACAACACCATCGTTACCATTACTGATCGTCAGGGTAACGCGCTGGGTTGGGCAACCGCCGGTGGTTCCGGTTTCCGCGGTTCACGTAAATCTACTCCGTTTGCTGCTCAGGTCGCTGCAGAGCGCTGTGCAGAAGCCGTGAAAGATTACGGTATTAAGAACCTGGAAGTTATGGTTAAGGGTCCGGGTCCGGGTCGCGAATCAACTATTCGTGCTCTGAACGCCGCAGGTTTCCGCATCACTAATATTACTGATGTGACTCCGATCCCTCACAACGGTTGTCGTCCGCCGAAAAAACGTCGCGTATAACGCCGCGTTTTTAGGATAGTTGGAGAAAGAAAATGGCAAGATATTTGGGTCCTAAGCTCAAGCTGAGCCGTCGTGAGGGCACAGACCTTTTCCTGAAGTCTGGCGTTCGCGCGATTGATTCCAAGTGTAAAATTGAACAAGCCCCTGGTCAGCATGGTGCGCGTAAACCGCGTCTGTCTGATTACGGCGGCCAGTTGCGTGAAAAACAGAAAGTTCGTCGTATCTACGGCGTGCTGGAACGTCAGTTCCGCAACTACTATAAAGAAGCAGCACGTCTGAAAGGCAACACCGGTGAAAACCTGTTAGCTCTGCTGGAAGGTCGTCTGGATAACGTAGTTTACCGTATGGGCTTCGGCGCCACTCGTGCAGAAGCACGCCAGCTGGTCAGCCACAAGTCTGTAATGGTTAACGGCCGCGTTGTTAACATCGCTTCTTATCAGGTATCTCCGAATGATGTCGTAAGCATCCGCGAGAAAGCCAAAAAGCAATCTCGCGTGAAGGCCGCTCTGGAGCTGGCTGAGCAGCGTGAAAAGCCAACCTGGCTGGAAGTTGATGCGACTAAGATGGAAGGTGTGTTCAAGCGTATTCCTGAGCGTACCGATCTGTCTGCGGACATTAACGAACACCTGATCGTCGAGCTTTACTCCAAGTAAAGCTTAGTACCAAAGAGAGGACACAATGCAGGGTTCTGTGACAGAGTTTCTAAAACCGCGCCTGGTAGATATCGAGCAAGTGAGTTCGACGCACGCCAAGGTGACCCTTGAGCCTTTAGAGCGTGGCTTTGGCCATACTCTTGGTAACGCACTGCGCCGTATTCTGCTTTCTTCCATGCCGGGTTGCGCGGTGACCGAGGTTGAAATTGATGGTGTACTGCATGAGTACAGCACCAAAGAGGGCGTACAGGAAGATATCCTGGAAATCCTGCTCAACCTGAAAGGGCTGGCGGTAAGAGTTCAGGGTAAAGATGAAGTCATTCTGACCTTGAATAAATCTGGCATTGGCCCTGTGACTGCAGCCGACATTACCCATGATGGTGATGTCGAAATCGTCAAGCCGCAGCACGTGATCTGTCACCTGACCGATGAGAACGCCGCTATCAGCATGCGTATCAAAGTTCAGCGTGGTCGTGGTTATGTGCCGGCTTCTGCCCGAATTCATTCGGAAGAAGATGAGCGCCCAATCGGCCGCCTGTTGGTCGACGCTTGCTACAGCCCTGTAGACCGTATCGCCTACAATGTTGAAGCAGCGCGTGTAGAACAGCGCACCGACCTGGACAAGCTGGTCATCGAAATGGAAACCAACGGCACAATCGATCCTGAAGAGGCGATTCGTCGTGCGGCGACCATCCTGGCAGAACAACTGGAAGCTTTCGTTGACTTACGTGATGTACGTCAGCCGGAAGTGAAAGAAGAGAAACCAGAATTCGATCCGATCCTGCTGCGCCCTGTTGACGATCTGGAATTGACTGTCCGCTCTGCTAACTGCCTTAAGGCAGAAGCTATCCACTACATCGGTGATCTGGTACAGCGTACCGAGGTTGAGCTGCTCAAAACGCCTAACCTGGGTAAAAAATCTCTTACCGAGATTAAAGACGTGCTCGCCTCACGTGGTCTTTCTCTGGGCATGCGCCTTGAGAACTGGCCGCCGGCAAGCATCGCTGATGAATAACCGGATCACAGGTTAAGGTTTCACTGAGAAGGATAAGGTCATGCGCCATCGTAAGAGTGGTCGTCAACTGAACCGCAACAGCAGCCATCGTCAGGCTATGTTCCGCAACATGGCTGGCTCTCTGGTTCGTCACGAGATCATCAAGACGACTCTGCCGAAAGCCAAAGAGCTGCGCCGCGTAGTTGAGCCGCTGATTACTCTTGCCAAGACCGACAGCGTAGCTAATCGTCGTCTGGCATTCGCCCGTACTCGTGATAACGAGATCGTGGCAAAACTGTTTAATGAGCTGGGCCCGCGTTTCGCGAGCCGTGCAGGTGGTTACACTCGTATTCTGAAGTGTGGCTTCCGCGCTGGTGACAACGCTCCGATGGCATACATCGAGCTGGTTGATCGTCCAGAAGCTCAAGCAGAAGCTGCAGAGTAATTTGTAGCATCGTAAAAAACCCGCTTCGGCGGGTTTTTTATTGCCTGAAAATTGTCTCGTCCGTTAAGCTCAATTAACTGGCTAAATCAGGAGGCGCTCATGTGGTTAATCGATCAGCTGGCTGAGCAGCATATTCGTGCGGCGCAGGAGAAAGGCGAACTCAGCGATCTGCCCGGCGAAGGTGCGCCGCTCGAACTGGATGACGACAGTCATGTACCGGCTGAATTACGCAGTGGCTACCGGCTACTGAAAAACGCTGGCTTTTTGCCGCCGGAGCTGGAAATGCGGCGCGAAGCGTTGGAAATTAGCGATCTGCTGCGCAATATCGATCCTGAAGATCAACGCTACCGTGAACAGAGCAAGCGTCTGCTTGTGCTGGAACTGCAGCTACGTCAGGCGGGTATGAGTACCGATTTTTTACAGGGCGCTTACGGCGAAGCGATCCGTGAACGCTGGTTAAAGGAGGAGTAGTGTACCGCATCGGGCAACTGGCAAAGCTGGCGAACGTTACCGTCGATACCATTCGTTTCTACGAAAAACAGCAGATGATGGAGCACGAGATCCGTACCGAGGGTGGCTTTCGGTTGTACAGCGAGAGCGATCTTCAGCGTCTTAAATTTATCCGCTTCGGCCGCCAGCTTGGCTTCGGTCTTGACGCCATTCGCGATCTACTCTCGATCCGTGTCGATCCCGCGCACCATACCTGCGAAGAATCGAAAGCGATCGTTCAGGCGCGTCTGGAAGAGGTGAATAAGATGATTAGTGAACTGCAAAACGTGCAGCGTTCGCTTCAGCGTTTGTCTGACGCCTGCTGCGGCACCGCGCACAGCAGCGACTATTGTTCGATACTGGAAGCGATCGAACAGGGAACGGAGCCCAGGCCGGAACACACTCATCTGCGGGATTGAATTTTACGGTAAAGAGAATATATTTACGCTGTCTAAACGAGGAGATGGTTATGAGTAAGTATCAACATACCAAAGGCGAGATTCGCGACAACGCAATCCAGGCTTTATTACACGACCCGCTGTTCCGCCAGCGCATTGAGCAGAAGCAAAAAGGCAAAGGCAGTTATCGGCGGAAAGATAAACATGCGAAACGTGGCGGTTGGGAGGCCAGTGATAAGAAGAGCGCTTATCACTGGCCTTCTGCTTTATGGGCATAAAAAAGCCGCCTCGCGGGCGGCTATGTTTTAGATTTTTCCGTTCTGCTGCTTCAGCAAATCGCGGATTTCACTCAGCAGCACCTCTTCGTTAGAGGGTTTCGCTACGGGTTTTTCGACTTCTTTCTTCTTATGCAGTTTATTCATCAGTTTGATGGCGATAAAAATAGCGAACGCCACAATGACGAAGTCGAACACAGTCTGAATAAATACGCCGTACTCCATTACGACTGGCGGCGTAGCGCCTTCGGCAGGTTTAAGCACCCATTTGAACTGTTTAAAGTCCACTCCGCCAATCAGTAGTCCCAGCGGTGGCATGATAATGTTTGCCACCAGTGAAGAGACAATTTTGCCAAACGCAGCGCCAATAATCACACCAACGGCGAGATCAACCACGTTGCCGCGCATTGCAAAATCACGAAACTCTTTGAAAAAACTCATACTTATCTCCTTGCCCTGGCCAATTTCTAAAGTCTAACAAACCTTTCGGCAATTGCCATCTAAGCGGCGGCATTTGTCGGAATAGTCTTGTCGCCGTTGCGCTTACAGAAAGAAAGGGCTTGGCTGAAACAGGCGCTCGACGTCCGGCACAAATTTTTTGTCAGTCAGGAACATAATGACATGATCGCCTTGCTCAATACGCAGGTTATCTTTGGCAATCAGCACATCCTCGCCGCGTACTACCGCGCCGATAAGCGTACCGGGCGGCAGTTTAATATCATTGATCATTCGTCCTACCACGCGCGACGTCGTTTCGTCGCCGTGAGCAATAGCTTCGATTGCTTCAGCGATGCCGCGTCGTAAAGAAGAGACGCCCACAATATCCGCTTTACGCACGTGACCTAACAGCGCCGAGATAGTGGCCTGCTGGGGAGAGATAGCGATATCGATCACGCTGCCCTGAACCAGATCGACATAGGCGCGACGCTGGATCAGCACCATCACCTTTTTCGCACCCATCTTTTTCGCCAGCATCGCCGACATGATGTTCGCTTCGTCATCATTAGTGACCGCAATAAAAAGATCGACCTGATCGACGTGCTCTTCCGCCAGCAGCTCCTGATCCGATGCGTCGCCATAGAAGACGATCGTATCCTGAAGCTGCTCGGCCAGTTCGGCAGCGCGGCGTGGATTACGCTCAATCAGCTTCACGCTGTAATTTTTTTCCAGCCGCTGCGCAAGGCCGAAACCGATATTGCCGCCGCCCACCAGCATGATGCGTTTATAGGGCCTTTCCAGACGCTGCATTTCGCTCATAACCGCGCGGATATTCTGACTGGCGGCGATAAAAAAGACCTCGTCTCCCGCTTCCACAATAGTCGAGCCTTGCGGACGAATAGGCCGATCCTGGCGGAAAATGGCGGCAACGCGGGTATCAATATGCGGCATATGCTCGCGTAGAATTGAGAGCGGATTACCCACCAGCGGCCCGCCATAATAGGCTTTGACTACTGCCAGACTCACCAGCCCTTCAGCGAAATTGACTACCTGCAGCGCGCCGGGGTACTGAATCAGGCGATAGATGTTCTCGATCACCAGCTGTTCCGGCGAGATAAGATGATCAATCGGCACCGCTTCGGGAATAAAGAGTTTTTCTGCGTCGCGCAGGTAATCCGCCGCGCGTATACGCGCGATGCGGTTAGGCGTATTAAACAGCGAGTAGGCTATCTGACACGCCACCATATTGGTCTCGTCAGAGCTGGTGACCGCAACTAACATATCGGCATCTTCTGCGCCTGCCTCGCGCAAAATACGCGGATGCGACCCGTGGCCCTGAACGACGCGCAAATCAAATTTATCCTGTAGCTGACGTAAGCGGTCAGGATCGGTATCAACTACCGTAATGTCATTGTTTTCGCCGACCAGGTTTTCCGCCAGCGTGCCGCCAACCTGACCGGCGCCAAGAATGATAATTTTCATTGCGTATCATGCTCTTTAGTTAGTGCGCTTTTACCAGCTTAGCGTAGAAAAACCCGTCACCGCCTTCAACCGTCGGGAAGACCTGCAGGCCGCTTGTTTTGCCGCCCGGCAACGCTTCAGCGCGCGCGTCGGCGTGGCGCGTCAAAAAGTCAGTAATCTGCGCTTCGTTCTCATCCGGCAGGACCGAGCAGGTTGCGTACAGCAACGTGCCGCCCGGTTTCAGATGCGTCCAGACCGCCTCGAGAATATCGCGCTGCAGCGCGGCCAGTTCAGCAATATCCCGATCGCGGCGCAGCCATTTGATATCGGGATGGCGACGCACAACGCCAGTGGCGGAGCAGGGCGCATCCAGCAAAATACGATCGAACTGACGATCGCCGCACCACGCCTCTGGCGTGCGTCCGTCGCCCTGTTTAACCTCTGCCTGCATATTGAGACGCTGCAAATTCTCGTTAACGCGCGTTAAACGCTGGGCATCCACATCGACCGCCATCACCTGAGCCTGCGGCGCGATCTCAAGAATATGCGTTGTCTTGCCGCCTGGCGCGGCGCAAAGATCGAGGATCTGCTCGCCATTTTCAGGCGCCAGCAGCAGGGCGCAGCGCTGCGCCGAAAGATCCTGAACGGTGACCCAGCCGTCAGCGAAGCCGGGCAGCTGGCCGACTGGAGCAGGGGTTTCAAGACGCAACGCATCCGGCGCCGTGTCGTCGGCCACCGCGGATTTTCCACTCTCGTTCAGCAGCGCCAGCCAGCTATCGCGGCTGTGATGCTGACGGTTGACGCGCAGCCACATTGGCGGGCGCTGGTTATTCGCTTCTACAATCTGCTGCCAGTTTTCCGGCCAGGCTTTTTGCAGACGCTGCAGCAACCAGGTCGGATGCAGATATCGCTGCGGCTGCTGGTCAACCTCTGCGATCAGCTCTTCCTGCTGACGCTGGAACTGACGCAGCACGCCATTAATCAATCCTTTGAGATTTGCGCGCTTAAGCGCTTCGGCGCCGGCGACGGTCTCCGCCAGCGCGGCATGAGGAGGTACACGCGTATAGAGCAGCTGATAGATGCCGACCATAATGAGGTAGTGCAGCACGCGCTGTTTGCCATTCAGCGGTCGTGCCATCAGCTTGCCGATTACGGCTTCGAGCTGCGGCAGCGTGCGCAGCACCCCGAAGCAGAGCTCCTGCACCAGCGCGCCATCTTTATCGGAGACTTTTTTTTGCGCGGCAGGCAGCACCGCGCTGAGCGATTCGCCCTTATCAATTACGCGCTCAATCAGTTGAGCGGCCAGGCTTCGCAGATTCGTTGATTTAGTCATTCGCGTTACGTCATTAAACAAAAAGCCCGGACAGAGCCGGGCTGGAGTCAGGCTAAAATGCGGCCTGGCGTGAACCACTCGCGACGCGAGTTAAGCAGATCCTGCGCTGACATCGCTTTTTTACCGGCCGGCTGCAGCAGCTGAAGATTCAAAACGCCTTCGGCAGTGGCGACCTGGATACCGTGCTTATCGGCCGCAACGATCTCGCCCGGCTGTTTTGCGACGTGCGGCAATACGGTTGCCTGCCACACTTTCACCGGCTGATCCTCAATCAGAAAATAGCTTACCGGCCAGGGATTAAAAGCGCGGATACAGCGTTCAAGCTGAGCGGCGGAGAGCTGCCAGTCGAGACGGGCTTCCTCTTTGCTGAGCTTCTCTGCGTAGTTAGCCTGCGCGTCATCCTGCTTCTCCGGCTGCGCGCGGCCGTCTGCCAGCTGAGAGAGCGTTTCCAGCAGCCCCTGCGGGCCGAGCTGAGCCAGCTTGTCATACAGCGTGGCGCTGGTGTCCTGCGCGGTGATCGGACAGCTAAGCTTATACAGCATATCGCCGGTATCCAGCCCGACATCCATCTGCATGATGGTCACGCCGGTTTCGCTGTCGCCAGCCCAGAGCGAACGTTGAATAGGCGCGGCGCCGCGCCAGCGCGGCAACAGCGAGCCATGCACGTTGATGCAGCCGAGACGCGGCATCGTCAGCACCGCCTGCGGTAAAATCAGGCCGTAGGCGACCACGACCATCACATCCGCCTGTAGATCAGCAACCAGCTGCTGATTTTCAGCGGGGCGAAGCGACTTCGGCTGAAATACCGGAATGGCGTGAGTTTGCGCCAGCGTTTTCACCGGGCTGGGCGTTAGCTTGTTACCACGACCAGCGGGGCGATCGGGTTGGGTAAAGACGCCGACAACCTGATGCTCAGAAGCAAGCAGCGCGTCGAGATGACGCGCTGCAAAATCAGGTGTGCCAGCGAAGATAATTTTCAGCGGAGCAGACACGGTTATCTCTTCTTTGGCCGTCAGGAAGTACGCGCGCTCTGGCGCGCCAGTTTTTCCAGCTTTTGCTTGATGCGTTGACGCTTCAGCGGCGACAGATAATCAATAAAGAGTTTGCCGTCGAGGTGATCGATTTCATGCTGAATACAGATAGCCAGCAAGCCGTCGGTTTCCAGTTCAAAGCTGTTGCCTTCGCGATCCAGCGCGCGCACTTTGACACGCTCGGCGCGCGGAACAAAGGCACGCTGCTCAGGAATAGAGAGGCAGCCCTCTTCGATACCGGTTTCGCCGCTTTTATCCAGTAGCTCCGGGTTAATCAGAACCAGACGCTCATCGCGGTTTTCCGACACGTCGATAACGATGATGCGCTGGTGGATATCCACCTGCGTTGCCGCCAGACCAATACCTTCTTCGGCGTACATGGTTTCAAACATATCGTCGACGATGCGCTGAATCTCAGCGTTCACTTCTTTCACTGGCGCCGCGATTTTGCGGAGACGATCGTCAGGGAAATGTAATACCTGCAAAACTGACATAAATATCCAGATCTGTATGCGATTAAAAAAAGATTATTGCTTCATATTGTAGACTTTTTGAGGCCTGATTGACAGCATTCACCCGCAGGAAGCGGCACGTAAAGCAGGGAGCAACTATGGGAAATATCGAGCGCTATTTGCGGCTTTCCGCCGTAACTGGCCTGACCGGAAAACGCTGGCTTGAGGCAGCGATAACGCTTAATAAAACAGAAGACGCCTCCTTAACCTTTAAAGCGGCCGGTCTGAACGAGCAGCAGATTCACCAGTTTTACCATCTTTCGTCACGTCAGATCGCTGCCACCGAAGCGTGGCTTGCCGAAAACGACGCTCACCATCTGGTGACCGCTTTAGACGACGGCTATCCCGCCGCTTTACGCGAGATTCACCGCTTTCCGCCGCTGCTTTACATAAAAGGCGAACCCGCTTTGCTCTCCTCAATGCAGCTGGCGGTTGTCGGCAGCCGTAACTGTTCGCACTATGGGCGGCAGTGGGGGGAATGGTTTTCCCAACAGTTGGCGCTGAGCGATCTGACCATCACCAGCGGACTGGCGCGCGGCATAGACGGCATCGCGCATCGCGCGGCGCTGGAGGCGCAGGGAAAAACCGTCGCGGTGCTGGGTAGCGGATTACAGCATATCTATCCAAAAAGTCATGGCGCGCTGGCAGCAGAGATTGTGGAGAAAGGCGGGGCGGTCGTTTCTGAATTTCCTCTTACGACGCCGCCCCATGCGCTCAACTTCCCGCGGCGTAACCGCGTTATCAGCGGCCTGAGCCGGGGCGTGCTGGTGGTGGAGGCGACGATTAAAAGCGGTTCGCTGGTTACTGCGCGCTATGCGCTGGAGCAAAACCGCAATGTCTACGCTTTGCCGGGCGCGCTGGGCAGTCCCGGCAGCGAGGGAACGCACTGGCTGATTCAGCAAGGTGCGCTGCTGGTGGCCCAGCCTGCCGATATAGTAGAAGATCTTCGCGCTGCGTTTAACTGGCTGCCTTTTACACAGCCGGAAGCAATATATTCTGGAGAGAGCGGCGATGCGCCATTGCCATTTGCTGAGGTGTTGGCTAACGTAGGTGATGAGGTTACACCTGTTGACGTCGTCGCTGAACGTGCCGGCCAACCTGTGCCAGTGATTGCAGCCCAACTGCTGGAGCTGGAGTTAGCAGGATGGATCGCAGCTGTACCCGGCGGCTATGTCCGATTGAGGAGGGCATGCCATGTTCGACGTACTAATGTACTTGTTTGAGACATATATCCACAACGAAGCAGAAATGCAGGTTGATCAGGATACATTGACTGATGACTTAACCGATGCCGGTTTTCATCGTGAAGATATCTACAATGCGTTGAACTGGTTAGAAAAGCTGGCAGATTATCAGGAGGGCCTGGTCGATCCGATTCTGCTAGCCAACGATCCGCTTTCAATGCGCATCTACACGGAAGAAGAAGGCCAGCGTTTAGATGCCGAATGTCGTGGTTTCCTGCTGTTCCTGGAGCAGATTCAGGTGCTCAATATGGAAACGCGCGAAATGGTCATCGAACGAGTCATGGCGCTCGACACGCTCGAGTTTGATCTGGAAGATCTCAAATGGGTGGTGCTGATGGTGTTGTTCAATCTCCCGGGATGCGAAAACGCCTATCAGCAGATGGAAGAACTATTATTCGACGTCAATGAAGGCATGCTGCATTAATTATCCGTTATGCAGCCATCGTTATGAGCAAATCAGCACTCTTCACCGTGCGTAAACAGGATCCCTGCCCCGCCTGCGGGGCAGATTTAGTTATCCGCAGCGGTAAACACGGCGCCTTTTTAGGCTGCACAAATTATCCAGCTTGCGACTATATTCGGCCGCTAAAAAATCAGGCTGACGGCCACATCGTCAAGGTGCTCGAAGGGCACGCCTGCCCGCAGTGTGGCGAGGATAAAGCGCTGCGTCAGGGACGCTACGGCATGTTCATCGGCTGTAGCCACTACCCTGAATGCGACTATAGCGAAGCGATAGATAAACCTGATGAAACCCTTATTGCCTGCCCGCAATGCCTGGAAGGCAAGCTGGTGCAGCGTCGTTCGCGTTACGGCAAGACTTTCCACGCCTGTAACCGTTATCCGGCCTGCCAGTTCGCCGTTAACGCTACGCCAGTCGCTGGCGTATGTCCGCACTGTCATTTCCCATTGCTGGTAGAGAAGAAAACCGCGCAGGGCGTAAAACGCTTCTGCGCCAGTAAAAGTTGCGGCAAGGCCGCCGCATCAGAGACTTAAGATAACATCATGCAAAAACACTCTTTTTCCGGTTCGCTGGAGGACTGCGTCGAACAGCTGCGTCAGCAGGCCGTTATTGCTTATCCAACCGAAGCCGTCTTTGGTTTAGGTTGCGACCCGGACAGTGAAAGCGCCGTAATGGCGCTGCTGGCATTGAAACAGCGTCCCGTTGAGAAAGGATTGATCCTTATCGCAGCCGATTATGCTCAGCTGGAGCGCTATATCTCTGACCGCGAGCTGACCGTCGAGCAGCGTGAACGCATGTTCGCTCACTGGCCTGGCCCGGTAACCTTTGTCGTGCCTGCCACGCCACAAACGCCGCGCTGGCTGACGGGTCGGTTTGATTCGCTGGCGATCCGCGTAAGCGATCACCCTGATGTACAGGCGCTCTGTCGCGCGTTTGGCAAGCCACTGGTATCGACCAGCGCTAACCTGTCGGGCGAAGAGCCTTGTCGTACTGTCGAGGCGGTCAGGGCGCAATTCGGCGAAGCCTTTCCGGTGCTGGTGGGTAACACCGGCGGACGGCAGAATCCGTCGGAAATTCGCGATGTGTTAACCGGCAACCTTATTCGTCAGGGCTAATGCATGGATCAGTTTGCGGTATTCGGCAATCCCATCAGTCACAGTAAGTCCCCTTTGATTCATCTCGCCTTCGCTGAGCAGACGGGTATTGAGCATCGTTATGGCCGCGTCTGCGCGCCGCTCGACGCCTTCCCGGACGCTATTGCTGCGTTTTTTGCTCAGGGCGGACGCGGCGCCAACGTCACCCTGCCTTTTAAACAACAGGCGTACGAATTTGCCGATGAGCTGAGTGAACGAGCCTCGCTCTCCGGCGCGGTGAATACCCTGAAAAAAGGCCGCGACGGGCGTATCCTGGGCGACAATACTGACGGCATTGGGCTACTGAGCGATCTTGAACGTCTTGCCTTGATCCGCCCGGGAGATCGCATTTTGCTGGTGGGAGCAGGCGGCGCGGCGCGCGGCGTAATCCTGCCGCTGCTCTCTGCGGGCTGCGCCGTGACGGTTGTTAACCGCACGCAGGCGCGCGCAGAGGAGCTGGCGCAGCTCTTCAGCCAGTATGGGGCGATTGACGCCTGCGGCTTTGAGCAACTGGCGGGGCGGACCTTCGACCTGGTGGTGAATGCGACGTCAAGCGGCGTAAGCGGCGAGGTTCCGCCACTGCCAGGCTCGCTGATAAATGCTCAGGTGCGCTGCTACGACATGTTCTATCAGGCTGGCGCGACGCCATTTCTGCAATGGTGCGAGCAACACGGCGCGCAGCAATATGCGGATGGCCTTGGCATGCTGGTGGGGCAGGCCGCGCACGCTTTCCTGCTGTGGCATGGCGTTATGCCGGAAATTGCGCCGGTTATTGCCCAGCTTAAACAGGCAATGCAGCTATGAATCAGGCTATTCAGTTTCCCGATCGCGAAGAGTGGAACGCTGATAAAGAGGCTGTCTGTTTTCCGGCGCTGGTCAACGGCATAGTGCTGACCTGCGCCATCTCTGCCGAAGCCCTGACTCAACGCTTCGGGCAGGGGGAGGCAATGGCCTTATTCACCACTCATCGCTGGGATTTGGAAGAAGAGGCGGAAGCGGCCATCATTAACGACGCGTTCGACGATCAGGAGTGGGTCTGGCTCGCATCCGCGAGATAGTCATCTTTCCAGCGAACATAGTTGTTAGCGGAGTAGAGTAAGCCCGCGATCTCCTGCTCGTTCAGCGGGCGCACTTGTCTGACCGGGCTGCCTAGATAGAGATAGCCGCTCTCCAGACGCTTGCCCGGCGGCACCAGACTGCCCGCGCCAATCATCACGTCATCTTCAATAATGGCGCCGTCCAGTACGATCGATCCCATTCCTACCAGCACGCGATTACCGATAGTACAGGCGTGCAGCATCGCTTTATGGCCGACGGTCACGTCATCGCCAATCGTTAAAGGAAAGCCCTGAGGGTTGCTGGCGGATTTGTGTGTAACGTGCAATACGCTGCCGTCCTGAATATTGGTGCGCGCGCCGATACGAACCTGATTTACATCGCCGCGTATCGCGACTAATGGCCAGACGCTGGCGTCATCCCCCAGAATGACGTCTCCGATAACGATGCTGGAAGCGTCGATCATGACGCGCTGACCGCACTGCGGGTAACTCTCTTTATAATGACGTAGGGCTGACATTCACTTTCTCCTTATCAGTTCACGTACAGACTGGGGCGGATCGCAGTGCCAGACAAGGGAAAAAGGCCTGCGATCGTTGAAGATCTCTGCAATGAGATGGATTTATCGCCAACCAGAAAAAAAGATCGAAAAAAGGGTTGTGCAATTAAATCGGATCCCTATAATGCGCCTCCACTGACACGGCACAACGGCTTACGAAGCGCGGTGTTCAGGAGGCTCAGGCAGCTGAGCC